>NZ_JAJJZG010000009.1 GCF_021028995.1 Halobacterium sp. KA-4 | reverse complement strand
CGTGCAGGCGAACAAGGTTGTCGGGAAATTCACGGAAGCAGCCAAACAGGGCCGCAAGGAGCGCCTCGGGCTGTTCCTCATCACGCAGGACCCCCAGGACATCGCGGACCCCGTGTTCAAGCAAGTGAACACGACGGTCGTGTTGAACCTCGGGGACGAGGACGCCATCAACGCCGTGAACATTCCGTCGTCGCTGCAGTCGAAGGTCCCCTACATGGAGAAGGGTCAGATGGTCGTCTACTCGCCGGACAACTCCGAGCCCGTCGAAATTCAGGGGCTACCGACGTGCCTCACGCGGCACGGCCGGGACTGACAACGGACGCCCCGTCGGGCGGTCCGCGGCCCATAGAATTTTCACCCGGGCTGGTGAAGTTCGAGCCGACACCATGACGAAGATTCTCGTTCCCGTCGACGGCTCCGAGCAGTCGAAGGAAGCCCTGGAGTACGCCCTCGAACACTTCAAGGACGCCGAAATCACGGCCATCAACGTCATCGACCCCATTGAGGCCGGGTACACGGCACAGGCGACCGTACCGGGCTACTCGGAGGAGTGGTTCGAACAGGCCAAAGACGCCGCCGAGGAGCTGTTCGACGACGCCAAACAGACCGCCGACGAGTACGACAAGGACATCGACACGACGACCGAAGTCGGGCGACCGAGCCGCGCCATCGTCGACTATGCCGAGGAGAACGACTTCGACCACGTCGTGATGGGGAGTCACGGGCGCTCCGGCGTCTCCCGCATCCTCCTCGGCAGCGTCGCCGAGAGCGTTGTCCGGCGCTCGCCGGTCCCAGTGACGATCGTCAGGTAGGGCTGACAGGCGGCGCGAACGTCTGCAGGCCGGTGTGCCGCACTCCCGCCCGACCGACCTGCGCCGGATTCAGGTCACGGCCTGGGTTGGTCCCACTCTCCTACTTGAACCTACGCAGCCGGTAGCGACCAGCATCCACGAGCCGAGTGGCTCGAAGAGCCCGAGGCGAGCGGTTCACTCGCGGCAAAGCCGCGAGGCCGACGAGCGACCATAGGGAGCGAGGAGTGCTTTTTCCGCAAGTTTTTGCTGCGCTCGCGGCCTCCGGCCTCTCGCTGGCAAAAACTGCGTTCTAGAAAATATTCGCTTGCCGATAGACGCTGATACCCTGGTGGGTGATCTCGTAGGGCTTCGTCTCGCGGGAGTGGTTCGCGTCCCGGATCTTCTGGATTTCGACGGCGAGGCGGGTCTCCCGGAAGTCCTCGGGGCGGATGTAGCGGAGGACGACGACGGCGTCGGTGAGGTACTCGATGATGCCGTGGCGGGAGGCGAAGGGGTTGTCTTCGGAAGCTTCGCTGGTGAGCATCGTGGTGACGCCGGCGTCCTTGAGCGCTTTCGTGAAGTCGTAAATTTCGGTGCGGCGCACCGACTGGTCGTCGTACATCATCTCCAGGAGGGAGACGGAGTCGAGGACGAGGCGGCTGGCGCCGAACTCCTCGACGAGCCGCGGGAGTTCGTTGCGGATGCTGGTGAGGGAGTTGGCCATCTCGATTGGGTCGATGTCGACGACCACGAGGTTGCCTTCCTCGGTGTGGCGGTCGAACTCCCAGCCTTTCTCGGTGGCGCTCTGGACGACGCGCTGCTGGGACTCCTCGAGCGTGATGTAGACGGCGCGTTCGCCGTTCTGGATGGCTTCGTGGAGGAACTGGAGGCCGAACGTGGTCTTCCCGGTCCCGGCTCCGCCGATGGCGACGATGAGCGAGCGCTCGGGGACGCCGCCCTGCACCATCTCGTCGAGGCCTTCGATGCCGAAGTCGATGCGCGGGATGTCGGACTCGTACTCCTCGTCCTCCTCGAAGCCGCCGGGGCCGCCCGCACCGACGTCGGCGTCGAGGTCGAACCCGAAGTCGTCCTCGCTGCCGGACGGGGCACTAGGGCCACCGCCGCCGCCACCGCCGAACGCGGCCGCGAAGTCGTCCTCGAATAGGTCTTCTTCGCCGCCCGCGGGTTCGCCACCACCACCACCGCCGCCGAACGCTTCGGCGAACTCGTCGACCTCGCTCTCGGGGCCCGGCTCCGCTTCGTCCTCGGGCCCGGCTGGCGTCGGCGATTCGGAGGGCTCGGACGGTTCCTCGCCGGACTCCCCCGGAAATTCCTCGCCGAACTCCGACGGCGGCTCGGCTGTCGGCTCCTCGGATTCGGACTCCGACGGCTCTTCGTCGGGTGCCTCTTCGGATTCCGGCTCGGTCTCCTCTTCGAAGGCTTTCTCGAACCAGTCTTCGTCCTCCTCGTCAGCCACGATGACGCCTCCGTACCGCGGCGCACTGCGCCGTCGGCTCCATGTCCGGGTGGTCGGGACACAGCGAAAAGTAGTTTCCGCCGCCCGCGGGTTTTTCAAGCACGGCTCCCCGAGTGAGCGTATGCGCGTTGGAATCGTCGCACAGCGGGGGAACTCGCGGGCCGCGTATCTCGCCGCGGACGTCCGCGAGATGCTCGCTGGCGAGGACGTGGAGGTGTGGCTGGACACGGCGACGGCGGACGCTCTCGACGGCGACGGCCACGAGGTCGCGGAGTTCGACGCCTGCGACCTCGTGGTGAGCATCGGCGGGGACGGCACGTTCCTGTTCGCGGCTCGGGGCGCGGGGTCGACGCCCGTGCTCGGTGTGAACCTCGGGGAGGTCGGCTTCCTGAACGCGGTCGCGCCGGAGGATGCCGTCTCGGCGGTGCGCCGGGAGGTCGAACGCTACCGGGAGACCGACGAGGTGCGCCACCGCGAGGTGCCGCGGGCGGCGGCGTCGGGGGAGCGCGAGTGGTCGCTGACGCCGGCGCTCAACGAGGTCGTGATTCAGGGCGATCAGCGCGGCCACGGCCACGGTATCGACCTCGAAGTGCGCGTGGACGGGTCGCTGTTCGAGGCGACGCACGCCGACGGCGTCCTAATCGCGACACCCACCGGAAGTACCGCGTACAACCTCAGCGAGGGCGGCCCGCTCGTGCAGCCGGGCGTCGGCGCGTTCGTCGTCAACGGCATGTGCGCGGACGAAGCGATGCCGCCGCTGTTGACGCCGGTCGGCGGCGAGGTGACGGTGCGCGTGGACGGCCCGGAGTACGCTGTCGTCTCCAGCGACGGGTCGAACCGACAGCGCGTGAAGACGCCCGAGGTAATCACCGTCGAGGCAGCCGACGAACCGGCGCGCGTCGCCGGGCCGGACTCGGATTTCTTCCAGGCGCTGAACAAACTCAAGTAGTCGTTCGGTGAACGGGAGCCGGTCGCCGGAACGGAAAGGGTTAGTGAGCCACCAGCCGTACCGCGGGACAATGAGCCAGCAGCTGCCGGACGTACAGGCGACAGAGCCGGAGGTTGCCGTGGGGTTGAGTCAGGTCGGGGTGACGGGCGTCGAGAAGCTCGTGAAAATCGCCCGCGAGGACAAGCGCCCCATCGTGTTGACCGCGGAGTTCGAGGTGTACGTCGACCTCCCGCAGGGCCGGAAGGGCATCGACATGAGCCGGAACATGGAGGTCATCGACGAGACCCTCGAAGACGCCGTCTCCGAGCCCGTCTACCGCGTTGAGGAGATGTGCGGGGAGACCGCCGAGCGCCTGCTCGACAAACACGAGTACACGACGACGGCGACCGTGAAGATGGAGGCCGAGTTGATGATTCAGGACGAGACGCCCGCCAGCGGCCGCCCGACTCAAGGCACCGTCGACATCGTCGCCTCCGCGACTGCCGAAGAGGGCGAGCCGACCCGCGAGGAAATCGGCGCGCGCGTCGTCGGGATGACGGTGTGTCCGTGCAGCCAGCAGATGATGAGCCAGCACGCCCGTGAGAAACTTCAGGAGCTCGACGTCGGCGAGGAGAACGTCCAAGAGTTCCTCCAGGAGGTTCCCCAGGCCGGGCACAGCCAGCGCGGGCACGCGACGCTCACCATCGAGACCTCCGGGGACCCGGACGTCGACCTGATGGACATCGTGGAGGTTGCGCGGGATTCGATGAGCGCGCGCATCTATAATCTCGCGAAGCGCCCAGACGAGGACCACATGACCTACGCCGCCCATGCGAACGCGAAATTCGTGGAGGACTGCGTGCGCTCGATGGCGGAGGGCGTCGTCGCGGAGTTCGATCACCTCGACGACGATGCGATTATCACGATGAAGCAGTCCAACGACGAGTCCATCCATCAGCACAACGCTCACGCCGAGCGTATTGCGGAGTTCGGCGCGCTGAAGCAGGAAGTCGACGACGAGTAGTTAGTCCAAGGTTGCGGCGTCGGTCCACGTCTCCGCGAACACTTCGTAGACGTCCGCGGCGAACGTCGTGTCGTGAAGGTCTATCATCGCGAACGACTCGTCGGGTTCGACGGGATTCGTTACTTCTAGGCAGACTTCGGCGTCGTCGACGATGGTGACGTTCCCCTCGACGACGGGTCCGATGCGGACTTCGTAGCCGGGGTGTTCGGCGAGCACGGCGACGTAGCGCTCGTTGACCTCGTCGGGGATGTTCGAGGAGAGGTCCTGGGAGATGAGGACGGAGACGTCGACGCCACGCTCGAGTGCGTCTTCGAGGTGGTCGACGATGCGGCTGGTGGTGTCCGCGACGTCGAAGCTCGTGGACTCGAAGCCCGCCAGCAGCCGGATGGAGTCGTCGGCGGTGTCGATGCGTTCGAGCAGGAGGTCCAGGGAGTCCGCGGGGCCGAGCGCGGCCGTCCAGAACCCCTCCTCGGGTTCGGAGGGCGTCTGGAGGTCGGCTTCGAGTTCGTCGACGACGGCCTCGTACTGGTCGCCTTTCTCGCGGAGTTCGCGCTTGCGGTCCTCCAGCAGGCGGTCGAGGGCGGTCTCGGGTTCGACGGCGACGTACTTCTTCGGGCGGCTGGCGGCCTGACTGCGCACGAGGTGTTGGGACTCGATGCTCCCGAGCACGTCGTAGACGCGACCCATCGGCACGCCGCTCTCCTCGGACAACTCCTTGGCAGTTGCCGGCCCGGTTCGGAGGAGCGCACGGTACGCACTGGCTTCGTACTCGGAGAGGCCGAGGTCCCGCAAGTCAGCCATGTCGTTGTCGATTCGACAGCCGACGTGAAAAACGCTGCCCCAGTTTACGGCCCGCGGAATTCACTCGGGTGGGTCCGGCGGCCGGGCCTCGATGTACGGGAGTTCGTCGAGCAGTTCGTCGAGGTCGACCGGAGAATCAGGTTGCTCGTGCGCCATCACCCGAGGATACGCTGCGAGCCGCCTTGAAACCCGATTGAGAGGGGTTCGTTGGACGCCGGTGGCCTCCCGAGTGCTATTGAGCGTTCGCCACGAGGTCCGCGAGCGCTTTGGGGGAGTCGACGGCCTCGCTCGTGCCGTCGGCCTCGACGAGCCACGCGGTCCCCGATGCACCGTCGGCGTCCGGGACGACGACCTTCTCGTGGTCGGCCATGCGAAGCGCGGCGCGGTGGAGGTCGCTGCCGGCTTCGTCCGCGACTTCGACGACGAGCGGGTCGGCGACGACCCGGGACGCGGCGGTGCCGTACGCCGCGACCTGCGCGCCCATGCGCTCGGCGGCGCCGGCGAACGCGCCGACGGCGTCCGACGCGGCCTCGTGGTAGCGTGCGTCCCGCGTGAGGTAGTGGAGGTCGACGAGCGCGTCCGCCATCACGGCGGTGTCGTCGATGGGTCGCAGCGGCTGGTCGAGCAAGCCCGCGCCCTCCAGGGGGCCGTCGAGGAACGCGCCGGTCGCGTCCTGCAGGTCGTCGATGGTGGCGTCGGCGACCATGACTGCGGTGTCGAGGTAGTCGCCGCCGAGGACTTGCGCGGCCGACGCGAATGCCTGCACGACGCGCGCGCGGTCCGCGAGCAAGCCCGTGGGTGCGTCCGGCTCGTCGAAGTGCCGGACGGTCGCGCCGTCGACGAGCGTCTCCCGGAGGTAGTCGAGTGTCCGCTCGGCGTACCGGGTCGCGGTGTCGTCGTCGGTGTACGCCGCGAACGCGAGCAGGGCGTCCGCGGTGAGCGCGTTCACGTCGGCGTACGCCGTCTCGTCGACCGGCGGTTCCGCGTGGCTCGCGCGCTCGTCCGCGGACTGCTCGAAGTACTCGCCGGCGGCCTGACTCCCGCCGAACGCCTCACCCGTCCACAGCGTCCCCGTCGCGTAGTCGATGGTGTGCTCGGCGGGCTCGCGGTAGTCCTCGCTGCCCGTGTGGAGATACGCCGACGCGAATGCGCGCAGGAGGCTGGCGTTCTCCGCGAGCACCTTCTCGCGCTGCGGGTCCGACCAGTCCCGGCCGTGCGCGAACCGGAAGAACCCGCCGTCGACGTCGTCCGCGAGATTGCGCCGAACCGCGTCGAGCGTGCGCAACGCTTGGTCGCGCTCGCGCTTGAGCGCGAATTCGACAGTCGCTGGTAGCGGGAACTTCTCGTCGGTCCCCCAGCCGCCGTGCTCGGGGTCGAACTGCTCGCCGAGTTGGCCCGCGAGCAGGCGCTCGATGTCGCCGTTCACGGGGCCGACCGGTGGCTCGCCGCCGCGGAGCGCGCGCGGCACGCTCCCCGCGTCTTCGCCCTTCTCGTCCCACGTCTCGCGGACGCGCTGGAGCACCTGGCGGAACCCCTCGGGTTCGAGGAACGTCGCGCCAGCGAGGTGGTCGCCCTCGGGCGTCACGAACACCGTCGACGGGAACCCGCCCATGTTGTAGCGCTCCCGGACCCGTGGGTGGCGGTCGGCGTCCACGCGCACCGGCACGAAGTCGTCGTTGACGTTCGCGGCGATGCGCGGCTCGGCGTACGTCCGTTCGTCCATCTGCCGGCACCAGTCGCTCCACGACGTCACCAGCGACACCAAGAGCGGCACGTCGCGCTCGGCAGCCTCCGTGAAGGCCTCCTCGCCCCACTCGCGCCACTCCACGCGCGTCGCGTCGGCGGACTCGTCCATACGTTCGCTGCGCGGCGAACCCGGGAAACCGTTTCGACACGGGCGAACGCCTCCCCGTGCAACAGAAAGGCTATGAATCGCGGACGGCTACCCCGGCGTATGCCCCGACTCCGGTGGCTGTTCCTCGCGCTCCTCGTGATTCCGCTGGCGGACGCCCTCTTCCTGGTGTTCGTCGCGGGGCAGGTCGGATGGCAGGTGACGGTCGCGCTCGTCGTCCTCACCGCCCTGCTCGGCACGCTATTCGTGCGCGCGGAAGGCCGCCACACCCTCCGACGCATCCAGCGCTCGCTCGCGCAAGGGAAGACGCCGACCGACGAACTCGTCGACGGCGGGCTGCTCATCGCCGCCGGCGCGTTCCTGCTCACGCCCGGTCTGCTGACGGACGCGCTGGGCTTCCTGCTGGTCTTCCCGCTCACGCGCTACCCATTCCGCTACGCCGTCAAGGAGTGGGTCATCAAGCCCAAACTCGACCAGAAGACGGGCGGGTTCGCCACCGGGAACGTCTACACGTTCGGCTTCCCCGACGACGACAGCGGCGGCCCGTTCGCCGGCGCGGGCGGCGACGGTGGCCCCGGCGGTAGCGGGCCGTTCGGCCCGGGCGCAGCGGGCGGTAGCGACGACGACACTATCGACCTCGACGAGGATTCCTACGACGTGGAATTCGAGGACGGCGACGATACCGACGCCCGGTAACGCACGACGGCGCGCTGTAGAAAGGAAACCCTTAATTGTACCAGCGGCAAACGTCGGGATGCGTTGGGCCAGTAGCTCAATTAGGTAGAGCGCCACTCTGATAAGGTGGAAGCTTCCGGTTCAAATCCGGACTGGCCCACTCTGTTTCCTCCCACTTACTGACAGCGTAGCGGTGCTTCTGTGATTCGGAAATCGCTCGGAGCGCAACCCTCCCGAACCGTTTTCCTCTCTCGCCGCTACTGCCCACCCATGACTGACGACGTAACCGAGCTCGTGGACGACCTCCACGAGCGGGCGGCGGCGTTGAGCGGCGACGACGCGGCGCTCGGCGAACTGTTCACGCCGGGGTTCATGGAGCGACACACGGACGCGGCGACGTTCCGGGGGTTCCTCGACGACAGCGACTGGGAGGTGGCGACGCGGTCGGACTTCGCGGCTATCGACGAAGCGGCGTTCGACGAGTACGTCGCGGCGCGCACGTCGTTCCCGAATTGGGAGGCGATGCTCGGGCAGGCCAGCGAGGAGTGGATGGCGCGCCAACTCGTCGACTGACGGGGTTTTTGCACGCGCTGCGACTGCGCGCCGCTTTGAGTAGGGATGGGCGGGTACGGGGACGTGGGCATCGAGACCCAACCCGGTGCCCGTTGGTCCCCTCCCCCGCTGACCGTCGAGGCCGACTGCCCCCACGCCCCACTCGATTCGGCCTCGACGTCGCGGGATTCAGTGTCCCCGCTGGCGCGTCGCCACACGTCGCGGTCAGCACTTTCCTGCATCGAACGACGAACAGAGCGACGGCACCGCGAGCGCGTTCGTCGGGGCGAGCGCGGAATCGGGGCTTTGACGCGGGCGGAGCGCGAACGCTCTGGTATGGATTCACGCGTGGCGCTCGGACTCGTCATCGCCGCCGGGGTCGTGGTCCCCGGGGTCGCGAACTACTTCCTGCACCAGGCCGGCTTCTCGACGGTTGGCGCGGCGGTGTGGGCCGTCGGCTACGCGTCGATGGTGCTGGTCGTGTGGTACGGGTGGATTCGTCCCCTCGACCTCACCGGACCGGACGGCGGAACGGAACCTTAAAGGGGATTTCGCGGCGAAATCCAGCCAGCAATGGCGTTCACACCGCTGCCCCTCGTCGACGACTTCCTCGTGAATTACCACGTCGGGCACGCGCTCCTCGTTCTGTTCGCGTTGTCCATCGTCGGCAGTATCCCACTCGGCTCCCGGAAGGTCGTGGCTCTGAACGCGTCGCTGTTCGGCGTCGTCTTCTTTGTGACGCCTGCCTCACAGCTCGGCAGCGACCCGTTCACGTACCGGTTCCTCGGCGTCGCGTTGCTCGTCATCGCGCCGATTCTGTACACCACCGCGCGCGAGTAGCGAGCGAAGTCGCCGACCGCATCGGCGTCGGACGCCACTTGAATTCTCCCCTCGACCGCCTCGAAAACAGTAGCGACGCCCGACCGAACGAGAGTTACTCGCCGACCAGGTCGTCGTAGCGCGCGCCCGTCTGCTTCAGGGTCTCTTCGGAGTAGAGGCGCTCGTGGTCGAACGGCAGGTAGTCGTCGGCAAGTTCGTCGATTTTCTCGTCGACGGCGTCGCTCTCACGGCCGTGAATCATCGTGAAGAGGTTGTACGGCCAGTCCTGGTCGGGGCGGCGCGGGCGGTGATAACAGAGCGTCACGTAGGGGAGTTCGCCGACGCTGACGCCGCGCTCGTCGAGTTCGTCGTCGGGGACGTCCCAGACGACCATGCAGTTGGCGTCGAAGCCTGTGACGACGTGGTTGACGACGCAGCCCACGCGCTTGATACAGCCGTCCGCGAGCAGGCGCTCGGTGGCGTCGAGAACGTCCTCGACGGGCGCACCGATGGCGTCCGCGATGTCCCGGTACGGCGTCGCCGACAGCGGGAAGCCGTCCTGAATCGCAAGCAGGAGGTCGGCGTCCAGCGTCGAGAGGTCGCCCGCCGCGCTCTCGCTGATGCGGGTCGCGGAGACCTCGGTGCTGTCGAGACTCTCCCGCGCAAATCTGTCGCCGTTCACCACCGGGAACTCGAGATCGATGTAGTAGTCCGTGAGCATCGGGAGGTTCAGCACCTCGCAGCCCGTCCGCTCCTCGATTTCCGCGAGAATCTCGTCGCGCTTCTCGCGGCTGCCCGCGGTGACGACGAACCACTGGTTGTACTCGTGGTCCCGGCGGTAGTTGTGGTTGACCTGCTGGTAGCCGTTGATGACGTCGGCGACCTCTTCGTCGCGGTCGGCGGGCGCGCGCACGGCGGCGAGCGTCGACGACCCGATGACGGGCGGGTTGAGGACGGCGCCGAACCGCCGGAAGACGCCCTCCTCGTGGAGGCGTTCGACGCGTTCGAGCGCCTCCGATTTGGTGACGCCGAGGTCGTCGGCGACGACTTCGAACGGGCGCTCCCGAATCGGGAACCCGCTCTGGTACTCGTCGATGAGGCGTGCGTCCACGTCGTCGATGCGTTCGCGCCAGTCGGCGGCGGCCATTACCACGCGGTTGGGACTGCGTCGGCTACTGTTTACCGGTTCGTCGACGGGCCGATTTCGGGTGCGCTCGCCGAAACCGGGTGGATTTACGCCGGTGGAAATCCAATGCGTCGACATGAGTGATTCGCACGGCGAGTGGCCGCTACAGCGCCTGATGACGGAGGTCGTCGGATCCGGGCCGAAATCTGCCGAAGACATGTCCCGTGAGCAGGCGATGGAGGCGTTCGAGCGCATCCTCGACCTGACGCCCGACCAGACGACGCTGGGCGCGTTCTGGCTGGCGAACCGCTGGAAGCGCAACAACGGCGAGGAACTGGGCGCGTACGTCGACGCGATGCGCCGGGAGAGCGTCGTCGACGCCGAACCCGACGCCGACCCCGTGGACTGCGGCGCGAACTACGACGGGAAAGGCGACTCCGCGATTCTGGGCGTCGCCGCCGGCGTCGTCGCGGCTGCCGCCGGGACGCCGGTCGTCGTCCACTCCGGCGACCGCGTGCCGACACAGAAGCAGGACGCCTACAAGCACGTTCTCGACGAACTCGGCGTGCGCACTGACCTCGAACCCGAGGAGTCCGCCGAGATGGTCGACGAGCACGGCTTCGGCTTCTACTACCAGCCGAACTTCAACCCCGTCGTGGACGCGCTCTGGGACCGCCGCGACAACATGGGCGTGCGGACGTTCGTGAACACCGTCGAGACGCTCGCGAACCCCGCGAACGCCGACACCCACCTCGGCTCGTTCTACCACCTCGCGTTCGCCAAGAAAGTCGTCGAGACCGCCCGCGAGAGCGAGGACGTCGGCTTTGACCGCGTGCTCATGTTCCAGGGGATGGAGGGCTACGACGACATCCGCCCCGGCTCGACGACGGTCGCCGAGTGGTCCGAGGGCTCGGACCTGGAGGACTTCACCATCGAGACGGAGGACTACGGCATGGACATCGAGAGCGCGGACCTCGTCGTTGACGACGTTGCCGCCGACTCCGCCGAGATTACGGCGGACGTGCTCGCGGGCGACCACCGCGACCAATTCGCGGACGCCGTCAAACTCAACGCCGCGCTCCGCATGTACGCCGGCGAGGACGTCGACTCCATCGACGAGGGCATCGAAGCCGCCACGGACGTCATCGCCAGCGGGCGCGCGGAGAGCCTCCTCGCGGACCTCTGCTCGTTCTAGTCGGTCCGAGTAGGTAGCGTTATCCGAGTTCGTCGCCTCCTCTAGGGTATGACCAAGAAGGCGACCCTCCACACGAGCGAGGGCGACATTACGGTCGAGCTGTACGACGAGAAAGCACCGACGACGGTCGAGAACTTCGTCAAGCTCGCGAAGGACGACCCTGCCGCTGGTGCCGACCCCGCACCCGACACGAAGACGTGGGAAGACCCCGAGAGCGGCGAGGTTCGGGGCGACTCGCTGTACCGCGACGTCGCGTTCCACCGCGTCATCGAGGACTTCATGATTCAGGGCGGCGACCCGACCGAAACCGGTCGCGGCGGCCCCGGCTACCAATTCGAGGACGAGTTCCACGACGACCTCCGCCACGACGACGCCGGCGTGCTCTCGATGGCGAACTCCGGCCCGGACACGAACGGCAGCCAGTTCTTCATCACTCTGGACGCCCAGCCCCACCTCGACGACCGCCACGCGGTCTTCGGGAAGGTCACGGACGGCATGGACGTCGTCGAGGAAATCGGCAACGTCGACACCGACCGCAACGACCAGCCCAAGCGCGACGTCGTCCTCGAATCCGTCGAGATTCACGACTAATCGGGCTCCGGCGACCGACACTTCAAAGCCCTCCAGCACTAATTTCTGCGTATGACTGACGACGCGGACGCCGTCGACCCCAGCGACATCGGCGAGACCGACGCCCCGCCAGTCGACGAGAAACCCTACAAACTCGTCTTCGAGGCGAACAAGTGCTTCGGCGCGGGCAAGTGCGCGGAAGTCTCGGCGAATTGGGAGATGGACCTCGCCTCCGGCATGGCCAAGCCCGTCTCGTACTTCTTCGACGAGGACGACCTCGACCACAACGTCGCCGCCGCCGACGCCTGCCCCGCGAAGAAAGGCGACGGCGTCATCCACGTCGTCGACCGCCGCACGAACGAGGAAATCGCGCCCGACCCCCACGGCGACGGCACGCTCTCCGTCGACTGGTAGGACCGTAACGGACTTCTCCCCGCGGCCTCCACGACGTAATGCGAGGATGGCCGAGCGGCCAAAGGCGGCGGGCTTAAGACCCGCTCCCGTAGGGGTTCGTGGGTTCGAATCCCACTCCTCGCATGCGACCTTTTGCGCTGCGGGCTGGCTCCGGGAGACCAGAGGTCTCCCGTGCCCTCGTTCACGAGGACTCCGCCAGCCCTCGGCAAAACCTCGACCAAAAGCACTCCTCCCTCACTTCGCTTCGCTCCGTTCGGTCGTCGGCCTCGCGGCTCCGCCGCGAGTGAATCGCGACGCTCGGGCTTTTCAAAAGAAAACCAAGGCGGATTCCCCGGCGTACCGTGGGCGGAGAGGAAGCCGACACTCACTGCATCATACCAGTCCTTTAGTGAATGGCACCCCACTAGTCTGGTAGTGGTCGGCGGCCAACAGTTGTCGCCGGTCACGGGCCGCGGTCAACCGGCCCCGAAGTCAGGGATGCCGACCCGTGAACGCCCGAAAACCCTTCGGGTATGACGCGGTGAGTCCACTGACAAGCCACGGGCCACCGTGCCCGTGGCAGTTGACACCGCTCGCGTCGCGAATGCTGGCAATAATTCTGACCTCAGTCGCTACGAGCTACCCCACCAGCAGCCACGCCAATCCAATCGCCACACCAGCGCCGACCAGATTCCCGAGCGCGTGGAACGCGGCCGCGCCGAATCGCTCGTTCTCCACGAGGCCGACGACGTCCACGCTGAACGAGGAGAACGTCGTGAACGCGCCGCAGGCTCCCGTGCCGAGCAGCAGCATCGCGTCGTCGCTCGCGCCGGCGAACGTGAGTGCGGCGAGCACGAACGTCCCCAGAACGTTCACGACGAGGGTGCCCGTTGGGTAGCCCTCAGTCCGGACGGCCTCGCCGACCGCGTACCTGAGGACAGCGCCGAGCGCGCCACCGACGCCGACGAGCATCGGGGGCGGTAGCAGGAGGTCTATCACGCGCCACCTCCGTAGCGAACGACGAGTGCGCGCCCGGCGACCACGCCGAGGAAGCCGAGCAAGTAGTTCGCGGCGACGTTCGCGACCATCAGTTTCGGCGAGACGCCCGCAGTCTGAACAGCGAACGTGCTGTACGTCGTCAGCGAGGAGAGGAAGCCAGTGCCGAGGAGTCGCTGCGCGCGCTCCCCGAGTACGTCGCTGTCGGCGGCTACGTAGACGAGTACGCCGAGAGCGAGGCTGCCGGCGGCGTTCACGACGAGCGTACCGGGCAGGCCGGGCGCGAGCAGCGAGACCGCGTAGCGGAGGTTCGCGCCGGCGAACCCGCCGACCGCGACGAGCGCGACCACGGTCAGCGCGCGGCGGTAGTTCAGTTCCATGCCACGAGCGAATCGCCGAAACGTGCGCGACAGTCCCACTTACGGGCGTCGAAGTCCCGGAGCGCAACACCCAACTGCGAGCGTCACCTCCTAGCTCGTAATGACTCACATCGAGCAGGAACTCGCCGACCACGGGCGCTTCACCCGTGACGATGGCGAGTTTGTCCCGACGACGAACGACTGGGACGCCACGGTCACAGTCGGCGACGACACGGTCGAAATCACGGTCGTCGTGCCGACACTGGACGCCGCGACGAACGACAACGTGGCGGACGTCGTCGAGGACGGCTGGTACGACACGTTCGAGCGCCGCGTCGTCGACGCCGACAGCGTCACGCTCGCGAACGACGTCGAGGTCGAATCCGTCTCCCGCGAGGACGGCGACATCACCGTCGAAATCACGTTCTCCCCGCGCACGGGGAAAGCGGCCGACGACGCGCTCGCGCTCGTGAATTACGTCGAAGGAACGTGGTTCCAGGGCGTCATCCCCGGCTACGACTACGTCGAGAAGGTCGACCAGATGCGCCAGCAGGCCGCGCAGAACGCCCAGAGCACGGAAGGCACGCCGCTCTAGTCGCGGCTTCGGGTTTCGTTCTTTCAGCGACTACTCTGTCGACGCGAGGCGCTACGCGCCTCGAAATGCGCGAACGGCGTCGCCGTGAGCGCGAAGCGGACCGAAGGAGGAGTGTCTTTTTCGCGGCTTTTGCCGAGTGAGGCGTGCGAAGCGCGCCCCACGCAGCGCAAAAAGTGGCGGCGCTAGGTCGGCGTCGTCTGGATGTTCAGCGCCTTCCGGATGACGTTCGAGAAGCTGAACGAGCAGACCATGTACCAGATGATCCAGACGGGGAACACGAACGCGCGGCCCGTGTTGAAGTTGACCTCGCCCATCAGCGGGAGGACCATCTGGACTTCCTCGCCGGTGACTTGCCCGGTGCCGAGCTTCCAGTACATCCAGAGGAACGCCGGGATGGTCAGGAGCATAATCCACGCCATCGGGCGGAACTGCTCTTTGAGCATGCCGGCCTGGTCGCCGAACGCCTCCATCTGCTCCTCGCGGAGGCGCTCTATTTCGGCTTCGTCGCCGCGCTCTTTGGCGTCGGACATCTTGTCCTGGAGCTTCTGGGCGCGCTCCTGGTACTTCGACATCTTGCTCATGTCCGTGAGGTTCGCCTGCAGGAGCGTGGAGTACAGGCCCGTGAGGACGGCCAGGGCCATCACGACGACGTAGAACGGGAGCATCGCGTCCAGCGGCCCGAGCACGACCTCGACGGCCCCGCCGATGGTGTTCTGAATCGGCTGGAAGTTGTAGCCGAGAATCGCGGCGAACGATCCGACTGCCGCGAGCTTGTCCCACTTCGACCACGACGAGGATTCCGGGCTCTCGTCGAGTTCCTCCTCGGGTTCGAGTCCCTCGCGGACGCCGTCTGGGTCCGCGAATTCGAAGCCCTCGCCCGACTCCACGAGAACGTCTTTCTCCAGTAGGCGTCCCCACTGGCCGCTGGAGACGTCGCCCTTGACGTCCCGCCAGCGAATCTCACCCTCGTGGTCGAGGAGGTCTTCGAGTACGTCGGCCAGTTCGGGGTCCTCGCGGACCAGCGAGCGGACTTTCTCCGCGGTTCGAGACATCTTCTTGGCTGTTCTTTGCGGTGGCCGCTTGAACCTCTTACGGAACTACCGACGAGTCGTTCGGCGAGAAAACGCTTTCCGGCGGTCCGTCCGTCAGTTCGCGCGCGCTTCGACGGTGGCCTTGACGTCTTCCCAGACCTCGTCGGGGGTCTGTTCGCCGTCGATTTCTTCGAGCACACCCTGGTCGCGGAAGTACTCGACGACGGGCGCGGTGTTCTCCTCGTACACTTCGATGCGCTCGCGGGCGGTCTCCTCGGTGTCGTCCTCGCGCTGGTAGAGGTCGCCGCCGCACTCGTCGCAGACGCCCGCTTCCTCGGGCGGGTTGAAGTCGACGTGGTAGGTGGCGCCGCAGTCCTCGCAGACGCGGCGGCCGGTCAGCCGGCGCACGAGTTCGTCCTCGTCGACATCGAGGTAGAGCACGACGTCGAGGTCCGTGATGGAGTCGAGATACTCCGTCTGGCTCTCGTTGCGCGGGTAGCCGTCGAGGACGAAGCCGTTGGCCTCCTCTAGGGCGGTCTTGACGATTTCGTTGACGACCTCGTCCGGGACGAGTTCGCCGGCGTCCATGTATTCGCCGGGCGTGTCGTACTCCAGGTCGAGGTGGCTGATGTCCATTCCCTTGTTCTCGCGGAGCGCGTCCCCCGTCGTGATGTGCTCGATGCCGAATTCCTCGGCGAGACGGCGGCTCTGCGTGCCCTTGCCAGCGCCCGGCGCGCCCAGAATCAGGATTCGCGGGTTACTCATACCGTCTCGTTTCCGGGCCTCGATTAAGGAGGTGTTGTTTCCGGCCGAACTAACTCGCACATCCGACCTGCTTTGTGGGCGGGCCGCCAACCTCACCTATGACCAGATTCGACGCCGACACGGACGCCGGCCGCATCGAGCTCGTCGCGGACGCCATCGCCGCCCACCGCGAGCGCGACAGCGCGTTCTGCACGCTGGAAGCCGACGAGGACCCCAGCGGCGACCCCGAGTTCCTGCCGCCGTGGGTGCAGTTCGCCGACGGCACGCTCAACCTCGACTGCACCGACGAGGAGCTCGACCGGCTGGCGACGGTCGTCTCCCGCTTCGGTGCCTTCACCATCGAAGAACGCGAGACTATCCCCGCCGAGTCAGCCGAGGAGGACGCCGGGACGAACGTCCGCATCGAGGCGCGCGCCGACGACGACCGCGTCGGCCAGTTCGTCGACGCCCTCTTCCAGAACGTCTACGACCTCCCCGCGGACTTCAAACTGTGGGCAGTCGAACTCTGAGAATCCCGGTGAGGCCGTCGGAGAGTCGAAAGTATAAGGGTACGCGGTACACATCCGCGAATATGAGATTCTCACGCCCAACACCCGTAGGAGCGGGTGTCCGCGAGCCGTTCGAAACAGGTGGTTGCAGTGGGTAACCTCCTCGAATTGGTCGTCGTTCCGGTCGCCAGCGAGGCCGACGCGGAGACGACGATGGACGCAGTCCTGCCTCGCGTCCGAGAAGCCGGCGGCTCCGTCGTCGCGGTCCACGTCGTCGAGAAGGGCGGCGGCACGATGGACAAGGCCAGCGTCGAACAGCGCGAGCTGTTCGCCGAGGACGTCTTCGCGGTCGTTGAGGACGCCTGCGCGGACGCCGGCGTCGCCTGCGAGACGGACCTCCGCTTCGCCGAGGAGGTCGTCAACGGCATCTTCACCGCCGCCAACGACCACGGCGCGAGCGCGGTCGCGTTCACGCCCCGCGAGAGCAACCGCTGGCTCGACCTGCTGGCCGGCGACCACGCCCGCGACCTCGTGAAGCGAGCAGAGCTCCCGGTCGTCGTGTTCCCGGCGGAGGACGCCGATGAGTGACCAGGAACTCGCGAAAGACCTCGGGCCGCTGGCCGCGCTGACCATCGGCGTCGGGACGATGATCGGCGCCGGCATCTTCGTGCTGCCGGGCGCCGCCGTCGAGACCTCCGGCCCGCTGTCCGCGCTCGCGTTCCTCGTCGGTGGCGGCATCGCGCTACTGACCGCGCTGGCCGCCTCCGAACTCGGTACCGCGATGCCGAAAGCCGGCGGCGCGTACTACTACATCAACCACTCGATGGGCCCGATGTTCGGCTCCATCGCCGGGTGGGCGAACTGGATGGGGCTGGCGTTCGCCTCGGCGTTCTACATGTTCGGCCTCGGCCAGTACGTCATCACGTTCCTCGCCGTTCCTGCCGTCGACCTCTGGGTGCTCTCGCTGCCGCCCGCGAAGGTCGTCGCACTCGCCGGCGCGGCGTTCTTCGTCGGCGTGAACTACGTCGGCGCGAAGGAGACCGGCGGCCTCCAGAACGTCATCGTCGTCACGCTCGTCGCCATCCTCGCGGTGTTCACCGCCGTCGGCGCGTGGAATGCGGACCTGAACTCGCTGCTCCCGCTCGTCCGCGAGGGGAAGGGCTTCTCGACGGTGCTGCCCGTCACCGGGCTCGTCTTCGTCTCCTACCTCGGATTCGTCCAGATTACGAGCGTCGCCGAGGAGGTCAAAGACCCCGGGAAGAACCTCCCGCGGGCCATCATCGGCAGCGTCGTCCTCGTCACGCTCATTTACGCACTCGTCCTGCTGGTCGTACTCGCCGCGGTGCCGAACGAACTCGTCGCCGGTAACGACACCGCGGTCGTGGACGTCGCCCGCCGACTGCTCGGGCCGGCGGGGGCCGTCGCGTTGCTGTTCGGTGGCCTGCTCGCGACCGCCTCCTCCGCGAACGCCTCCATCCTCGCGTCCTCGCGCATCAACTTCGCGATGGGCCGGGACAAACTCGTCTCCGACAGCCTGAACACGATTCACGACCGGTTCGCGACACCGTATCGCGCAATCGGGCTCACCGGCGTCTTCATCCTCGTGTTCGTACTGTTCGGCAACCTCGAAACCCTCTCGACGATGGGGAGCACGCTCCACCTCGTCATCTACGGGCTGTTGAACGTCGCGCTCGTCGTGATGCGGACCGTCGACCCGCCCGAGTACCAGCCCGACTTCCGCGTCCCGTTCTACCCGGTGACGCCGATTCTCGGCGCAATCACGTCGTTCGCGCTCATCGCGTTCATCAACCCGACCATCGTCGCGGCGACCGCGGCGTTCGTCGTCTTCGCCGTCGCCTGGTACCTCGTCTACGCGCGCTCGCGGGCGACCAAGACCGGCATCCTATCGCAGTACCTCCAGGCGAACCCCGACACCGCGCCCGACGCCGCCGTCTCCGCCGCGGAGTCGATTGCACCGGACGGATCGGACTATCGCGTGCTCGTGCCGCTGGCGAACCCCGAACACGAGACCGACCTCATCACGCTGGGCGCGGCCGCGGCGAAGGCAAACGCCGGCCGCGTCGTCGCCGTGCACGTCGTGCAGGTGCCCGACCAGACCAGCCTCGCGTACGCCGACGAACACCTCGACGAATTCACGGACGCCGCCGAGAGCGAGCGACTGCTCGAGAACGCGCGCGCCGACGCCGAGGACTTCGGCGTCCCCGTCGAGACTCACACTATCCTCTCGCACCGCTCCTTCGAGGAACTGTTCGACGCCGCCGAGACCCATGACGCCGACCTGCTCGTCATGGGCTGGGGGCCGGACAGCCACGGGTCGCCGGGCCGCGCGGAGTCCGCCGTCGACGAACTCGCCGGCGACCTGCCGTGTGACGTGCTCGTGTTCAAGGACCGCGGGTTCGACCCCTCGCGCGTCGTCGTCCCGACCGCGGGCGGCCCGGACAGCGAGCTCAGCGCCGCCATCGCGCGCTACCTCCGCGAGCAGTTCGGCAGCGAGGTCACGCTGTTGCATGTCGCCGACGACACCGAGGCCGGCCGCGACTTCCTCGAAGCGTGGGCCGACGAACAGGGCCTCTCGGACGCCGAGTTGCGCATCGAGTCCGGTGACGTCGAGACCGCCATCGCGGCCGCCGCCGAAGACGCGTCGATGCTCGTCGTCGGCGCGACCGAGCGCGGCCTCCTCGGGCGTCTCGTCACGGGGTCGCTCGTGCTCGACGTTATCGACGAAGTGGACTGCTCCGTCGTGCTCGCGGAGAAACAGCGCAGCCGGTCGCTGCTCGAACGGTTGCTCGGCTGACCAACTTCGAGTAGCACACGACGTCGCGAGTTAGACACCTTCCAGACCGCTGCATCGCCGAGTCTGGGTGCTCAGTTACCGCGTTCCTCCTCGATTTCTTCCGCACGTTCGCTCATCTCGGCGAGTTCCCGGACTCGCTGGCTGTCCGACCCACCGTGGCCGATTCGGACGGACAGGTCCAGTGGGGACGGGACGAAGCGGCTCTCGGCTTCCTCCTCCTCCTCGGAGTCCTCGCCACCCCCGAATAGAGTGAGGAACACCTCCCAAACACTGAGGGCCATACGGTGCCCTACGCGTCGTCGGAAGGTAAGTGTGTCACCCGTACTGAAGGTGGGTTCGGTCCGGGAATTCGTGGCTGGAACTGTCGCTAGGACTTCCAGTACGCTCGTGTCAGCAACACGAGCACGGGCAGCACTTCCAGCCGGCCAATCCACATCAGCACGACCATCGCGAGTTTCGTCGTCTCGGGGAGGAACTCGTAGAACCCCATCGGGCCGACGAGCCCGAACCCGGGACCAACGTTCCCGAGGGTCGCGGCGACCGAACTCATCACTTCCAGCGCGGTCAGCGACTGTTCGATGCGCGTGACGTCGATAGCGACGAAGATAGTGCCGGCGACGAACAGCGCGAAGTAGACGGCGGTGAACGCGTAGATGCCCCGGACCGCCTTCTCGTCGAGCGCGCGGCCGCCCAGCCGGACGGGCTTGACGGCTTCGGGATGGATGGTCACGAACAGTTCACGCTTGAGGCTTTTGAGGATGACTAGCCAGCGCACCATCTTCACCGCGCCACCCGTGCTGCCCGCGCTCCCGCCGAGGAAGATTGCGATGAACAGCACGTACTGGCTGGCGTTGCCCCACTCCGCGAAGTCCATGCTCGCGTACCCGGTGGTGGTGACGATGGACGCGGCCTGGAAGGCGGCGTGGCGCAGCGACGCTTCGAGGTTGCCGGCGACGGGGCCGACCGCGTCCCGGATGCCGAGCACCGGCCCCGTGAACAAGAGGCCGGCCAGCAGCGCGGTGACGGTGCCGACGACGCCGAGGTAGAAGCGAAACTCCGAGTCGCCGAACAGCGCCTCCGTGTCGCCGGTCAACGCCTGCCAGATGAGCGCGAAGTTCGTCCCCGCCGCGAACATGAACGGCACGATGACCCACTGGACAATGCCGGAGAACGCCTCGATGGAGCGCGCCTCCGGGCTGAACCCGCCGGTCGCCATCGTCGTGAGGCCGTGTGCGACGGCGTTGTACAGCCCCATGTTGGGCGCGTAGCCGGTGCGGTGGAGGCCGTACAGCAACAGGATTTCGAGGAGGGTGATGCCCGCGTACGCCAGCCACAACGCCCGCGCGGTCTCCGCGATGCGGGGCGTGAGCTTCTCGATGCTCGGGCCGGGCGCTTCGGCTTCCATCAGTTGCGTGCCACCCACGGAGAGTTCGGGGAGGATGGCGACCGCGAGCACGACGATACCCATGCCGCCGAGCCACTGGGTGAGCTGGCGCCACAGCAACACCGCGTGGGAGTGTGTGTCGAAGGAGATGTCCCCCATCACTGTCGCCCCGGTGGTGGTGAACCCGCTCATCGTCTCGAACAGCGCGTTCACGGGGTTGCCGAGCGCGGAGCCGGGCGCGGACGCGGCCACGACACCGGGGATGCCGTGAGCCGCGAACAGGTACGGCAGCGCGCCGACGATGCTCGCCGCGAGCCACGTCAACGCGACCATCAGGAACCCCTCGCGTGCGCCGAGGTCCGTCGGGTCGCCGACGGTCTCCAGCGCCGACCCCGCGGCGAACGCGACGATAATGGTCGCGACGAACGCCGCCAGCCCGCCGTCGCCGTAGTAGAGCGCGACCGCCACCGGCGCGAGCAGCGGCACGGTCAGCCACTTCACGACCGTGCCGACGAGCGCGAGGCTGTCCCGCCAGTCGACGCGAATGGTCATAGACTCGGCTGACTCGCGGTCATAGTTTCGACGTCACCTCTTCGAGGGCGTCGGCCTGCACGAACGCGACGACGTGGTCGCCGGCTTTGACGACCGTACTCCCGCGTGGGGTCACGTACTCCCCGCCGCGCGTGATGGCGCCCAGGACGACGCCGCCGGGCAGGTCGCTCATCCCCTCTTCGATGGTGCGGTCGGCGAGCACGCTGTCCTCGTCGACTTCGACCTCAACGACCTCCGCGCCGCCGGGTTCGATGATGGCGACGTTCTCCGCGCGGCGCTCCCGCGTGAACCGCGTGATCTCTTCGGCGGTCACCCGGCGGGGGTTGACCGCGACGTCCACGCCGACGGTCTCGAAGAGGTCGACGTAGCGCGCCTGCTCGACGACGGCGATGGTGCGCTCGGCTCCCTCGCGTTTCGCGAGCAGCGCCGCCAGGAGGCTGCGCTCGTCGCTGCCGACCGTCGCGATGACCACGTCCGCGTCCTTGATGTGCTCCCGGGAGAGGAACTCGGGGTCGGTGGCGTCGTGGGAGTACACCGTCACGGACGGCAGCAACTCCGCGAGTTCGCGGGCGCGGTCCTCGTCGAATTCGATGATGCGCACCGAGATGCCGCGCTCGACGAGCGACTCGGCGGTGAGCTGGCCGGTCGTCGACCCGCCGACGATGACGACGTCCTCGACCTCGCTGGCCGCGCTGGCCGGGTCGATGGCGCGCGCGAACTCGCGGACGCTGGCCGGTCGCCCGACGACGACCACGCGGGAGTTCCCCTCAATGACGGTGTCCCCGCGCGGGACGCTGGCGTGGTCGGCGCCCTCCGGGATGACGGCGACGAATGTCAGTTCGTCGAAGCGGTCGGCTTCCGCGACCGTCTCCCCGGCTATCGGGCTGTCCTCGGGCACCTCGAACTCCGCCATCTGAATCGACCCGCCCGCGAACGGGTCGACGTCGCGCGCGGTCGGCAGGCCGACGACGCGGACGATGGCTTCCGCCGCCAGCAGGTCCGTGCACACCATGAAGTCCACGCCGAACGCGCCGTGGTGTTCGCGCCACGTGTCGAGGTAGTTCGTGTGCTCCACGCGCGCAATGGTGAACGCGTCGCTGACGGTGTCCACGGTCGCGCACGTCGCGAGGTTCGTCTCGTCGTCGTCCGTGCTCGCGATGACGACGTCGGCCTTCTCGACTTCGGCTTCCCTGAGGACGTCGAGGTCGGTGCCGTCCCCGGTGACCGCGAGCACGTCCTCCGAGTAGGTCAGCGATTCGACGCGCTCCGGGTCGACGTCCACGACCACGACTTCGTGGGCGTCGGAGAGGCTGCTGGCGATACTCGACCCAACCTCGCCAGCGCCGACGACGAGAATGCGCATCAGTTCGCCACCCCTTCGTACATGCCCGGTAGGTGAATCCCCTCCGTGAATAGCGCTTCGGAACGGCCAGCGTCGTCGTACGCGCGTCGTCGGGGTTCGACGTACCGTCCGCCGACAGCCGTTTGTGGGCTCCGAAACTACCCCCGAGCATGGGTCTGGGCCGCCGCCTCCTGATGGTGCTCGTCGGCGTCGCCGCCCTCGTCTGGCACGTCGTCGCCGCGGCGGTCGTGCTCTGGGCGCTGGTCGTCGTCTTCTCCGCGGACGTCTCCCCGGTGACCGCGCTCGGCGTCGTCGCCACGGTCACCGTCGTGTTCGGCTACTTCAGCTACCGCGTCGGCACCGCGCGCGTGCTCGCACAACTGCACGCCGTCCCACTGGAACCCCGGAACGCGCCCCGCGCCTACCGCGTGCTCGAGTCGCTGGCGGACCGCATGGGCGTCGAGGCGCCGACGCTGTACGTCGCCCGGATGCCCGTCCCGAACGCCATCAGCCTCGGCGGGCCCGGCGGCGCGGTCGTCTTCGACGAGTCGCTGTTCCGCATTCTCGATGCTGCCGAGTTCGAGGCCGTGCTCGCGCACGAACTCGCGCACATCGAGCGCCGGGACAGCCTCGTGCAGTCGCTGGCGTTCGCCGTCGGCCGCACGCTCGTGGGCTTCCTCGCGGTGCTCGTGTTGCCGGTCGCGTTGCTCGCGCGCGGCTGCAACCGACTGCTCGCGTGGGCACGCGGCCGACCGGGCGCGGACTCGGGGCTGGCGTTCCACGAGCGCATCGGCCGGCTGGTGCTCGTCGCGTTCGTCGCGCTCACGCTGGTCGTCCGCGCGCGTTCCCGGAAGCGCGAATTCGAAGCCGACGACCGCGCGGTCGACGTCACCGGCGCGCCGCTCGTGCTGGCGTCCGCGCTCCGGAAGATTCAGCGCGCCAGTGAGCCGCGCGGCCTGTTCGCGCCGCTGTCCCGGCGTCGCAACGAAGAAGACGGCGTCGAGCGGTGGTTCTCCACGCACCCCGCGATGGACGACCGCATCGAGCAATTCTGCGAGCAAGCAGAGACGGAGCGCGGCGTTACGCGCCGTCGGTGACGATGTTAGCGACGCGCTCGCGGTCGAACAGCTGTTCGTCGGCCGGAATCTCGGGGTAGTGGTCGCCGTTCTGGTAGTCGGGCCACTCGCCGAACGTCTCCGGGTAGAGCTGCTTGGCGGTCATCTCCAGCTGGAAGAGGTTCATCAGCGGGCCCTGGTAGCGCATCCCGGAGGCGTAGACGCGGTCGTTCTCCAGCGCGGAGAGCCGGCCGCCCGCGTCGCTGTTCCGGAGTTGTTCGCGCACCGACGCCATGTCGTAGTTCGGCGTCGCGCCCCAGAGGTGGAGGATGACGTCGGGGTCGGCGTCGAGCATCGTCTCGTAGCCCACGGTCCCCCAGAGGCTCGACCAGTCCTCGTCGGCGAACGCGTCGTGGGCGCCCAGCGGGCGGGTGTCGGCCAGCCAGTAGCCAGGCTTGTTGAGGTGGTACGTGTAGAAGTTGCCGTCGCTGTACGTCACGCGGACCGCCGTCGGGCGGTCCTCCTCGGGCGGGAGGTCGGCTTCGATGGTCGCGAGGAGGTCGTCGTGGACCTCGCGGAGCGCCTCGGCGCGCTCGCGCTCCCCGAAGACGTCGGCGACGTGGCCGAACACCTCCCAGAGCGTGTAGTACTCGTAGGCGTCGCGGTACTGCTCGGGCGGCTGGGAGTGGGTGCCGCTGTAGAAGTTCCCGAAGAACGGCGCGACGTTCGTCGTGATGTCCTCGATGTCGCCAACCGACCAGTTGTCCTGCGTGACGAGGTACGCGGGGTCGAGGAAGTGCACGTCGCTGTCGAGGTTGTACAGCTGTTCTTTGCTGAGGCCGTCGCCGAACGGGTCCGGCAGACCCTCCCACTCGAAGGAGACGCCGTCGAGGCGCTCGTAGTAGTGGTTCATCGTCGTGCCGGACATCTCCGGGACGTAGAGGGAGTTGACGGTGTCGCCGCATCCGAGCGCGACGGCCATGTCGGCGTACTGCGGGAACAGCACGAACGCGCTCTCCGGCGGCTCGTCGAACGTGACGTCGCCGACGGGCGCTAGGGTCGCCATCTGCGAGGTGTCGACCGGCGTGTTCGTGTTCGCGTTCGTGGCGTCGGCGTCACCGCTGTCGGGGCTGGCGCAGCCCGCGAGAAGGCCGGCGGCAGCCGCCGTACTCGCTCCCTTGAGATATTGTCGACGCGTGAACGGCTCGCGTTTCCCGCCCATGGAGTTTAGGCCGCCCTAAACAAGTATAGGGGTTTGGATTCCGTCCGGACGGCTATATAGCGCTCAGTGGGTGACCTTCACAAACAAACAGTTACGCCGACCTCACAGCCGTATATATCACTCATATTATAGTTCATATAGTGGAATGTCTTCCGTTCACGTGATGGCGCAGGATTCGACGCGTCTGTCCGACCTCGTATCGCGGCGGAAATTCATCGCGACTGCCGGCGCAGCAGGCGTCGCCACGGTCGCAGGCTGTTCGAGTGGGGGCGACAGCGACGACGGCGGCGACACCAGCGAGCCGACCACCGCGGACACCGGCAGCGACCAGGAGACGACTGCCGGCGGGCAGTCCAACGAGATGGACACCAGCGTCCTGACCGCAGACGGCTCCTCGACGGTATTCCCCATTACGAACACCGGCGGGAGCTACTGGAACTCCAACCCCGAGGCCGGCGACGGCGACTACTGGCCGACCGAGTGGGCCGAGGAGTACGGCACCGACATGCGGCTCGCCGACTACTTCGCCAGCCAGTACGGCTACGAACCCACGGGCGAGCGCTCGAACCCGCCGTTCCGTGCGAGCATAGCGCTCAGCCACTCCGGCACCGGTATCGAGGGCGTCATGGAGGGTCGCGTCGACATCGGGGACGCCAGTGCGTCCGCGGCCGCCGAACTCCCGGACGCCGACGACAGCACCCTCGACGACTTCGTCGACCACGTCGTCGGTGTCGACGGCCAGCCCATCGTCACGAGCAGCGAAATCGCCGACGCCGGCGTCGAGAGCATCACCATCGAGGAGCTCCGGCAGATATACCGCCAGGAGATTACGAACTGGTCGGAGCTCGGGGGCCCGGACCGCGACATCCTCGCCCTCGGCCGTGCCGAGGGCTCCGGTACTGACACCTCGTTCCGCGCGAACGTCTTCGGCGACCCCGAAGCCCCCATCAGCCCGGACCAGCGCTTCGGACAGAACCAGCAGCTCCAGCAGGCAATCGGGCAAGCGGACAACGCCATCGCGTACATCGCGCTGGCGTTCGTCGAACCCGACGGCGCCACCCCGCCGCTCGACCTCGTCATCGACGGCACCACGTACTCTTACGGCGACAACCTCGGCGCCGCCGAGTATCCGCTCTCCCGTGACCTGCACGCGTACACCTGGCAGGACACCTCCCGGAAGGAGGCCGCGTTCATCAACTTCCTGCTGAGCGACTTCGGGCAGGAGATCTTCGTCCAGGGCAACGACTACTTCGCGCTGCCCGACGACCGCCTCCAGACCCAGCGCGAGAAGGTCGCCGCGTCGAACTACGAGTAAACACCGGCTGCCGCGAACGGCGCGGCCCTCTCGACACACGATTTATTTCACATGACTCAGTTACTCGGACAAACGCGGGAGTTGCCCACGCGGCTCCGCGCGTCCGTGACTCAGCGCGTCGAAGCGACCAGACAGTGGGCGCACAACTACCGGTCCCGGACGCAGGACGGCGCCATCGCGATGCACGGTGCCATCTTCGCGTCCGTGTTCGTGACGTTCGTGCTGTTCCTCGTCGCCTCGGCGTGGACAGTCCTCCCCGTCCTCGCCTTTCTCGTCGTGATGGGGTTCGGATGGTATCGCTACCAGGCCGAGGCCGCGAAGGCACTGACGTTCCTGACGACCGTCGCGACAGTGTCGATACTCTCGCTCATCATCGCGTTCCTGCTGATTCGGTCCGAACCCATCGTCGCCCACATGGGCCTCGACGTCCTCACGCGAATCGAACAACCGCTGTGGACGTCCAACCAGGGCGGCGTCTACTCACTGACGCCGATGATGGTCGGGACCGCCGTGACGACCGTCATCGCGACGCTCGTCGCGGCGCCGATTGGCATCGCGGGTGCCGTGTTCGTCAGCGAAATCGCGCCGCGGCGCGTCCGCGAAGTGGTCAAACCCGGCATCGAGCTGATGGCCGGCATCCCCTCGATTACGTACGGGTTCATCGGCCTCACTATCCTCAACCAGTACTTCTACGAGGAGTTTCGGACGCCGACGCTTGGGACGTACTTCGCGGCCGGCCTGATGATCGGCATCATGGCGCTCCCGACGGTCGTCACCGTCGCCGAGGACGCGCTGAACGCCGTCCCCGAGTCCATCAAGAGCGGCGCGCTCGCGATGGGGTCGACACCGTGGCAGACCACCAAGAGCGTCACCATCCCCGCGGGCCTGTCCGGGGTCTCGGCGGGCGTTCTGCTCGGCGTCGGCCGTGCGATGGGTGAGACGATGGCCGCGACCGTGATGCTCACGCACACGAAGGGGTTTCCGTCGCCGGTGTTTGACGTGTTCTCGAACTACGGCGAGACGCTCACGACGGTCATCGCCTTCGAAGGGGGGAACGCCAGCGGCCTACACATGAGCGCGCTGTTCGCGGGCGGCGTCGTGCTGTTCGCGATGGTGATGATGTTGAGCGTTGGCTCACAGTACGTCGAGTGGCGGATGCACCAGAAGCTCGGGGGTGAGCGCTGATGAGCAGCGTCACGCGCAACCGCCTCGTCGCCGGCGACTCGACGACCAGCGTCCTCGTCGCCCGCGGCGTGCTCGCCGCGTCCGCGCTGGCGTTCTTCGCGTCGTGGCTCGTGCTCTTCCAGTGGGTCGACGAGACCGCACTCGTCGCCGGCGTCCACGTGCTGAAGCTCCTCGGTGTTGCGCTCGTCGCAGCCGGCGTCGGCCTCACCGTCGTCGGCGTCGGCTCCCGGCTCGAATACTTCGAGAGCACGCCGTCGTCGAGCGCTGGCCTCCCGGTCGGCTTCGTCTTCGGCCTGCTCTGGGCGGTCCTCGGCGGCCTCGTCGCCACGCGACTACTCGGGAACGCGCTCGCGATGTGGCTCCCCGTCGCCGCCGGGTTCGGTATCGTCGGCCTCCTCGTGTCGGTGCTCCCGCGCGAGGACGTCGGGTCGACGCTCCCCGTCGCCGCGATTCTCGTACTGCTCGGCGGCTACGTCGTCGTCGGCGGTATCAACGCCGGCTGGACGTGGTCGCCGTCGTGGTCGTCGGCGGTGTTCCCCGGGAGCGAACTCGTGCCGCTGCTCGTGGTCTTCGGCGCGCTGTTGAGCGCGTGGAGCGCCGCGAAAGCCAGGGAGGGCTTCGGCGCAGAGGGCCGTCAGTCTGGCGCGTACTACCTCGTCGGCTCGGTCGTCTTCGCCATGCTCGGCGTGCTCGCGCTCCTCGTCGCGTTCATCGTCAAGAACGGGCTCGAAACCATGCTCACGCGCACGAGCCTGACGGGCGGCCACCTCACGCTCCCGTTCGTCGGCAGCGTGCCGTGGGCGGAGTTCCCGTTCCTGATGAACCAGACCGGCGGCCTCTTCGTGGAGGTGCCCGGCGTCCTCCCTGCCGTGATGGGGACGCTGTGGCTCGTGTTCGGCGCAGTCCTGTTTGCCGTTCCGCTCGGCATCGGGGCTGCCGTCTTCCTCACCGAGTACGCCGAACGCGGCCGGTTCACGCAGGTCGTCGAGGTCGCGACCAACGGCCTCTGGAGCACCCCGAGCATCGTGTTCGGGCTGTTCGGCCTGGCGTTCCTCGTTCCGCGCATCAGCGGCGGGAACTCCATCTTCGTCGGCCAGCTCGTGCTCGGCTTCATGCTGTTGCCGCTCGTGCTCATCACGAGCCGCGAAGCCATCCTCGCGGTCCCCGACGAGCACCGCGACGCCAGCGCCGCGCTCGGCGTGACGAAGTGGGAGACAATCCGTAGCGTCGTGCTCCCGGCTGCGATGCCCGGCACCATCACCGGCGTCATCCTCGGCGTCGGTCGCATCGCCGGCGAGACTGCGCCCCTGCTGTTGGTGTTCGGCGGGTCGCCGTACCCCAGCAGCTACCCGAACGTCCTCGGGAGCTTCCAGTTCAGCACTCAGCCGCCGTTCGTCACCAACGACGCGCTGCTGTCGCCCGCGAGCGCGCTCCCCTACCAGCTCTACTCGACGATAACTGCGGGCGTGTTCCCCAAGGAGATTTTCACCAACACCGAGTTCGGCTGGGGGACCGCGCTCGTCCTACTGTGCGTCGTCCTCGGTCTCTACGCAATCGGCGTCGGCAGCCGCCTCTACTTCCGGAGGAAGCTACACCATGAGTAACACCGAAGCAGTCCACGAACCCAGCGAGCCCGCACAGCAACTGACCACTACTGGCGAGAGCGACGAGCGCGTCCGCGAGGAGTGGACCGAGTACGACTTCGCCGGCGACGCCAAACTCGCCGTCGAGGACCTCGACGTCTACTACGGGGACGAGCAAGCGCTCCAGAGCATCTCCCTGGACGTCCCCGAGGAGAGCGTCACTGCACTGATCGGTCCCTCCGGCTGCGGGAAGTCGACGTTCCTGCGGTGTCTGAACCGCATGAACGACCGCGTGAAGAGCGCCCGAATCGACGGGTCGGTGCAGCTCGACGACGAGGAGATTTACACCGACGGCGTGAACCTCGTGGAACTCCGCAAGCGCATCGGCATGGTATTCCAGGAGCCCAACCCGTTCCCGAAGTCCATCCGGGACAACATCTCCTACGGCCCCCGCAAGCACGGCGACCTCGACACCGGTCTGCTCGCGCGCGTGCTCGGCCGGGACGACCGCGAGCAGGAAGCCGACCTCGTCGAGCGCGCACTCAGGCGCGCGGCGCTGTGGGACGAGGTCGAAGACCGTCTCGACGACAACGCGCTCGGGCTCTCGGGCGGCCAGCAACAGCGGCTCTGTATCGCCCGCGCGCTCGCCGTCGACCCGGACGTCATCCTGATGGACGAACCCGCGTCGGCCCTCGACCCGATTGCGACCGCGAAAATCGAGGACCTCATCGAGGAGCTCGCCGAGGACTACACCGTCGTCGTCGTCACCCACAACATGCAGCAGGCCGCCCGCATCAGCGACCAGACCGCGGTCTTCCTCACGGGCGGCGAGCTCGTGGAGTACGGCGACACCGACCAGATATTCGAGAACCCCGAGAGCCAGCGCGTCGAGGACTACATTACCGGCAAGTTCGGGTGATTACGTTGCCACGCGAGGAGTTCCAGCAGTCCCTCGACGACCTCCGTGCTAGCGTCTCCGAGATGGGCGACCTCGTGTTGGGTCGCCTCGACGACGGCCTCGACGCGCTCGAACACGGCGACGACGACCTTGCGCGAGCTGTCATCCGCGGCGACGACGAGGTCAACGAGCGCTACCTCGCCCTGGAGAGCGAGTGCATCGACCTGTTCGCGCTCCAGCAGCCCGTCGCCGGCGACCTCCGGTTCGTCGCCGCGTCGTTCAAAATTCTCACCGACCTCGAGCGCGTCGGCGACCTCGCGACGAACTTCGGCCGGTACGCGCTCGCCACCGACGATGCCCGCCGCGTAGACGTGGACGTCGTCGACGTCGGCCGGGACGCCGGCGACCTCGTCGCGGACGCTCTCGACGCGTACGCCGACAGCGACACCGACGCCTGCTACGATATCTCCGAGCGCGACGACGACATCGACGCGCTCTGTCAGGCCGCCAGCGAGCGCGTCGTCCGTGACCTCATCGAACGCGAAGCCGGCGACGACCCCTGGCAGACCGAAGCGCTGATGGACGACGTCTCCCGGCTGTTGTTGACGATTCGGGACGTCGAACGCGTCGCCGACCACGCCGTCAACGTCGCGGCGCGCACGCTGTACGCCGTCGAGAGCGACCCGGAACTCGTCTACTGACGCTGCAGGCTCTTCTCGATTCGTCGCTGTCGCTGTCCAGCGTAGCACGCGAAGAAAGTGTGGTTGTTGCGTCGCGGTCGATGCGAGAGCCGGTGGGCCGTCCACCCAGCGTTCGGCGCGAGGTTAGTCGCCGCCGCCGAACATGTCCCGCATCATCGGGTGCATCTCCATCATCTGCTCTTCGGCGATCTCTTCGTAGAGCTTGTACGTGATGGATATCGTCAGTAGCAGGCCCGTCCCGGTGACGTTCCCGATGGTGCCGAGCATGTTCGCCATGACGGCGAGCAGCCCGACGAGCGCGCCGCCGAGCACGGTCACCTGCGGGATGTACCGTTCGAGGACCTTCTCGATGACCCCGAGGTTCTTCCGGAACCCGGGAATCTGCATCCCCGAGTTCTGAATCTGTTTCGCGGTGGCCTTCGGGCCCATGTCCGTCGTCTCCACCCAGAAGATGGCGAAGATGGCGCCGCCGACGATCATGAACGTCAGGTCGACCCCGATGCGAACCATGATCTGCCAGGGCTCGATGGTCGCGGGCGTGCCGCCCAGCCACCACATCCAGCTCTCGCGGTTGTACACCGGCGAGAGGTAGTAGAACAGCCCGCCGATGGCGGTGCCGTCCGAGTAGACACCCAGCCAGGATGGGAGGTTCGTCGTTGAGTTCAGAATCTGCCCGATGAATTGGATGTTCGCCTGCAGCGCACGAACGAGGATCATCGGCAGGACGCTCGCGTAGATGAGCTTCACGGGGAACCGACCGCGCGCGCCCTTCACGCGTGCGTGGCTCAACGGAATCTCGACGCGAACGCTCTCGGCGTACACGACGGTGACGTAGATGAGCAGCGTCGTGAACAACCCGAGGATGCCGCCCTGGATGAGCAGGAACGACAGCCCGTCGACCGAGAGCATCGGTGGGATGTTCGAGACGTTGCCCAGTGCCAGGTCGACCCAATTCGGGAGCAGCCCCTGGTTCGGGAACTGCCCCTCCCAGAAGATGAACCCGCCGACGAGGCTCTGGCTCACGCCTGCCACGATGAACAGGCCGATACCGGAGCCGACGCCCCACTTCGAGATGACCTCGTCCATGAACAACAGGAGAATGCCACCGGCGGCAATCTGGGCGAACAACAGCACCTGCACGCCCAGCGAGCCGATGCCGAGGCTCTGCGCGACCGCTGCGCTAGGCTGCAGGAAGTTCCCGAAGAACACCATCGGGATGCCCGTCAGGAACACCATCACGATGACCAGCAGCTTCTGGAGGCCCTGGTAGAGTGCCTGGTCACGGGGGTCGTTCGTGTCCAGTCCCAGCAGGTTCGCCCCGCCGAGCAGTTGGAGCACGATGCTCCCCGTGACGATGGGGCCGATGCCGAGTTGGAGCACTGTACCCTGGCCACCGGCGAGCAGGCTTCGGAACTGTGCGAAGAGGTCCTGACTCGCGCCGGTGTCGAGCCCCCAGAGCGTGACGTTCGTCAGGAAGAAGTACAGGACGAGCACGCCGGCCGTCCAGTACATCTTGCGGCGGAACGGCACGTGTCCTTCCGGACGCTGGACTGCGGGCATCCGCGTGAGGACCGGTGCGGCAGTCTCCTTCCATCCCATGGGTTACTCCTCGCTGTCCTCGGTACCGCGCTCGGAGACGACGGCGTCGCCGCCCTCGCTCTCGATGAGTTCGACGGCGCCTGCGGAGAACGCGTCCGCCGTCACTTCGAGCTGTTCGTGGACCTGTCCGCCACCGAGCACTTTCACGACGTCGGCTTCCCAGCCGTCCTCGGCGACGTCGCGGGCGTCGACGCGATAGCCGAACTCCGTCTCCTCGGCGACCTCGTCTGCGGCGAGCAGCGCGATGTCCTCGTCCAGCTTCTGGACGGAGACCTCGCGGACGTCACGGTCGGTCTTCTCCGGGCGCTTGAAGCCGGACTTGCCGACGTCCTCGTAGTTGTGTTGCTCGTGTTTCTTACGACCTGCCCGACCGCGGCCACCACGATTACCGGCACCGCGCCGGTTCTTGTGTGTGCCGCCGCCGTGCGTACGGGAGCCGCGCTGTCGTCGTTTCTTGCTCGTCATAGTTAGTGCATGTCGGTGAGGAGGTCGTCGATCTCCTCGGTGGTGTGTTTGCCGAGCTGGCCGCCGTCACTGACCGGCTTCTTGATGCCGTCGTGGCCGCCACGCGGCGGGTGCAGACGGAGCGCGGGTGCCAGACCGGCGTTGCGGAGCGTCGTCTCCTCGTCGAGGAGCGCGCCCGCGAGGTCGGCGACGTCATCGTACTCGGTGTTCTCGGCGACCCACTCGTCGTCGATGTCCGCGGAGCCCGTCTCGGGCTCGCCGCGGGCTTCGATGAGGTCGACGAGCACGGCCTCGCTCGGTTCGCCGAACGCGACGAAGTCGTTGACCTTCGCGACCATCCCCTCGTACGCGTCCGTCTCGGGGACGAGCGCGCAGTGGTTGACGCTGTGGATGTTCAGCATCTCGAACGTGTCGACGACGTCTTCGCTGATGTTGACCTCGCCGCGCAGTTGGACGACTGCCTGCATCACTCGATCACCTCACGCTGCTCGTGAGCATGCTGGGGGACGCGGGCTTCCGCGGTCTTCCGGAGCGCGTTGAACGTCGCTTTCGCGAAATTCACGGTCGTCCGGGTCTTCCCCGAGGAGCGCGTCCACACGTCCTCGATACCTGCGAGGTCGAGGACGTGGCGCACAGTCTCGCCGCCCGCGAGGCCGAGGCCACGCGGCGCGGGAATCAGTTCGACCTCGACGCTCCCGGCCTGCCCAGTCGTCTTGAGTGCGACAGTGTGGGGGCGCCCACAGCCACACTCCCAGGACCCACAGCCGCGGGAGACGTCGATGATGTTCAGTTTCGCGACCTCGATCGCCTTCTGGATGGCGCCGCCAACCTGGTCGTCGCGGCCTTCCGCGTAGCCGACGTAGCCGTCGCGGTTGCCGACGACGACAACGCAGCGGAACTTCACGCGTCGACCGGAGTCGGTCATGCGCTGGACCATGTTGATGTCCAGCACTTCGTCGTCGAGTCCCGGCAGCAGGTTGTCGACGATCTCCGGCTCCTTGAGCGGGAGTCCGCTGTCGAGGGCGTCGGACATCGAATCGATGTCGCCGTCCTTGACGAGGCGACCCAGGCGTGTCTTCGGTTCCCAGGTGTCGTTGTAGCTCATTCGTTGTCCTCCAAGATGGCCTCCCGCACTTCGTCGAAGTGCTCGGGAAGCTCCGTTGCGTCGAACTCGCCGCTGTACAGCGGCTCGTCGAGAGACTCAGCGTACTCCGCGATGTGTTCGCCGCGCGTCCGCGACCAGTCCGCGAAGACTGTGTCGTTGTGCGGAACGTCCAGGCCGGCGTCGATTGCGCCCTCCTGAATTGCGAACACCTTCGAACCCGGGGTCGCGGTATTGAGGCCGATGTCGAGCACGCCCTCGTCCGCGTCCGTGTCCTGTGCGTGCACTCCGGCGAGCAGCCCCGTCAGGTACGCTGCAGGCAGGTTCCCCGTGGGAGCCTCCCAGCCGTACTCTTCGAGGTCGCTGGAGTGTGCACTCGCGATCGTTTCGTCGCCGTCGGGGCCGGTCGCGACCAGCTGCGCCGTGACGTGCTTGTTGCTCTTCCGAGCAACGAGCCGAGGTTTCCCTGACTTCAGGAGGCGCAACCTCTGATGGTAGTCGGTCCGGACCTCGCGGCGGCGCCGCATCGGTACCTTATATCGTGGTCCTGTCGCCATTAGCTATCACCGTAGTGTTCTTCGACGTATTTCTCGAGGCGTCGGACGCTGTCGAACTCGCCACCGTTGGCCATGTTGTACAGCTTCCGGTACTGACTCTGGGTAATCGTCCCTTCGTCGCGGAGTTCCCGGAGCGTCCGCCGCTGCGCGCGAATCCGGCCCATGTACGACTGCTTCTCGTTCTCACGAGCGCCCGACTTCCCTTTGCGGGAACCGGGACCCTTCTGGTGTCCGTAGGCCTTCTTCTCGTCGCGCTCGCGTGCGCGACCGCGCGAATTTCCGTGCTTTTCCTCTGCCGCAATCGTCCCTTCGTCGACGAGCTCGCGGATGTCCTCTCGGGTAATCGCGTCCGCGATTTCGGCCTGCGCCTCGGGGTCGAACCAGACGCGGTTCTTCCCGACGTCGAGGACGTCGGCCGCGAGTCGCTTCTGTGCGCTCAGGTCGCTCATTGGTCAACCTCCACTTCGACGTAGGTCGGATTCAGGACGCGGATGCCCGCTTCTTCGGCCTGCTCCTCGATGCGTTCGCGCTTGCGTGCGCCAACCTTCGAGGCGATGCGGGCTGCTTCCGTGTCCGGGTCGATGCCGTCGAGGTCGTCCGTGTTGTGCACGCGGACTTCCTCGAAACCACTGGGGTGCTTGCCGCGAATCGCTTCCGGCGTCCGGAAGCCAGCTTCGACGGTGTCGCCTTTCCCCTTGATGCCGCGGCGCTGCTTGGACAGCGTGCCCTTCGGGCGACGCCACGACTTCGGCGTCCGCTTCTTCTTGTGGTAGTCCTGCCGGTTGAACTGCGGCTTGCCCTCGCGACGGCGCTTGTTCAACAAGCGCTCCTCGTCGTCGCTGAGCTCCGGCGTCTTCTCGGTGAGGCCGCGGGGACGGAGCTCCGTCTCCACTTCCTCTTCGGCTGCTTCTTCCTCTTCGGGTGCGGCTTCCTCGACTTCGGCTTCGGTCTCCTCTTCGACTTCGAGACCGCCGACGTCGGCTTTGATACGCGCGGCGAGCGCGTTGCCGATGCCGGAGACGTCCGCGAGTTCGCTCTGGCTCGCTGCCCGCATGTCCTCAACGGTGTCGTAGCCGGCCTCGCGGAGCGCTTCCGCCTTCGAGGGGCCGACGCCCGAGATGTCTTCCAGCGTCTGTGGCGTGTCGTTGTTCTCTTCTGCCATCTATCAGGCACCTCCCTTCGTGGGTTTATCGACGATGTACACGCCGTCCTGGAACACGCGCGTGTCCTTGTCGGTGACGCGCGTGAGCTGTTCGATGTCGGCCGCCGTCTGGCCGACGTCCTCGATACTCGGGCCGTTGAGCGTCACTTCCTCGCCATCGACAGAGACCTCGGTGTCACCGCGAACGGGCGTCCGTCGCGGAGCCTTCTCGCCGAGGAAGTTCTGGATGACGACTTCGCCGCCCTCGACTTCCACCTGCATCGGGAAGTGAGAGTAGTGCACTTCGAGCTGGTACTCCCAGCCCTCGGTGACGCCGTGGAACATGTTCTCCACGTGGCTCTCGAAGGTACCGACCGTCGAGAGCGTCTTCGCGTCGTCGACGTCGCTGGTCACGACGACGGCGTCGTCCTCGACGGAGACGCTGACGTCCGGATACCAGAGGCGGCGCGACACGGACCCTTCGGGGCCTTCGACGGTGAGGTCGAGGTGGTCGACCTCCGCCGTCACGTCGTCCGGAATTTCGATTTCGACTCGTGCCATGATTAGTATACGTACGCGATCACTTGGCCACCGATGCCCTTCTCGCGGGCCTCGTAGTGACTCATGATGCCGTGGCTCGTCGTGACGACGAGCGCGCCGTAGTCACGGGCGGGGAGATAGCGCTTCTCCCACTTCTCGTAACCGTCGGCTGCCACGGAGTACCGTGGGTTCACGGGGCCACACTCGTTGATGGCACCTTTCAGTTCGACCTCGAACCTGCCGGCCTTCCCGTCGTCGACGAACTCGAAGCCGTCGATGTACCCGCGGTCGTAGAAGACCTCGAGGACGGAGCCGACCATGTTGGAGGCGGGCTCTACTGTGTGCGTGAGGTGCCCGACGCTCTCGGCGTTGTCGATGCCGGAGACTGCGTCGGACAGGGGATCGTTTGCCGTCATTGTTAGCTGTACTTCTTGAAGCCCATCGAACGGGCAATCTCCCGGAAGCACTGTCGACAGAGCCAGATGTCGTACTTGCCGACAAGGCCCTGTTCGCGGCCACAGCGCCGACACTCGTGTGTCTGGCCCGTCTCTTCTGCTTGTTCGCTCTCGCTCATTCGTTGACCTCCACGTCGAAGTTCGATTCGAGGAACGCGACTGCGTCCTCGGGGTTGAGTCGGTGGTTCGACGGAATCTGTCGGCTGACCTGGTCGCGCTTCGCGACCCGGTAACCCGGGCGCACGAGGTTCACGGTCACGTCGAGGCCGTAGATACCGATGTCGGGGTCGTACTCCTGACTCGGGAAGTCGGTGTGCTCTTCGATGCCGAAGCTCACGTTCCCCGTGTCGTCGAACTGGCGTTCAGCCAGGTCGACGTTCGGGAGCGCGCGGTCGAGGAAGTCGTACGCGTCCTCGCCGCGGAGCGTGACCTTCGCGCCGATCGGGTCGCCCTCGCGGATACCGAACTCGGGCTCGGTGCGCTTGGCGGTGGTCCGGACCGTCTGCTGGCCCGTAATCTCCTCGAGGATGCCTTCGGCGTTCTGGAGGTCGACACCACCCTGGCCGACGCCCATGTGGGCGACGACCTTCTCGATGCGCGGCTCGCGCATCTCGTGGAAGTCGGCTTCAGTCTCGCTCATTCGTCATCACCCGGGAGGTCGGCGTCGTCCTCGACGAACTGTTCGTCGATGACGACGACGTACTGTTCGACCGTCTCGAAGCTACCGTCGGCGGTCTCCACGTAGACGGTGTTGTCGGCGCTGCCCGGCTGCACCGAAATCTCGTCGATGCGGCCGATGTCGCCGGCGTGCTGGCCCGCGACTGCGGTGACTAGCGCGCCCTCGCCGTACTCGAAGTGGGCGACCACGTCGTTGGACTCGTTGTCCACGACGATGGAGTCGTCCCCGCTGTAGACGTCCTCCTCGACGATGAGGTTCGTGCCGTCGTGGAGGTTCAGCTGGGTTCGCCCGCCGGAGACGGTGGTCTTGTCCTCGACCTTGCTGAGCTTGCTGTCCGCCGCGTCCGCGTCGATGGGCGTGAGACCGAGTCGGCCCCCTTCGTCGGGGAAGACCCGGTAGTGTTCGTCACGCTCGGGGAACGCCAGGATGTCGAACATCCCGATGGGGCGGTTGACGTCGCCGACCGAGCCACCGTTGACGAGCACGCCGTCAGTGTTGATGGCGTACTGCGCTTCGCTGGTGTCGTCGACGTAGCCCAAGACGTCCCGGAGCACGACGACGAGCGGTACGCCCGACTCGCCGTGCGGACCGGCCCCGGCCTTCGCGGTGAACGTCTCCGTCTTCCGCTCGACCGGCCAGGATTTCGGTACCGAGAGTCGCTTCTGGTGGTTCGTCATTCGTTGTCACCTTCGAGCCGCGCGGCGCGCACGTCGTCTTCGAGGTCGAGTTCGGTGACGCGGAGGTTGCTGGCGTCGAGGGGCTTGGGCAGCTCCTCGCCGTCGGCCTTCTCCACGGTTACGTCCTCGACCCTGACGGTCTCGTCGCGCAGGTCGACGTCGACGACCTCGCCGGTCTCGCCGGCGTCGTCGCCGCGCATCACTTCGACGGTGTCGCCGACGTTGACGCGAACGCGTCGCTGGTCGTACTCCTCGCGGAGGTCGTCGGACAGCGTCGCGTGGACCTGCTTCTGTCGCTCGTGAAGCGGCGCGCGCTCCGTGCGGTTTCGCTGTTTGTGTGGTTGTTTGCTCATGTCTATACAATCATCGTGGCGGTACTCGCGATGGTACCGTACCGTTCCGCCACTTCGCGCGAAATCGGACCCTTGATTTCGGTCCCGCGAGGCTCACCGAGGTCGTCGATGATGACCGCGGCGTTGTCCTCGAACTTCACGCGAGTGCCGTCCGGCCGTCGAATGGGCTTGCGCTGGCGCACGATGACCGCTTCGAGGACCTGGCGACGCATCTCCGGCGTCCCCTTGGTCACCGAAACGGTGATGGTGTCGCCCAGCCCGGCCTTCGGATGGCGGTTCTTGGTTCCTTGATAACCCTTCACACTCGTGATTTTGAGCTCGCGTGCGCCAGTGTTGTCTGCGCAGTTGATGAGCGAGCCCTTCTCCAGACCCTGCGTGACGTCTGCCTTGATGGCTTCCATCAGGCGTCACCTCCGTCGGTGACTTCGACGACCACGTGGGATTTGGTCTTCGAGAGCGGTCGGGTTTCTGCGATACTGACCGTGTCGCCAACCTCAACGTCGAGGCAGTCCGGCTGGTGTGCCGGGACGCGCGACCGCCGCTTCATGTAGCGGTCGTACTTCGGCACGAATACGTCGTATTCGCGCTCGACGACGATGGTCTTGTCCATGTCGGTGGAAGCCACTTCACCCTCGATGACCTGACCGCGCACGGAAAGATTTCCGTGGAACGGGCAGTCCTCGTGGGAGCACGTGCCTTCCGGTTCTGTTACGTTCAGTCCTATCGCCATTTCGAATCAACTCCGGTTTCGGAGCGTGTAGCGGGTCGTGAGAGCAAATCGACCCCATCCACCGTAACGTAGGCCACGCCCTCGCCAGTGGTTTGGCTCTCGCCACCTGCAGGTTGAGACGCGGTCCCGGTCTCCTTCGCGGAGACCGCAGCTTCATCTGTGAGTCGGAACTCGAATTTCGCCCCCCGCTTGGGGACCTGTTTGACGCCCGAGTCCGTATCAAGGACGAGTGTCCGCATCGTCTCGCGGACGACCTCGCCCTCGATGCCGACCCGCGACGGGTCCGTCGACTCGACGACCCGCGCGTGCAGGCCGACGAGTTCGTGCCGTGGCAGGGTCTCGGGCGTCACTGTCATCTTATTCGCTCTCTGTTTCCGCTGCTGCTTCGAGGTCGCCTTCCTCGCGCTGAATCGTCTTGATTCGCGCGACGGTACGACGGAGTTCACCGATGCGGCCCGGGTTGTCCGGGGCGCCGCCAGCGGCCTTGACGGCCTTGGCGTTCAGCAGCTCCGTCTCGATGTCTTCGAGCTCTGCTTCGCGTTCCGCGGGGGTCATGTCCCGAATCTCTTCGGTGTGGAGAATCGCCATTATTCCTCACCCTCCTCGGACTCTTCTTCGGTCTCCATCTCTTCGAGGAGTTCTTCGGCGGTCTCCTCCGCGTCGGACTCCAGCTCGTCGAAGTCCTCGGTGTCGACGTCCTCGGCCTCGGCTTCCACATCGGCGGCGAGTTCGTCGAGGTCCTCCTCGACGTCCGCGTCCGTGGAGTCCGGCGGCGAGGTCGACGACTTGCCTTCCTCGTCGTGGCGCTCGGGGCGCGCACCGCCCTCGGGCTCCTCCTCGACGATTTCTTCCTGCGCGAGGTCGTCGGCGGCTTCCGTGGTGGCTTCCTCGCCGGGCGCTTCGCCCTCGGGGCCACCGGCCTCGATTTCCTCGCCTTCGCCTTCGAGCAGCTCTTCGAGCTCCTCGCTGGCTTCCTCTTCCTCGACGATGAGGTCCTCGATGTCGGCGTCCTCGTGGATCTCGAAGTCGTCGGGGAGCTTCGCTTCCGGCGGAATGATTTTGACACTCACGCCGATGGTGCCGAGCTTCATCACGGCGACGCCTTTGCCGTGGTCGACGATTTCCTCGGCGGGCTCGCCGTTGTGCTTGATGTAGCCGCGGTTGAACTTCTCGACGCGGCCACGGTTGCCGGTGACCTTCCCGCTCAGGACGATTTCGGCGCCGAGTGCGCCGGCTTCCATGATGCGGTCGATGGTCGTGTGTCCGGCCTTGCGGAAGTACCAGCCACGCTCGAGCGCGTTCGCGAGGCGGTCCGCGACAATCTGTGCGTTCAGGTCGGGTTCGTCGACCTCCTGAACGTCGATCTGCGGGTCCTCCAGGTCGAATCGCTCCTCGAGCTGGGTGGTGATCTTCCGGATGTTCTTCCCGCCCTTGCCGATGACCATTCCGGGCTTCTCGGCCTTGAGGACGATCTGCATGCCCATCGGGGTCGGGGCGAGTTCCATGCCGCCGTAGCCGGCGCGCGCCAGCTCTTCGGCGAAGAACTCGTCGATTTGGGAGCGCTGGAGGCCCTGCTCGATGAACTCCATCTCGTCGGCCATTACGCGCTCACCTCCTCGGCGTCGGGTTCGACGACCACGAGTTCGACATCACAGAGGGTCGTGTTCCACGGGTCCGCCTTCCCCATCGCACGGGGTTTGCGGCCGCGGCTCTCGTCGACCTTGTGCGGGGCGACGTGTTCGATGACCATCTGGTCCGCGTCGAAGCCCTGCTGGTCGGCGTTGTTTGCCACGTTCTCGAGGAGCTTCAGGAAGTCCTTCGAGGCCTTCTCCGGGTACCGTCCCGCGTCCCAGCCTTCGATGTCGTTCCGGTGACCGACGCCGCTGTTGTGCTGCTTGAACGGCACGGACTGCTCCTCGTTGATGACGGCGTCGAGGTACTCGCGTGCCTCGGCGACCGTCTTGCCCTTGACTTCGCGGGCGATGGCTTTGCTGTGCTTCAGGCTGATGGGCCGCTCCCGGAGCATCGCTTTCGCGGTGGCGTCCGGGTCGGTGTCCACGCTGTAGCTGATTCCCATAGTTTACTTGAGCGGCACGAACTTCGAGGAGCGGGTCGCGCCGATGCCCGCCTGCCCGTGTTCGACCGAGTTTCGTGTGAGCTGGAACTCGCCGAGGTAGTGCCCGATCATCTCGGGCTGAATCTCGACGCGTTCGAACTCCTGTCCGGTGTACACCGCGAACGTCAGCCCGACGAAATCCGGCAGCACCGGCATGTCGCGCAGGTGCGTCCGGATGGGGTCGTTTGCCGTCTCCTCGGGCGTCGATTCGCGGGCTTCCTCGAGCACCTTCTGGTGGTCGTCGGACAGCCCACGGGTGATGGTTCGCCGCTGGCGTGCGGGGAGCAGTTCCGCGACTTCGTCCAGGCTCATCTCCTGGAGTTCGTCGAGGTCGTAGCCGCGGTAGGTGAACTCACCCTCGCGGCCGGTTCGGTATTCCGTACTCATGGTTACTTGTTGCCTCCGCGGCCAGTCCGCTTGGAGGCGATGTCGCCGACTTTCCGGCCCGGCGGCGCGTTACGGGAGACGCTCTTCGGTCGGCCGGGGTGCTGGCGGCCGCCGCCACCGAACGGGTGGTCGACGGCGTTCATCGCAACACCACGGACGATGGGCCACTTGCCGCCGCGGGTCTTCATCTTGTGGTGTTTGTTGCCTGCCTTCACGAACGGCTTGTCCGTGCGACCGCCACCGGCGACGACGCCGATGGTGGCGCGGCAGTCCGGCGAGAGTCGCTTGACTTCGCCGCTGGGCAGCTGCACGACCGCGGCGTCGCGCTCGTGCGTGACGAGGTCGGCGTTGACCCCGCTCGCGCGAGCGAACTTGCCGCCGTCGCCCGGCTGACTCTCGACGTTACAGATGGGCACGCCCTCGGGAATCTCCCCGAGCGGCAGCGTGTTGCCCTCCTCGATGGACGCCGAGATGCCGACTTCGAGGGTGTCGCCGACGGCGACGCCCTCGCTGGCGAGCACGAGGCGCTGGTCGCCGTCCTCGAATTGGACGTTCGCGACCGGCGCGCTGCGGGCGGGGTCGTGTTCGATGTCGACGACCTCGCCGGCCAGCACGTCAGTCTCCTCGGTCTTGCGGTGCGAGAGCTCTGCTTTGTACCGGTGGGACGGCGCGCGGAACGTCGACGTACCGCGGCCGCGCCGTTGGCCTTGAATTCTTCGTCCCATGTTCAGAACACCCCGATGCGGGAGGCGACGTCCTGTGCGTCGTCCTCGTCGGACAGCGTGACGGTCGCCTTCTTGTTCGCTTCCGGCGTGATCTGCGTGTTCACGTTCGTGACCGTCACATCGTACTGCTCTTCGACGGCGTCGCGAATCTCGGGTTTGGCGGCGTCGATGTCGACGACGAACTGGAGCTTGTTCTGGAAGTCCATCTCGTCCATCGCCTTCTCCGTCACGATGGGGTAGTCGATGATGCCGCTCATCGGTCGGCCACCTCCTCGACGGCGCTCTCCGTCCAGACGGTCAGTCGGCCGGGCTCGGCGCCCGGCGCGAGGTCCTCTGCGTTGACTTCGCGGCCCGTCGCGACGTCGACGCCCGCGAGGTTCCGTGCCGCCTTCGACGGCCCGGTCTCGCTGGAGGTCACGACCAGCAGCGACGAGGGCTCCTGGTACTTCCGGCCGCGGAGCGTCCCCTGGCCGGCGCGGACGTTGCGTCCGTCGTCGGCGCGCTCGACGTCCGAGTGGACGCCGACCGATTCCAGGAACTCCACGACGTCCTGGGTCTTCACGAGGTCCTCGAAGTCGTCGCTGACGACCAGCGGGAGCTCGGTGTCGTCGTCGAACGCGTGACCGCGCTCGGCGACGACGTCGGCGTCCGTGGTCGCCGCGATGGCGCTCCGGACGGCCGCTTTCCGCTCCTTGTCGTTGACGTCGAGACCCGGGTCTTTCTCGGCTTTCGGCGGGTGCGCTTTGCGACCGCCGACGGTCTGCGGGACGCGCGCGCCACGGCCTTCCGTCTTCGGGACGTGAGCCATGCCGCGTCCGCTACCGTGGGACTCGGCGGAAGTGCGCAGGCCCGCGTACTCGTCGGAGCCGTGCTTCTGGGTTCGGTTGGCCTGAGCGGCGAGGACGGCACGCTTGACGAGGTCTGGTCGGACGGGTTCCGAGAACACGTCCGGCAGGTCGAGCGTCCCGGCGTCGTCGCCGTTCAGGTCGCGTACAGTTGCCTGCATAGTTATCCTTGGTTAGATTCGGTGCTCACGTAGCGCACCTCGGGGTCGAGGCGCGGCGACTCGCTCGGCCGGACGGCCGGGCGGAATCGCACGAGGCGCTGCTCCGGACCGGGCACCGAGCCCTTGACGAGCGTGTAGTTGCCGTCGACTTCGCCGTAATTCGGGAAGCCGCCGGCCGCACTCACGGCCTCGTCGTCGCCGTCACCGATGTCGATGACGCGCTTGTTGAGTTCGGTGCGCTGGTGGTAGCCTGTCTGCCCGAGCTGGGGGACCGTCGAGCGAACCCGGGAGGGGTTCCACGGTCCGAGGTTCCCGATGCGGCGCCGCCAGCCCTGGCGGGCGTGCTTGCCTTTCCGCTTCTGCACGCCCCAGCGCTTGACGGGCCCCTGGGTCCCTTTGCCCTTCGTGACGCCGGCGACGTCGGTGAATTCGCCGGCACGGAAGACGTCGCCGAATTCGTGTGCGCCGCCGTCCTCGAGGAGGTCCGCGGCGAAGTCGACGCGCTCCTGGAGGGAGCCGCCGCCGACGCGCGTCTCCATGATGTCGGGCTGCTTCTTCGGCACGCTCGAAAGCTCGCCGGGCACCGTGTGGGTAACCACACGGACGTCGGCGATGTCTTCGGATTCGAGCGCTTCGGTCAATTCGTCTGTCTCTCCGCCCGTTTCCGGGACGGAGAGCGCGCGGTCGAGAGACTCGTGGGTGTCGTCGGCCCAGACTTCCGTTAGCGGCTTCTTGCCGTACGGCGTGTCCTCGTAGAGGCGGACGGCCGCCGCCCGCATGGGCGGCGTTTCGACGACGGTGACGGGCACGGTCGTCTCCATGCCCTCCGTCGGCGCGTTCGCCTTGTCGTCGACGAGGACGACGTGGGTCATGCCGGCTTTGTAGCCAGCGAAGCCCTGAAGGCCAACTTGGCCGTCGTCTTCGGGCCACGAGTTGAAGCGCGGTACTTCACTCTCCGCGCGCTTGCGGGGACTGAACCCCATCGAGCCTTTGCGTGGTCGGTTTGGCTGTGGCATCGTATCACTCCGTGAGCGTCAGACAGCCGAGGGAGGCGAACATCGCTTCTTCAGTTCGCACAACCTCGCTGCCCTGCGACGGGATGGTGTTGAGCCAGGCGTCGAATCGCGCGGGTGCGTCGGTAGATGGGTCGGCGACCGCCTCGCTGACCTCGTCTCCGGTGAGCCCGAGCATGGGCGGAAGCCCGCGCTTGGGTGCACCGAAGGCGACGGTCAGTCCGTCCCGGGCGGCACGTTCGACGTACCCCTCGAGGGAGGCCGCGGCAAGCGGCGTCCCGTGGCGAGAGGTGGCGATGCGAACGCCCGCGTCGGGTCGGTCGAGAGCGTCACCGAGGCCCGTGCGTTCGACCGAGAACCCCGGGAGGGGTTCGTCGACCAGCTTCGCACGGACCGGTCGTCGCGAAGAGACCCTGATGGTCACGCGCTCCCCCTCCTCGACCTCCATACCGGGAGGCGTCTGGAGCGAGATTGGGTGTTGCATGCCGCAATTGACCCGAACGCGCCCTTCAGATCCGACCTGGGTCACGATTCCCTGTCGTAACGACCCAGACCCGCTCGAGTCTGAGCCGGTCCATGACGAGAGACGGAGCGGCGGCAGGACACCGGCGTACTCCAGTTCGTCGCGCGTGTCGAAGGCCTCCTTTCGGAGGTACGGTGGCGTTGCGGCGTACCGCAACACCGTTTCGACGAACCCGCCGCCCCAGTGCCGTTCGCCGTCTTCGTCCGGGAAGACGACGAGCCGGTCCATCCGGAAGACCGCCGCCGCGCGGGCGACGTAACCGAGCTTGCGAGTTGCCTCGCGTTTGTCCTCGGCTTCCCGGACGATGGACGACGGCACGAGTACGCTGCGTGTCATGCCGTGTCGCGTCCGTGTCTCGTCACGAGACTGTAGCGTAGATACCGACCCCTCCTGTAAAAGGGTGGCGTTTCCCCCTCCACCCTGTGTGACCGTTTGACGCCCGTCTACCGCCCGAATCGCGTGCGAGACGTTCCCACTCTCGGCCGTATCGGTGACTTACTATATTTCACTACGCGCACGCGACCCGCGAACCCCACGCGGGCGGCAGCCTGTCGGTGCCTCTCACGGTCGGTCGCAAAGAACGGATTTATATGTGACCCCGCCGTTCGTTCGAATGCGAACGAAGGCACGCGCGCTGGTAGTGTAGTGGTATCACGTGACCTTGCCATGGTCACAACCTGGGTTCAAATCCCAGCCAGCGCACTTCTACTGTAACTACGCCCACCAGAGACTTCTGCGTCTCCCATAGTGACATTCCATCACTGAAGACTGTCGCTATCCGATTTTCGGATAGACACGATTGGAGTTTCGTGCTAAGTCACCAGCCGCCAGAGAACTCACACTCCAGCCCGACCTTGTTTGGTAGTTCCGAGATGTACCGCTTCTTCTCATCTGAACCGAGGTGTGTGAACAGATAGTAGCCCCCAGATACCCGTTGTTTTCTCTTCATTTTCTCCCCGTCTAGATGTTCAGGTTTGTCGTTGAGGAGCGCACGACTGCCTCGACCAGTCCCAGGGACGTATGGAATCTCGATCTCGTCTAGTAGATCTTCCTCCCCAATTAGATAGTTGACTAGTGCAGCCATCGCCTCAGACTGTACGTCCGCGACGACTCGATGGACCTCTCCGCCGTTCCGAGTGAGCCGAACCACGTACTCTTCGTCCCCGGCTTCCTCGCTACCACCGGAACGCTTACGAGTTACCTCCGTCCGGTGTGCTTGCTCCTCTAACGTCGCAATCAGGTCGTCTACGAAACTCTTCGCTTCGTCTTCGACTTGCTGTGACACTGCGTTCCCGGCGACCTCCGAAACGACACCCGTCACATCCTCGGCGAGTTCTTCCTTGTTCTCTCGGAGCGATTTGACTGCGTTCTGTACCGCCTCGATTTTCTCCGCAATCTGCCGGGATTCGCCAGAGTCGATAGACTCACGTGAGAGGGCTTTGAGCGGATGTTCATTGGCCGGCACGTCCTCAATATCGAACTCCGAGAGTGAAACCAGGTTGACTCTGTTGCTCGAAACGTGATGACGGAATATCTTGAACTCCCGCCCGTTCGAGAGGAGTCCCCAATCGACTCCGACCTGCCGCATGTAACTCTTGAGTTGCTCCTCGTGACCCTGTTCGAGCGGCGTATCGCACCCTTTCGCCTCGACGAAGACGACTGGCGTCCCATCTATCTTGAGCGCGTAATCCACCCGTTTCGTCGTCGACCCCATCTGGACGGAATACTCCAGTTCGACAGCCGAGGAGAGGATGTCCCATCCGAGAAGGTCGATTAGCGGCTCGATGAGTTTCCGCTTGGTGTTCTCCTCGTCCATCTGGGGCGAATCCTCGATCAGACCCGAGGAGCGTTCCGCATACTCAGATAACCCCTCACGAAGCGTCATTTCGTGCACCTCATCCTGGCAACCGGATAAAGATACTGAGAATTAGAACGGTCTGAAGTCGTCTTTGAGAGTGACGGAGCCGACGGTCGCAGTCGTCTTCCTCGCTGTCGGCCTTACACTCGTCGCCGCCTATCCCTGGACTTCGGTGACGTGGTCTTCGACATCCGCGCGGGAGAGTTCGCGGTCGTGTTTCCGTTCGGCGTGGTCCTGGACGTGGTGGACGAGCTCGTCGATGTCGCCCGATTCGAGGAAGAAGGCGCAGTCGTGGCCGGTGTCTCGGCAGCTGAACTGGTGTACCATGCGTGGGTCGTCGGCCGTGTCCGGAAAGAAGATTGTGGCAGATTACAGGTTGTCGCGGACGGTGGCGGCGACCGCAAACGCGACGGCGACAAGTGCGACGGCGAACGCGATGGAATCAGTGGTGCCGTCGCCGAACCGCCAGCCGAAGACGAAGTAGCCGACAATACCGAGGACGCACGCGAGCGCGGCGACGAGCGGGAAGCGGCTGTCACGACCGGGCATACGTAGACCGACTCGTGGGAGCCACTTCAACGCTGGTTCTGCGTTGCACGCCGTTCGGGCGAACGTATCACCGACTGGACTGTAACTCGCTTCACGAAGTCGTCGGTTCGGGAACGGTGGAAGTGCTGGTTCCCGGGTTGGTGGCCCGTCTCCCTGAGTCGGTTCGAGATTGATAACCACAGTCTCGGTGGTTATATGTCTGATTAGGATGACAGTCGGCTGTCCCCCATGAGCCGCCTGTCGAAGGCCGCGGTCGTCCGCCGGTACTACCTCTACCGGGCGACCGCGCGGCCGAACTTCCACTACCCCGTCTACACTCTGTTCCTCCTGTTCAACGGGCTCTCGCTCCCGCAAATTGGACTTATCGCGACCATCCAGTCCATCGTCGTCGTCGCCGGCGAGATTCCCACGGGCTACGTCGGCGACCGCATCGGCCGGCGGAACAGCCTCGCTGTCGGTGGGTTCCTGATGCTCGTCTCGAACGCGTCCTACCTCGTGGCGACCGACTTCGTCGGGTTCACGTTCACGTTCGTGATGCTGTCGTTCGGCGGGACGTTCCTCTCCGGCAGCGGGAGCGCGTGGCTCTACGACACGCTCAAAGAGCACGACGTCGAGGACAAGTACACGCACGTCTCCGGGCGCTCGCGCGCGCTCTCGCGATGGGTGCAGGTCGTCACCATCCCCGTCGGCGGCGTGCTCTACTCCATCGACCGGTTCTACCCGTTCTACGCGGGCATCGCCGCCGCGGCGCTCAGCCTCGTCTTCGTGCTCCGCCTCCCGAAGAACCGGATGTACGCCGACGGCGTCGACGAAGGCGACCTGGACGACGACGAGGACGACGAACTCACCATCGTGGATGCGCTCCCGGTCATCCGCGACCAGTTGCGCGCGCCCGACCTCCGGTGGTTCGTCGTCTACCTCGCGCTGTTCGCAGGTGCCATCCTCACGATGGACATGTGGATTCAGCCCATCGCCCAGGAGTCGTTGCGCGCGTCGTTCGGCCCGACACTGGAGTCGTGGGGGCTCACCGAGGGCGTCATCCTCGGACTGCTATACTCGGCGTTCACACTCGTCTCTGCAGTCGTCAGCGACTACGCTAGCGACGTCGAGGAACTCCTCGGTGTCCGTAAGGCGATGATGCTGATTCCCGCGTTCATCGCCGTCTCATACGTGTTCGCCGGAATGTGGGCGATACTCGCGTTCCCGATGTTCTTCGTCATGAAGGGCGGCGGCGCGCTGATGGGCCCCATCCAGAATCGCTACATCAACGACCAGGTGCAGTCCGTCAGCCGCGCCACGCTGCTGTCGTCGGTGAACATGCTCCGGCAGGTCGCGGGCATCCCGTTCCGCGTCGGCAGCGGCATCCTCGCGGGAATGTTCACGACTATCACCTCGGTTGCCATCCTCGGCGCCATCTTCCTCGTCGCGTCGTTCGTCCTCTGGTCGGTCGTCCCGCCCGTGAGCGCGGACTACGAGTCACCCAATACGACCGACGCCGAGGACTGACCGCGCCGCTGCCGCTAAGTACGGGCCCGACGCAGTACCGTCCGTGACAGTCATCGCACTCCTCAGCGTCGCACCGGTCACCGAAGAGAGCATGGCGAGCGACGTCGCGGACGCCGTCGCCGCGCTCGACGACTTCGACGTCACCTACGAGACGAACCCGATGGGCACGGTCATCGAAGCCGAGGACGTCGACACGCTGCTGGACGCGGTCGGCGCCGCCCACAAGGCCGTCAAGGGCGACCGCGTGAGCACGTTCCTGAAAATCGACGACAAGCGCACGAGCGACCAGACCGCCCGCGAGAAGGTCGACGCCGTCGAGCGCGAACTCGGCCACGAGGCGCGCTCCGACCGCGACTGAGTCACCCGAAGGCACTTACCGAATTCTGGCGTCGACTCGGACATGCACGCCGGGACACTCGCGCTCCTCGTGCTCGCTCTTCTGGGACTCGCGGCAATTGGTGGCGGCCTCGTTCTAGGTGACAACCCACCCACGTGCGACGAGACGCCGCCCGCTGGCGACGTCGAATCGACCGCCGAGAGCGGATGCACGGCACCGAACACGGTCCCCGCCGTCGCGCTCCTTCTCGGCGGCGGCGCGCTGCTCGTGTTCGCGGGATTCGGCGCTGTGCTGCGGGCGGTCGTGAACTGAGGCGCGTGCAGACCGTGGGCCGAGACGCCGCTGACCGCGGGTGGACTGAGAAACCTCTTGTGTCGGGGCGCCGAATCCGGCGGCATGGACAGTCTCAACCGGATGGCGCTGGAGCTCGCCGACGAAGCCCTCGAATTCACCGAGGAGCTGGACATCGGCGCGTTCGAGTTGGACAACGGCGCGACCGTCATCGACTTCGGCGTGGAGCACCGCGGCGGCCTCGAAGCCGGCCTGCTACTGGCTGAACTCCAGACCGCGGGCTTGGCGACCGTACAGACGCGCGTCGACGACGTCGCGGGCGCGACGTTCCCGCACGTCGAACTCGCCTGCGACCGCCCCGCCGTCGCCCTGCTGGGCGCGCAGAAGGCGGGCTGGGAGCTCACCGTCGACGACTACGAGGGCCTCGGCAGCGGACCCGCCCGTGCGCTGGTCGCCCGCGAGGGCGAGTACGAGGCCATCGACTACGTCGACGCCTTCGAATTCGCGGTGCTCGCGCTGGAGAGCGACGCGTTCCCCACCGAGGCCGCCGCCGAGCAGGTCGCGGAACTCGCGGACGTGAACGCGGAGAGCGTATACCTGCCCGCGTACCGCACCGCGAGCGTCGCCGGCAGCGTCACAGCCGCGTCACGGGCCGCCGAACTCGCGCTGTTCCGGCTGTTCGAACTCGGCTACGACCCGACGAACGTCCTCACCGCTTCCGGCAGCGCACCGGTCGCGCCCGTCGCGGGCGACGAGGAAGCGGCCATCGGCCGCACGAACGACGCGCTCGCGTACGGCGGCCGCGTCCACCTCACCGTCACCGAGGACTTCGACGAGTTCGAGGCGGTGCCGTCCTCGGCGGCCGACCGCTACGGGAAGCCATTCGCGGACATCTTCGCGGACGCCGACTGGGACGCCAGTGCCGTCGACGAGGGCGTCTTCGGCCCCGCGCAGGTCACCATCGACGTCACAGGCGGCCCGACGTACGCGCTCGGCGACGTCCACGAGGACCTGCTCGCCGAGGGCTTCGACGTCGCGTAACTGGCTCGTTGCAGCCGTAGCCGCCGGAGGGCGTCGTTTTATCTTCCACGCGACTAACGTTGCGTGCATGAACGCCCTGTCGGGTCAGTCGGTCGCCGTAATCGGCGCGGGCTTCGGCGGCCTCTCGACGGCCTGTTACCTCGCGGACGCGGGCGCGGACGTCACCGTCGTGGAGAAGAACGAACAGGTCGGCGGGCGCGCGAGCGCGCTCGAACGCGACGGCTTCACCTTCGACATGGGGCCGTCGTGGTACCTGATGCCCGACGTCTTCGAGCGGTTCTTCGCTGACTTCGACAGGGAACCTTCTGAGTACTACTCGCTGGAACGCCTCGACCCCCACTACCGCATCTTCTTCAAGGACAACGCCGGCCGCCGCCCGGGTCGCGACGCGCCCGGCCTCGACGTGAACGCTGACGGCGACGTGGTCGACGTGACGCCGGACCGCGAGCAGGTCAAGGAGGTGTTCGACGCCTACGAGCCCGGCGCGGGCGACCGCCTCGACGACTACCTCGCGCAAGCGAAGGAGAACTACGAGGTGGGGATGGAGCACTTCGTCTATGAGGACCGCCCCCGAGTCCGGGACTGGCTCGACCCCGACCTCGCGGAGTACGCCCGCGGCCTCACTCTACTCGGGTCAATGCAGGACCACGTCGAGAACTACTTCGACCACCCGAAACTCCAGCAGATAATGCAGTACACGCTGGTGTTCCTCGGCGGCGCACCGAACACGACCCCGGCGCTCTACAACCTGATGAGTCACGTGGACTTCAACCTCGGCGTCTACTACCCGGAGGGCGGCATGTCCGGGGTCGCCGACGGCATCGCCGAACTCGCCGAAGAACTCGGCGTGGAGTTCCGCACGGACCACCCGGTCACGAAGATTCACGGCTACCGCGGCGGCTTCAAGGTCGAGACGAGCGGCGAGACGGACGTGCTCGCGGACGTCGTGGTCTCGGACGCCGACTACGCCCACACCGAGCAGGAACTCCTCCCGGCCGAGAAGCGCCAATACGACGCCGACTACTGGAAGTCCCGGACGTACGCACCGTCGGCGTTCCTGCTCTATCTCGGCGTGGAGGGCGACGTCGACCCGCTCGCGCACCACACGCTCGTGCTCCCCTCGGACTGGGAGGAGCACTTCGGCCAGATTTTCGACGACCCCACGTGGCCCGACGACCCCGCGTACTACCTCTGCGTCCCCTCGAAGACAGACGACGCGGTCGCGCCCGACGGCCACAGCAACCTGTTCGCGCTCGTCCCCGTCGCGCCAGGCCTCGACGACACCCCCGAGGTCCGCGACGAGTACCGCGACCTCGTGCTCGACGACATCGCACAGAACACGGGCGTCGACCTCCGGGACCGCATCGTCGTCGAGGAGCGCTTCTCCGTCTCCGAGTTCGCGGAGCGCTACAACAGTTATCAGGGTACTGCGCTCGGCCTCGCGCACACGCTCCGGCAGACGTCGCTGTTCCGGCCTCCCCACCGCTCGACGGCCCTCGACGGCCTCTACTTCACGGGCGCGTTCACGACTCCAGGCATCGGCGTGCCGATGTGTCTCATCAGCGGCGAAATCACCGCCGACTACGTCCTCGAAGACGCGTAATGCTGCGCTACCTCCTCGTCCTCTCCCGGCCGCGGTTCTGGTTCTACCTCGCCGGCCCCGTCGTCGTCGGCGTCGCGTACGCCGCCGACACCGTCCCCGACCTGTTCTCGCTGCCCGCGGTCGCGCTGTTCGCGTACTTCCTCGTGCCCGCGAACGTCTTCCTCTACGGCGTCAACGACGCCTTCGACCGCGACGTCGACGAAGTGAACCCGAAGAAGGCGGACAAGGAAGCGCGGTTCAGGGGCGGCCGCGCCGTCTCGGCGGTCGTCGTCGCCTCCGGGCTGCTACTCGTTCCGATTGCAGCCTTTCTGCCGGCGGTTGCGTACCCGTGGCTCGTCGCGTGGGCGCTCCTCTCCGTGGAGTACAGCGCGCCGCCGTTCCGCTTCAAGACGACGCCGCTGCTGGACTCTCTCTCGAACGGCCTCTACGTGCTCCCGGGCGCTGCCGCGTACGCCGCCGTCGCGGGCCAGCAGCCCCCACTACTGGCAGTCGCTGGCGGCTGGCTGTGGGCGATGGGGATGCACACGTTCTCCGCGATTCCGGACATCGAGCCCGACCGCGAAGCCAACATCACGACTACCGCTACGGCACTCGGCGAGCGCCGCACGTACGCCTACTGCGCGGCGTGCTGGCTCGCGTCTGCCGCCGTCTTCGCCGTCGTGGACTGGCGCCTCGGCACAATCCTGCTCACGTACCCCGTCCTCGTCGCCGGCATCGTCGCCGGCGACGTCGCGGTCGACCGCGCGTACTGGTGGTTCCCAATCGTGAACACGGTCGTCGGCGCCGCGCTCACCATCGGCGCGCTCTGGAGGCTCACAAATGTCTGAAGCCTCAGCGCGCGCTCGCGTCGAACGCCGCCTCGACGAACTCGTCGCCGGCCACCGCTTCGAAATCGCCGTCGTGTTCCCCATCGTCGGGGCCGTCCTCCTGCTCGCCTCCGCGTGGGGGTGGCTCCCCGAGCCGCTGGCGTTCAACCCCTACCTCGTGCTCGCGGGCGTCGCCGTGATGCGCCTCCCCCTGATTGCGGGCCTGCTCCCGCTGACGGACCGCAAGGCCGCGGTAGCGGTGCTCGCGCTCGTCGCGTACGCCTTCGCCATCGAATTCGTCGGCGTCGCCACCGGCTGGCCGTACGGCCACTTCGAGTACCTCGTCGAACTCGGGCCGATGCTCGCCGGCAGCGTCCCGCTCGGCCTCCCGGTGTTCTTCCTGCCGCTGGTCGTCAACAGCTACCTCCTCGTCCTGCTGCTGTTCGGCCGCCACACCCGCCGCGCGGTCGTCCGCCTGCCCGCGGTCGCGGCGGTCGTCGTCTGGATGGACGTCGTCCTCGACCCCGGCGCGGTCGCGCTCGGCTTCTGGGCGTACGACGCCGCCGGCGCGTACTACGGCGTCCCGCTGTCGAACTACCTCGGCTGGGTGCTCTCCGCGACCGTCTCCGTCGCCGTCCTCGACTGGGGGTTCGACCGCGCCGCGCTCCGCGACCGCCTCACGCAGTGTCCCTTTTTCCTCGACGACCTCGTGAGCTTCGTGCTGCTGTGGGGTGCGGTGAACCTCGCGTTCGGCCAACTCGTCCCCGCGCTGGCGGCGGGGCTGCTCGGCGTCGCGCTCGTCGAGACCGACCGCTTCGACTTCAGCGTGCTCCGGCGGAATCCCGCGCGTTGACTTCCTCCCACCGCTAAAGCGGTGGGATTCCTCCGTGGGTAATCCAACCAGTTGATTACCCCGGCTGTGAACTTACGGGTTCGCTGACGCTGGTTTGGTTACGTGGACGCGACTGTTCCCGGAAACTGGCGGGTGTCCAGTTGTGTCCGTTCCACTCCCAGTACGCCCCGTCAAGCTCCCCAGCGGGGGAGTTGTTGGGTGTGTCCCTCGGGCGTTCAGCCGCGAGGGCAGCAGGCCGAGCCATCGACCCAACCACAGACTGCAACAGATTCCACGCCCCAGCCACGTCCGCATGCGCGTCCAACCCGCACTCGTGGCACCTGAAGTCGTCACCGCTTCGACTCACATCCTTCGAGCCGCATTCGGGACAGAGACTGCTTGAATCCTCCTCGCTCACCGATTCAACTGTAATGCCGACATCCCCGAACGTGAGCTCGATGCGGTCGAGGAGTTGCCCGTGACTCCAGAACGCGTGTGTCTTCTCGTTGACTGACGCACTCCAGTGCACGTCAAGCACGTCGGTGAGATCCCCGACGTACACCGTGGTGATGTTCCGTTCCAGCAGCCATTCGGCGGCGTGCTTGACGGCAGCATCCCGAGCGTGGTCGCGTTTCCGCCCACGTTCGTCGTATCGGCGTTGAATCCGCCAGCTCGTATACTGACCGTCCGGGAGATTGGACTGCAATTTGGCGATCTGCTTGGAGTGCCGGTGGAACTTTTCGAATAGCGGACGAGCGTGATAGACGGCGGTGTCACCTTGGGAGGTAACGATGGTGAGAGTGTTGTTTGCGCCGACGTCGATGGCTGCTGAGTGCGTCGTGTTCTCCGCTTGGAGTGTATGAGTATATGCGTCCAGTCGCTGGTCTCGTACTCGGTCTGGCTGTATGCGAACTGGATGCGTGACACGAAGCGTATCGGCAGCCTCGTCGTAGACGAGTTCCAACCGCGAATCGTCACCATCCCACTGTGGATTCCCGTGGACTTCGAGCGTGAGGCGTTCCTGATAGTCGAAGTCGTAGCGGTCCTCAAGGACGTCGCCGACGCCGAACTCCAGCGTACTCCGATCCTCGTCCCAGTCGAGGGTGTAGAGGTCGTTGCGAACGAGGCCGTGCAGTTCGTAGCCATCGTCGCGATTCCCCCAGTATCCGGGCGGACTGGGTTTCTCGGTGACGGCCGGGTCGTCGCTGTGGTAGGTGTCGAGCAGTCCGAAAAACGACCGCCACGCTTCGGAGTTTTTCCGGGTGAGTTGCTGGCAGGCGGCTTTGCCGAGGATGGGTGCGTACTCATCGTAGAGGTCGTCGTAGTCGACATTCCAGACGTCTTCGTTTTCGGTGAAGTAGGCGTGGCGGCGTCGATACGTGAGTTGATTCCACAACGGCGCGTGCGCAGACAACCAATCGAACAAGCACTGCCGATACCGGTCGCTGACCGGCTCTGCGGTGTACTCGTTGGTGCGTTGTGGTCGCCCGCTCACATCGACACTAGTGATGGGTGAATTGTGTAAGCGTTTGGATTACGGGATGGCGTTGTCTGGTGGTTTGCGTAGTGTTGTGTCGGCTTCCTCCCACGGCTGAAGCCATGGGCTTTCGCCTCGAAATCCTGTAACTACGGCGCGGGGTGGGGGTCGCCGTGGCCGCGCCGGTGGTCGCTCGACGACGCGATGCAGCTCACGCGGTAGAACACGTACTCGGGGTCCTCGTAGAACGCCCACAGCGTCCGCGTCTTCGCCAGCAGCCAGAGCTTCCGCGTCGTCGAGAGGCTCGGCGTCTCCGTGAGCACGTCGTAGTTCCGGCGCCGAATCTCGCGGTGGTGGTCGGCGTACAGCACCGCCGACAGCAACACCGCGAATTGGCAGTCCTCGGGTAGGTACTTGATGCCCGCGACTCCCTCCCGGTACTTCGTCTCCGTGCGCGCCAACTCCGCGCGCATCGCGTCCCGGAACCCCGTCGTCACTTCGGCGCGGCGCAACTGTTCGACGGTGACGCCGTGCTCGCGCCGCGTCTCTCCGGGGAGGTAGACGCGGTCGTAGTCGTCGACGTCCTCCTTGACGTCCCGCAGGAAGTTGCTCAACTGGAACGCCTCCGCGAGCGCCGCCGCGTGCGGAGCCGCCACCTCCGGGTCCTCGACCTCCATGATGGCGACCATCATGTTCCCGACCGCGACCGCCGAGCCTCGCATGTACGCCTCTAGGTCCTCATGAGTGTCATATCGCGTCTGTTCGAGGTCGGTCAGCATCGCGTCCACGAACGTGTCCACGTCCTCGTCGGGGACGTCGTAGCGCTCGGCGAGTTCGGCGAACGCCGCTAGCACCTCCGCCGTCTCTTCGTCGAGGCGCGACCCGTCTACGTCCTCGCCGAGTGCCGCCGCGCGAATCGCCTCCAGTTCCGCGCGCTGGGCGGCTGGGTCGCGGTCCGCGGTCGTGTCCACGACGTCGTCGGCGACGCGGAAGAACGCGTACAGGACGTACGTCGCGTGGCGCACGCGCTCGGGGAGGAGCCGCGTCGCCAGGTGGAACGTCTTGCCCGTCCGCTGCTGTATCGCCTTGCTCGTCGATATCTGGGTGCTGTCGACCATTTGTTGGGGGCCAGATGCGGCACTCCGGCGCGTGCAGCTCCCGGCTGTGCTATCCCTATGTTAGGTGTGAACAATCAAAAAACACGGTGGCAGGAGCGACCTCCGCCGCCTCTTGACGCGACGTCGCCGAACTCAAGGCCGTCCGCGCCCGAGCCACCGGTATGCAGCGCAAACCCGTCCCGCCCGCGCCGGCGTCGCTGACCCGCGTCCGCGAGGTTCGCGACGCGGTGCCGCTGGTCCCCGAGCCCGAGGACGACTGCTGTCGGCGGCTCGTCGAGCGCGCGGACGTCCACGACCGCGGGGAGGCGTCGGCGTGGCTCGTCTTCCTGAGCGCGCTCGGTGCCGTCGAGGAGGCCGACCTCGGGTATGCGCGGGTGCGTGACGACCTCGACCGCGACGCGCTCGCCGGCAACTTCCGCGAGAACGTCTTCCTCGCGCCCGAAGTGCTGGACGCGCTCGGCGACGACTTCCAGTCCGCGGCCGCAATCTTCGAAGCCGTCCGCGAGCGCGTGCCACGCTGGGAGCGCACGAAACGACAGGACTGGGAGGGGTTCTGGACCGAGCGCGTCGAGCGCCGCCTCGACTGGGCCGTCCTGCTTGGTCTCGCCGAGCGTACTGACGGAGAATACCGCGCGGACTGATTACTCGGTGAAGTCGCGGCTGCGCGCGTAGAACGCGACCTGTCCGGCGAGCACACCTAGCGCCGCGACGGCCGCGGCCGCTATCGGGCCGTCGTAGCCGTTCGAGAGCGCGAGGTACGCCGCGACGAGGCCGACGACGAGCGTCGACCCGGCGGCGATTGTGCCATCCACGACCTGCTCGGTGCTGGACTTCGCGGCGTCGTAGGCGTCGCGGTCGAGGCGCGCGCTCGTCCGGACCAGCGACGGCGTCCCCGCCGCCAGCCCGACCGCGAGCGCGTACGGCGTCGCCACGTACAACGAGAGGCCACCAGTGACGGTGGCGGCTGCGACGACGCCGACGAGAAATTCGAGGGTACGGCGACTGACCATGAACGGACTTCGAAATCCGGCACCGAGAACGTTCCGTTAGTCGGAGACGCTGGTCACCGTGCCGACGCCCTTGCTCGCGCCCTCGCGGAAGACGAACCGCTGCCCCTCCTCGACGAGGTACGGCCGGAACTTGAACCGGACACTCGTCTCCCCCGTGTCGCCCGGAAGCAACTGGCCGTTCGTCGGCTCGAAGCGCGCAGCCTCCCCGATAGTCTCGAGGTGGACGACGGGCTCGTAGCCCGCGTCGATTCGCGTGGGGTGGTTCAACACCATCACCTCGGCCTCGAACTCCTTGACGGGACTGGGCTTGGCGTCCGCCGGCAGCAGCACCATCCCACGCTCGACGGCCGCCTCGCTAACGCCCTTCAGGGCAATGCCAACGATGCGACCGGCCTGCGCCTGGTCCACGCGGTGGTAGTGCATCTCGATGGACCGCACCTCCACCTCGCGGAAGTCGCCGTTCGGGAACGGCCCCAGTAGGAGTTCGTCGCCCGCCTCCACGGTGCCGGACTTCACGGTGCCAGAGGCGACTGCACCGACGCCCGTAACCTCGTACGAACGGTCGATGTACATCCGGAACGGCCCGCTCGCGGCGGTCGTCTTCGGGAGCCGCCCGAAGCACTCGTCGAGGACGTCCAGGCCCTCCATCGTCACCGCGCTCGTGCGCACGATGGGGACGACGTTGTCCCCGATTTCGTCGATGGCGGCGTCAACCCCGTGGCGGTCCACCGGGAGCGGGGTGCGGCCCGCGTTCCGGAGCAGGCGCTCGACCTCGCGCTCGACCTCGGCGACGCGGTCGTCGTCCACGAGGTCGGTCTTCGTGACGGCGACGATGGTCGGCAGGTCCGTCGCCAGCAGTACGCCGATGTGCTCGCGGGTCGTCTTCGTCGGCCCGTCGTCGGCGGCGACTGTCAACAGCCCGTAGTCGAGTTTCTGCCCGACCAAGCCCCGAATCGTCGTCGAGAGCCACGGCTCGTGGCCGACGGTGTCCACGAACGACACCACGCGGTCGGCGTTCTCCACGACGGCCGCGCGCTCGTCCTTCCGGTGGGGGTTGCGCACGCGCATCGGCCCGTCCTCGTCGAAGCCGTAGACACCGTAAGAGAGGTCCGCCGAGAGTCCGCGCTCGACCTCGTGTGGCTGCACGTCGAGGAAGCCGCGAGTGTCACCGTCGCCGTCGTCGGAGTCCCCCGTGACGAGGCTGCCGACGAGCGTCGACTTCCCGTGGTCGACGTGGCCCGCCGTCCCAACGATGATGTGGTCGTCGTCGGGTGCCAGCGACGCGCCGTCCCGGACGACCGCGACGCCGACGATACCCTCTTCGGCGTCGCCGTCCCCGTCGCGGACGCTGTCGACACTCCACGTCTGGACGTCCGCGATGTGCGCGCCGGCCTCCTCGGCGAGCAGGCTCAGCACGTCCATCGTCTCGGAGAACGTCTCCGGGGGCACCCCCGCGAGGCCGCCGTCGTCGGTGACGCCGAGGACGTACTCCGCCTCGCCGTCGCCGGAGAGCACGCGGTGCCGCAGCTGCGCGGCGAGACTCTCCATGCGGCCGTCGGCGAGGTGCACGTCGCGGCTGAACCGTTCCTTGAATTCGACGCTGCCGCCCTCCTCTTCGCCGCGGTCGAGCGCGCGAACGAGGCGGGCACGGTCACGGCCCATGCCAGCGGGTTAGGGGGAAGCGAATAAAAGCCTTCCCCGGGTATCGGTCCGGAGACGTACGGAGACGCCGATTAGTCGTCTTTCAGTCGCTCGTAGGCCTCGTTGACGCGCGCGAACTCGGCCTCGTCGCCGCCCCGGTCGGGGTGGAGTTCCCGCGCCTTCTCGCGGTACGCCGCCCGCACCGCCTCGGCGCTCGCGCCGGGTTCGACGCCGAGCACGCGGTAGTCCTCGCGGCGCGGCCCGCTCGCCGCTGCTCCGCCCGCGGTCTGTCGCTGGCTCGTCCGCCCGGCCCCCGCACGTCCTCGGTTACGTTCGCGGCTCCGCCCACTCGCCCGGCCCTGGTGTTGGCGGGCTTGTTGGCGTTGCTCGCGTTCGTACTGCTCGCGGGAGACGCGGCGCTTGCGGAACGCCAACTCCGCGAGTCGGCCCGACGCGTGCAGGTAGAACACGCCGCCGGCGAGCGCGAACGGCACTGCGACGCCGAGCGCGACCGGGCTGTACACGACGCCCAGAATCCCGAACACGACGCCGAGCATGCCGAACGTGCCCGCCAGCCCCCAGACGATGCTCGTGTCGGTCCTCACGGTTACGCGCCAGTTCGTCGCGCGGACGTAAAGGCTGTTGGCCCACACTCTTGGGGTTCGGCGCCGAACGCGACGACATGAGCGTTACCGGCCTCTGCCAGATTTGCGAGAGCGAGCAAGCACAGTTCACCTGCGACCGGTGTGGCGCGCTCGTCTGCCAGGCCCACTACGACCCCCCGACAGGCTACTGCACAGAGTGCGCCGCCGAGGTTCGTGGCGGCCCCGGCTCCGGCCCGGGACCGCGCTGACTATCGGTGCTCGTTCAGGCGTTTCTTCAGCCGGCGCGCCGCCTCGCCCGCAGCACGCGCCCACTCGGGCGAGTCTTCGCCGGCGAAGATGATGCCGCGCGTGGAGTTCACGAGCCCGACGCCCTCGTCGTTCAGCCCGTACTGGACCGCGGCCTCCGCGTCGCCGCCCTGCGCGCCCACGCCCGGCACGAGGAACGGGAGTTCGGGCACGCGGTCGCGTAGTTCCTCCAACTCTTCGGGCGCGGTCGCGCCGACGACGAGGCCGATGTTGTCGTACTCGTCGTTCCAGCCCGCGGCGCGCTCGGCGACGTGCTCGTAGAGCCGGCGGTCGTACGCCGCGAGTTCGAGGTGTTGGAAGTCCATCCCGCCCGGGTTCGACGTCCGGCAGAGCACGAACACGCCCGCCTCCTCCTGGGAGAGGAACGGCTGAAGCGCGTCCTCGCCGAGGTAGGGGTTGACCGTGATGGCGTCCGCGTACTCCAGCACGTCGGCGTACTGGCGGGCCGTATTCCCGATGTCAGCGCGCTTGGCGTCCAGCAGCACGGGGACGTCCTTCCCGTGGGCGTACGCGACCGTCTCGCGGAGCGCGCGCCAGCCGTCCGCGTCCTCGTAGAACGCCGCGTTCGGCTTGAACACGGCCGCGTGCTCGTGAGTCGCGTCGATGATGCGGCGGTTGAACGCCCACCGCGGCAGGTCATGGTCGCGCACCTCTTCAGGGAGCCGGTCGAGGTCCGGGTCGAGGCCGACGCTGACCACGGTGTCGGCGTCCTCGATACGCGCCGCGAGGTCGTCGAAGAAGTTCATACGTCGCCGTCCCGGCAGACCGGCAAAAGCGATTCGCTTTCCGGGAATCGTAACAAGACACTTGTCGGACCCCTCACAGGGTCTACGCGTGCCCTCCGCTCGCTCCGTCGTCCGCGTCCTCCTCGCGGTGCTCGGCGTCGCGCTCGTCGCGCTCGGCGTCGCCATCGGCGTGCCGGCGCTCGGCCAAGAGGGGTTCCCGGTCGGCCTCGCCATCGGGCTCGCAGTCCTCCTGTTCGCCATCGGTGGCGCCGCGCTCGGTGCCGCAGCGCTACTCTCCGGGCGCGGCCTCCGGACCGCACAGCGCGCCGGCCTCAAACTCGCGGGCGTGCTCGCCGTGCTCGCGTTCGTCCTGCCCGCGACCGGGATGTTCGTCGTCCCCGAACTCCTCTACGACCAGTTTGGTGTCGCCGCCCCCGCAGCCGCAGTGATGGGCTGGCTGTACCTCTCGCTGGGCGCGCTCGCCGTCGCGGTGCTCGTGGCGCTCTGGCGCGCCGCCGAACTCGCGTACGCCGCGGTGACCGACTAAGTCGCTCCCGCCGCCGCGCCAAGCACGTCCAGCGCGCGCTTGACTTCCGCACCCGTGGTCACGAACACGAGCAGCCGCGGCGGCTGCCCGCCGACCGGCCGCGCCCGCAGGTCGCCGTCCTCGGCCTTCCGCTCGGCGGCTTCGAGCCCATCGTACAACTCCACTCGCGCCCGGTCGGGCTGCACGTAGACGCTCGCCAGCCGCTCGCCGTCGCGTTCGACGTCGTAGGCGCGCACGCCGTCCGTCGTCGGCTCCACGTCCGGGTCCGCGTTCGTCACCGCGAGCGCGTCGTACGGCGCGTTCTCGTGACCGGTCACTTCACTCGACAACAGTTCCGCCAATCGTTTACCGTCAGTCTCGGTGTTCTCGACCATCTTAGCCCTCCAATTCGCTGCGTGCTTTCGCCGCCACGTCGTCCACGTCGACGCCCTGCCGACGCGCGTACACGACCGCCGCCGCGTCCGCCGTCACCCCGAGTTCCTGCTGGAGTTGGTTCACCGCGGCGACCGTCTCCTGTCGATCGTGACCCGCATCGACCACAGCGTCGAGCGCGCGCTCAAACGCCGACCGCTCCTGGAACAGCGATGCATCCGGTGCGAAGTTGTCGGGAATCTCGACGTCCTCGGGGTCAAACTGGGCGACGAGCTCGCCGTCCGCGTGTTTGACGAGGCCCTCGCCGGTCGCGACATCCAGCAGGAGCTTGGCCTGATCGGGACTCATCCAGTCGCGGTCCAGCGACAACGCCACCACGAACGCCTGTTCAGGTATCCTGCGCTTGCCCTTCTGTTTGAACGGCGCGGCGACCGCAACCCGGAGGCTCATGGGAACTGAGACGGCGGCGACGCGGGTAAAACCCGCTATCTTGGTACAACGAGAGAATCCCCGCCGTTTACGGCGGGCGTGAATCGCGTAAGCTCAGGTGAGAAACTACCACGTTACTGCTGGTCTTGAGTCTCCAACGCTTCTAGACCGGTTTCTAACACCTCTGTATAGGCTTCTGAAAGTTCCAGGTCGTTCACTTCTGCGTAATCTTTCAGACGACCGTGCAAGCCGTGCGAAATGTCTATAGCTGGCCTCATTGGTGCTCCCCGTATTTCTCATAACAATTCTCGGCGTGGTGTGGGTTTTCGTCCTCACACCCTGGACAGACGAACAGGTAGCTTTCCGGTTCTGTGTCATGCTTTTCTTTGAAACGTTCACGGGCCGCCTCTTGGTCCTCGAATAATCCAATCATATCAACTGTCATCCAGTCGTCGCTGGTCCGACCACAGATGTAGCAAGTCAATGGCGTTTCAGTCGTCATGTCTAATAAGACTTATTTGACTTACAGACGTAAAAAGAGCTGTGGCATGAAGCGTACCAACACGTTTGCCGTTCGACCGCTCTCTGACGACGGGGAGCAAGTGCTACGGGACCTGTTGGACGCTTCTGCCGCGCTCTGGAACGAGATCAATTACCAGCGCCTCATGCGCTACAACAACGAAGACGGCTTCGACGGCGACGTCTGGGACGCCGATACAGGCCGCCTCGAAGGCAAGTACAAAGGTGTTCTCGGCGCTTCGACCGCCCAAACTGTCCGGCGAACAAACACCGAAGCCTGGCGCGAATTCTTCAATCGGCATAGCCGAGACCCCACCGGGGAAACCGCGCCGTTCACGGCGCGGAGGATGTCATTCCCGTCCAACCGAGCCTTTCAAGTACGTCCTGCGCCACTTCCCGGGTATGCAATACCAAGGCCGCTCCAAGCGCTCGAAGACCGGCGCGCGACTCCGTCCCCAGAGCAAGAAGAAGAAGTCCAAGACCGGCCGCTCGCCCACGGAGACGACCGTCGGCGAACAGCGCTTCCGCACCGTCGACGCGCGCGGCGACAACGAGAAGGTCCGCGCACTCTCCACGAACGTCGCCAACGTCGCCACCGACGACGGTGCCGTCCGCGCCACCATCAAGGACGTCGTCGAGAACGGCGCGAACCCGAACTACGCCCGCCGGAACATCATCACGAAGGGCGCCATCATCGAGACGGACGCCGGCCGCGCCCGCGTCACCTCCCGTCCCGGCCAGGACGGTCAGGTCAACGCGGTCCTCGTCGAATAACGCCCGACTTCTCTCTCCGTCTTCTCGCACCGAGCAGCGGCTGCTGAACGTGACCGGGCCGGCGGCCCCGCGTGCCGTCGTTCCGGTTCAGCCGCACTTATCCTTGGCCGCGTCGTATCACGACCACACTCGAATGTCTGCCGCACGCACTCCGTCGCCATGAACGCCGCTCGCTACCTGCACGCGGGGCTGTTCGTCCTGCTCGCTATCCTGTGGGGGTTCTCGTTCGTCGCCATCAAGACCGGGCTGGACGCGCTCCCGCCGGTGTTCTTCGCCGCGCTCCGGTTCGACGTCGCCGTCCCCCTCCTGTTGGTGTTCATCGCGTGGCGCTACGACACGTGGGTCCCGCAGAGCCGCGCCGACTACGCCGGCATTACCGTCGGCGCGGTCGCGCTCATCGCCGGGAACAACGGCTTCCTCTTCCTCGGCCAGCAGGCGATAACGCCGGCCGCCGCCTCGGTGATGTACGGCCTGAACCCGCTGCTCGCACCCGCGTTCGCGTTCTTCCTCCTCGACCAGCGCCTCGACGCGGTCAGCCTCCTCGGCATCGCCGTCGGACTGGTCGGCGTCGCCATCATCGTCCAGCCGTCCCCGGAGACACTCACATCCGGGTCGACAATCGGCCAGCTGCTCGTGCTCGCCGCGGCGGCCTCGGTCGCGCTCGGCAGCGTGCTTCTGCGGCGCGTGGACGCCACTCTCGACAGCATTCCGCTGACCGCGTGGGCGATGGCGCTCGGCGCGTTCCTCCTCCACGTGGTGAGCGTCGGCATCGGCGAGTCGGCGGCCGCCGCCGTCATCACGACGCCAATCCTCTACGCGGTGCTCGTCTTGGGCGTCCTCTCAACGGCCGTCGCCTACCCCATCTTCTTCATCCTCATCCGGAGAATCGGCCCGGTCCGCACGAATCTTGTCGCGTACGCCGTCCCCATCTTCGCCGCCATCACGGCGTGGATTCTGTTCGGAGAAGGCGTCACCCCCTCGACTGCCGTCGGCTTCCTCGTCGTCGTCACTGGCGTCGCGGTGCTCGAACGACAGGTCGTCAGGGAGGAACTCGGCCGCGTCTACCAGCGGGTCAGCCACGCAGCGTAGCTGTGCCGCAGCTGGTGTGAAGCATACGTGCGGCTTCGCCGCACGTTTCCTTCGCGAGCGAACGAAGTGAGCGCAGGGAGTTTTTATCGTCCTTCCTCGCTCCGCTTGGAAGGGCTCGGGAGAGCTTCGCTTTTTAAGCAGAGGGAGAATCTGTCGGAGTATCAGGCGGATTTGAACGCAGCAGCGAACATAACCAATCGGCTAAATCCGTGGGGAGAGAGCCTGCCCGTGAAATTGGTGGGCGATGACTCGCCGTGGAGCGGGCGCCAGTGGCAGGCCCACGAAGACACGTTATCGAGTGAGGAACTCCCGTCTGAGAAGCGGGCTTCCGATGACAAGGGTTCATCTAGCCCGCCAACGGAGGGGGCGGGGGCGAACCCGGAGACCGGTGACGTGAACACGTCTTGAAACCTCAATCCCAGCCAATCTGGGTATTCCACCCGTGGTGGAAGCCCCGCCCTAAAGGGCGGGCGAGGATGTCACTGGAACCCGATGTGACCACCGCTCTCGCGGCGGGTTTCGGGGTTCTGACTGCCTTTGAATTGTTCTTCGACGCGGTCGTAGTAGTCCATGAGGTCTTCCGTGACGGTGGGGCGGACGTCCTCCATGCCGCGGCGGAAGTGACGCATCTCGACTTCTTCGGCGTCTTCGTCCTCGCGGAGCGCTTCGATGGCGGCTTCGCGGGTGATGTTCGCGAGGTCGCTGCCGACGTAGCCGTCAGTGACCTCGGCGAGTTCGCGGAGGCTGACGTCGGGTGCGAGCGGGATGTCCTGGGTGTGGATTTTCAGAATCTGCTCGCGGCCCTCGACGTCGGGCTGTCCGACTTGGACGAGGCGGTCGAAGCGCCCCGAGCGGATGAGCGCGGGGTCGATGATGTCGGGGCGGTTGGTCGCAGCGATGACCATCACCTCCTCCATCTCTTCGAGGCCGTCCAGTTCCGTGAGCAGTTGGTTGACGACACGCTCGGAGACGTTGTTTCCGACTTCCTGGCCGCGGCCGGGCGCGAGGCTGTCGAGCTCGTCGAAGAAGATGACCGTCGGGGAGACCTGGCGGGCCTTCCGGAACGTCTGTCGGATTGCCTTCTCGGACTCGCCGACCCACTTCGAGAGCAGCTGGGGGCCGCGGACGCTGATGAAGTTGGCGTTGGTCTCGTTGGCGACGGCTTTCGCCATCAGCGTCTTCCCGGTGCCCGGCGGCCCGTAGAGGAGCACGCCGGCGGGCGGGTCGATGCCCATGCGGGTGAACTTCTCGGGCTGGTTGAGCGGCCACTCGACGGCCTCCTTGATGTCGTTTTTCGCTTCGTCGAGGCCGCCGACGTCGTCCCACGAGAGCTTCGGGAGTTCGACGAGGACCTCCCGCATCGCGGAGGGTTCGACCTCGTTGAGCGCGCCCTTGAAGTCGTTGCGCTTGACGATCATGCGGTCGATGAGGCTCGGCGGGATGTCCTCCTCGTCGAGGTCGATTTCGGGGAGGTAGCGCCGGAGCGCGCGCATCGCGGCCTCCTTGGTGAGGCTCTCGATGTCCGCGCCGACGAAGCCGTGAGTGTCGTCGGCCAGCGACGAGAGGTTCACGTCGTCGCTGAGGGGCATGCCGCGGGTGTGAATCTTCAGAATCTCCTCGCGGCCGACCTCGTCGGGGACGCCGATTTCGATTTCGCGGTCGAAGCGGCCGGGGCGGCGGAGCGCGGGGTCGACGGCGTCGACGCGGTTGGTCGCCGCGATGACGATGACTTGGCCGCGGCCTTCGAGGCCGTCCATCATCGTCAGCAGTTGGGCGACGACGCGGCGCTCGACTTCGCCCGTGACGTCCTCGCGCTTGGGCGCGATAGAGTCCAGTTCGTCGATGAAGATAATCGACGGCGAGTCGTCTTTGGCGTCCTCGAATATCTCCCGGAGTTGCTGTTCGGACTCGCCGTAGTACTTGGAGATAATCTCGGGGCCGGCGATGGAGAAGAAACTCGCCGACGTCTCGTTGGCGACGGCCTTCGCGAGCAGCGTCTTCCCGGTGCCCGGCGGCCCGTGAAGCAACACCCCCTGTGGTGGCTCGATGCCGAGCTTCTGGAAAATCTGGGGATGTTTCATCGGGAGTTCGACCATCTCCCGGACGCGCTGAATCTCACTCTCGAGGCCGCCGATGTCTTCGTAGGTGATGCCGCCGCCCGTGCGCTCGAAGCCGCTGATGGGCTCCTCGCGGAGTTCGACGTCCGTGTCCTCTGTGATGAGGCAGACGCCCTCCGGCTCGGTCTCGACGGCGATGAGCGGGATGGCCTGCCCCGGCGAGCGCATGAACGGGTGGTTTGTGCTCGACATCACCGGCACGATGTCGCGGGAGACGACGGGGCGCTTGAGAATCTGGCGTTTGACCATGCCGGCGGCGTCGCTGCCGAACTGGACGCTGGCGTCCTCTGGCGGCGCGAGCACGAGCCGGTCGGCCTTCTGGGCGTCGGCCTTGCGGATCTTCACGCGTTCGCCGATGCCGACGTCGGCGTTCTGCCGAGTGAACCCGTCGATGCGGATGGTGTCGGTGTTCCAGTCCTGCCGGTCGGCGCGCCAGACCTTCGCGGCGGTCGTCTCGGCACCCTCGATCTCGATGATGTCTCCCGGACTGAGCTTCAGGTGCAGGAGCGTGTCGGGGTCGAGGCGAGCGATACCCCTGCCCGAGTCGTTCGGGTAGGCTTTCGCCACCTCAAGTTGGACTTCGTTCATGATTGGAGGCTACGGCGGATGTGTGCGAATCTGGCGTCGGAACGGAAGTACTTTCCGCCACACCCCACCGTGGCTGTCAACTACTAACATACGAGGGCAGAAAGGCGTGCTGTCTCCCGCCCGTTCTGCCGCGACCCCGACACTCGAAAAGCAGAGCCCGCGTCCCACCGGCTGCTCACTCCTCGCGGTGCGCCTCCAGCGCTTCCTCGAGCGTGAGTTTGCCCCGTGCGACCTTCCGTGCGAGTTCCTCCGTGATGGTCCGGTTCTGCTCGCTCTCCTCGCGCGACCGGCTCTTGATGACCTGAATCTCGCCCTCCGTGGGCTCGATGGTCCGTCCCTCGATTTCCTCGCCCGCCATCAGCGCGATGTTCGCCGCCGCGAGCACGTCGCCCATGCCCCGCGCGCCCGACCCGAGGAACGGCGTCGTCCCCGTCTCGTCGACGAGTTCCACGCGCACCTCGTCGAGGCCGTCGATAATGCGTGCGCCCTCCAGTCGCGCGCCGTCCCCCACGCGCACCACGGCGTCGTCCTCCCCGGCAACCTCCTCGCTCGCCACTTCGGCCGCCCGCTCGATTGGCACCTGGAACGCCGAGACGACCATCCCGCCGCGCAACACCGCGATACCGGGACGCGTCCCCGGGTCGACGCCGACGACGGTCCGGCCCTCGCCGCCCCGCAGGTAGACGAGCGCCTCCTCGACGGTCTGTCGGGCGCGCTCGGCGTCCGCGACCACGACCGGAACCGCCGCCTCGATGTCTTCCCCTGCGGTGATGACGACGTCCGTCGTCTCCGGCAGCGGCTCGCCCGGTTCGACCGTCGTGAACGCCACGTCGCGGTCCCGCAGCTCCTCGACGACCTCGTGGTACACTTCGAAGTCCGTCGTCGCGACGACTATCACGACCGCACGTGCGGCCGCCGACAGCAAAACGCTTGCCCGCAACGTGTCCCCGCGCAGCCGACACACCGGGGGTCTTTTGCCCGGGAACAACCAATCGAGGGATAGTGAGCGACGACACCCACATCTCAACGGGCTGTGCCGGCCTTGACGACCTGCTCGGCGGCGGCGTCGAACGCGGCACCGTCACGCAGGTCTACGGGCCCCCGGGTGCGGGCAAGACGAACGTCGCGCTCTCGACCGCCGTCGAAGTCGCCGCCGACGGCGGCACAGCCGTCTACATCGACACCGAGGGACTCTCCGTCGAGCGCTTCGACCAACTGCTGACCGCGCGCGCCGACGACCCCGAGGACGCCTCCAGTCGCATCATCCTCTCCGACGCCCACGACTTCGAAGAGCAGGCCGAAGCCGTCCGGGACGCCGCGGACTTCGCCGAACGCGCGGACCTCATCATTCTCGACTCCGCGACGGGCTTCTACCGCCTCGAACGCGACGCCGACGACGGCGGCGACGCGCTCCGCCGGGTCGCCGACCAGATTACGCACCTGCTCTCGCTGGCGCGCAAACACGACCTCGCCGTCGTCGTCACGAACCAGGTGTTCACGGACGTCGACAGCGACAGCGACCGCGTCCGCCCGCTCGGCGGCCACACGCTCAACCACTGGACGGGCGTCGTGATGCGCGTCGACCGCTTCCGCGGCGGCAACCGCCGCGCCACCCTCGAGAAACACCGCTCGAAGCCCGAGGGCGAGCACACGCGCTTCAAAATCACGGACACGGGCATCGAGGGCGTCGAAAGCGACCAGTACTGACCGTTCGACTTCCCCGTTCAAACGTCCCGTACAAGCATCGGCGAGCGAGCGGTCTGAAAGACCCAAGCGACGCCGTTCACGAGCGTGAACGCAGTGAGCGCTCGGGCCGACGACTGAGCGGAACGAAATGACGCGAAGGAGGAGTGCTTTTTCCGCAATTTTCTGCAAGCGACGGCACGCTACGCGCGCCGAGCGCAGCAAAAAGTGCGTCTCAGAGCTGATTGAGCTTCCGGAGGAGCTGGCCCTTGTACTCCTCGTCACGCTCGACGCCCTTGTGTTCGAGGACGTTGCGCTCGAGGAGGTCCAGCGCCATGTAGAAGGCGTTGTCCGCGCCGTAGCCCTCGCCGGTGCCCGCCATCTGGCCCTTGTTGGTCCGGAGGCGGAGCTGGCACATGATGAGCGGGGTGCCGCGGAGTTTCTCCTTGTGCTTGTGGAGGCGAACGTGCGCGTGGTGGACGTTCATGTCGCTGTACTTGTTCGCGACCTCCTGAATGCGCTCCTGAATCTCCTGGCGGGAGAGCGCGTCCAGCAGTTCGATGTTCGTAATCTGGACGTCCATGCGGTCCTCCTCGGTGTAGGAGAGCGCGCGCAGCACGTCCGTCTTGGTGAGCACGCCGCCGACGACGCGGTCGTCGTCAGCGGGCGTGACGACGAGTCCGGAGTAGTCGTTGTCGAGCATCGTCTCGACGGCGTCCTGGACGGAGTCCTCGACGGAGACCGTCTCGACGGGACTGGACATCACGTCGTAGACCGGGAGGTCGAGCATGCGTTCGACTTCCCCGCTGCGGTCGCCGCGCGTGGTCTTGGAGATGTCCCGAACCACGAAGTCGACGACGTCGTGGACGGTGACGACGCCCGTGAGAAAGCCGTCCTCGTCGACGACCGGCAGTCGCGAGATGCCGTGCTCGCGGAGGCGGTTGATGGCGGTGCCCATGTTGTCGTCTTCCTCGATGGTGATGACGTTCTCGCTGAATATTTGGCCGACCGTGAGCGCGTCGAGGCTGTCGAGGACGGCTTCGAGGATGGCGTCCTCCGTGATGATACCCCAGAGTTCGCCGGCCTCAAAGACGGGCGCGATTTTCGTGCCACCCTCGACGAGCATGCGCGCGGTGTCGCGGATGTCCTCGGTTCGGTCGATTTTCGGCGCGGGCATCGTGAGCCCGGAGATGCGCGTGTCGTCCTCGATGTGCGAGCCGAGTAGTTTGCGCTCCGTGAGGACGCCTTCGTACTGGCCGGCTTCGGTGACGATGATGCCTTTCGGGTTCTCCTCCTCGAAGATAGAGCGAGCCTTCCCCAACCGTTGTTCGGCTTCGACCTCGATGTAGTCGTTCGTAGCGATGTCAGAGATATCCATGGGCGTTCGAGTGGAACGTCACGGACCAACGCCTTCAACTTTGTTGCGGCTTCCAGAACCCCGGACTCCATCCCAGAGTTTTGGTGTTGGCACGCGTACTGTGCCCCGTGTTACCTGCTGGCGTCCCCGACGTCGGTGCCGTCTTCGGGCCGTACACGTACCTCGCGTCGGAGGTCGCGTTTGGCGCGCTCGCGTTCGCCCTCCTCTATCGAGCGGGCGCGCTCCGGCGTGCCGGCGTCACCGTCGCGGCGCTCTATCCAATCGCCTATCTCTGGGACTGGTACACCCTCACCATCGGCGTGTTCGCCATCCAACTCCGCACCGGCGTCGACGTCCTCGGCATCCCCGTCGAGGAACACATCTTCATGGTCGTCGTGCCCGCGCTCGTCGTCGCGTTCCACGAGACCATCCACGGGCAGGAGTAAACTACCCTACCCTACTCCCTCGGCGCTACGCGCCTCAGTTCGTTGAGGGTGGGGCTTTGATGTGGACTCCCGGCAATCAGTCGCCAGCAATCGGCTGGTGACCCTTGCCGTTCAACGTCCCACCATGTATACGCACGTCTACTGGTGCGTCTGCGCCCCCCGACGTGGGCGAGGAACGCAGGCTGTGGTGTCGCTTCCGCAGATACCGTAACGCGACGTTTTTCGCGCCGTTGTAATCCGCGTTGATTTCGTACCCGCACTTCAGACACTGGAACTGCTCGCCGTCGCGGTTGTCTTCGTGGGTGAACCCACAATCAGTCCGAGAACACCGCTGGCTCGTGTGGGCAGGCTCGACCTGTTCAACCGCCACCCCTCGTTGTGGTGCTTTGTATTTGACGTACTCGACGAGGCGGCGGAATGCCCAGATGTGATGCCAGTCCGCGTGAGGGAGTCGCTCTCGAATATCCGTCAACTCCTCAAACACGATCACATCGCAATCATGTTCGATCGCTTCGGCAACAAGCTCGTTGGCGACCGTGTGGATGTACTGTCTCCGCCATGCTCGCTCTCGCTTTCCAAGCCGAAGCAAAGCGTTGTGCGCGGCTTGTGTGCCACGCTGTTGCATTTCTGATCGACGGTTCTCGAACTCCTGGATCCAGTGGTCGTACTCATCACCACTCCAGAACGTCCCCGTGCTGGCGACGGCGAGACTGTTGACACCAAGGTCGATCCCGAGGACTGTCTGGTGCCCGGTATCGGCCGACCCCTCAATCTCAACAGCTTCCCCATCTTCGTCTACCTTCCGCGTTTTAACGTGAAAGTAGAACTCGTCGCTAGCTTGGTCGTACTGGAGTGTACTCGTTCGAAATTCGTACTCTTCCGAAAGAACATATTCCTCGTACGGGGTTGGACTGTCTGCTGGCAGCTCGAAATCACACTCAATACGCCCGTCCACCGTGGAGAGTGAGATTTTGTTCCGGTAGAACGTCGCACTGCGCTTGTCGTAGACCATACTCCAGGAGGTGAATTCCGGCTTGTTCGTCCGCTTGCCGTTTTTCCAGCGGTCAACACCGCTATCGACGGCGTGGACAGCACGCCGGATCGCTTCTTGGACGAGATTTGCCGTCAGCTCAGTCTCCTCGCGGAGCCGATCGTACAGCGCATCCCGGCCTTTCACGTTCGAGGTGACGCAATTCTCGTAGCTGGTGTTGTCCCAGCAGTAGTCACTGGCCTCGTTCGCACAGTAGAGGAATTGTTCGGCAGTTTCGTGGAGGTCATCACGGTACTCGTCGGGCACGACGAGTTTGACCGGCGCGGTACGCCTGACCTCCATACTTCAGATTCTGGTTCGACGGTACTTAATAATTCGGGAGTCGGGATGCTATTGGCTCGTGGGTTGTGTCGTGAGTGTCGGCTTCCTCCCCGGCCTACTCGCCTCGCGCTTCCGACCAGTCGGAAGCGCTCGCTCTTTGAGACCGGGGGCTCCGCCTCCGAACTGCTGAAGGCCGTGGCCGTGGTACGCGAGCCCATGGGAGACCGCGCGTGCTGGCTGGAGTTCTGTCCGCACTGCGACGCGCAGGTGACCGTCGTCGACGAGGAGTGTCCGGACTGCGGGGCGGTGCTGGACTGATTGGGCTCGTCAGTCGGCGCCGGCGTCGAGAATTGTGCGGAACCGCGCGTCGTCGAACGGCGTATTACTGTCCCGCGGGATGCGGACGCAGACTTCGCGGTCCCAGGGGTTGACGCGGCGCAGTTCGCGGACGATGCGACCCGGCACCGAGTACGAGCCCGCCGCGCTCTGCACTGTAACTGTCACGTCCGCGTCCGCGGGCGGCCCGTCTAGGTCGACGCTCCGGGATTCGTAGACTGCGCCGTACGCCGCCGCATCCACTGAGAGCAGCCGCTCGACGTCGAACGAACTCGTCGTGTCCGTGCCGTGCTGGTGGCTGACTTTCAGGACGGTCCCGGCCGCCTCGATGCCCATATCGCGAGGTCGCCCGCGAGCACGATAAGCGATGCGCCGTGTGTCGCGCTATCAGCCGACGACTCGGCCGGTGGCCGGTAGATTGACGTGTGGAACTCGCAATCCGCGTAGTGAGAGCCGTCACACGGGTCGCCGATGCTCGCTGCAATCGCCATCATGGTCCTCGGTATCTGCGTGACCGCTGCCGTCTCCCAGTCCAGCGGCTACCGACTCGGCGGCGTCATGGTGTTGCCGCTGCTGGTCGTCTACACGTTCCGCGAACCGATTTCGCCGGTCGTGTTCGTCGTCGCGACCGCTGCCGCGTGGGGCTCGCTCTGGCTGCTGCGCGAGTACACGCTCAATCACGGTCGGCGCGTGTTCCTCGTCGGCGTCGTCGTCGGGGCGCTCGTCTCCATCGTAACTACCGCCGTCCTCACGTTTCTCGTCTCCGACGTCACCTACTACGACGCGGAAATCGTCGGGAGCATCTTCCCCGGCATCGCCGCGTACAACCTGATGCGCCTCGACCCCCGCGACCGCCGCGCGGACCTGCTTGGCATGCTCGCCGTGTACGTGGGCCTCGTCGCGTTCGGGCTCGCCGTCGTCTACGCGCTCGGCATCTTCCACCCGCGTGTCCCGCCCGTCCTGTTGTTGCCGACCAGCGAAGCCGCCTCGTGGCTCGGCCTGACGCCCGTCGGCGAGCCCACGCCGCACGTCGTTCCCCGCTGGCTGGCCATCTCAGTCCTGATTACGGATGTCGTCGTCTACGAGGTACTCCGGGCGCGCTACGACCTCCGGCTCGCGGGCGTCATCCTCGTGCCGCTGCTGGCGGTGTTCACCGTCCGGTACGCCGACGCCGTAATCGTGTACGCCCTCGGCGCGACGGCCGTCTTCTTCGTCGTCTCGCTCGTCCACTGGTCGTCGCTTCTGTACGGCCGGAACCTCCTCGCGGTCGGCCTCGTCACAGGGCTGGTGTACGTGGCGGCAATCGGCGTGGCGCAGCCCGTTCCCGCGCCGGGCATCACGCTGTTCTTCGTCGGCCTGTTCACTGGTATCGGCGCGTACAACCTCCACCGCGTCGCGCCGAAGAACCGCGCCGCCAGCATCCGCCTTTCCGCGGCGCTGTTCGTCGTCTTCTACGCCGTCCTCCTGGTGTTCGTGGAGGTACCCGCGAGCGGGCTCGACCCGCTCGGTGTCGGCTACGCTGCCATCGCCGTTATCCTGATCGTGCTCGCCGTCCGGGACGTCCTCGGACTCGAACGCTCGACACCCGACTCGGCGACGTTCGCCCGCGAGTCCGTGTTCGCCGACGCGCAGGTGGACGCGGACGTCAGTGACTCCCCGTTGGTCGCCACGGAGGACGAAGACCGATGAGCGACCGAGAGGGACTCGCTGGTCGCGTCGCCGGCACCGCGCGACGAGCCGTCGACCTCGTGACCCGCGGCCGCTCGCACTTCGAGCGCGTCGAGGACGTCCCGTGCCGGGTGACCGTCTCGGGCGTCCGCGGGAAGTCGACGGTCGTCCGGTGGCTCAACGAGGCGCTGGTCGCCCGCGGCCTCGAGACGTACGCGAAGGTCACGGGTAACGAGCACATCTCCTATCACAACCTCGAACCCAGCGAGTTCGAGCGCGACGGCGTTGTCCGCCTCTACGAGAACGAGCGCGAACTCCGCGAGTTCTGGCCCGTCGACGCCGTCGTCGCGGAGAACCAGGGCATCCGCGAGTACACCACGCGGCTCGCCAACGAGCTGTTCGACCCGCACGTCGTCGTGCTGGTGAACGTCCGCCGCGACCACCAGTCCACGCTCGGCGCGACGCTCCCCGACATCGCCCGCGCGTTCACCCGCACCGTCCCGGAGGGCGCGCACGTCGTCAGCGGCGACCGCAACGACGCCATCAACGACTACCTCCGCCACGAGTTCAGCGAGCAGAACGTCGACTTCACCGTCGCAGAACCCCGGACCGAGCACCCCTTCGGGGACGTCTTCGGCGCGCGCTCGGCGTTCGTCGTCGACGAGACGCTGCGCGTGCTCGGCCTTGACCCGCTCGACGCCGGCCAACTGGAGTCGTACATCACCGACCTCCGCGGCGGCTGGTCGTGGACGCGCCTCGAAGGCGGCGGCCTCGTCTGCAACGGCGCGATGATGAACGACATCGAGTCCACGGAACTGCTCCGCCAGCACCTCGTCGAGCGCCTCGCCAACCCCACAATTACCCCGTTCGTCTTCCTGCGCCGCGACCGCGCTGGCCGCACCGCGGCGTTCGTCCACTACGTAAATTGGCTCGCGGACAACGACTTCGTCGACCGCGTCCACGTCGCGGGCACGCACGCCAAGATGTTCGCGCGGCGAACGACCGCCGACGTCATCTATCACGACCACGAGACCGCCGCTCCCGAGTCGGTGCTCGACGCGTGCCTCGACCACGGCCACCCCGTCTACCTGATGGGGAACACCGTCCACCCGTTCATGCGCGCGCTTGACGCGGAAATCGAGCGCCGCGCCGTCGAGTAATCAGTCGACGGCGAGCACGCGCACGTCGAAAATCAGCGTCTTCCCCGCGAGTTCGTGGTTGAAGTCGACCGCGACGTGCTCGCCGGTGACGGCGGTCACGTCCCCGTGGAGGCCGTTCTCGGCTTCGACGTGGAGCCCGACTTCCGGCAACTGCCCGACCATCCCCTCGAACGTCTCGGGGTCGTACTCGCGCACGCGTTCGGGGTCGTGTTCGCCGTACGCCGCCTCCGGGGGAACCGTCACTTCGGCTTCCTCGTCGGCGCCCATCCCGACGACGGCGTCGTCGAGCCCCTCGATGACGTCCCCGCGGCCGACGGTGAACGACAGCGGCTCGAACTCCTCGCGTTCCTTGCCCTGTGCCTCCAGTAGTCCGTGTTCGGCGGCGACCTCGGGGTCCGAGGTCGCGAACACGCTCCCGTTCTCGTAGCAGCCGACGTACGCGAGGCGCACGCGGTCGCCTGGTTCGATGGGTCCTGTCATCGTGTACTACTGCCGGAGGTCGTACAGCCGGCGGAACGCGGTCGGCGGGAACCGCAGTTCCACGCGGCTCGGCGGTCGTCCTTTCCCCGCGCGCTGCTCGGCCTGCACGCGCTCGACGATGCCGCTCTCGGCCAACTCGTAGAGGTAGCGCTTGACTGTCCCCGCCGAGAGGTCGACGGCGGCGCTGATTGCGTCCGTCGTCGTGGTTACGGAGTCTCGGTCGTCGGCGTCGAGGTCGACCAGCTCCCGGAGCACGAGTTGCTTGTTCTCGGGGAGCGCGAGCACGCGCCCCAGCGAGACCGACGGCTCGGGCACTTCGGCTATCGCCGCGTCGATGTCTTCGGGCATGACCCGGTCGTGGTCGGCGCGGTTCGCACGGTCGGTGGCGACGAACAGCGCAGCGAGCGCGTCGTGGGCGTTCCCGTCGGCCCAGTCCGCGATGCGGCGCGCGAGGTCGTGCGTGAGCGCCTGCTGGGCGAGCCCCTCCGACGCGCGCGTCATCAACACGTCCACGAGCACTTGGCGTCGATAGGGTTCCACTCGAATCGTCGTCGCCGTGTACTCCGCGAGCTCCGTCTCCTCGGGCGGTTGTCGACCGATTACGAGCCAACTCGCGTTGCTCGGCAGCCCCGCAAACAACTGGACGAGGCGGTCGGTGTCGGTGCTATCCGGCGCGCCCACGTGGTCGACGCCAACGACGACGCCGCCCCGCGACTGCCCGACGCGGTCGTGGAGGCGGTCGCGAATCTCCTCGGTGCCGATGCCGTGCTCGGGGACGCGCTCGTCGACGAGCGCGTCGAGCACGTGGTGGTAGAACGCGAACTCGCTGCTCGTCTCGCGGGCGTCGACGTAGACGAATCCCGGCGCGGTAGGCGAGCCCGCGCGAGTGCTCGTGTAGATGACCGACTGGGTCTGCGTGGACAGCCGTTCGAGGTGGCCGAACAGCGCAGTGACGATTGCGGTCTTCCCGGAGCCGCACGGCCCGTGGACGTACGCGTTCGGCGGCAGGCGGCTGTCGAACACCGGGTCGAGGTGGTCCAGCAGCCGTTCGAGCACGGGACCACGGTCCGACGGCTCGTCGAGGTGCGTGACCGGCGCCAGCGCCTCGTAGTCCTGCACGAGGCGGGGGCCGTCGTTCCGGCGTTGTCGCCGTTTTATTCGCGCGTCGATGTCCATGGCGTAGGGGAGTGTTCGTTATCCACGGTACCAACCACGTAGTAAAAAGGACCGGGGTTGGTGTGGTTCAGAGGCCGAGGTACCCCGCGTTCGGGACGACGCCCAGCAGGTAGAGGACGCCGACGACCAACATCACGACAGCGATGGCTATCGCGGGCGGGTCAACGTGGGTGCCCGAGTGCGAGTAGAACACGCGCTGGGCGACCTCTCCAACGAGCCCACTGCCCGCGCCGAGTGCGCCGGCGGCGAGTATCGCGGCGGCCTCGCTGCCGAACACGGGCAGCGCGACGACCGCGCCGACCGCTCCCATCAGCGTGATGTGGTGGGTGACCGGAATCTTCTCGACGCCCAACTGGAGGAAGAGGAGACTCATCGCGGAGATGCCGTACCCCATGAAGATGCTCCCGGTCTGCAGCCAGATGTAGCCCGCGAGCACGCCGCCGACGAGCCCGATCGCGGTGACGCCCGACCAGCGGTACTGGTGGGGGAGCCACGGCTCGGTCGCCAGCCGCGCGCTCGCGGTCCCGCCGTCGGTCGCGGCGCGCTTCTCCTCGCGCTCGAACGGCGTCATGTCGAGGAAGCCCGACCCCGCGGGGCGGCCGAGGAGCGGGTAGCCGAAGACGACGCGCGCGACCAGCGCGGTCAGCACGACCGACACCGCGATGCCGTCGGTCGGCGCGCCGAGGCCGCCGAGGACGCGCGCGACGAGCATCCCGAGCGCGCCGAACACCGCGCCGACCGCGAGGATGTCGGGTTTCGTGCCGAACGCGTACGAGATGTTCTTCCCGAAGTGGTAGTCCCAGCCGTCGGGCGCCATCTCGGGATACTTCTTGCCCGCGTACGCCGACGCCGCGACGCCGCCCGCGAACGCGATGTGCGGGCCCGTGATGGCACCGAACCCGATGACGCCCGTGAGCCCGGTCGCAATCTCGCCCTGCGGGACCGCCTCGATGGTGCCGATTTGCCGTTCGAGAATCGCGATACCTTCCCCGAGGAAGACGACGAAACCCGTGAAGATGAACGACGGGAGCGCGCCCAGCGCCGCACCGAACGCGCCACCCGCCAGCGCCGTAATCAGGAGGACGACGAACGGCTCGACTGCCATCCCGACGACCGGAATCTGGAGAATCCCGTACATGGGTTAGTCCTCCTGCGCCCAGTCCAGCGAGCGGTCGACGGCGTCGTCCCACCGGCCGTACATCTTGTCGGCCTTCGGTTCGTCCATCTCGGGCTCGAACTGCCGGTTGACTTGCCAGTTCGAGCGCAGTTCGTCGACATCGTCCCAGTAGCCGACCGCGAGGCCGGCGGCGTACGCCGACCCGAGCGCAGTGGTCTCGTCGACCTCCGGCCGCACGATGTTGGTCTGGATGATGTCCGACTGGAGCTGGCAGAGGAAGTTGTTCTTCACCGCGCCGCCGTCCACGCGCAGCGACGTGGTCTCGACGCCCGAGTCGGCCTCCATCGCTTCCGCGATGTCGCGGGTCTGGTAGGCGATGGATTCGAGGGTCGCGCGGACGATGTGCTTCTTCTCGGTGCCGCGGGTCATCCCGACGATAGTCCCGCGAGCACGCCCGTCCCAGTGGGGTGCGCCGAGCCCCGTGAACGCCGGGACCATGTAGACGCCGTCAGTCGATTCCGCCGAGCGCGCGAGCTCCGCGGTCTGGGCGGCGTTGTTGATGAGGTCGACGTCCTCGAGCCACTCGATGGCGGCCCCCGTTACGAAGATGGACCCCTCCAGCGCGTACTGGACGGGTTCGCCCGAGCGCTGGAAGCCGATGGTGGTGAGGAGGCCGTGGTCGGACTCGACGGCCTCGTTGCCGGTGTTCATGAGGTAGAACGAGCCGGTGCCGTAGGTGTTCTTGGCGTCGCCCTCGTCGAAGCACGTCTGCCCGAACAGCGCGGCCTGCTGGTCGCCGAGCGCGCCCGCGACGGGGACCTCGGCCCCGAGGAAACCGTGCGGGTCGGTGTGGCCGTAGAGGCCCTCGTCTGAGGACGGCCGGACCTCGGGCAGCATCTCGGCGGGGACGTCGAACTCCGCGAGCAGGTCGTCGTCCCACTCCAGGTCTCGGATGTTGTACAGCATCGTCCGGGAGGCGTTCGAGACGTCCGTGATGTGGTTCCCGGTCAGGTTGTAAATGAGCCACGCGTCGATGGTGCCCATCAAGAGTTCGCCTTCGCGAGCGCGGTCGCGGAGGTTCTGGGTGCGAGAGGTCTGGAGTTTTAGCGGTTCGGCGTTGTCCAGAATCCACTCGGTCTTCGTCGCGGAGAAGTACGCGTCGGCTTCAAGGCCGGTCTTCTCGCGAATCTCCTCGACGGTGCCGTTCGCTTCGAGCTCCTCGACGCGGTCGGTGGTGCGGCGGTCCTGCCAGACGAGCGCGTTGTGGACGGGTTTGCCGCTGGCGGCGTCCCACACGACGGTCGTCTCGCGCTGGTTCGTGATGCCCAGCGCTTCCAACTGCGAGGCATCGAGGCCGGCGGCGTCGAGGCCCTCGGTCACGGCCGCCTTCGTGTTCTCCCAGATTTCGACGGGGTCGTGTTCGACCCAGCCGGGTTCGGGGTAGATCTGTTCGTGCTGTTCGTAGGCGTTCGCGACGACCTGCCCGCTGTGGTCGAAGACCATGAAGCGGGTTCCGGTCGTCCCCTGGTCTATCGAGCCGACGTAGGTGTCTGGCATGGGTTGGTTGCTCCGTGTGGCGGCCGATTAGTTTACCGACACCGCCGCTCTGACAGTAAATAAGAATGGATTATAATAAATGTTACTGTGGATCTGGAATTCGAGGTAAAGATAGTTCGCGCGGCCGCGAGCGGCGTCTCCTCCGGCTTGACCCTGGTTCCTTGTCCGGTGGGATTTGGGGATTTACGCTCGCGACTGCGTGCTCACACGCCGAGAACCGACCCGAACGCGCCTAAATTTACTGTGAAGTCGGATTCTACGATAAAATAAAGTGTGTGGGTGTCGAACCCGAGCACAGATGGCATCGGTACCACACATCGCCGTCGTCGGCGGCGGGTCGACGGGCACCGGCGTCGCTCGCGACCTCGCGATGCGGGGCTTCGACGTGACGCTCGTCGAACAGGGCAACCTCACGCACGGCACGACCGGCCGGATGCACGGCCTCCTCCACAGCGGCGGCCGGTACGCCGTCGCTGACCAGGCGAGCGCGCGGGAGTGCATCGCGGAGAACCGCGTGCTCCGGGACATCGCGAGCCACTGCGTCGAGGAGACCGGCGGCCTCTTCGTCAAGCGCCCTGAGGACTCCGAGCAGTACTTTCAGGAGAAACTTCGCGGCTGCGAAGCCTGCGACATCCCCGCGGACGTCATCTCCGGCGAACAAGCCCGCGAGATGGAGCCCCACCTCGCGAAGGACGTCGAGAAGGCGATTGTCGTGCCGGACGGCGCAGTCGACCCGTTCCGGCTAGTGGTAGCGAACGCCGCCAGCGCGCAGGAACACGGCGCGCGCATCGAGACGCACTCCACGGTCACGGACGTGCTAGTCGAGGGCGGCGAGGTCGTCGGCCTCGAAGTCGAACACGACTCCGGCCCCGGCAAGCACGTCCACGGGACGGAAGGCGGTATCGAGGAGATTCGCGCGGACCATGTGGTCAACGCGACGGGCGCGTGGGCGGGCCGCATCGGCGACATGGCGGGCGTGGACGTCGCCGTCCGCCCCTCGAAGGGCGTGATGACCGTGACGAACGTCCGGCAGGTCGACACCGTCGTCAACCGCTGCCGGCCGAAGGGCGACGCCGACATCGTCGTCCCGCACGAGACGACGGCCATCCTCGGCACGACCGACGTGGAGGTCGACGACCCCGAGGACTACCCCGAGGAGCAGTGGGAGGTCGACGAACTCGTCGACACGCTCGCCGAGCTCGTGCCGATGCTCGCGGAGGCTCGGACGATTCGCTCGTTCTGGGGCGTTCGGCCGCTGTACGAGCCCCCGGACGTGGCCAGCGACGACCCGACGGACATCACGCGGGACTTCTTCCTGCTGGACCACGTCGACCGCGACGACCTCCCCGGGATGACGACGGTCGTCGGCGGAAAATTCACGACCTACCGCATGATGGCGGAGTCGGTCGTCGACCACGTCTGCGAGCGGTTCGGCGTCGACGCCGAGTGCCGGACTGCGGACGTCCCCCTCCCGGGCAGCGAGGAGTTCTCCGTGCTCCGCGACTACATGGACGAGTTCGGCTTGCGCTCGCCAATCGGCCGGCGTAGCGTCGAACGCCTCGGCTCGCGCGCCGACGACGTGCTCGCCACCGAGGAGCCGAATCCAGTCGTCTGCGAGTGCGAGGGCGTCACGCGCGCCGAACTCCAGGACGCCATCGGGCAGTCCGGCTCTGACCTCAACGCCGTCCGCATCCGCACACGAGCGTCAATGGGGAACTGTCAGGGCGGCTTCTGCGCGCACCGCATGGCGAGCGAACTCCACGGCGACGGCGGCTACGACGAAGCGACCGCCCGCCGCGCGTGGGACGATCTCCTACAGGAGCGCTGGAAGGGCCAGCGCCACGCACTCTGGGGCGAACAGCTCTCGCAGGCGATGCTGAACTACGCGCTGCACGCGACCACGCAGAACCGCGACAACGACCCCGTGGACGGCGACGACGTGGACTTCGCCGCCTTCGACGGCGGTCCCGAAGCAGTGCGAACGGACGGGGACAACCGTGGCAATTGAGTCCGACGTGCTCGTCGTCGGCGGCGGGCTCGCGGGCCTCACGAGCGCGCTCGCCGCGGCACGCGCCGGCGCTGACACCCGGCTGGTCTCCTACAAGCAGAGCACGCTCCGGCACGCCTCCGGGCTCGTGGACGTGCTCGGCTACACGCCCGACGGGGACGGTCCGCTCGTCGACCCCTTCGACGCGATTCCCGACCTCCCGGAATCACACCCCTACCGGACCGTCGGCGTGGAGACGGTCCGTGAGGCGCTGGAACTGTTCGACGACGCCGCGCCCCACTACCGGGGGTCGCACACGGACGCTAACGCACTGCTGCCGACCCACGGCGGGACCGTCAAGCCGACCGCGCGCTACCCGGCAGGCGCGAGCGCCGGTGTCGCCAGCGACGACCGCGACACGCTCCTAGTGGGGTTCGAGGCGATGCCGGACTTCGACGCGCCGCAGGCGACCGCGCACCTCGACGCCGCCGGCGTCCCGTTCGGCGTACGCGGCGCGACGATTCGGTTCCCAGGCGACCTCCGTGCGGACGCGAAAATCACCCGGTACGCCAAACTCCTCGACACGGACGGCACGGTGACCGTCGACGGCCGCGACCGGCCAGTTCGAGAAGCGCTCGCGGAGCGCGTGAAGGCCGAACTCGACGGCGAGGAGCGCGTGGGCTTCCCGGCGATTCTCGGCGACGACGACGCGGCCGGCGTCCGTGACGCGCTCGCGAACGACCTCGGTGCGGCCGTCTTCGAGGTGCCGATGGGCCCGCCCTCGCTGCCGGGGCTCCGATTGGAGGACGCGCTGTTCGACGCCCTCGACGACGCGGGCGTCAGCATCGAGACCGGGAACCCGGTCGTCGATTACGACGGCGACGACCGCGTCGAACAGGTGTACGTCGAGAAGAACGGCGCGCGCATCCCGAACGCCGCCGAACAGTACGTGCTCGCGACCGGCGGCCTCGTCGGGAAGGGCGTCGAGTCCGACCGCGAGGGCGTCTACGAACCGATTTTCGACTGCCACGTCGCACACGCCGACGACCGCTACGACTGGTTCGCGGACGACGTGTTCGGCGACCACCAGTTCGCGCGGTTCGGTGTCGCGACTGACGACAGTCTGCGACCTGAGGCAGCCGACGGGAGCACCGAATTCGAGAACCTGCGGGCCGCCGGGAGCGTGCTCGGCGGCTACGACTTCGCCGCCGAAAAGTCCGGCGGCGGCGTCTCGATTGCGACGGGCTACGCGGCCGGCCGGCGCGCCGCGGAGGAGACACAATGAGTGACAGTCAGAACCACCAGTTCGACCCAGCAGCACCGAACACCGGCGAGGACTTCGAGCCCGTCGACGTCTTCGACGATAGCGACGACTTCGACCTGCGCCCGGGCGCGGACTCCTGCTACAAGTGCTCGACGTGCGACACCAACTGTCCGGTCGCGGAGGTTGACGACGACTTCCCCGGCCCGAAGTTCCAGGGCCCCGAGCAGTGGCGACTCAAACGCCGCGACGACGACCACAGCGTGGACGATTCGGTGATGGACTGTTCGAACTGCATGCGTTGCGACAACGCGTGTCCGTCGGGCGTGGAGCTCTCCCAGATGCACAACACCGCGCGCGGCGAGTACGTCAGCGAGGAGATGAGTGTCTTCTCCGTAGAGTACGTCCGGAATCGGCTGCTCGCGAACTACCGGACGTCGGCGTGGCTCGCGAGCAAGGTGCCGCGGCTCGCGAACGCCGCGGCGAACTTCGGGCCGGCGCGCTGGCTCGGCGAGAAACTGCTCGGCGTCACCGACGAGCGCGAGTTCCCCGACTTCGCGACGGAGACGTTCACGGAGTGGTGGGCCGCGCAGGGCGGGGCCGCCGGGTCGAAGGAGCGCGCCCGCGAGGCCCGCGAGCGCCGCGGCGAACCCGTGGACGCCGACAAGCAGGTCGCGTACTTCCATGGCTGCTACGCCGAGTACAACACCCCCGAGGTGGCGAAGGCGCTCGTGCGCGTCTACGAGCACTTCGGCTACGAAATCGTCGTCCCGGAGCAGGGCTGCTCGGGCACGCCAATGTTCGCCAACGGCATGCTCGACGACGCGCGCCGCGACGCCGAAGTCAACGTCTCCTCGTTCGCGGACCTCGTCGACGAGGGATACGACGCTATCGCCTCCTGTACGTCGTGCTCGATGGCGATTCGCCAGGAGTACCCCGAACTGTTCGACATCGACGGCATCGACGACGTCGCCGCGAACACCTTCGAGTCCGTGGAGTACCTCCGCATCCACGAGGACCTCGAGGACGAACTCACCGACGCCGACGTCGGCGACGACCTCGCCGCGGAGTTCGCGTACCACGCACCCTGCCACGCTCGCAATCAGGGCCTAGACCGGCAGGCCGTCGAACTGTTCGGCGACCTGGAGGGCGTGGGCGTCGAAGACGTCGGGGACTCCTGCTCGGGCATCTCCGGGACGTACGGCTGGAAGGCCGAGAAGTACGAGACCTCCATGAAAATCGGCGACGAGATGTTCGACCACATGGAGACCGCCGACGGCGAGACCGGGATGACGGAGTGTCCGACCTGCGCGATGCAGATGGAGCACGGCACAGGCTACGACGTCCGCCACCCACTGGAACTGCTTGAAGCCGCGGTGGTCGAGTGACGATTCGCTGCTGCGACGGTTCGACGCCCGCGCTTACAGCGGGTAGTCGCGCGGTTCGTGCTGGACGGAAATCCACTTCGTCTCCGTGATTTCGTGGAGGAACGCGTCGCTGTTGTACGTTCCCATGCCGGACGCGCCGATGCCGCTGAACGGCACGTGGGCTTCGTCGTTGATGGGCTGGTCGTTGATGTGGACGTTCCCGGTCTCCATGCGGCCGGCGATGTCCTTCGCGACCGAGAGGTCGCCGGCGTGCACGGCACCGGAGAGGCCGTACTTCGTGTCGTTGGCGAGTTCGACCGCCTCGTCGACGTCCGAGAACGGGATGACCGGCGCGATGGGGCCGAAGTGCTCGTTACTTGCGGCCGCCATGTCGTTGGTCACGTCGGAGAGCACAGTCGGCTTCACAACTAGCGAGTCCTCGACGCCGTCGATGTCGGCGGTCTCACCGCCGGTTTCGAGGGTCGCGCCGGCGTCGACGGTCTGCTCGACGTATTCGAGCATCTCGTCGCGCTGGGACTCGTCGATGATGGGGCCGACCACGGTGTCGGGCTCGTGGGCGCTGCCGACCGCGAGTTCTTCGGCGCGCTCCGTGAGCTTCCGGACGTACTCGTCGTAGACGTCTTCGTGGACGATGTGGCGGTTGATGGAGATGCAGACCTGGCCCTGGTGGACGAACGAGCCGAACGTCGCGCCGTCGATGGCGCGGTCGACGTCGGCGTCGCTGGTGACGACGAACGCGTTGTTGCCGCCGAGTTCCATCGCGGGAACGGCGAGGTTCTCGCCAGCGAGTCCCGCGACGTGCTGGCCGACCTCGGTGGAGCCGGTGAAGGAGACGACGTCGCTCTCGGGGTGACTGGCGACGCGGTCACCGATTTCGGAGCCGCGCCCGGTAACGACGTTCAGCACGCCCTCGGGCAGGTCGGTCTGCTCGAAGAGTTTGGCGAACAGCAGCCCGCCCGTAATCGGGGAGTTCGTCGAGGGCTTGAGGACGACGCTGTTCCCGGCGGCGATGGCGGGCAGGACCGCCCGCGCGCTCAGGTTCAGAGGGAAGTTCCACGGCGAGATGACCGTGACGACGCCCTTCGGCCCGCGCTCGACGATGTTCTCCTTCCCGGGAATGTTCGAGTCGGCGTGCTCGCCCTTCATCCGCCGCGGCAGGGTCGCGGCTTCGCCGGCGTGGTCGGAGGCAATCTGGATAGACGTCTCGCCCATAATCTGGGAGCCGCCGACCTCGTGGGCGAGCAGGTCGACGACTGCCTCGGAGTGCTCCTGTAGCGCTTGCAGGAACTGCTGGACGACGGCCGCACGCTGCGCGGGCGGCGCTTCTGCCCACTCTGTCTGCGCTTCGGCAGCGGCCTCGTAGGCGGCGTTCACGTCGCCCTCGGTCGCAGCGGGGACGTGTGCGACCGTCTCGCGCGTCGAGGGGTCCTCGACGGCGATGGTCTCTTCGCTCTCGGCGGCGACCCACTCGCCGTCGATGTACTGCTCGGTCCAGTCGGCGTCGATGGACAGGTCGGTAGTCATCTACGTTTTACCAGACGGTAGAATAGCGTAAAAGCGGGCGGGATGGAGTGACGTCCGCCGATTCACAGCCAGCGAACAGGTCCGCGCGGAGTGGGAGAACGACGCCCCCACCGGACCTGTTTTACTGCTTGGTAAACAAAGGAGAGCCATGAACGCCAACGACGGCCAGCAGCTGCCCGACGGCCCCGTTCCCGGCGAACGAGTCCGACACGGCACGGGCGTGAATTCGAATCGCGCGTTCCCGACGAACAACCACCCCGCGAACCTCGACCCGTTCGTGCTCTTCGAGCGGTTCTACATCGACCCCGACCAGGGGTTCCCGATGCATCCCCACCGCGGCTTCGAAATCGTCTCCTACATGGTCGACGGCGGGATGGACCACGAGGACTCGCTAGGCGTCAGCAACGTCGCCGAGGAGGGCGACGCGATGCGTATCACGACCGGGAGCGGCATCCGCCACTCCGAGTTCCCGGCCGGGAATCGCGGCTGCAACGGTCTCCAACTCTGGGTGAACCTCCCGCGCGCGAAGAAGGAGGCTGACCCGGACTACGTCGACGCCACGCAGGCCGACCTGCCCACCGAGGAGTACGAGGGCGCGACGGTGACGACCGTCGTCGGCGACGGGTCGCCGCTCTCACTCCACACGCCGATGGAATATTTGGACGTCCGCGTGTCGGACGCGTGGGAGTGGACGATTCCCGAGGACTGGACGGGCTTCGTCTACGGCGTCTCCGGCACGGGGACGGTCGCCGGCAGCGAGTTTGAGGAGGGCAACGTCTTCACGGTCACCGACGAAACCACGGTCGAACTCCGTAACGAGTCCGACCTCCGCGTGGTCGCCGTCGCCGGCCAACCCCACGACGAGCCGATTCAGCAGCGCGGCCCGTTCGTACTCTGAAGGCGGGAGCGTCGGTTTTGCGGCCTCGCTGACCGTTACTCGGCAACCCTCGCCGGGTTTTACCAGATGGTAAACTACTTCCTCCGGCAGCACCGACACACGCCCATGGTAGACGTAGCAGTCGTCGGCGGCGGTCCCGCCGGCCTGTCCGCAGCACAGTTCGCCGCGAAGAACGACCTCGACACCGTCGTCTTCGACACCGACGAGACGTGGATGCACAAGGCCCACCTCTTCAACTACCCGGGCGTCCGCTCCATCGACGGGATGACGTTCGTCGAAATCGCGCAGAAGCAGGCGAAGGCCCGCGGCGCCGACCTCCACGAGGACGAGGAAGTTACCGCCGTCGAGCAGTCCGGTGACGGCTTCGCCCTCACGACCGCGGACGGCGAGTACGAGGCCGACTACGTCGTCCTCGCGACCGGCGGCAACCGCGACCTCGCCGAGGATCTCGGCTGCGACTTCACCGACGAGGAGGTCGTCGACGTGAACGTTGACATGCAGACGTCCGTCGACGGCGTCTACGCGACCGGCGCGATGGGCCGCGACACGAAGTGGCAGGCCGCCATCGCCGTCGGCGACGGCGCGGCCGCCGTGCTCGACATTCTCTCGAAGGAGAAGGGCGAGTACTACCACGACTTCGACATGCCGTCGGACGTCCCCGAACTGTAACGCGGGTCGATTCTCACCGATATTTTCGAGCGAGTACGTAGCGCTCAGCGACTGGTATCTCGCTCTCGGACACGGCGCTCAGTAGAGAAGTAGCGGCGCTCGGCTGCTTAGTTGTCGCGTTCGAGCGAGTCCAGCACGAACTCGTCGATGGCCGCGCGGGCTTCCTCGGGCGCGTCGTCGTGCCCGAGTGAGATGCGGCGCTCGCGGGCCGCGTGAATGACGTCCGTAATTAGTTGCCCCATCCGTTCGGCGTTCACGTCGCGGAAGACCCCCTGCTCGATGCCGTCCTCAATGACGTCGACGATGCTGCCGCGGAGCCGCGCGTAGTGCTCCTCAAAGAGTTCGCGGTGCTCGTCGTCGTTCTGCGCGTGTGCGTACAGTTCGTGGTACACCTTCATGCGGTCCCAGTGCGTGAATTCGTCGAACTCCGGCCCGAACAGACACTGGTCGATGCGCGCGTCCAACTCCGACCGCGGGTCCATGTCGTCGGCGACCTCGACGCTGCCCTCGTACTGGTCGATGATGTACTCCAGGAACGACGACAGCAGGTCGTACTTCCCGTCGAAGTGGTAGTGGATGACCTGCCGCGACAGCTCCATCTCCTCGCCGATGTCCCGGACCCGGAGGTCCTTGTACCCGTGCTCGCTGAGTGCCCGGAAGGTCGCTTCCATAATCTCCTCGCGGGTGTCGTTTGGCTCGACGATTCCGTCTGCGTCGCTCATTACTGTTCTCTTGGGACGGTAGACTCATATCCGTTTCCTCGTCGCCCGACAGCTTGACTACTCGGGCGGGTCTGCGTCGTCCCCGAATCCGCTCCCGTAGCTATCCAGCACTTCCGTGACGGTGACTTCGTAGGCGTCGTACCACTCCGTCCACCGTCCTTTCGCTCGTTCGTGGTAGTCGACGGCGCCGAACTCGTCAAGCCCGTCCAGCGACTCCCAGTAGTAGACGACGAGCATCTCGTCGCTCTCCGGGTTGTTCCACGTGCGCTTGCCGCGATACCCGTCCGTGTCTTCGGCGGCTGCCTGTATCCGGTCGTTGAGCTCGTGGAACTCGTCGTCGTACTCCCCGGGGTCGAGGCGGAAGGTGACGAGGTACATCGATACCTCTGCAATCGCCTACGGGAACAAGAGGCTTCCCCGGGATTTGTTATACGACGAGACTCGCACACGCTACGCGGTGCTCGTCGGCGTGCGCGTCGGAGGATGGGTTCGGGCGGATTGTGAATTGGAGCAAGACGGTCACTCGACATCGCTCGCGCTGCGTCTTGCAGAAGTTCAAATCCGCCAACGCCATTCACACGAGCACTTCACGCGAAGCGACAGAGCAGTCGCTTCGCGGTGAAGGTTTCAGAGTATGGGTTGGGGCGGATTTGAACCGCCGACCTCCTCCATGTCAAGGAGGTGTCATAGCCTGACTAGACCACCAACCCGCAGCGGTCTTCGAACGCATTCCAGCGTAGTCCGGGGGTATAGTTGAAGGTTTCGAATCGGTACCTGCGTGGGGGTGCGTGCCCCGGCAGAGTTAAGTCGCTGTACAAAGTTGTACACTATAACGCGAAGAAGTACACTGGTGTCCATAATGGAGGAATACATCGAGAGCGTCACCGCCGGCGAGGACCTCACCCTCGACAAAGCGCGTGACGCCGTCACCCGACTGTTCGAGGACGCGACAGACGCGGAAATCGGCGCGCTGCTCGCCGCGCTCCGCGCGAAAGGCGAGACCGAGACCGAAATCGCGGGGTTCGCGCAGGGGATGCGCGACGCCGCCCACACTATCGACCCGGACCGCGAACCGCTCGTCGACACCTGCGGGACCGGCGGCGACGACTACGACACCATCAACGTCTCCACGACGTCGACGATGGTGGTCGCTGGCGCCGGCGTCCCCGTCGCGAAACACGGCAACTACTCCGTCTCCTCGTCGTCGGGGAGTTCGGACGTGCTCGAAGAGGTGGGCGTCGACCTCGACGCCAGCCCGGAGGCGGTCGAGGAGACCATCGAGGAGCACGGCATCGGCTACATGCACGCACCCGCGTTCCACCCCGCGATGAAGGCGGTCATCGGGCCGCGCCGCGAACTCGGCATCCGCACTATCTTCAACGTGCTCGGCCCGCTCACGAACCCCGCGGGCGCGGACGCACAGGTCGTGGGCGTCTACGACCCAGACCTCGTGCCCGTGCTCGCTCGCGCGCTCTCGCACATGGGCGTCGACCGCGCGCTCGTCGTCCACGGCGACGGTCTCGACGAGTTCGCGCTCCACGGCGAGTCCGTCGTCGCCGAACTCGACGACGGCGACATCGAGGAGTACACCGTCACGCCCGCGGACTTCGGATTGGAGGAGGCGCCCATCGAGGAAGTCTCCGGCGGGACCCCCGAAGAGAACGCACGCGACCTCCGCGGCATCGTCACCGGCGACGTGACCGGGCCGAAGCGCGACATCATTCTCGCGAACGCGGGCGCGGCCATCTACGTCGCCGGCGAAGCCGACTCGCTGGAGGAAGGCGCGGAGCGCGCCGCCGAAGCCATCGACTCCGGCGCCGCCGGGGAGACGCTGGAGACGCTCCGCAACCCCGCGACGGCGACGCGATGACGCGCGCGAAAATCTGCGGGCTGACGAACGAGCGCGACCGCCGCGCGGCCGTCGACGCCGGCGCGGACGCGCTCGGGTTCATCGTCGACGTGCCCGTGGACACCCCCCGCGAGGTGAGCGTCGAGCGAGCAGCCGACCTCGTCGCCGCCGCGCCGCCGTTCGTCACTACCGTGCTCGTGACGATGCCCGAATCCCCCGAGCGCGCGGTCGAACTCGTCGACCGCGTGAACCCGGACGCCGTCCAACTCCACGGCGACGGTCCCGTGAGCGACGTCGCGTACGTCGCGGCGAACACCTCGGCAGCCGTGCTGAAGACCGTCGACTCTGCCGACCCCGAGGGCGCGCGCTACGACGACGTCGCCGACGCGCTGCTCGTGGACTCCGTGGACGAGGAAGGTGCGGGCGGCACAGGCCGCACGCACGACTGGGACGCGACCCGCGAGTTCGCCGACAGCGTGGACTCACCGGTCGTGCTCGCGGGCGGACTCACGCCCGAGAACGTCGCCGAGGCCGTCGCGACCGTCGAGCCGTTCGCGGTCGACGTCGCCTCCGGCGTCGAGCGGACGGGCGGCGAGAAGGACCACGACGCAGTCCGGCGGTTCGTCGCGAACGCGACCGGACAGCGCGAGGTGGAAGCGTGACCGACGCCGACGAGGCCTCCACGGGACTGGACACCACCCGCGACGAGTTCGCCGACCTCGCGGCCGACGGTCCCGCCGTGGTCCGCGTCGCCGCCGAACTCGACGTCGGCGTTTCGCCGCTGTCGGCGTACGCCACGCTGACCGACGGCGACTATGGCTTCGTGCTGGAGAGCGCCGAGAAGACGTCGGCGAGCGACCCGGACGGCGCGTTCCGGCCGTCGGACGCGACCGAGGACCGCCACGCGCGCTACTCGTTCGTCGGCTACGACCCCGCCGCCGTCGTCACCGCTCACCCCGACGGGACCGAAGTGCAGGCGCTCCGTGACGACCGCGTGACGGAGTTCCTGGACGCTGACGACGGTGACGTGCTCGACCAGCTCCGGGGCGCGCTCCCGGACGTCGAACGCCGCGGGTTCCCGGACGAGGACCGCCAGTTGCTCGACGGCGGGCTCGTCGGCTTCCTCGCGTACGACGCCGTCTACGACCTCTGGTTGGAGGAGGTCGGCGTCGAGCGCCCCGACACGCCGCTGCCCGACGCCGAGTTCGTGCTGACGACGCGCACGCTCGTCTTCGACCGCGCGACCGACACCGTCTCGCTGGTGTTCACGCCGCTCGTGGGTGACGAGGACGACCCCGACGCCGTCTACGACGGCCTCGTTGCCGAAGCCGAGCGCGTGCAGCGCGACCTCTCCGAAGCCGCCGAGCCCGAGTTCGGTGGCTTCCGCGTCACCGATGAGCGAGCGGGTGCCCGCGGCGAGTACGAGGACAGCGTCGCGAAAGCGAAGGAGGCAGTGCTGGACGGCGAAGTGTACCAGGCGGTCGTCTCTCGCACGCGCGAACTCGACGGCGACGTTGACCCCCGCGGTCTCTACGCTGCGCTCCGGGACGTCAACCCATCGCCGTACATGTTCTTGCTGTCGCACGACGACCGCACGGTCGTCGGGGCCAGTCCGGAGACGCTGGTCGCGGTCCACGACGACACCGTGCTCAACAACCCAATCGCGGGCACCTGTCCGCGGGGGTCGAGTCCCGTTGAGGATCGGCGGCTCGCCGGCGAGATGCTCGCCGACGAGAAGGAGCGCGCCGAGCACACGATGCTTGTCGACCTCGCGCGCAACGACGTGCGCCGCGTCAGCGAGCCCGGGAGCGTGCGCGTCCCCGAATTCATGCGTGTGCTCAAGTACAGTCACGTCCAGCACATCGAGTCCACGGTGACGGGTACACTGCAGGACGGCCGGGACGCCTTCGATGCGACCCGCGCGTCGTTCCCCGCCGGTACGCTCTCTGGCGCGCCGAAGGTGCGCGCGATGGAGCACATCCACGCGCTCGAAGCGTCGCCGCGGGGCATCTACGGCGGCGGCGTCGGCTACTTCTCGTGGAACGGGGACGCCGAGTTCGCCATTACGATTCGGTCCGCGACAATTGGGCATACTGGTGACGTGGACACCCTCCGCGTGCGCGCTGGCGCGGGTATCGTCGCGGACAGCGACCCCGCCGCGGAGTTCGACGAGACGGAGGCGAAGATGGACGGCGTGCTCGCGGCCGTCGAGCGCATTCGTGAGGACGAGGAGTCGGAGACGCCGGAGGTGGAGGGATGAACGTCCTCTTCGTGGACAACTTCGACTCGTTCACGTACAACCTCGTGGAGTACGTCTCCGAGCAGCACGTCGACGGAGAGCGCCCCGAGACGACCGTCCTGAAGAACACTGCGAGCCTGGAGGAGGTGCGCGATGCGGACCCAGGCGCAATTGTCATCAGTCCGGGGCCGGGCCATCCGAAGAACGAGCGCGACGTCGGCGTCACCGCGCCCGTGCTCCGCGAGGTCAGTGCGGAGGTGCCGACGCTCGGCGTCTGCCTCGGGATGGAGGCCGCGGTCTACGAGTACGGCGGGACGGTCGACCGCGCGCCCGAGCCGATGCACGGGAAGACCAGTCCCGTCGAGCACGACGGTCGCGGCGTCTTCGACGGTATCGAGCAGGGATTCCCGGCGGCGCGCTACCACTCGCTGGCCTGCGGCGAGATTCCGGACTGCTTCGAGGTCTCGGCGCGCACCGACCACGACGGCACCGAACTCGCGATGGCGGTGCGCCACGAAGAACACCCGATTGCGTGCGTGCAGTTCCACCCGGAGAGCGTGCTCACGGCTGCCGGGCACGACCTCGTGGAGAACTTCCTCGCGTCCGTCTAGCCCAGCATCGTCGTCACGACCCACGCCGCGCCGACCAGTATCGTCGCGACCACGAGCAGTTTCCACGCGACGCTGAGCACGAAGCGACCGACGAGGACGATGACTGTGATGGCGACGAGCGCGACCAACAGTGTGCCCAGCGGGGAGGACGTCAGGCCGCCGAGCGCGAGCACGAGTGCAGCGAGCATGCTCAAGTCCACGCAGACCACCGACTTAAGCGAGGGGGCAGTCGGGCCGGGTCGCATGCCCCCTTCGGTTCCACTGGACGGCCGAAACTGAAACCGGGTCCACGTCGGGGGTTTCGGCCGATCACAGTCGACCACTTTCACCGCGCTTTGGGTACCATTATATCGGTCCCAGCCCAACGGTTCAGCCACGCAGATTCGGGCCGCTTTGGGGACCGCCAGCACGGGGGGCCGGAAACGCAACTACTAACCTCCCGTGCCCGGTACCTTGTCGTCCCCATCGACACCCGGAAGTAGACCATACATGATACACCAACAACCCACCACACGGACTGTACTGAGGAGTGAGTGTCAATGAGCACGCCGAACGTCTCCGCGGACGAAGTCGATCTGCCCATCAAGCGGACCACCGGCGACTCGCTCGAGGAGCGCCTCACCGCGAACGCCTACCACAACATCCTGCCGGCGCGCTACCTCCGCAAGAACGCCGACGGCGAACACGTCGAAGAACAGGAGGACCTCTTCGAGCGCGTCGCGAAGAACATCGCGCTCGCGGAAGTCGTCTATGAGAGCGACGAGCCGGTTACGGTTACGCCCGACCAGCTCAAACCCGACCACCCGCGCCGCGATGAGCTCACCGCCGAAGTCTTCGGTGAGGGTGTCTCCCCCGAGGACGACGTTGAGCTTGAACTCACCGAGAGCAACGTCAACAAGTTCGCGTACGACACGATTGTCCCCGAACTCGACGACGGTGACGTGCGTAGCCACGTCGAAGCGCAACGCGAGGAGTTCCAGCAGCTAATGGAGGACCTCTCGTTCATGCCGAACTCGCCGACGCTGATGAACGCCGGCGATGAGCTCCAGCAGCTCTCGGCGTGCTTCGTTGACTCTCCGGACGACGACATCACGGACATCCATCAGACCGCCAAGGAAGCGGCGGAAGTCTTCCAGTCTGGCGGCGGTATGGGGTATGCATTCTGGAAGCTTCGGCCGTACGGCGACACCGTCGGCTCCACCGGCGGTATCGCGTCCGGCCCGCTGACGTTCATGGAGACGTTCGACCAGATGTGTGAGACCATCGCGCAGGGCGGCGCACGCCGCGGCGCACAGATGGCCGTGATGCGTATCAGCCACCCGGACGTCATCGAGTTCATCCACGCGAAGAACAAGGACGTCAGCCTCGCGCAGACGCTCAAACTCAACGACCCCGACGACTACACGTACACGGAGTTCTCGGAAGCCCTCGAAGAGGCCCGCGAACTCATCGACGAGGACGGCCGCGTCCCTGAACACCTCCGCAACGCCGTGGAGGGCCACCTCTCGAACTTCAACATCTCCGTGGGCGTCACGGACGGCTTCATGGAGGCCCTCGAGAACGGCGAGGAGTACACGTTCACGAACCCACGCACCGAGGAACCCCACATCGCCACCGAGGAGACCAAGGAGATGTACTCCCGGTACGGGCTCGGCGAGTACGTCACGCCCGGCGAGGAGCTCACGCTGCCCGCGGAACTGGTCTGGGAGCGCATCGTTGAGGGTGCCCACGAGAACGGCGAACCCGGAGTCATCTACCTCGAACGCGTCAACAAGCAGCACTCCTTCGACGTCGAAGAACACCCCGACCACCGCATTCTCGCGACGAACCCCTGCGGCGAACAGCCCCTCGAAGAGTACGAGGCGTGTAACCTCGGCCACATCAATCTCTCGACGCTCGCCGCCCAGGACGCCCCCGACTGGCGCGTCTGGAGCGAGGAGCACGACTTCGACACCCTCGAAGAGGGCGTCGACCGCTTCCTCAAGGACGCACTCGACAACGAGGAGTTCGACCACCGCATCGAGATGGGGACGCGCTTCCTGGAGAACGTCGTCACCATGTCGGACTTCCCGGTCGAAGAAATCGAAGAGAAGGTCGCCGAGATGCGGAAGGTCGGCCTCGGCGTCATGGGTCTCGCGCAGCTGTATATCCAGCTCGGCGTGAAGTACGGCAGCGAGGAGGGCAACGAGATTGCCCGGCAGGTCATGCGCCACATCGACCACGGGTCGAAGGCCGCGTCCCACGATCTCGCCACGGAGCGCGGGAGCTTCGACGAGTGGGACAAGTCCAAGTACGCGAACCCAACCGACTACCCCGAGTGGTTCGAGCACCACACGGGCGAGGACCCCACGGACTGGGAGGACGGCTTCCCGATTCGCAACCACAACACGACGACCATCGCACCGACCGGCACCACGTCGATGGTCGGGAACACCACGGGCGGCTGTGAGCCCATCTACAACGTCGCCTACTACAAGAACGTCAGCGACGACGTGCAGGGCGACGAGATGCTCGTGGAGTTCGACGACTACTTCCTCCGCACGCTGGAGGAGAACGGCATCGACGTCGAGGCCGTCAAGGAGGAAGCCCAGGAGCAGATGTCGAACAACGAGTTCGACGGCGTCGAAGGGCTGGAGACGGTTCCGGACCCCATCGGCGAACTGTTCGTCGTAACCTCCGACCTCTCCGGGAAGGACCACGCGGCGGTCCAGACGGCCTGCCAGCAGGGCGTCGACTCCGCCATCTCGAAGACGTGTAACTTCCCGAACGACGCGTCCGTCGAGGACATGGACGAGGTCTACCGCTACATCTACGACAACGGCGGGAAGGGCGTCACCGTCTACCGCGACGGCACCCGCAGCAAGCAGGTGTTGACGACGCGCGCGGACAACACCGAATTCTCCCAGATGGACGAGGACGAGGCCGCCGAGGCCATCGTCGAGACCATCCAGGAGACATTCGGCGGCATCGAGGGCTTCCTCGACAACGAGGACGTCCAGGCCGCATTCGGCGAGGACCTCCGCGACATCTTCGCGGGCGAGGAGGACGCCTTCGACGGCGAGTTCGCCGAGAAACAGGCTCGCCCCGACCTCCTCCACGGCGTCACCCAGCGCATCGATACGGGCTACGGGAAGCTCTACGTCACCATCAACGAGGACCCCGAGCGCGAGCGGCCGTTCGAGCTGTTCGCGAACACTGGGAACAGTGGCGGCTTCACGGGCTCGTTCACGGAAGCGCTCGCGAAGACCATCTCCGTGGCGCTGCGATCGGGCGTCGACCCCGTGGAAATCGCGGACAAACTGCAGGGCATCCGCTCGCCGAAGGTCGCCTGGGACAAGGGCGAACAGGTCAACTCCATCCCGGACGCGTTCGGCACCGCGCTGCGGCGTTACCTCGACGGTGACGTCGACCGCGCCGCCTACCCCCAGCAGCAGCGTCTCGGCGAAGTTACCGACGACGCGGCGACGCCCGAGACTGACGGCGGCGCTGCCTCCGAGCCGGCTGTCGGCGGCCCGCAGGGTCCCTCCGGCGCTGGTGGCGACGGCCAACAGACTGAGGACGCCACGCAGTCGCTCATCGACGCGGGCGAGAGCCCCGAATGCCCGGACTGTGGCTCGATGACGCTGTACTACAGCGAAGGCTGCAAAACCTGCGAGTCCTGTGGCTGGAGCGAGTGCTGAACTGAGCGACTAACGCACACTTCTACGGTTTTCTCCCGTTCTCGACACGCGAGGGATACGCCTATGCTCGTCGCGCACGCAGCCGTGAGTATGAGCGAGCAGTCGATGGACGCCGAACGCGGCGGCAGCCGCTGTCCGATGTGCGACGCGGCGATGTTCAAGCGCCACTGCAAGTACGTCTGCCCGCAGCACGGCGTCATCGCTGACTGCGCCGACCCCTTCAAATTCTGACTACGCGCGCTGCTGCCACGCACGGTACGCGACGGGGCTCAACAGCACAGCCGCCGCGAGCACGCCGCCTGCGACGACAATCGGATTCACGTCAGTCGCGGCCATCGTGAACGCGTCGAGGCCGCTGCCGAGTGCAACGGTCGCGAAGACCCACGGGAGTTCACCGACGAGCGTGCCGGCCGCGAACGACCGGAGGCTGACGTTGCCTGCACCTGCCGCGGCCGAAATCGGTTCTGCTGGTGTCGGGGCGAACCGCGCGGCGACGAGGCCGCGGACGTCGCCCGTGGCGGCGAAGAAGCGCTGGCTGCCGTCCGAGAACCGGCCGAATAGCCGGCCGTCGGCGGGCGCATAGCGGCCCGCGGTGTACGCCGGGAGGCTCGTGACGACCGCGCCCGCGAGCGCGACCGGCATGCCCACGACGAGCCCGTACTGGAAGCCCACGAGCGCGGAGAGTACGCTGATGGGCCAGCCGAGCAGCGGGCGGACCACGTACAGGCCGACCAGCAAGACGGGGAACCACGGGCTCGCGAGCGCGGTTCGAAGCGCGTCGAGCGCGTCAGCCGGTCGCGCCACGACGGCGAGCACGAGCACCGCCGTGAGCGCGGCGCCGGCCGCGTACCGTTTCATCGCCGCCTGCTACCCGAGCGGCGGGTTTAGCGTTGTCCCTTCGGCGTCGCGCAAGCGTTAAGCGCGCGCTCGCCCCACGACGACACATGACTGACGGCGACGCTGGGGACGTTGAGGACCCGGTTGAACTCGGGGTGGAGCTACTCGCGAACCTCGAATTCGAGTCGTTGTCCGTCGCGGCCGCCATCGACCGCCTCGAAACTGTGACGACGCATCCGCGGACCACTCGCGAGATTCTTGAAGCGGCTGAGCGCCGCGGTGTCGTTGAACGCGAGGGCGGGGAAGTTCAGCCGCAGGGCGGCAGCTATGTCTCCTTCCAATCCGACGTCATTACGAAAGAAGGCGAATTCTCGTGTCGGCGCTGTGGTGCGTCCATCGAGACGGGCTACTTCATCAACTTCGAGCACGGGGAACTCGGCGCGTTCGGGTCGTCGTGTATCCGGAAAGTCACCGGCCGCGAGTAACTACTCTTCGTCAACAAGGTCGCGTAGCGCTACGAGCCGGTCGCGTTGGGCTTCGATAACCGTCTGTTGGGCATCGAGCGCTTCGCGTTGGCGCTCGGCGAGTTCGCGCTGTTCGGCCAGCACGTCAGCTAACTCCTCGATGGTGTCTTCGAGATCGGCGAGCTCCGCGTTGAGTTCTTCGGGGTCGACTGGCGGTTCAACCTGCGTTGCAGCCGTCTGGAAGCCACTGGACGCGAACTCGTCGTCGTCCACGTCGGGGCGCTCGGCTGGTTCCTGGGTTGCACTTGCCGCGCTACCTGCTCCCCTGCCTGTCTCGGCCCTTACTTCCGTATTCGCCTCGGGCTTGTTCGTGGCCGCTTCGTCGTCTTCGCCGACGCCGCTCGTGTCGATTGGTTCGACGCCACTTTCGAACGACACTTCCTTCGTGGCTGTGCCTGCGTCCTCGTCGACGTTCATGCGCTCGAATTCGTCGGCGTTAGCCGCGTTATGGAATGCGTAGACCGCGTTTTCGACTGTTTCGCGGACGTCCCGAAATTGCTCGTTGGGTGCTTTGATGCGCTGGGTACGAGCGGTTGTCTCGAGGACGAGCTGGCTGGAGACGTTTCCTTCCTCGATGTCGATGCCAGTCACCGAGTCGTAGTCGATTTCTTCGTAGTCGGGGCCCCAGATGGCCGCGCCGACGTGTTTCACGACGCGATCGCTGGTCACAACGAGTGTGAGTTCGCTGAACTGGTACGTACGCTTGACCGTCTCCCCAGGCTGGGTGACGTCAGCGGCGTTCAGCACGCCCGCGATAATCGGGTGGAGTACGTCGTCGAGTTTCCCCGATGGTACCGAGAACGATTCCTCGCCGTCCAGCCCGTAGTCCAGCGTGATCTTTGATTTTCGTCGTCCTTCGCTAACTTTGATGCCTTCTGCGTCGTGTGGGAATTCATCAACGGTCTCGTCGCTTAGCAGGCCGTCGGCTGTGTAGACAAGCGTCCGCGTCGGCGTGACGAACACCGCGTCCTCCCCCTTCAGCGGCACGTGCGCGGCGACGTCCTCGTCCCCAAGTGAGGACTGGACAAGCGCAGGTACGTTCATATACGCTCGAAGCAACCGCCTCGGCTTAAACCCGGCGGGTCCGTCGATTGAGATGAGAACCTTCAAGAGCAACCTCCCCCTAGCCGGAAGCGAGCCCGGGTGGCTTAGCTGGTCATAGCGCCGCACTCATAGGGTTCCGAGCTTCGGTGCGGCATCCCACTCGCCACGTGGATGCTCAGCATGTCCGCGAGGCCCGCCGAGCCTCGAACCTGGGACATGCGGAGATCGAGGGTTCAAAACCCTCCCCGGGCACTTTCTACAACTTCGACCGTCAAGTGGCGGTATTGGACGCCCAACGAAGCCTCCGAATTCCGAATGACGGCTCCGGAGCGCTCGGGAGGACTCACGAGTCGTCGAATCGCCGCCAATAACGGTTATGGCTGGCCGAATCACTGATTTCCCGAAACGCCCTTAGAATTGGCTATAAACTGTCTTACCGATTCTAAGATCATCGTAAAACGTCCCGAAATCGGGGTGACTCGCGGTGAAACGTACTGAAATCCGGGCAACGGTCGACCCCCTATATGGGGTCGGCGCCAGTAGGGTGGAGTAGACGAGGTGAGACCCAATGTCTACCCCCTCCCGCTCCGCACTGGCCGAGGTCGCATCGGACGCCGTGAACACGCCCGCGTCCGCCACCCTCCTGAAGCCCTTCGAGGTCGCTGGCTTCTGGGCGGCGGTCGCCCTTCCGTTCCTGTACACGCCGCTCGTGCTCGCTGGTCCCGACACGACGGCCCAACAGACCGCGCTCGCCGCGATGGTCGCCCTCCACGTCGTCGCGCTCGTGCTCGGTCACCGCCACAACACGAACTAACGGCTCGAAGACGCGCCGCTTAACACCGCCGCCCATCTCGGTCCCCACATGGGTCTCGACGCTGTTTCGCTCGGCCGCACCGGCCTCCGCGTCTCCGAAGTCGCGTTCGGGACGTGGCGGTTCGGCCGCGAGAACGACGCTGGCGAGATTGAAGTTGGTCGCGAGCGCGCACTTGAACTTCTTGACACGTACGCCGACGCTGGCGGCCGTTTCATCGACACTGCAGATATGTACGGCAGCGGCCGCGCCGAACAGTACATTGGCGAGTGGCTCAACAGCCGCGACCGCGACGAGTATGTCATCGCCTCCAAGATCTACTGGCCGACTCGCGAGGGCCCAAACGGCCGCGGGCTCAATCGCAAACACCTCCGGAACAACGTCGACGCGATTCTTGACCGCCTCAATACCGACTATCTCGACGTCCTCTACATCCATCGGTGGGATGATCGGACGCCCGCCCGCGAGTTTATGCGTACGCTCGATGAGTTCGTCCGCGACGGCAAGGTCCACTACCTCGGTGCGTCGACGTTCGAGCCGAACGCGTGGAAGGTCGCGAAGGCCAACGAAATCGCGCGCCGCGAGGGCTACGAGCCGTTTACGGTCGTTCAGCCGCGGTATAACGCTGTCAACCGCGAGATCGAGGCGACGTACCTCGACATGTGCCGGGACTACGATCTCGGCGTCGTACCGTGGTCGCCGCTGGCTGGTGGGTTCCTCACGGGGAAGTACACGCGCGGGGAGGCGCCACCGGAGGGAACGCGAGGCGCGACCGACCAGCAGTTCGTGGATTCGTATCTCACACCGGAGAACTTTGACGCGCTTGAGGAAGTCGAGGCTGTCGCCGAGGAAGTCGGTGCGACGCCTGCGCAGGTGTCGTTGGCATGGTTGCTTCACCACGAGCAGGTCGTCGCGCCGATTACCGGTGCTCGCACGCCCGACCAGCTCCGCGAGAACCTCGCCGCTGCAGACCTCACGCTGAGTACCGACCAATTTGACCGCATCGCCCGCGCGAAGTAGTTAGCCCCAGGCGGCGCGGACATTCCGCAGTTCGGCGGCGAGCGCGCGTCGCTTCAGCAGGCAGAATCCCGCGAAGATGATAGCGAAGCCGACAACTGTGTGTACGGTGATCGGTTCGGCGAGCACGACCAGCCCGACGACCGCGGCGAAGACGGGCGCGACGTAGCTCACGAGGTTGATTTCGATAGGACCGAGTCGTTCAAGCAGTTCGAAGTAGACGAGGAAGCCGGCAGCGCTGGCGGCCAGCGAGAGGTATGCGATGGCGAACAGCGCGTCCGTATTTTGGGGAATTGTCTGCGTCTCGCCGCGGGCGAGACTGGCGACGTGCATGAGGAGTGCGCCGAGCAGCATCGCCCACGCTTCCATCGTTTCGATGTCGAGGTCATCGTCGACACGCTGGGTGAGCACGCTCCCAAGCGCGAAACACGTCGACGCCGCGAGCACCAGGAGGATCCCGACGGTGCTCCCGCCGAGGAGGTTCGACGGGTCGGGGTTCGAGAGCACGACGACACCGACGAGGCCGAGCAGCAGGCCTGCGATACCGCCAAGCGAGAGGCGCTCGGAGGGAAGGAACGCCCGCGCAAACCCCGTTGTGAGCACGGGGCTGAGGCTGACAACGACGGCGGCGACGGCGCTCGTGGTCTGCTGTTCGCCAACGAAGAGGAAGGCATGATAGGCAGCGATAAGGAAGACTGCAGCGATGCCAACGACGGTCCAGTCAGCGCGCGACTGCGGCAGCCAGTTATCGGCGGCGTACGCCGCGTACGCGAGCATCAGTACGCCCGCGACGTCGTAGCGAATGGCCGCGAACAGCACGGGCTCGAACCCGGCGTCAAGGCCAGCCTTGATGGCGGCGAACGCCGACCCCCAGACCGCTGCAAGCGCCAGAAACAGTACGGCATTCCGGTAGTTGGTCACGTCGAATCTCCGAGCGGGGTGACGTTTACGCTTTCGGAGACGTACCCGTTTTGCCGCCGCTGGCTACAGGTTGCGCTCCTCGTGGAGTGCGCGCAGCATGTCCTGTCGGGTGATGATGCCGACTACGACGTCGTCCTTGACGACGGGGACGCGGTTGACGTCGCGCTCGTCGGCCGCAAGGATGGCGAGCACGTCGTCGACGTCCGCGTCGGGGCCGACCGTGAGCACATTTGTCGTCATGATTTTCTTCACCGGCTTCCCGGCGTTCTTCGCGAGGTCCAGTTCGGTCTCCAGTTCGTTCCACGAGAGGTCAATGCCGTAATCGAGGGTCTCGAGGAATGGCGGCAGCCCGATGGGGATCCAGACGGTGTGGTCTTTGGGTTGGAACAGCTCCACGAAATCGCGCTGGGTGATGACGCCGACGAGTCGGTCGTCGTCGTCCACGACGGGGAACCCCGTGAATTCGCGCCGGGCGAGCTGCTGGAGGACGTCGCTGACCTCGTCGTCCTCGTGGACGGTTTCGACGTCTTCGGTCATCAGGTCGCGTGCCTGCATATGGGAGTCGTCGCGGCCACGCCACGTATCGCTTTGGATGCGGGCCGCGACCGGCGGACCGCTTAAGTTCCAGCGCTCGCTACCTAGCATATGGCCATCGTGGGCCGGTCGAAACTCCGAGACCTGTTCGACGACTCGCCGACGCCACACATCGCCCACCCTCCCCAGTCTCACCGACGGGACTTCTATGTCGCGACCGACGGCTCGTACTCGCGCGACGGGAGCGGGCTCGGCGTCATCGTCGAAACCCGGGACGGCGAGCGGGTTGCCCGCTTCGCGGTGCCTGATGAAGCCCCGAATAACAACGTCGCCGAGTATCGCGCACTCCATCTCGGCTTGGATGTGCTCGCGTCGCGCGCCCCACGCGATGCGCGCATCGGCGTGCTCGTCGACCACAACGATCTCGCGGGTGACGTCAATACCGCGGCCCTCGCCGCGCGCGCCCACGACTATCGCCCGATCAAGGAATTCTCGCCGCCCGCGACCGCCGACCACCACTGGCGCGGTATCCGCGCTCGCGTCGTCGGCTTTGAGGAGGTCCGTGCGGCGCAGTTAGATAGCAATTCCAATCCCGCACACGTGCTCGCGAACGAGCCCGAGCAGTACGGGCACGTCAACGACGAGCCCGCGCGCTGTCTGCTCCCCGAACGCAACACTGGTGACACCCAGGTGCCGCCGCCCTCGCGTAGCGACCGCCGCGCCAGCGACTGACCCCTTCTCGATTCTTGTCGGCGTACTAATTGTTAGTAGACGGCCACAATACTCAATTCCAAGTATCGGCCACACCGCCGTATGTCCGTACGGCGCCGGGGGGACGCGTGAGTGGCGTCCGTCTCGTCCACCCATCTCGTGTTGTTCATCGCCGCCATCCTCGTCGCCGCATCCGTCGCGGGGACCGTTACCGAAGGCGCAACCCGACTCGGCGGCGCACTCGGTGACCAGAGCCAGCAACACGCCGAAGATATTGACGCCGAAATCAAAATCGTCAGCGACGCCGGCAGTCCCAAATCCATCTACGATCACAGCTCCGAGACGCTCACGCTCTACGTGAAGAACGTCGGCGGGTCAACACTATCCACCGACCCAGACACCATCTCAGTGCTCGTGAATGGTGAGTACCAGGCCGACATCGAAACGACTGTCCTCGACGCCGATTCATGGGGCACCGGAAATCTCCTGCGCGTTCGCACGGCCATCTCGCTGCAGTCGCGCGCAGACACCCGAGTCGTCGTCTCGCCAACCGGCGCCCGCGACGTGTTCAAGTTTCGGACGCCCCGCGGGAACGCAACCCGGGACGAGAACGAACTTGTGTTTGCCACCCAGAGCGGGGGTCTCCGCTCCATCAATACAAGTGGTGACATCACGCAGTACGACGCAACGGCAGCAGCTATCGGTCCGAAGGAAATTGATTTCGATAGCGACGGCCATCAGGAAATCCCGTACGTGAACGAGAGTAACGCACTGAAACTCGCCGACGTAGACGGGACCACTACGCTCGTCGACAGCGACGTCGAGATACAATCGACGCTACTGGCTGTTGGCGAGTGGAAGGAGTTGACGACCGCCTACGTCTACTACGTGAACAGGTCCGATGACTACATCTACCGAGTTCGGCCGGGAGAATCACCGTCCTTGGTGACGACCGACAGCGGCGGTGTCCTGGCGGATGCAGTCGCTGGCGTTGACGACGTGAATGGGGACGGCGATGACGACCTCGTGTACGCTGGTCCGTCTCAGGAAATCCGCTACATCGATGGTGACCAGATGCACGACACTGGTTCGGGCGTCGGGCAGGACAACGGAATTGGTATCGGTGCGCCACGTGAGTTCGATGGAACCTCGCCGGCACGAATCCCGGGCGTGGACGGGAGCGGGAACCTCGCACTCTGGGACGACGATGGGAGTAAGTCGCTGTGGACTAGCGACGATGGCCATCCAGAGGCACCGGTCGCCGGCTTCGACTGGCGTGACAACGGCGAACTACAGATGCTATTCGTGGAAAACGGCGACATCAAGTACGTCACGTCTAGTGGGACCATCGAAACAGTCGCGGCGAACGTCAGCGCAAGCGCTGAAACAGGAGTCGCGTGACGGAACGCGGCGCGTTTAGCCGCCGTTCTGTTGGGCGTCGACGACTGCGACGGCTGCGAGGTTTACGATGTCTTTGACTTCGTCGCCGCGCTGGAGGACGTGGACCGGTTCGTCCATGCCGACTAGCATCGGGCCGATGGCGTCGGCGCCGCCGAGGCGCTGGAGGAGCTTGTAGCCGATGTTCCCGGCTTCGAGGTTCGGGAAGATTAGCACGTTTGCGGGGTCGTCTAGCTCGGAGAACTCGTAGGTGCCTTCGAGGATGTCCTCGACGACCGCGCTGTCGGCCTGCATCTCGCCGTCAACGGGGAACTCGACGTCGGAGTTCTCGCGGAGCATGCGTGCGGCGTCGCGGGGCTTGCGCGTGCCCTCGTTGTCGACGCTGCCGAAGTTCGAGTACGACAGCATTGCGACGCGTGGGTCGACGTTGAATCGGCGTGCGAGTTCGGCGGTGTGTTCGGCGACTTCCGCGAGCACGTCCGCGTCGGGGTTCTGGTTGACTGTGGTGTCAGCGCAGAAGATGACGCGATTCTTGAACGTCAGCATGTAGACGCCAGCGACGTAGTCGGCGTCCGGCGCGGTGCCGACGACCTGCAGCGGCGGCTTCAGCGCCGATGGGTAGTGGTGGGTGAGACCGGTGAGGAGCGCATCGGCGTCACCGGCTTCGACCATCGTCGATCCAAGGTAGTTCGGGTCGCGCTTCACGAGCGACTTGGCCTCGCTGCGTGTGACACCCTTGCGCTGGCGGAGTTCGTAGAGGCGTTCGGCGTACGCTTCGTGGCTGCCTTCGTCAGGGTCGACGATTTCAGGTTCGAAGTCGAGACCAAGCGCGGAGACGACACCGTCGATGGTGTCGCGGTCGCCGATGAGCACGGGTTCGGCGATGCCTTCCTCCTGCATCTGGTAGGCCGCGCGAATCATCTTCTCGTCGTCGCCCTCGCCAAGCGCGACGCGCTTGGGATCGCTTTTGGCCTTGTTGAGGATGATGCGCATCATCTCCCGGCTCTTCCCGAGGCGGGCTTCCAGTTCCTCGCGGTACTCCTCGAGGTCGAGGTCGCGGCGTGCGACCCCGGAGTCGATGGCGGCCTCCGCGATGGTGGGCGCAACCTCAAAGAGCACGCGCGGGTCCAGCGGCTTCGGGATGATGTACTCGGATCCGAACTGCAGCGGCTGGTCGCCGTACGCCTTCACAACAGCGTCCGGGACGTCCTGCTTGGCCAGGTCTGCAAGTGCTTCCGCGCACGCGACCTTCATTTCCTCGTTGATGTCGGTGGCGCGAACGTCGAGCGCGCCGCGGAAGATGAACGGGAACCCGAGCACGTTGTTCACCTGGTTAGGGTAGTCCGAGCGCCCGGTCGCCATGATGACCGTGTCGTCGCGGGCGGCCTTGGCTTCCTCGTAGCCGATTTCGGGGTCGGGGTTCGCCATCGCGAACACGATGGGGTTGTCCGCCATCGAACGAACCATATCCTGGCTGACGATGCCGCCCACGGAGAGGCCGACGAAGACGTCCGCGCCCTCCATGGCATCTTCGAGGTCGCCGCCCTCGCCGGGGCTGGCGAACTCTTGTTTGAACTCGTTGACGTCGCGGTCCTCGGTGATGATGCCCGAGGAGTCACACATCGTGATGTTCTCGCGCTGGACACCCAGCGAGACGTAGAATTTCGCGGAGGCGATGGCTGAGGCGCCCGCTCCGGAGAAGACAACCTCGAGGTCTTCGATGTCCTTGCCCGCGATTTCGGCGGCGTTCAGGAGTGCCGCGCCGGAGATGATGGCGGTGCCGTGCTGGTCGTCGTGGAATACGGGGATGTCCATCTCCTCGCGGAGCCGTGTCTCAATTTCGAAACATTCCGGCGCCTTGATGTCTTCAAGGTTAATGCCACCGAACGTCGGCTCCATTGCTGCCACCGACTCGATGATATCGTCGGCGCTTTCTTGGTCGAGTTCGATGTCGAAGACGTCGATGTCGGCGAAGCGCTTGAACAGCACGCCCTTCCCCTCCATGACGGGCTTGGATGCCTGCGCGCCGATGTCACCGAGCCCGAGCACGGCGGAGCCGTTCGAGACGACGCCGACCATGTTCCCCTTCGCGGTGTACTTGAACGCGTCCTCGGGGTCGTCGTCGATGTGCCGGCACGGCGCTGCGACGCCCGGCGAGTACGCAAGCGAGAGATCCCGCTGTGTGTTCGTTGGCTTTGTTGTCGAAATCTCGATTTTTCCCGGCGGGTCGCTGGCGTGGTAGTCCAGAGAGTCCTCGTCTAATCCCATGTCGTTGTCTGCCGCACCGACGGGCAAAAACCTATCCCAATGCGTCGAATGTTGTTACGTCATCCGTCGAAGCAAGTGTGTGAAGAATCACGATTGGCGCCCTGCTCGACGGTCGCTGTGCTCGCGACTCTCGCTGGTCGCCGCTTGTCGTACTAGGCTCTCTTGTCGATCGCTGCGCTCCCCGTTCGCATTCACCTGGAGTCCTCGCGGTCGGCCGTGCCCACGCCCAATACGACACGCCTACGTACGCTCGTCCAAAAATCCGAGGTATGGACCGCCGCTCCTACCAGCTCGCGGCCGTGACGAGTGTGTTGACGTTCGCGCTCATCCTCGTCGGCGAGTATACCGCCGTCTCCGGGTCAGGTGCAACCTGTGGGCTGCAGTGGCCCACCTGTAACGGCCAACTCCTCCCGCTGGGCCTCCGGATTCATGACTTCATCGAGCAGTTCCACCGCGGATTCGCGATGGTTGTCGGTTTCTTCATCCTCGGTACCGGCGCCGTCGCGTGGCGTAACTTCGACCAGCGCGACGTCAAAATCGGCGGCGTGCTTGCCGTTGTCCTGCTGCCGATTCAGGTGATTCTCGGCGGCACAACTGTGACGTTCAGCGGTCTCATTCCGTGGGGGTACATGCCCATCACACAAGCCGTCCACCACCTCGCCGCGCTCGCTATCTTCGGGACGCTCGTCTACACAACACTCAGAATGCGTGAACTCGTTGGTATCGGGCTCGGGAGCATTCGCACTGCTTCGCTGGCTGGACTTGCGGTGATTCCGGTGGCGCTGGTGTTCTCCCGGAACACCGTCTTTGCGGTGTACGGGACGCGCGTCCAACTAATTCACCACGCGCTTGAACTGCTCGTGTTCACTGCCGCGCTCGCCGCGCTCGTGTGGGCGCACCGCCGTGACAACCGCCGTGCCGTGCAAGCGATGGTGGCTACGATTGCCGTTGTCACCGTCCAGATTCTCATCGGGACTGGCGTCGTGCATTTCTCTGCTGCGGTTCAACTTACGTACTACGCGCTCACCGCCGTTGTCGTCGCGCTGTTCATTCTTGCTGCACGTTCCACTGAGACGAGCACGACTGCCCCCCTGTAGCGTGGACGTCGGTCAGGTTCGGTTGTATTTAAGTCCCTCCCCGTGCATCGATTTTGTATGTCTGAATTCAACCGGCGTACGTTCCTGAAGAGTGTAGGCGGTACCGGCGTTGCACTGACCGTTGCTGGCTGCACTGGCGGCGACGGAGACGGCTCGACCACCGCTGGGACGACCGCCAGCGGTGACGGCACGACCACCGACACCACGACGGCCAACGAAGTCACGACCATCACGCCTGGGACCGCCTCCGGCTTCCCGCCGTTCGAATTCGTCAACGACTCCGGCGACCTCGTTGGCTTCGACGTCGACCTGCTGTCGGCGGTCGTCGAGCAGACCGATAACTACGAACTCGGAAGCTGGGAGGACCTTGAGTTCAACCAGCTTATCGTTGCGCTCGACAACGGCAACATCGACGTCGCCGCCGCCGCGATGACGATCAACGACGAACGCGACCAGACCATCGACTTCAGCAATCCCTACTACGACGCCAACCAGGCAGTCCTCGTTCGTGAGGGCGGTAGCTTCCGGCCCGGGAGCAAGGACGACCTCGCTGACCGCCCCATTGGCGCGCAATCTGGTACGACCGGCCAGGACCAGATGGACTCGCTCGTCGAGAACGGCACCATCAGCAGTTCGCAGGCAAACACCTACGGGAATTACGTGCTCGCCGTTCAGGACCTCGCCAACGGCAACATCGACGCCGTGATCGTCGACACGCCGGTCGCAGAGACGTTCGTCGCGAACCGCAACGTCGTCATCTCGTTCACCATCGAGACCGGTGAACAGTACGGATTCGGTGTTCGCGAGAATGCCAGCGACCTGCAGAGCGCCCTCAACGAGGGGCTGCAGGCCGTGCGGGACAACGGCACGTACGCGGACCTCACCGAAGAGTGGTTCGCTAGCGAATAACTGCGATGGACCCGACGTCCCTCGTGCTGCAGACCGGGCTCGGCGACTGGGAATTCGTCTGGCGCCAGCGGCAGTTCTTCGTCAATGGGACGATACTCGCTGTCAAACTGACGTTCTTCAGCATGGTGCTGGGGTTTGCGCTCGGGCTGCCCGCGGGCGTCGTTGAGGCGTACGGCGGCAAGTACTCGAAGGGCGTTGTGCGGCCGCTTGGCGTCGTCGTCCGCGGTACGCCTATCCTCGTCATCATCTCGCTGACGTACTTTGCGGGCGGTATTTCACCAGCATTTACCGCCGCGACTATCGCGCTCGGTGTACGGTCGGCGGCCTACCAGAGCCAAATCTTCCGTGGCGCCATCGAGAGCGTCGAGAGCGGGCAAATGGAGGCTGCACGTGCGGTCGGCCTCTCGAAGCTGGGCGCCATCCGCCACGTCGTGTTGCCGCAGGCGCTACGTCGCTCTGTGCCCGGGTTCCAGAATGAGTTCACTATCGTTCTCAAGGACACCAGCATCGCGTACGCCATCGGCGTCGCAGAGCTGTTGAAGCGCAGTTACGACCTCTTCTCCATCCAGACGACTGCTGCCCTCGAAGTGTTCTTGGCGGCGTCGCTAATCTACTTTGTGTTGACGTTCACCGTCAACCGCGGTATCGAGCAGCTCCATGACTACGTCGCGATTCCCGGAGGTAACCACTGATGACAGACCCACTACTCGACGTCGACGACGTCTACCAGAGTTACGGTGAGGAAAGCGTCCTCGAAGGGATTTCCTTCGAGATGGAGCGACAGGACGTCAAGGTGCTTGTTGGCCCTTCCGGCTCCGGGAAGTCCACGATGCTCCGCTGTATCAACCGCCTCACCGACATCGACGACGGCGACATCCGCCTCGACGGTAACTCCATTTTCGAGATGGACGCCAACGATCTCCGCCGACAGGTCGGAATGGTGTTCCAGGACTTCAACCTGTTCGCGCACCTCACCGCCCTCGAGAACGTCACGCTCGGTCTCAAGCGCGTGCTTGATATGGGCGAGCGGAAGGCCGTCGAGAAAGCCGCGTGGCAACTCGAACAGGTTGGCCTCCGCGAGCAAGCGAACTCCTATCCTGCCGAACTGTCGGGCGGCCAGAAGCAACGCGTCGGCATTGCTCGCGCGCTCGCGATGGACCCAAAGCTAATGCTGTTCGACGAGCCGACATCTGCGCTTGACCCCGAACTTATCGGGGAGGTGTTGTCCGTGATGCGTGAACTCGCCGAGGAGGGTATGACGATGCTCGTGGTCACCCACGAGATGGGGTTCGCGAAGCAGGCTGCGACTGACGTGTTGTTCCTCGATGAGGGCAAACTCGTCGAACAAGGCCCGCCCGAACAGATCTTTGAGAACCCCGAACACGACCGCACTGCGGCGTTCCTCAGCCGCCTCACCCAACTCCACGGCGGCCAATGAGCCGGAGTACGCAGCGGCTCGTCCGGGACGGAATCCTCGCCGCCTTCTGGGTGTGGTTCTCTGCGCGCTTGCTCAACGACTGGTTCGGCGGCGTGTTCGTCCCCGCCGGCCAGCCGTTCTTCGACCCGCAACCGGTCGCAGACGCCGCCTCCGTCATCGGCGACACCGCGGCTAGTCTGGGAATCGTCGGCGTGCCGGTCGGCTGGGTTGCAAGCGCGCTCGATTCCATCTCGTTTGCGATGACGTACCTCCCCGATCTCGCCGCTGGCGCGTGGCTCACCGTTGTGCTCACGACGCTGGGCATCGTGTTCGGGATTGTGCTCGCGGTGCCGCTGGCCGCCGCCCGCGTGTACGGCCGCATTACCCGCTGGATATCGCTTGGGTTCATCGAACTCATTCGCGGGACGCCACTGCTCGCGCAGCTGTTCGTGCTGTACTACGCACTCCCACTCTCCGGGTGGATCAATGCCATCCCCTTCGTCGGCAGCGGCATCGTCCCCGCGCAAGCGGTATGGGTCGCCATCATCGGGTTCACCATTAACAGTGCCGCCTACCAGGCCGAGTACATCCGTGGGTCTATCGAGGGCGTCGACCCTGGCCAGCTAACGGCTGCACGCGCAATCGGCCTCTCCCAACTGCAGGGCATTCGCTACGTCGTGTTGCCCCAGGCGCTCCGGTTCGCAATTCCGTCGTGGACCAACGAGCTTGTCTACCTCGTGAAGTACTCCTCGCTGGCGTCGTTCATCACGGTGGCCGAACTCTACCACGCCGCCGAGAGCGCCGCCTACGACAACTACCGCTTCCTCGACTTGTTCCTGCTGGCAGCCGTCGTCTACGTCCTGCTCGTGCTGTCGGCGACCACGACAATGGAATGGGTTCGCAAGCGCGTCGCAATTCCCGGCGTTGGCGGCTCCGCAGGTGGGCGCACCTCAACGGAGTAGTCAGAAGAAGTCATCCAAGCCCGCCTGATCGTCGTCGCTCTCCTCGCTGCCGGATTTGTCTTCATACTCTTCGTCCTCGGTGGCTTCCTCGCTAGATTCGTCCGCTTCGTCGAAGCTTGCTTCACCCTCGAAGGCGCCGCCGGAGTGCTCGACGGCGCGCTCTGAGCGCAGCTGTTCGGCGTCCTCGACGATGGACTGGACCTTGTTCGTCGTCTCCCCGGACCCCGTGACGAACGAGACGTGTTCGGCGTCAAGGTCGTACGCCGCAGTCATCGCCACCGTCAACTCACGATTCTTGCAGTGATGGGTCATTGTCGCGAGGAACGGCACGATTTTGCGGCGCGCCGTCGACATGCTGGTGCCACTGACTTCCGCGACGTTACGAGCGACGTAATCACGTTTCTCACGGGTCGCCCGCGAGGACCCGAGCTTCCGCCAATACGACGGCGGGCCATAGCGCGTCCAGCCGCCATGGTCGTGCTGGCGGGCGGCCGCCACACCTGCCGCGATGTTGTCGGTGGCGTACCGCCAGTACGAGTAGTTCTGCGTCGCACGCACCCGCCCCAGCCAGACGTCCGCATTCGAGAGGAACTCATAGGCGTCCGCGAGCTCGTCACCATAGTAGTCCTTGGGCGCGTTGTCCTCTACCCAGTTGATGAGGTCATCGGGCGTCTCATCGACATCGTAGGCGGCTTCCAGCGCCTCCTGCGCGCCCAAGTTCTTAATCAGGTCATCGAGGAAATCGAAGATACCCTCTGTGCGGTCGCGCTCACCCATCACCACGTCATCGGTGGTGAGCGTCTCCTCGGTCTCCGCAAGCGCCTGCAAGTCATTGACCGCCGACCGCAGATCCCCAGAGTTCTGCTCGGCGATGGCTTCCAGGGCCTCCTCGTCGTAGTCGATGCCCTCGCGCCGGCAGATGTCCCGGAGCACGGGGACGATGGAGCGCTTGGAGACGTCCCGGAATTCGATGTCCTGACACGCGTTTCGCAGGCTGTTGCTCATGTCGTAGTACTCGTTGACGATGAGCACGATGGGCTGCGTGGACTCCTTCACGAGGTCCGTGATGGCCGCGGAGCCGCCGCGGTCGACGTTCCCGTGGAGGTTGTCCGCCTCGTCCATTACGACGAGTTTGCGGCCCCCGGTCCCGCCCGCCAGCGTCCCGGACTTCGCGGCCTCGCCGGCGACCCGCTCGACGACCGAGGCGGTGCGCTGGTCCGAGGCGTTTAACTCCACGACGTCCCAGCCCTCGTCGGCCGCCAGCGCGTGCGCTGCCGACGTCTTCCCGACGCCCGGACTCCCATAGAGGATGACGGCCTCCCGGTGGTCCTCCCACGTGTCCGCCCACTCCCGGAGCGCGTCGCGGGCCTTGTTGTTCCCGCGGACCTCCGACAGCGACGACGGGCGGTACTTCTCCGTCCAATCTACCATTTCATCGAACTAGGTGAGAACCGCGTTTAGTGGTTGCGGACGGGCCGTTCGAACAGTTACCGAATCACGCAGTTGAGGTCCGTGTCGGGGAGCAGACGCCCGACCGGGACCAACAGAAAGGCAAGTCCACGTATGGCGTCCGTGGACGGCTACGTTCGTCGGGTTACACATGGACGATGCCTCAGCCACCGACGGCGTCATCGGACGCCCCACCTACCCAATCGCGTAACTGGGTGGTGGATCTCGATTCAAACTGTGGGTTCCTCACTATTAGTTAGCTCTCGCTTTCATCCGCGAAGTTATAGAAGTCCTCGGCTGTTACATCTGAACCAGGGAGGTATATCTGCCCTTTCTCGCCTCAATTCTGGTAACCGCCTTGCTCTGGATTTGTTCGATTACTACGAGTTCGAGGAGTTGTAGCTGACGTCTAGGAATTACAGGGTGGGAAACATCTTGCCCGTATTAATTCTTGAGGTCGGTAGCAAAGTCGGCGTCCGTATCTTCGAGGAAGTGCTGTCCGTCGTCTGTGAGCCACCATGCTTTCGAGTCGCCAATCATTTTAGAGCGTAAAAGTCCCTCTTCACCGAGCTGCTGGAGCCGTTTGTAGGTCCCACCTTGACTGTAGGATAGTGTATTGGCAACTTCTGTAGTAGAGAGAACGGGCTCGTCTGTATCGGCGAAGATGGAGAGAATTTCTCTGTCGGTTGTATCAGGTGGCCGTCCGCCCATACCAGTTCTCTCGCCGACTACATCTTAAATTATCAGGTGTCTGGAATTTAGCAGAACATGGATACTAGGAATTAGCAAAGAATTAAGTTCCTGCTGAATACTAACTTTGATGACGAGGCAAGCTGCGGACCCGTCACTACACGGTGGGTCCCTTTGGAGAAGTCGCGGACCCCGCTGCTGCCACAGCGGGCCCGCATGGAGCCTCGTAGGATGGTACGAAGCCCATGACGAATTCCATCTCACATATACAAGAGCGTTCCGACGACGCACAGAATTCGACTAACCAAACTGCATCGATGAGACGCAGCGATGTCCACATCGGGGCAGTCGGGACCATCGTCGCCAAGATGGTGGAGGTAACTAATGCAGTCTAATTTCACTCCGCGATCTCCTGAACGAACACGTCTTCTCTTCACGGAAGAATTCATTCACGGGCCGCGTAATTACACCCGAGACGAAATCGCTCTCGGTATCCACAACTCCTCACCTGCGGAGGAGCGGTATTATGCAGTTCAGCGCGGCGACGCCTACACGACCAACTCCGAGGAGCATCAGCCGCGGATTCACGTCGCGTACGTTTCCGGGGATGCAACCCGGTACGCAATCCGCTCCTATCCTGGAGTCGAAGTTCGAGATGGCGCTGATTGGCATGCCTTCAAGGGTGGCTTCCCGGTCACCATCCATCCTCGGACAGAACCCGCCTCAACACCACCCGAAACCAGAGAGATACTCCGCCAGCTCGTCACCGAACTCCACACACTCGACGGTGGTGATGAGTGATGGCCTCCCCCAGTCTCAAAGACAAGTCAGGCGGCCACACGAGGCTCACGACCACAACCACACTCGCTATCCATGGCACTGAGGCGTGGTTGTTCGACGCTGACCACGAGCCTTCGTTCGTCGCGCACACTAGTGACCAAGCAGACCACAGGCCAACTCCCGACACCGCCATAGACACAGTCCTCCGACCTCCCAACTGGACGACCACGCACTCGCCTCAGCCTCGTATCGCTGATTCAGTCGATTCCTGCTTTCTAAGCCACCGATGAGTACTACTGAGACGCCGACTACTGTCACGGAAGCCCAACGCCAGTTCCAGAACGACGAGGTAGCAGCCGCGTTCGAAACGCTCACTGAGGAAGTTCAACGCCTCCACGCCGAGAATCAACGCCTTGACGAACGCGTGAGGGAACTCGAGCAATCACACGTACCAGAGACCACCCAAGACCAGAAACCCGATGACGAGGAACTTGAGGAGCGCGTAACCGACCTCGAACGCGACCTCAAGGCCCAGCCGGAGATCGAGTGGGAGGGACCGGATCCGAAGGACCTCGCGATCACTGCAACTGAAGCCGGGAATACGGTCAAACCCTACAAGGCGATCCGCGATCGCGTGGAAGCCGACCAGTTCGACCACCTAGAGGAACGCGTTCGCGACCTTGAAGACGGCAACGTCGACGTCATCGTCCGCGGCGAATTCGATGGCGAGGAACTGCCGATCGAACGCAAGATCGCCGAACGAACGGCTGGTGGGGACCTCACAGCAAACAAAGCCCGAGCCACACTCGTCTTCCCAAAATTCGGCACCCACGCCCAGACACATGGCGGCTCACAACTTGTCCTAGCCTCCTCGGACGTCCGCACCATCCTTCAGGAGACGACTGACCGCGCAGAGTGGCCAAATGAGACGATCAAGCGAGTGATGCAGTGGACCGCGAAACTCACCTCCCGCCACGACAACACCGAAGACTGGTGGCCACGCGACGACCAAAACCTACTCACGCTCCGCAGTGGCCGAAACGGCGAACTAGAACTCGTCGCAGACCTCAACGACTACCAACAGTACTACGACCAACTCGAGGACGCCCAACCATGACCACAAACGAATAGGACCGGAGAAGACTCCGGCGTCACGGTGTTGTGACGTCGGCTCCCCGAAAGGGTGTGACGGTGAGTATCGGCGACGAATTCGTCGATATGAGTTCCACCTACTCCGACCCTGTAAACTGTGTTTGCCTACCGCATGGTGTACCTACAGCCCGAACCAACAGCCCTTCTTCTAGGACTTCTTCGCGGTCGAGAAGAGCAGGCTTCGCGTCACACTCACTCCAGCCCCAGCATCACAACAGTGTGACGCAGGATGCGTTGCGATTGGTCTAAATCCCGGCCAGTCATCTAAAATCAGCACGGATGAAAACGACGAGCAGTGCCGGCTTCAACCGTACTAGCGTTCTGCTGTAACTCTGTGGTCAGCGAGAGGCATTACAGTAGAACGCTAGTGTGGTCGAAGGCACTGGCGGGGTGGTCGGCGTGATGTCGACGAGTTACCCTGCTTCGCATCACACCGATCCCGGGGTCACAACACTGTGCTGCCGGAGTGCCCCAGCAATCAGAACGACGATGATCCCCGCCTCACTTACCAACGGTCGCCTTTGCGCACAGTATTACCAGAATTCGAATAACTCAACCACAATCGCTCGCCCGACTAGAATGATTTCCGACGGGGTATCCCCCGTATATACTAGTCGGACT
>NZ_JAJJZG010000008.1 GCF_021028995.1 Halobacterium sp. KA-4 | reverse complement strand
TCGAGAATCCAACCTTGGAGTGGTGGCGCTTCCTCGTCGAGCGACAGGCCGGGAGCCGCACGCAGCCCTCCGTCGCGGTGCGGAACTCGCTGTTGTTCGGCGTCGGCGCGCTCGCGCTCGCGCTCCCGATGGGCGTCGTCATCGCGGCGTTCTCCGCGCGCGGCGGCCGCGGCCGAAAGGTCGCCGACGCGGTGCTGATGGCCCCCATCGCGGTGTCGGGCATCGTCGTCGGCTTCGGGATGTTGCAGTCGCTGGTGTTCGGCGTGGAGCTGTTCGGCTACCGCGTCAGCGTCGTGGGCGCCGCGGTCGTCGTCGCCGCGCACGCGATCGCCGGCTACCCGTTCGTCGTGCGGAACGTCGCGCCGATGCTGGCGGCCGTCGACGACCGGCTCGTGGAGTCCGCGCGGGCGCTCGGGGCGAGCCGCGCGCAGGCGCTCTACGACGTCGAACTGCCGCTCGTGTGGCCGGGCGTGCTCGCGGGCGCGGCGTTCGCGTTCGCGCTCAGCATCGGCGAGTTCGACGCTACTGTCCTCCTCGCCGGAGAGAGCGCGTACACGATGCCGGTGGCGCTGAAGCGCTTCCTCGTGGACCGCGCCGCCGGCCCGAGCGTCGGCCCCGCGGCCGCGATGGGTACCGTCCTGCTGGTTGTCACTGCCGCCAGCTTCGTTGTCATCGACCGCGTCGGCGGGAGGTACCGGCCATGACGAACCTCCAACTCGACGGCGTGACCCGCGCGTTCGGCGCGACGACCGCCGTCGACGACGTCTCTCTGGAAGTCGAGGACGGCGAGTTCTTCACGCTCGTCGGGCCGTCCGGCTGCGGGAAGACGACGACGCTGCGCCTGATTGCGGGGTTCGAGCAGCCCGACAGCGGCGACGTGCGCTTCGGCGGCGGCTCCGTCTCCGGTGTGCCACCGGAGGACCGCGACGTCGGCATCGTCTTCCAGAGTTACGCGCTGTTCCCGCACATGAGCGTCGCGGAGAACGTCGCGTACGGGCTGCGGTTCCGCGACCCGCCGGAGGGACAGACCACGGACGAGCGCGTGGAGGACCTGCTGGACCTCGTCGACTTGGCGGGGTTCGGCGACCGCGACCCCGAGGAGCTGTCGGGGGGCCAGCAGCAGCGCGTGGCGCTGGCTCGCGCGCTCGCGCCAGAGCCCGACGTGCTCCTGTTGGACGAGCCGATGAGCGCGTTGGACGCTCGACTCCGGGAGCGCCTACGCGTGCAGGTCAAAGAGATTCAGTCCGAGTTGGACATCACGACGGTGTACGTCACGCACGACCAGAGCGAGGCGCTCGCGATTTCGGACCGCGTCGCCGTGCTGAACGCGGGTCGCGTCGAGCAGGTCGGCGAACCCGAGGAAGTCTACCGGGAGCCGGCGTCGCGGTTCGTCGCGGAGTTCGTCGGCGACAACAACGTCTTCGACGGCCAGGTTCCAGTCGAAACGAAGGGGTGTTCGGTTCGTGTCGGCGAGACTGAGTTCGACGTCGGCGAGCGCATCGACGGCCGCAATACGGTCTGTGTGCGGCCCGAATCCCTGCGCTTCGACTGCGAACAGAACCAGTTTTCGGTGCGCGTGGAGAGCGTCGAGTTCCTCGGCGACGCCTACCGTGCGCACTGTGATTGGGACGGTCGGGAAGTGCTCGTGAAGACTCGCGACGAGCCGCCGACGGGAGAGGCGACGCTCGGATTCCGGCCCGAGGACGCGACGCTGCTGTGAGCGTCGGGGGTTGTTTTCGCTGCGTTAGGGTGCGACGCCGACGGTCAGCAGCGTCCCGTACGTGCGGTAGCGCTCGACCATGTCCTCGCGCGTCTCGAAGCCCTCGTAGGGGAACTCGTCGGCGGGGGGAATCTCGACGTCGCGGTCCGGGACGTTGTCCTGCTCGGCGACGTGGAGGCCCGCGTCCCGGAACGCCTCGCGGTACTGGGCCTTGTTCCAGCGGGTCATCTCCACGGTGATGTTCTGCTGCCAGTCGTGGCTGTGGACGTTCTCCTCGTAGTAGTTCACCGCGCAGTAGAACGTCCCGCCGGGCTTCAGGACGCGCCGCACCTCCTCGAGGGTCTCGTGGGGGTCGCTGGCGTAGTAGAACGCCTCCATACTGAACACGTGGTCGACGCTGTCGTCGGCGAACGGCAGGCTCCCGAAGTCCCCGACGACGAAGCCGATTTGCGGGTCTTCGGTGTACGACTGGGCGTTGCGCGCCATCTCGGGCGCGCCGTCGAGCCCGTAGCCGCGGGCGATGCCGCGCTCGCGAAGCGCGCGTAGCGCGTACCCGCTCCCAGTGCCGAGGTCGAGGACGTAGTCGTCGGCCTCGACGGGCATCCGCGCGAGCACGTGCTTGGCGGTGTGCCAGTGGCGCTCCTCCATCCCCTTGTCGCGGCCCGACTCCGCCCACTCGTCGAACTCCTCGCGAACGCTCATGGAAGACGGAACGGCCGCCGCGGGCAAAAACCCGCAGGAAACTGGTCGGCCGCCCGCACCCGCAGACGTTTTCCCGGCCGTCCACGACTGCCAGGTATGGTCGGCCGAAGCAGACACTACCGGGTCGCGGACACCGCCCAGCAGGTCGTCGGCGGGTTCCTGCTCGCGGGACCGTTCGTCGTCACCGAGGAGGTGTGGCTGCTCGCCAGCCGCATGGGGTTGGTCAACGTGCTCGCGACCGTCGTCATCGTCTTCGGCATCGGCTACGGCGCGCTCTACGAGGCCGACGACGACCGCGACCCCGACCGCGAGGCCGAAGTCGCCGGCGTCCCGATTCGGTTCGTCTCCCTGATGGGGGTCTCCTACGGGTCGGTGCTCGTGCTCGCGATAGCAGTCACGGCGCCCACGACGTTCGCGGGCCAACTGGAACTCGGGACCACGCTCCCCGAAGTCGCTGCGCTCACCGCGAAGTCCGTCTGCGTGGGCGCCATCTTCAGCGTCGTCGGCGCTGCGACTGCCGACAGCGTGTTCTGAGGGCGGTCGCGTACGCGGCGCTCCCCTCCCCGACCCCGAAGGTTAAGACCGCGTAGGCGCTTTCCTGCGGTATGGACTACGACCTCGCCATCGACGGAGCGCCCGACTCCGTCCCGGGCGGCACCGTCGTACTGCTGCTCCACCCGAGCACCGGCGAGACCGACCGCATGGACACCGACTTCCTGAAGACCGACACCGACCACTTCCTCGTCGTCTCCACGCGCACGACCGCCCGCGAGGTCACGCAGAAACTGGAGTACTACGACGTCGACGAGGACAGCGCCGAGATTCTGGACACGCTCTCCGTCGACCGCGGCTACTCCCGACGGGGCGCCAGCCACATCCACTACGTCTCCGCGCCCGACGACGTCGACGGCATCCTCGCGGCCGTCGAGCAGTTCCTCACCGACAACCCCGGCAAGCGCCGCATCAGCTTCGACTCGCTGACCGAGCTCGCGTACTACGCCGACGAGGACCGCGCGCTCGACGCGCTCGGCCGACTCGGTCACCTCCTCGACGAACACGACGCCGTCGCGCTCGTCCACGTCTCTCGGGAGGTCCACGACGACGACGTCCTCGACGCGTTCCGCGGGGAGAGCGACGTGGTCGTCGAACTCGACGAAGAAGGGAACGTCGCCACCGAGTACTGACTGCAGCAGCGAACAGCGCTACTCCGCGTCGTTCGCGTCCGCTTCCGTTTCTGCCGCGTCGAACACTTTCTGTGCCCACTTCACCGCGTAGCTCGCGCCGTGGCGGCGGTACGCGAGCGTGTCCAGTGCGGCGAACGGCGCGGGCAGGTCGACGTCGTGTTTGACGGCGCTGCACGCCAGTTCCGCGGCGTCCGAGAACGACGTCTCGCCGCGCGCGATTTCTCGCGGAAGGTCGTCGATGCGGCCGGTGACGCGCTCGCCGGCGTCCACCCACGCTTCGTGGAGGTCGGGGTAGTCCTCGTCCCACGATTCGAACTCCTCGCGCGTGTGGAGCCCGCGGTAGGCGTCACAGCACGCCGACGCGAGTTGGTAGACCGAGGCCGGGTCGGCGTCGACGGCGTCGTCGAACGCGCGGTACTCGTCCTCGAAGAAGCCGAGGAACTGCTCGGGGAGGTCGAGGCCCGCTTCGACGAGCGCTTCCGCGACGAGGAAGTCCGCGAACGCCTCGGGGGTCCCCTCGATGCGCGCCTTCACGAAGACGACCGGCGGCTCGGTCTGGGTCGTCCACGCGACCGCGCCGTCGCCGGGGGTGCCGACGACGAAGTCGCTTGACGCCAGCCGGTAGAGAATCTGTGGGGCGTCCTCGGGGAGCCAGTCGGCGTCGTACTCGCTGGGCGACAGCGAGTCCACGAGCAGCGCGAGGTCGTCGCGGTGCTCCGGGGGCAGCGTCTGGAAGTCCCTGTCGCAGTCGAGGACGATGGCCTCCGGCGCGTACGCCTCCCGGACCGCCGCGAGGTCGCCCGCGAGGTCGCGCTGGGAGAACATCTACGCGACGTTGACGACGATTATCAGCGACAGAACGGCTGCGAGAGCGACTGTGCCGACGACGTACTTCGTTGCCGTGCTCATACGCAGTGGTTCGCACGCGAAGACTTAAATTGCGGTCGTTTGCGGCCGTGGGAGGGCGAACTGAAACTACTCCGCGGGCGTCTTCGCGCCGTACGCGCGCCACGCGCCGGACTTGAAGCGGACGAAGTTGACGGCCGCGCGCACGTACATGTCCCCGAGGATGGCCGCGAAGATGGCCGACAGGCCGAGACCGAGGCCCGGCGAGACCGCGGGAATCGAGAGCGGACCGAGCGCGAACGGGCCGACGACGAAACTCGCTGGGAGTGCGACGAACGCCAGCGGGAGGCGGACGAGGTACGTGCCCACGATGCCGCCGTAGAACGGCCAGCGAGTGTCGCCGGCGCCGCGGAGGCCGCCGCGGAGCGTCCGCGAGACCGAGAAGCCAGCGACGCTCAGCCCGAAGACGCGGATGAACGTCACGGTGAGGCCGACGTTCGACGCGCCGAACACCTGCGCGATGGGCACCGCCGCGAGGAAGATACCTGCGCCGATGAGCAGCTGCGTGACGAGCGCGATGCGCAGCGTCTGCCAGCCGTAGTCGGCGGCCTCGCCGGGGTCGCCCGCGCCGAGGCGCTGGCCGACGAGCGTGCTGGACGCCGTCGCGTACCCCCACGCAGGCATCAGCGCCAGCAGCATCACGCGGCGGCCGATGGCGTACGACGCGACGACGGGCGTCCCGAGCACGCCGAGCACGAACAGGAACGGGAACCGGCCGAACGTCCGCGAGAGCCGCGTGCCCGCCAGCGGGAGCGCGACGCGGACGGTTTCGCGGGCGACGCTCCAGTCCCACTGCTTGCCGCGGAGTCGGAGCGTGACACTCCAGCGCCCCGACAGCAGGACGGCGAAGAAGACAACGCCGGCGAGCGTGTTCGCGATGGCGGTCCCCCACGCTGCGCCGACGACGCTGAGTTCGGGGAAGCCGAACAGCCCGAAGATGAGCAAGGCGTTCAGCGCGACGTTCGTCGGCAGCGTCACGAGGCGCACGTACATCGGCGTGCGGGTGTCGCCAGCGCCCGCCAGCGCCCGCGCCGCGGTCATGCTCCAGAACCGGAACACCACCGACAGCATCACCACGCGGAGGTAGTCCGCGCCCAGCGCCGCCGTCTCCGCGTCACTGGCGAGCAAACTCACGAGCGGGTCGGCGTACAGCCACGCGCCCGCGGTGAGCGGGACCGAGAGCAGCAGCGAGAGCCACAGCGACTGCTTGATGGCGAAGTCGGCCTCCGCGTCCTTCTCCGCGCCCTTCAGCCGGGAGACGACGCTGATGGTTCCGCTGGTCAGCGCGAGCGCGAGCCCGAACGGGATGAAGTAGTACTGGAAGCCGAACTCGAGGGCGGCGACCGCGACGTCCCCCGCGGCGATGCTCACCATCAGGAAGTCCGTCGTCCGCAGCACGGTGCGCAGGCCGCCGGTCACCATCGCGGGGAGCGCGAGGTCGAACGCCTCCTCGCCCTTCTTCCGGTCGACGAGCCCGAGCCACGCCAGCAGCGCGGGGAACGCGGCGGCGAGGGCCTCCACGCGGCGACGAACGGTCATCTACTGGAGGCGTCGTGTCGGTGCGGAAAACAACTTCGGCAGCCGGCAACCTACCGTGGGTTCGCGTACCGACGGAGGTTCGCGTGCTGCCGCAGAGACTCGCGTACTGCTACTGATGCACGTGCGGTCACGTTCGCGGGTCGGAAAACAAGGGATGGGGTTGTAACGGGACTGTTCGCGCTACTCGTCGTCGGTCTCCCAGGCGTCCGGTACCTCGATGACGTACTGGCCGTCCTCCTGGAGCGCGATGATGTACTCCTGGCGGTCGTACAGCTCCATGAGGTTGAGCTCGTACTGGCCGGGCGCAACGATGCGGATGGACTCGAACTGGTCGTTGAGTTCCTGCCGGAGGTCGTCCAGGTCGGGCCGGTCCTCTGGGTCGTCGGGCTCCTTGACGACGCGGCCGTCCGACGGCGCGTCCGGGAGCGAGTCCTTGTCGACGACGGAACTCCGGGCGTCCGCCTGCGCGGCGTCCTCGTCGCCAGTCTCCGTGCTGGCGTCGATGCCTTCTGCGGGTTCGTCTCCGGACGGGGCGCCCCCTGTTTCGGGTGCGTCGGGACTGCTCGGGTCCGACTCGTCGACTGCCTCCGACGCCTCCGTTTCGGGTGCGCTGGGGTCGGCTTCGACGTCGGGACTGCTGGATGCGTCGGCAGTACCGGATGTGTCCGTAGCGCTCGGGGAGTCCGCAGCACTGGTGTCAGCAGCGCCTGCAGTGCTGGCGGTGTCAGTCGTGTCTGCGTCGTCGCCAGTCGTACGCGCTGCGGGGTCGGGGTCGCTGGTCACGGCGTCCCGGACCTTGTTCGCGGCGCGGCCGACCGCGCCCGCGACGGACCCGCCCTCGCGTTCGGGCAGCTCGGGCGAGTCGGCGTCCGCGTCCGCTGGCGGGTCCGCGGGCTCGGACTCGGCGACGTCACCGGGGTGGTACTGGAATTTGTTGCCGCCGCAGTCCGGGCACCCCGACAGCATCTCCTTGGAGCCGTCCGCGAAGACGTGCCCGCAGTTCGTACACTGGTGAGGCATTACTTGCGGGAAACGAGCGCGCTGATGAGCGTCTCGTCCTTGTGGAGTGACTGAATCTGGTTCGCCGGTCCGACGACCGTGAGCTTCGACGTCGACTGCTTGCCCATCAAGCGGCCGAGCAAGCCCGTGTCGTTGGTCTCGGACTGCGGGAAGCTCTCGATCTCGATGCCGGAGAAACCGTCCGGATTGATCTCGCTCATCGTCACTTCGATGAGTTTCGACTCCTCGTCGGGCGTGAGGCCGGCCTCCAGGACGACGATTTTGCCGTCGCGGACGCCGTCCAGAATCATCCGAATCTTCTCCATGGACGTCTTGCCGGACATCCGCTCGGCGCTGATGAGGTCGATCTGGACGCCGTCACCGGGTCCGTCTTCGCTCGTGGTTTCAGGCATCGTGGGTCACCCGAAGTACTCCGCTATCTTCTCGTAGACCTCGTCCATGTTCTCCCCCTCCAGCGCGGAGAGCGGAATCGTCTCGTGCTGGGGGAACGCGTTCGACACGCGCTGGATGTTCGAGCCCTCGAGGTCGGTCTTGTTCGCGAGGATGAGCACCGGCAGGTCCCGGCTCTCGATGATGCCGATGAGCATCGTGTTCACCTGCGTGAACGGGTCCTCGGTGGAGTCCAGCACGTAGATGACGCCGTCGACGTCCTCGCGGAGCCAGTGCATCGCCTCCGCGACGCCCTCGGTGGCTTCGCGGGAGCGACGCACGGCCTCGTCTTTCTCCATGTCGTGCTCGAGGAACTCCGAGTAGTCGACTTTCGTCGTCACGCCGGGCGTGTCGACGATGTCGATGTTGACGGTCTTCCCGTCGCGTTTGATTTCGACGTTCTCCTTGCGGCGCGCGCGGCGCGTCTCGTGCGGGATGTGGCTCTCCGGGCCGACCGCGTCGCCGGTCCAGTCGCGAGCGATGCGGTTCGCGAGCGTGGTCTTGCCGGCGTTCGGCGGGCCGTAAATCCCGATTCGTTTCGGTTCCGAGTCGTCGGCAAACAGGCTCGCCGACACCCGTGAGATGCTGTCTCTGAGTTCTGCGAACAGTCCCATCCTTGAACTCCATACGCACCCCGCGCCTTGTATGCTTGACGCAGGATGCGGACGGTTGATAGGGGAGAGCCGGCGAGAGACCATAAACTTACGTCAGACAGCGGGTTTGGACAGGGTGGGCGAGCGGTGGAGCGGAAGTTGGGCGAGGAGCGAGGGTCGAGAGGACAGAGTGGCTGGATTCCGAGAGGCAGAGAGCAAGAGGACGGGAAGGGGAGACGAGAGTGAGTAGGGTGTGGAGTGGTAGCGTGGACCGACGGTAGGCCCCCACCCCTTCGTTTCGAGTGGAAACGGGAGAAGCCGGAGACCGGGAGTGACAGAACGGGAGATTCAGGCGGGAAAGCCACTAGTCCTAGACCAGACCATGCCAACAAAATTCGGTTCGGGCTGTATTGCGGTTACTGTTTCTGAGTATATGACTTAGTCTTTTCTCTCTTCTAGAGCCAATCCTGTTCTGTGACCCCTCCCCCGGTCTGTTTCGCCGTTCCACCCGAAACGAAGGGGTGGGGGGCGGACCCCTGTCCCCCACTCCAACCCCCCTGTTTCCGATGGAACTCCCGAAGTCACCGGTCGAGATCCCCAGCCGCCGGTTCGTTCCGGAGAGAACGAACCTCGCGAGAGCCAGAATCTGTCTCACGCGCGCACCCGAAACACTCCCCCTCGAACCATCTCGAATTCGCTATCCGCCGACTGCCCCCGCTACATCTCGACCTCTCGGTCAATCCCGACGTCGATCGGCACGCTGAACGTTCATCTCTCTCGGCGCTTCCGACCCTCTTGAACTCTCTCGTCGTGTTCCAGCAGACGAACGATTCGAGCACCGAACCGAAATCAAAATCCAACGTTTCGTCGCTCGTCTGACCTCATCGAAACTTATTAGTCCCTCTCGTTTCCATTAGTTCATCTGCATCAACTGGAGCGCCCGGTCACTGAACCGCCTCGAACGCCCCGTTCGCGCCGGTCTGTGGCTTCCTCTCTCCGCGCGGCGCTCTCCACACGAAACGAAGGGGCACCGCAAATCATGTCAGACGAACCGACGACGGACGGCCGACGTACTGCCGACCGGGACTTCGAGGTGGACCTCGACGACGTCCTCGAGGACGACGAGGACGGCGACGAAGGGCTGTTCGACGACTTGCTCAGCGGCGAACCCATCTTCGAGAACAAGGAGGTGCTGCGGCCGTCGTACACGCCGCACGAACTCCCCCACCGGAAAGACCAAATCAACAATATGGCGACGATTCTCGTCGCGGCGCTGCGCGGCGAGACGCCGTCGAACATCCTCATCTACGGGAAGACCGGGACGGGGAAGACCGCCAGCGCGAAGTTCGTCAGCCAGGAACTGGAGCGGACCTCCCAGAAGTACGACGTCCCCTGCGAGGTCGAGTACATCAACTGCGAGGTCACGGACACCCAGTACCGCGTGCTCGCGCAGCTCGCGAACACGTTCATCGAGCAGAACCGCACGTTCATCGACGAGCGCGTCGAGGAACTCCAGGACCTCCGGGAGGCCGCCGAGGACGACCCGAGCGTGCTCGAATCCGACGACGACAACGACGACCACCTCGACTTCGACTCCGTCGAGGCCGTCGACGAGCGCATCGAGGCGCTCCTCGAAGAGAAGTCCGAGATGGACGACGTCCCGATGACGGGGTGGCCGACCGACCGCGTGTACGCGCGCTTCTTCGAGGCCGTCGACTACGTCGAGCGCGTCGCGGTCATCATGCTCGACGAAATCGACAAACTCGTCGAGAAGTCCGGCGACGACACGCTCTACAACCTCTCGCGGATGAACTCCGAATTGGAGAACTCCCGGGTCTCCATCATCGGCATCAGCAACGACCTGAAATTCACCGACTTCCTCGACCCGCGCGTCAAATCCTCGCTGGGCGAGGAGGAAATCGTCTTCCCGCCGTACGACGCCAACCAGCTCCGAGACATCCTCCAGCATCGCTCGGACGTCGCGTTCAAGGACAACGCGCTCTCCGAGGACGTCATCCCGCTGTGTGCGGCGTTCGCCGCCCAGGAGCACGGCGACGCGCGGCGCGCGCTCGACCTTCTCCGGACCGCCGGCGAACTCGCGGAGCGCGACCAGTCCGACTCGGTCACCGAGGAGAACGTGCGGCGCGCGCAGGACAAGATCGAACTCGACCGCGTGGTCGAGGTCGTGCGCACGCTCCCGACGCAGAGCAAACTCGTCCTGTACGCCATCCTCCTGCTGGAGGACAACGGCGTCCACAACGTGAATACGGGCGAGGTGTACAACATCTACAAGACGCTTTGCGACGAGCTCGACGCGGACGTGCTCACGCAGCGCCGCGTCACCGACCTCATCAGCGAGCTGGACATGCTCGGCATCGTGAACGCGGTCGTCGTCTCGAAGGGCCGCTACGGCCGCACGAAGGAAATCTCGCTGTCGGTCCCCGTCGAGGAGACCGAGGCTGTCCTCGAAGCCGACTCTCGACTCAGCGACATCGAGAACGTCACGCCGTTCGTGCAGGCGCGCTTCGACAACTGAACGCCGTCCGTCGCTCCGCGCGCCACCGACGCCCATGCCGACCCCCTTCGTTTCCTGTCCACACACCACGACAGCGTAGCCACGACTGTCCACTCGAAACACTCCCGAACCGAGAACCAGAAGCGACGTCTCAGTCCCGCGTCCCGCAAAGGGGAAGTCGAAAGTCCGTCTCCCGCTGTCGGCAATCAGTCGCTCGGGTACGACTCAGTGGCCGGCTCGCCGGATTTCGTGGTGCCGACGTGCGGGACGGCGACCCGGTAGAGCGCGTACACGAGCAACACGAGCAGCGCCGCGACGACCAGCGCCGTCCGGATGTTCGGGTCGATGGTCGGCTGTGCTATCACTTCGCCGGCGTCGTTGGTCACGGGTGCCGCGCCGCGGGGCGCGCCGTCGAGCGTTTCTATCAGGCCGGTGACGACCACGCCGAGCAACAGCAAGCCGCCGCTCAGCGCTATCGCGAGCCTGTCCGCGAGGTCCACGTCGTTGGATTGCATCTGTGGTCACCTCCTAACCGAGTAGGTACTTCAGCCGCGGGCGGTTCTGGACGAATTCGGTGCGCTCGATGAGTGCGTCGAGGCCGTAGTAGCGGCCGGCCGCGAACACGATTATCGTCACGAACAACAGCATCCCCATCAGGTCGCTGTTGACGAGCCCGTGCCCGAAGCTGGCGTTCCCGACGAAGAACAGGCCCATGAACAGCACGCCGAAGAACGACGCGAGCCGGACGAGCACGCCGAACATGAGCCCGAGCCCGATGGCCGTCTCCCCGAGCGGCACGAGCGCGCCGAGGAGGTCCGGGAACCCCGCGAGGAACGTCGCGAGCGGCCCCAGCGTGGTGCCGCTCATGCCCTGCAGGTAGCCGGCGGCACCGAAATTCAGCCCGCTGTCGAGGAGCTTCCCGACCCCGGAGTGGAAGAACCACCAGCCGGTGAGCACGCGAAGCATCGCGACCCAGTACGCCGCCCACGGCCCCGAGAGTTCGAAGTCGACCTCGTTCCTCAAGGGGGTTGCCGCGTCGTATGACATTCCCATCACCTCACGTGTGGAGGTAGCCGCTGGACCCCTATAACCCGAGCCGCGATTCCAACGCGGTAAGACGCGTTCCCAGATACTGAGAACGACGTTCCCGGACTCTGAAAATCGGACGACCAGTTAACTCTCCGTACCCCCGAGAGTCGTGTGATGCGTGCTCCGCTCGGGACGGACGAGACGCCCGAACTCCAGGCCGTCCTCGACGCCCTGGACGACGAGGGATGCAGACGCATCATCGAGGCGCTCGACGAGCCGATGGCGGCCAAGGAGCTCTCGGAGGCGTGTGACATCCCGCTGTCGACGACCTACCGGAAGCTCGAACTCCTCACGGACGCCGCGCTCCTGGAGGAGCGGGCGGTGCTCCAGCCGGACGGCCACCACACGACGGAGTACGACCTCGTCTTCGAGGAAGTCGTCATCCAGCTCGACGAGGACCGGATGCTCGACGTCGGCGTCACGCGGCCGTCGCAGTCCACGGACGAGCGCCTCGAAACGCTCTGGGCGGAGGTGAGCAAAGAGACATGACACACTACTTGCCAGTCGTCGCGTTGAAGACAATCACGCTCGTGCTCGGCGGCGCGGTCACGTACTTCGCGCTGAAGGCGTGGAACCGCACCGGGTCGCCGGCGCTGCGGTCGCTCGCCATCGGCTTCGGGTGCGTGACCCTCGGGTCGCTGCTCGCGGGCATCGCCGACCAGGTGCTCGCCGTCGAGCGCACGCTCGCGGTGCTGACCGAGAGCGCGCTCACGGCCGTCGGCTTCGCGGTCATCGTCTACTCGCTGTACGTCGACTGACTGCGGGCCGACCGTCGCCCGCGCTACGCGACGCGCGAGCGAAGAATATAGCAACTAATCGGGAACACTAGTCGTTCGACGGGTTCGACGATTTCTATTCGCGTACCGCAGAAACTCACGTAACAGGCGCGAGCGCTACCAGGCGCTCGACGCGTTCCCCGGCGACGAATCGACTACCTCGTGAGCCAGCGCTCCAGTTCCCTCGACACCTGCCGGCCCAGCGTCGGTCGCCAGCGTCGTCGGACCCGGCGTGACGGTACCGGCGAACGTCAGGCGCACCCAGCCGAGGTACGGGAGGCGGTACTCGGCGGTGCCCTTCACCCACGCGGGCTTGACGGGGCTGGAGATGCCGCGCGCCTGGTCGTAGTAGTCGTTCGTGACGGAGTTGTCGCCCTTCGTGACGAAGCCGGCGTGGGGCGCGGGGCAGTTCCGGAGTTCGTCGCAACTGTTGGCGTCGACGTAGTCGGGGTTGGCCTTCGAGTACCAGTTCTCGCCGTCGTCCACCCAGAAGTGCGCGCGGTGTATCACCGGCGTCTCCCGGGCGTTCCCGTACGGCTTGTAGACAATGACGTCGCCCAGTCCGCCGAACTGCTGGTAGTCGTGGCCCGTGGCGTCCTGGTGGGTGACGACGCCGGTGTCGCCGGTGGCGTACTCGGGGGCGAACCGCTGTTCTTCCATCACGAACACGAGGTCGCCTTTCTCCATGTTCGGCTGCATGCTCCCGCTCTCGACGGCGACCAGCGGCGGCCAGACGCCGCTGACCGCGAACAACAGCAGGCCGACCATGGCGACCGTGAGCGCGCTGCTGGCGGCCTCGCGGACGAACATCACGGCACCGTGGTCGGTACGGAGGAACCAGACGAGCGCGGCCCGCGGACCGCCGCGGGGGTCGGGCACGTCGTCGCCGTTGGTCATCTACTCGCCTTTCGCCGCTCCCGCGTTTCAACTTTCCCCTCGCGGACCGCCATCCTTTTGCTCGCGCTTCCCGTGCTGACGTGGTGTGCCACGAGAACCCCCGGTCCGGGTCGTCCGCGAAGTCACCAGCCGGGGGTACAACGCGGAACGCGAGGCCGTGACGCTGCTCGCGACTGCGAGAGACCCTGCAGCCGCCGTCGAGCGCGCGGTCGACGCGGCGCCCGACGACGCGCTGACGCTCACCACCGACCACGTTCGCGAGGTGCTCGACGACGCGACGCCGAGCACTTCCGCGACGGACGCCGACGCGCCCGGCAAGGACGCGGCAGCCGGCGAGGCGACCGCGTCCGAGACGACTACGGCCGACACGACCACTACTGAGACCGCCGCAGCCGACACGACCACAGCCGCTGCCGCGACGAAGTCCGCCGAGTCCGAGCCCGAGGCGTCCACCGACCAGACGACAACCCCCACTGCTTCGAGTGGAGTCGGAGACGATGACATTCGGACGCGAAAACGAACCTCTCCAGTTGAAACGAAGGGGGTGTCCGAGGGGCAGAACGAGGCAGGGCGGCGGGACGGTCGCGACGCCCGCGACGACAGCCAGCGCAGCGTCGAAATCGACGGCGACATCACGGGCGAATCGACGGGGACTGGCGAGTACGCGGACTTCGTCGCGACGTTCCGCGACCGCTACGACCGCCTCTCGAAGAAGCTCCGCGGCCGGGTCAACCACCGGCCGACGGACGCCCTCGACTCGATGCCCGGCGGCAGCGAGGCCGCGGTCGTCGGGATGGTCAACGACATCCGCTCGACCGCCAGCGGCCACTGGCTCGTCGAAGTCGAGGACACGAACGGCGTCTTCCCGACGCTCGTGATGAAAGACCGCGACATCGCCGACCACGTCGACGAACTCCTCACGGACGAGGTCATCGCCGTCGAAGGGACCATCTCCGACGACGGCGGTATCCTGTTCGCGGACGACCTCCACTTCCCGGACATCCCGCGCACGCACCGGCCGTCCACCGCGGACCGCCACGTGCAGGCCGCGCTCGTCTCCGACGTCCACGTCGGCAGCCAGGAGTTCGCCGCGGACGCTTGGCAGGCGTTCGCCGACTGGCTCCACACCGAGGAAGCTGATGCCGTCGAGTACCTCCTCATCGCGGGCGACATGGTCGAGGGCGTCGGCGTCTACCCGAACCAGGACGAGGAACTGGACATTGTCGACATCTACGACCAGTACGAGACGTTCGCGGAACACCTCAAAGACGTCCCCGGGGATATGGAAATCGTGATGATTCCCGGCAACCACGACGCCGTCCGCCTCGCCGAACCCCAGCCAGCCTTCGACGAGGAACTGCGCGACATCATGAGCGCCCACGACGCCCGCTTCACCGGGAACCCCTCCACCGTCACCGTCGAAGGCGTCGACATTCTCATGTACCACGGCGTCTCCATCGACGAAATCATCGCCGAGTACCCCGGCGACGACATCTCCTACGACAACCCCCACCGCGCGATGGAGCAACTCCTCAAGAAACGCCACGTCGCGCCCCAATTCGGCGGCCGCACCCGCGTCGCCCCCGAGAAGGAAGACTACCTCGTCATCGACGAGGCGCCGGACGTCTTCCACACCGGCCACGTCCACAAACTCGGCGTCGGCGGCTACCACAACGTCCGCCTCGTGAATTCGGGCTGCTGGCAACACCAGACCGAATTCCAGAAGTCCGTCAACATCGACCCCGACGTCGCCACCGCCCCCATCCTCGACCTGGACACGCTGGACGTGACGGTCCGGAAGTTCGCCTAGCCACTTTTTGCCAGCGAGGGAGCGGTAGCGACCGAGCGCAGCAAAAAGTGGGACTATACCACGTGCTCGACGTCGTAGGAGCCGAGGCGGCGCACCCACCCTTTGTCGGCGATGGCTTCGATGTCGTCGAGGGCGGCCTGGGTGCGTTCTTCGTAGAGGCCGGCGTCGACGTCGATGTGGAAGAGGTAGTCGCCGAGGCGTTCGCCGGAGGGCCGCGATTCGACGCGGGAGAGGTTGATGTCGCGGTCCGCGAACGGCTCCAGCAGTTCGAGCAGGAGGCCGGGGTAGTTCGCGTTGGGGTAGACGACGAACGAGGACTTGCCGCCGGCGTCGGAGCGCTCGCTGGGCGGAGCGACGACGAAGAAGCGCGTGGAGTTGCTGGTCTGGTCCTGAATGTCCGAGGCGACGACCTGGAGGTCGCCGTCGGCGTTGTCGGGGTGCGCGATGCCGGCGACCGTGGGGTCGTCGCGCGCGATTTCGACACTACGCGCGGTGGAGGCGACGGGTTCGCGGTCGACGTCCGGGTAGTTCTCGTCGAGGTAGGTGCGGACTTGCGCGAGCGCCTGCGAGTGGCTGGCGACGGTGTCGAAGTTCTCGCTCTGCGCGATGAGCGCGTGCCGGACCGGGGTGACGATTTCGCGGACGACCGCGAGGTCGACCTCCGAGAGCGCGTCCAGCGTCTCCGTGACGGAACCCTCGATGCTGTTCTCGATGGGGACGACGCCGCGGTCGGCGTCGCCGTTTGCGACCGCGTCGGCGATGCCGCGGACGGACTCCACGAAGGAGATGCCGTCGTCGGTGACGGCGCTCGCTGCGCGGTGGGAGTACGTGCCGGTCGGGCCGAGCGTGACCGTTTCCATGCGCTCCCGTACGCGGCGGAGGTGGGAAAAGGGCGTCGGGGCGACAGAATTTGCGCTGGCTACCGGTTCAGCGTGTGGATGGCGTGGCCGAGCGCGTGCTCGGCGGCTTCCATCGTCGACTCCGCGAGCGTCGGGTGCGTGTGAATCGTGGCGGCGACGTCTTCGAGCGTGGCGCCCATCTCGATAGCGAGGCCGAGTTCGGCAATCAGTTCGCTGGCTTCCGGTCCCACAATCTGCGCACCGAGCAGGAAGCCCGACTCCTCGTCGGCGACGACGCGGACGAACCCCTCGCTGTCCCCGGTCGTGAGTGCGCGACCGCTCGCGCGGAACGGGAACGTGCCGACCGCTGGCTCGAAGCCCTCCGCGCTGGCCTCGTCCTCGGTGAGGCCGACGGTCGCGATTTCGGGGTCCGTGAACACCGCTGCGGGGATGGCTTGGTAGTCCAGCGCCGCGGGCTCGCCGGCCGCGACTTCGGCCGCGACCTGTCCCTCTTTGCTGGCCTTGTGCGCGAGCATCGGCCCGGGCGCGACGTCGCCGATGGCGAAGACGTTCTCGACGGCCGTGCGCGCCTGGTCGTCGGTTTCGAGGCGGCCGTCCTCGTTCGGTTTGAGGTCGATTGCGTCCAGGTTCAGCGTGTCCGTCACGGGCTCGCGGCCGACCGCCACGAGCACGTTGTCGGTCTCGAATTCGGTTGTCTCGCCGTTCTCGTCTTCGGCAGTGACGACGATGCCGTCGTCTCGCTCCTCCCAGGAGTCGGCGGCGAGCCCGAACTCGAAGTCGATACCGAGGTCTTCCGCGCGCTGCTTGACGGGCTGCGTGAGGTCGTCGGGGTAGCCCGCCAGCGCCTCGTCGAGCATCTCTACGACGGTGACGTCGACGCCGAGCTTCGCGAGCACGGTCGAAATCTCCATCCCGATGTAGCCCGCGCCCACGACCACGATGGAGTCCGGGAGTTCGTCCATCGCGAGCGCCTGCCGCGAATCGAGCACGGAATCGGCGTCGAAGCCGAAGCCCGGCACCTCGATGGGTCGCGAGCCGGTCGCGACAATGCAGTGCTCGTACTCGATGGTCTCAGAGCCCTGGCCCTCGCCCCCGTGGACGACGCGGAGTTTGTCGTTGCCCGCGAACTCCGCGCGGCCCTCCATGAGGTTGACGCCGTTGGCCTTGCAGAGCTTCTCGACACCGCCGGTGAGCTGGTCGACCACGCCGTCCTTCCAGGCGACCATCTCCCCGAAGTCGACGTCGGGGTCGGCGTAGATTCCCATCTCCTCGGCATTGCCCGCGTCGTGGGCGACGTCCGTCGCCGTAATCAGGGCCTTCGAGGGGATGCAGCCGTAGTTCAGGCACGTCCCGCCGTAGGCGTCCATCTCTACGAGCGTCGCGTCGAGGCCGAGCTGTGCGGCGCGAATCGCCGCGACGTAGCCGCCCGGCCCGCCGCCGACGACCGCCACGTCCGTTCCAGTAGATACGTCTCCAACAACCATTATTCGAGTAGTAGTAGTTCGGGGTCGGTCAGTCGCTCCATCACGTGATTCGTGAACCGCGCGGCCTCCGCGCCGTCGATGACGCGGTGGTCGATGGACAGCGACAGCGGCAGCGTGTGGGCCGCCCGCACCTCGCCGTCCTCGGCGACCGGCCGCTCGTCGATGCCGCCCAGCCCGAGAATCGCGGTCTCGGGGTAGTTGATGATGGGCGTCGCGTACTCGCCGCCGACCGCGCCGAAATTCGTGATGGTGAACGTCCCGCCCTGCATCTCCGACCGGGAAATCGAGCGGTCCCGGGCCTTCGCCGCGAGTTCGTTCACCTCGTCGGCGATTTCGAGGATTGACTTCTGGTCGACGTGCTTCACGACCGGCACCATCAGCCCGTGGTCGGTCGCCACCGCGACGCCGACGTTGTACTCGTGCTTGAGCGCGATTGCCTCCTCGTCCTCGCGGAGTTCGGAGTTCAGAATCGGGTACTCCTGCAGCCCCGAGACGACCGCCTTCATCACGAACGGCAGGTACGTGAGTTTCACGTCCTGCTCGGCCGCGCGCTCCTTGAGCTTCGTCCGCGTCTCCACGAGGTCGTCGATGACCGCCGTGTCGTGGTGCGTGACGTGGGGCGCGGTGTACTTCGACTCGGCCATCTGCTCGCCGATGCTGCGGCGGACGCCGCGGTACGGCTGCGTCGTCTCGCCGCCCTCGACGAACTCGCGTTCACTCTCGGGCGCGGCGGCCGTCGCCTCACCCTGCGCGGCAGTGCCGCCTTCTGCGTACTCTTGGACCGCTTCGGCGGTGACGAACGCCTCGCCGTCGCGCTCCTCGACGGCCGGCACGTCGTGGATGTTCACGCCGAGTTCCTTCGCCAGCCCGCGGGTCGCGGGCGCGGCGAGCGTCTTCTCGCGGCCCGCCGGTTCGGTCGCCGACTCCACCGCGGGTGTCTCGGCTTCCGTGTGCTCGGCGGCCTGCTCGCCGACCGGCTCCACGGCGGAGCGCACCTCATCCGGTGGCTCCTCCTGTGGCTCGGTCGCGTGGCTTTCCGCTGCCGCGCGCACGTCGCCCTCGGTCACGCGTCCCGACGGTCCCGTGCCCTCCACGGAATCGAGGTCGACGTCGAGTTCGCGCGCGAGGCGCCGCACGCTCGGCGGCGCGAACGTCCGCGTCGACGCCTGCTCCGTCGCGGACTTCGTCGTAGCCTCGACTTCCTCGGTGGCTTCCTCGCCCGCCGATTCTTCCGTCGCTTCGGCTGCCTCGCCCTCCACGTCGAAGGTGACGATGACGTCGCCGACCGGCACCACGTCGCCCGCGTCGTAGTGCAGGGTTCGGACCGTGCCGTTCACCGGGGACGGGACCTCGACGACCGCCTTGTCGGTCTCCACCTCGGCGACCGGCTGGTCCTCGGAGACGGTGTCGCCCTCCGAGACCAGCCAACTGACGATTTCGCCCTCCGCTACGCCCTCGCCGACGTCGGGTAGTTTGAACTCTCGTGCCATCTCAGAACTCCACGGTCTCCCGGATGCCCGACTCGATGCGCTCGGGTTCGGGCAGGTAGTAGTCTTCCAGCGCGGCCAGCGGGAACGGCACGTCGAACCCCGTGACGCGCTTTATCGGTGCCTCCTGGTGGAGCAGCGCCTCCTCCTGGAGCGTCGCGGTGAGTTCCGCGCCGACGCCCGCCGTCTTCGGCGCCTCGTGGACGATGGCTGCTCGTCCCGTCTTCTCGAAGGACTCCACGACGGTCTCCTCGTCGAGCGGGCTCAGCGTCCGGAGGTCCACGACCTCCACGTCCACGTCGTCCGCCATGTTCTCTGCGGCTTCCAGCGTCGGCCGGGTCATCGCGCCCCACGTGAACACGGAGATGTCGCTGCCCTCGCGGCGGACGGCGGCCTCCCCGAGTTCGACTTCGTAGGGGCCGTCGGGCACTTCCTCGCGGAACGCGCGGTAGATTTTCTTCGGCTCGAGGAAGATGACGGGGTCCGGGTCCCGAATCGCCGCGATGAGCATTCCCTTCGCGTCGTGGGGCGTGCTCGGAATCGCGACCTTGAGCCCGGCCTCGTGGACGTAGAACGCTTCCTTCGACTCGGAGTGGTGTTCTGGCGCGCGGATGCCGCCGCCGAACGGCGCGCGCAACACCATCGGGCACGTGAACCGACCGCGGGAGCGCGTCCGCAGCCGCGCCATGTGGCTCACAATCTGGTCGAAGCCCGGGTACATGAACCCGGAGAACTGGATTTCCGGGACCGGCTTCAGGCCGTACGCGGCCATCCCGATGGCGGAGCCGATGATGCCGGACTCCGCCAGCGGCGTGTCGACGACGCGTTCCTCGCCGAATTCGTCGTAGAGCCCCTCGGTCGCGCGGAACACGCCGCCGTTCTTCCCGACGTCCTCGCCCATCACGAGCACGTCGTCGTCCTCGGCCATCTCGTCGCGGAGGCCGTCCCGTACCGCCTGCACTAGCGTCAAGTTCTCTCCCATGTTAGTCCTCCAGTAGCGCTTCGTCGCCGTGTTCGGCGCGGATGGACTGGAACCACTCCAGTTGTTTCTCGAGCCGGCCCGGCATCTCCGCGTAGACGTTCTGGAACATCTCCACGGGGTCGGGCCGCGGCGTCTCCTCGGCGGCCGCGATGGCGTCCGCCACGCGGTCTTCGACGTCCTCCTCGATGTCCGTAATCGCCTCGTCGTCCAGCCGGTCGGTCCGCTGCAGATACTTCTCGAGGCGCGGAATCGGGTCCTTCGCCTTCCACTTCTCGACCTCTTCCTCCTCGCGGTAGACGGAGGGGTCGTCGGCGGTCGTGTGCGCGCCGAAGCGGTACTGGACCGCCTCGATCATCGTCGGCCGCAGTTCGCCCTCGGTGGGCTCTTTGGCCTTCTCGACGGCCGCCTTCGTCACCGCGTACACCGCCAGCGGGTCCATCCCGTCGACCTGCACGCCCTCGAAGCCGTACGCTTCGGCCTTCTGCGCGAGCGTCTTCGACGCCGTCTGCCGCTCACGGGGCACGCTGATGGCCCACTGGTTGTTGTTGCAGAAGAACACGTTCGGTGTGTCGAAGACGCCCGCGAAGTTCAGGCCCTCGTGGAAGTCGCCCTCGCTGGTCGCGCCGTCCCCGAAGTAACAGAGGAACGCCTTGTCCTGTTCGTCCTTCAGCTTCGACGCCCACGCCAGCCCGGTCGCGTGCGGAATCTGGGACGCGATGGGCACCGCGACGGTGAACAGGTTCACGTCCTCGGGGACGCGCGCGCCGTTCTCGTCGCCCATCCAGAGCCGCAGCGTCTGCTTCAGCGGGAGGCCCTGCACGAGCGCTGCGGCGTGCTCGCGGTAACTCGGCACCATCCAGTCGCCGTCGCCGAGCGCCATCGCGGAGCCGACCTGTGCGCCTTCCTGCCCCGACAGCGGCGGGTACGTGCCGATGCGACCCTGCCGCTGGAGGCTCACCGCCCGCTCGTCGAAGCGCCGAGCGAGCTTCATCGTCCGGTACATCTCGACGAGCTCGTCGTCGTCGAGGTCCGGGACCTCGGCGCCGTCGACGACCTCGCCGTCCTCGTCGAGCACCCGTACCATGTCGTCGGGTTCTCGATGCACGGTCGCAGTCACGGGTACCCCCGTCCTGACATGTGTGGAGAATCACCCCCTGCGACCATATGATTTTCGTAACGGTCTTTCTAGCGGGTTACCGACACGGCATTTTTCACAACTCTCGTTCACAACTTCCCGACGTTACTCGCTGAACGTTCGATACTAGGTTAGTAAATTGGGCGTACAGACACCCTACTCGAAGTATTGCCGGAGTTCGGCGTCGTTCAGATGCGGGGTCGCGTGGTGGTTCGCTCACGGCTCGCGCGTCTCGTGGTTCGCCGTTTCGTGCTCTCCCTCCGGTCGAGCACGCACTCAGTCGGAGGCCGCCCTTCGGGCGTCCTCCCTGCTCGCGGCTGACGCCGCTCGCTCAGTCCGAGGCGCTCCGTTGTCGCGCCTCGCTGCGCGCTTCCTCGATGCTCTTCCCTTCCCGAAGCACCGCGTCGACGAACAACTCGCCGGCCTTGTAGGAGGAGCGGACCATCGGGCCGGAGGCGCAGTAGAGGAAGTCGAACTCGTCCTCGGCGACGCGGCGCCACGTTTCGAACTTCTGTGGGTGGACGTAGTCGGCGACGTCGAGGTGCGAGCGCGACGGTTGGAGGTACTGGCCGAGCGTCACTACGTCCACGCCGACCTCGCGGAGGTCGCCCAGGGTCTGGTAGACCTCGTGGTCGTACTCGCTGACGCCGAGCATCAGGCTAGTCTTCGTGTAGATGTCGGACTCGCGGTCCACCTGGTCGAGCACCGCGAGGGACTGCTCGTAGCCCGCGCGGCGGTCACGCACCGGGAACTGGCGGCGTTCGACGGTCTCGACGTTGTGCGCGATGACGTCCGGGCCGGCGTCGATGATTTTCCGGACGAGGCGCTCCTCGCCCTGGAAGTCCGGAATCAGCACCTCCACCAGAATCGAGGGGTCGCGCTCTTTGATTTCCCGAATCGTCTGCGCGAAGTGGCCCGCGCCCTGGTCGTCGAGGTCGTCGCGGTCGACGGAGGTGAGGACGACGTAATCCAGCCCGATTTTCGCGACGGATTCCGCGACGTTGGCGGGCTCGTCGGGGTCCAGTGACTCCATCCCGCCGGTCTGGACGTCGCAGAAGTTGCAGCCTCGCGAGCACCGGTCGCCCATCAGCATGAACGTGGCGGTGCCGGGGCCGTTGCGGCCGCTCCAGCACTCGCCCATGTTGGGGCAGGAGGCCTCCTCGCAGACGGTGTGGAGGTCGTGCTCTCGGAGCGTCTCCTTGATGTCCGTGAATCGCTCGCCGGACGGCGGCCGCATCTTCAGCCAGTCCGGCTTCCGCCGACTGCTCATGGACCCCCTTCGCGGGGCACCGCAAAAACTGTGGGGTTCGGGGCGCCGGCAACGTGCCGTGAGAGCGCACCCTGCATGTTAAAGAGGGGCCGCCCGGACGTTCAAACTACCCACAAGAAACAAAATGTTTGACGTGTCTCGCGAGGAGATAACCGACGGTCCGCTCTCCCGGGCGCTGTTCTACGTCGCCGCCCCGCTGGTCGTCCAGCAGTACGTCGTCGTCCTCCAGCAGGTCGTCGACGCGTTCTGGCTCGGCCGCGTCAGCGAGGAAGCGGTCGCCGCCGTCGGCCTCGTCGCGCCGGTGCTCGCGCTCCTGACGCTCGGCAACCACGTCGCGCTGACCGGCGGGCAGGTGCTCGTCGCCCAGCACGCCGGCGCGGAGAAGGACGGAGCCGCGCGCCGCGCCGCCTTCCACGCCATCCTCGTCGCGCTCTTATTCAACCTCGCGGCACTCGCGTTCGCGTACCTGTTCGCCGCCGACATGCTCACCCTGTTCGACCCCGGCGAAGTCGTCGTCGAACTCGGCGCGCTCTACCTCGTCGTCGTCCTCGGCGGGATGGTGTTCGGCGGAATGAGCGACGGCATCGAGGGCGCGTTCGTCGGCTGGGGAGACTCCCGCGCGGCGCTCGTCGTCAACGTCGTCGTCGTCGCCGTCAACGTCGTTCTCGACCCGTTCCTCGTCGTCGGCTGGGGCATCGCCGGCTTCGCTGGTTACGGTATCCTCGGTGCCGCGCTCGGCACCGCCGGTGGCTACGTCGCCGGGTTCGGTGTCGCCGTCGCGCTCGCCACCACCGAATTCACTGGCTTCGCGTACACGCGCGAGACGATGCGACTACGTCTCGATTCGCTGCGCGACGTCCTTGAAGTCGGCGTGCCGAAGGCCGGCCAGGAGGGCGGCCGACAGACCGCGCGCCTCCTCATGGTCGCCATCGTTTCCGGCGTCGGCGGGAGCGCGGGACTGGCGGCGTACACCGTCGGGATGCGCATCTCGACGCTCGCGTTCGTCCCCGCCATCGCGGTCGGGAGCGCGGTCGCCAGCGTCGTCGGCCAGAACCTCGGCGCGGAGCGTCCCGCCCGGGCGACCCGCGCGACCTGGCTCGCCGCGGGCGTCGCGACCGTCGCCCTCGCGCTCGTCGGCGTCGTCCAATTCGCGATTCCCAGCCTCCTCGCTGACGTGTTCGCGCCCAGCCTCGACGGCGACGCGCTCACGTACACGGTCGCGTACCTCCAGATTCTCGCAGTCGGCTACTGGACGTTCGGGGTCATTTACCCCGTGCAGGGCGGCTTCAACGGTGCCGGGAAGACCCAAGTGTCGATGGTCGCGACGATGCTCCAGTACTGGGTCGTCCGGCTCCCCATCGCGGTCGTCGGCGCGTACGTGGTCGTGCTCTCGATCCCGGTGTACGCCGCGTTCTGGGCGATCACGCTGTCGAACGTCGCTGCCGCCGTCGGCGTTACCGCCTACTTCTACTACTCGACGGACTGCGGGCTGCTCGAACGCGTCGCGTCCTCGATGGCCGCGGACGCAGCGGACTGACTATCCCGGATCGAACGGGTTGCTTCTCTTTCCGGGCGTTCGCTGTATCCGTGAGTCTCAGTCATTCGCTTCGCTCACTCCCTCAGGCTCACGCCACTCGCGGTTCACTCCGTTCACCGCTCGCATCAACGTGGTTCTCACTCGCTCACTTCGTTCGCTCCTTCCGAACCACGCCACTAAGGAAACGCCTATCCGCCCACCCGCCTTCCCCAACTGGTGATGGAAGTCGCCGAGGTCGTCCCCGAATTCGCCGACGCCTTCCCCTTCGACGAGTTCAACGAGATGCAGCGCGAGGCGGTGCCAGCGCTCGTGAACTCCGAGGCCAACGTCGTCGCGTCCGCCCCGACGGGCAGCGGGAAGACCGCGCTCGCGGAACTGGCCATCTGCCAGACCCTCGACGCCGGCGGCACCGCGGTGTTCGTCGCACCCCTGCGCGCGCTCACCAACGAGAAAGAGTCGGAGTGGGAGCGCTTCGAGGAGCTCGGGTACTCGGTGTACGTCGTCACTGGCGAGCGGGACCTCAACCCCCGCCGTGCGGAACGCGCGGACGTGCTCGTGATGACGCCCGAGAAGGCCGACTCCGCCACCCGGAAACACGACTCGCCGCGCTACTCGTTCGTGACGGACGTCGACTGCGTGGTCATCGACGAGGTCCACCTGCTCGACTCCGAGAAGCGCGGCAGCGTGCTGGAAGTGGTGGTGTCGCGCTGGCGGCGGCTCTGCGACCCGCGCGTGGTCGCACTCTCCGCCACGATGCCGAACATCGGCGACGTGGCGGCGTGGCTCGACGCGGAGCCCGAGACGACCTTCGAATTCGGCGACGACTACCGGCCAGTGGACCTCCACGCGGGCGTGCGGACATACACGCACGGAGACAACCCGTTCGCGGACAAGTATCGCCGGCTGTTCACGACGCTGGACCTCGTCGAACCCCACCTCCGCGAGGACGGGCAGGCGCTCGTGTTCGTCTCCAGCCGGCAGGACACCGTGCAGGCGGCGAAGAAGACCAGAGACGAAATCGGCGAGCGCGACATTCCCGTGGGTTCGCGAGGGGACTACGAGTTCCACACGGCCGCCGAGGAACTGGACAACGCGACGCTCCGGAAGTCCGTGCTGGACGGCGTCGCGTTCCACCACGCCGGTCTCTCCACGCACGACAAGAACCTCGTCGAGGAGTGGTTCCGGGAGGGCAAGATTCGGATTTTGTTCTCGACGTCGACGCTCGCGTGGGGCGTCAACCTCCCCGCGCGCTGCGTCGTCATCCGGGACACGAAACTCCACGACCCCCTCGAAGGCGAGGTCGACATGAGCCCGCTGGACGTCCTCCAGATGCTCGGGCGCGCGGGCCGCCCCGGCTACGACGACGTCGGCTACGGCTGGGTGGTCTGCGACGAGTCGGACGCCGACATGTACCGCGAACTTCTCCGCGAGGGCAAGGAAATCGAGTCGCGGCTCGCCGGCAACCTCGCCGAGCACCTGAACGCCGAAATCGCGATGGGCACGATTCGCGGGCTCGGGGACGTGATGGACTGGCTGGAGACGACGTTCTACTACCAGCGCGCCCAATCCGAGCCCGACGACTACGACTTCCCGGGGCTCCGGGACCGCGTCCGGGACACCCTCGACGACCTCGTCGAGGAGGGGTTCGTGGAAACCGACGACGACCTCGGGCTCTCCGCGACCCGGCTGGGCGTGCTCGCGTCGACGTACTATCTCCGCCTGGACACCGCCCGCGAGTTCCGTGACGTGGCCGACGGCGACGGGGACGCCGACAGCGTGCTCCGCGCGGTCGCCAGCGCCGGCGAGTTCGACAGCGTGAGCGCGCGCAAGTCCGAGCGCGACGCCGTCGATAGAATCGTCGGCAGCGAGGCCGACGACCTCGACTCCGGCCCGCGGAAGGTCCTCGCGATTCTGCGCGGGAGCATGGACGGCTCTATTCCGCCGGAACTGCGCTCGGACGCGTGGGTTATCAAGCAGAACGCGCTCCGCCTGCTCGCCGCGCTGGGCGCGTTCTTCGAGCGCTACGACGACCCCGCGGGCGCGAACGTCGCGGCCCGCCTCGAAGCCCGCATCGACACCGGCGTCCCCGAGGACGCAGTCGGCCTCACCGCGCTCGACGGCGTCGCTGCGGGCCGCGCGCACAAGCTCGCCGACGAGGGCATCGAGACGCCCGCGGACGTCCGCGAGGCTGGCAAGGACGGCCTCGAAGAAGCCGGGCTCGGCCCGGGCGTCGCCGAGAGCGTCTACGAGCAGGCCGCCGACATGCCCGACGTCACCGTCGACTGGAGCGACCTCCCCGACAGCATCGCGGTCGGCGACAACCAGATGTGCGAAGTCGTCGTCCGCAACAGCGCGGGCGGTGCGGCCGCCGGCGTCGCGGTCACCGTCAACGGCGTCGAGATGACCGAAACCACGGGCTACCTCGACGACGAACTCTCGGTTCCTGTGGGCGTGTTCGGTGCGGACGCCGACGAACTCGAATTCGAGGTCACCGTCTCCTTCTCGGACCTGCCGCTGCTCCCCGTCACCGCGACGCGGACCGTGCGCGTCGAGTAGCGCGTAGGTTCAAGTACGAAACCGGGACCAACCCGGGGTATGCAGGACGCGATTCGCGTGCTCGCCGGCGAGTGTGCCGTCCGCTACGAGAGCGATGGGCGAACCGAGCGCGACCTCCGCGGGGACGTCGTCGTCATCGTGAAGCCCGACGACACCGTGCTCGTCCACGACGCGGACGGCTACCAGCCCGCGGCGTGGCTCACGCGCCCGGGCGTCGTCCGGTACACGCGGGACGCCCGCGGGTTTCGCATCGACGCGGCGGACGGCGACGAACGGCTCGTCGTGGAGAGCGCGACCGAGCACGGCGACGCCCACTACCCCGCGTCGCCCGCTGGACCGCCGGTCGGCACGTGCGAGTGCGACGGCACGCTCGTGCGGGACGGCGGCCGCGTCGTCTGTATCGACTGCCGGACGAGTTACGCGATTCCGCGGGACGCCGCCGTCGTGGACGAGCCCTGTCCGGACTGCGGGCTCCCCCAGTTGCGGGTGGAACGCGGCGGCGCGGTGACGGCGTGTCTGGACCGCGACTGCACGCCCATCGCCGATGTCGTGGCCGAGCGCTTCGACGGCGAGTGGTCGTGTCGGTGCGGCGCCGCACTCGAAATCGAGGCCGACCGCGGCCTCCACGCGACCTGTCCGGAGTGCGACGCCAGCTATCGGCTGCCTCGCGGCACCGTCGACGGGACCTGTGAGTGCGGGCTACCGCTCTTCGAGACACCGAGCGGACGACGGTGTCTCGACGGCGACTGCGAGCAGACGCCGAGTGCGGGAGGGCGCGACCGCAACAGTTGAACGTCGGGCGCGCGAGACTCCCGGTATGGACGGCGAGCTACACGGCGACGAGGTCCGGGTCGGCGGCGACGCCCGCCAGCGGTTCCACGACGCCCGCGGCTACGGCCACCCGCTCGACGGCAACACCATCGCGCTGTCGCTCGTGGAGGCCGCCCACCTGCTGTTCCGCGGCGACCTCGACGCCGTCGACGGCGCGGGGTTCCGGGACTTCTTCGCCGGTCGGGAAGCCGGCTTCGCGGCGCGCTTCCTCGTCTACGCGGACCTCCGCGACCGCGGCTTCTACCTCGCGCCCGACCGCCATCCGTGGTGGGACGACCCCGGCGACGGCGACTTTGTCGTCTTCCCGCGTGGGAAGGGGCCCGGCGACGGCGTCGTGAAACACCGGATTCGCGTCGTCGACGAGCGCGTGACGATACCCGCCGGCGACCTCGGCGACGTCGTGCTCGCGGTCGTCGACGAGGAGAGCGAAATCACGTACCTCGACGTGGCCGCCACCGAGCCCGACGGCGACACCGACTTCACCCCGCCGACCGGCGTCCGCGGCACGCTGCTCGAAGACCGCGTGCTCATCTGGGACGCGCCCAGCGAACTCCACGAACAGGGGTTCTACGGGCAGCCACTCGGCGGCCGCGCGGCCGAGTACGACGCGCTCCAACTCTCACTGCTGGAAGCCGCGTACCTCGCCGCGCAGGGCGTCCTCGACCTTGGGGACGACGACGTCGAGGCGGTGGTCGATCGTGGGCGCGCTGGCGAAGCCGACCGCTTCGACCGCCGGCTGCGCGTCTACCGGGCGCTGCGCGACCGCGGGATGGTCCCGAAGACCGGGTTCAAATTCGGCGCGGACTTCCGCGTGTACAGCGAGGTCGAGTCCGTCGACGAACTCGGCCACTCCGAACTGCTCGTGCGCGTGCTTCCCGCGGGCTACGTGTTCGCGCCGCGGGACCTCTCCCTGGACGTGCGGCTCGCCCACGGGGTCCGGAAGCGAATGGTTTTTGCGCTCGACAATCCCAGTGCGGACACGATTCGCTGGCTCTCCGTGAGCAGGCTCACTCCCTAACTATGACCGACACAGACAACGAGACGGACGGCGAGGACGCGCCGGGCGCGGACAGCGTCGCCCTCGACCCGTGGGGCTCCTCGACGGTCTCGGACTACCGCAAACTCTTCGAGGAGTTCGGCATCGAGTCCTTCGACGACGTCATCGACGAGGTGCCCGACCCGCACTTCCTGATGCGCCGCGCCATCATCTTCGGGCACCGCGACTACCGTCGCGTCGCCGACGCGATGCGCAACGACGAGCCGTTCGCCGCGCTGTCGGGGTTCATGCCGACCGGCGACCCCCACATCGGCCACAAGATGGTGTTCGACGAAATCGTCTGGCATCAGCAGCAGGGCGCGGACGCGTACGCGCTCATTGCGGACCTCGAAGCCCACGCTGCCCGCGGACTCTCATGGGACGAAATCGACGAGCACGCGAAGGACTACCTCCTCAGCCTGCTCGCGCTCGGCTTCGACGCCGAGGAGGGCACGCTCTACCGCCAGTCCGCGAACCGCGAACTCCAGGACCTGGCGTTCGAGCTCGGCGCGGAGGCGAACTTCTCGGAATTCGAAGCCATCTACGGGTTCGACGGCGAGACCGACGTTTCCCACATGCAGAGCGTCGTCACCCAGATGGCGGACATTCTCTACCCGCAATTGGAGGAGTCCAAGCCCACCGTCATCCCGGTCGGCCCCGACCAGGACCCCCACATGCGGCTCGCGCGTGACCTCGCCGAGCGCACGCGCTACTTCAAGGTCACCGAGGCGTACGCCAGCGTCGCGTTCGACGACGACGAGCGTCCGCTGGTCGCCGCGGCCTACGACGCCCGCGAGCAGTACGCCGAGGACCACGGCTCCCCGCGCTGCGCGGAAGCCGCCGACTGGCTGCGCGAGGACGCCGACCTCGCGGCCGCCTACGACGACGAAGTGGTCGAGTCGGTCGTCCAGAAACTCGACAACGCCGGAATGGAGCCGCTCCGTCCCCGGATTCGGTTCTTCGACCGGCAGGCCACCGACGAGGCGTTCGAGGCGCTCATCGACGAAGTCGTCGGCGAGAAGCGCGTCTTCGAGGGCCACGTCGACGCCTTCGAAATCGACCGCGAGACCGCCGAGGACCTCGCGCTCGCCGTCGAAGTCGACCACGGCGGCTACGGCTTCGTGCCACCCTCCTCGATCTACCACCGCTTCATGACCGGGCTCACCGGCGGGAAGATGTCCTCGTCGATTCCCGCCAGCCACATCAGCCTCCTCGACGACCCCGAGGACGGCTACGACAAGGTCAAGGCCGCGACCACCGGTGGCCGCGAGACAGCCGAGAAGCAGCGCGAACTCGGCGGCGAACCCGACAAGTGCCCCGTCTACGAGTTGTACGCCTACCTCCTCGCTGGCGACGACGACGAGTTCGCCGAGCGTGTCTACGAGGAGTGTGCGGGCGGTGAACGGCTCTGTGGCGGCTGCAAGGAGGAGGCTGCCGAACTCATGGAAGCGTTCCTCGAAGACCACCAGGAGAAACGCGAGGAAGCCGAGGAACTGCTGGAGGGCCTCGACGTCGAACTGAATTCGGCGCGTGGCGGCCTGTAGGGCGGCCGCGGACTGAGCGAACCCGGGCCGAGCGGACCGCTGACGGAATTCTTTTCACTGGTCGTGCCATGCTCCCGCACATGGCGTCCGAACCTCACGCCGGTCGCAGCGCACGTCGAGCAGCCGCAGCTCCGGGGTTCGGTTTCTTCTTCGCCTGAGCGAGCCGGTGGACGCCCAGTGGCGGCGAGAGTCGTCGCGGGCCGAACCCACTCGTTCGGGCTGGGAGCGGAACGGATAACTGACTGCCACACACCCCTACGCACAATGAAACTGCCACCACAGCAGGTCGCGGTGCTCGAAGCGGCGAGCGCCGACGAACCGAGACGCATCGCCGACCTCGCGGCCGCCATCGAGCGGCCGCCGGAGACGGTCACGGGCGCGGCGTTCGAACTGGAGGACGCCGGTCTCGTGGACGTTATCGAAGAGACCGAGGAAGAGGTCGAACTCACCGAGGAAGGCCGCGAGTACGCCGAAGCCGGACTGCCGGAGGTCCGGCTCTACGAGGCCGCCCTCGACGCCGGCGCCGACGACGAACCCGTCTCGATGGGAGAAGTCATCGGTGCGTCCGGGTTGGAGAACCCACAGGTCGACATCGCGCTCTCGAACTACGCCCGGAAGGGCTACGGGAGCATCGACAGCGGCGACCTCTCCGCGGACCCCGACGCCGACCCCAGCGAGGACGCGGAGGCCGTCGCACTCGAGACGCTGGCCGAGGGCGGGACCGTCGAGGACGACGACGCCCTCGACCAGTTGGCGCGCCGCGACCTTGTCGCCGTCCGCGAGCGCACCGTCCGGTCGGTGCTGCTGACGGAGGCGGGCGTCACCGAACTTATGGCGGGCGTCGAAGCCGCCGAGGAAGTCGGCCAACTCACCCCCGACATGCTCGCGTCCGGCGAGTGGCGGGACGCCGAATTCGCCGACTACAACGTCGAAGCCGACGCCGGCGAGTACACGCCCGGGAAGACGCACGTGCTCCGGCAGGCATCCGAGCGCGTCAAGGAAGTGCTCGTCGGGATGGGCTTCCAGGAGATGGAGGGCCCGCACGTCGACGCGGACTTCTACATCAACGACTGCCTGTTCATGCCCCAGGACCACCCCGCGCGCAACCACTGGGACCGGTTCGCGCTGGAGCAGCCCGAGAAAATCGACGAGTTACCCGAGGACCTCGTCGAGCGCGTCGAACGCGCCCATCGCGAGGGCGTCGGGCCGGACGGCGACGGCTACCACTCGCCGTGGGACGAGGACTTCGCGCGTGCGCTCGCGCTCCGCGGGCACACGACGAGTCTCACCGCCCGCTACCTCTCCGGCGTCGCCGGTGAGGACGTGGAAGCGCCCGCGCGGTACTTCAGCGTCGAGAAGGCCTACCGCAACGACACCCTCGACGCCACGCACCTCCTGGAGTTCTTCCAGATCGAGGGGTGGGTGATGGCCGAGGACCTCTCCGTCCGGGACCTCATGGGGACGTTCCAGGAGTTCTACAGCCAGTTCGGCATCACGGACATCGAATTCAAGCCCACGTACAACCCCTACACGGAGCCGTCGTTCGAACTGTTCGGCCGCCACCCCGAGACCGGCGAACTCATCGAAATCGGGAACTCCGGGATTTTCCGCCCGGAGATGCTCGAACCGCTCGGCGTCGAAGCCGACGTGATGGCGTGGGGGCTCGCCCTCGAACGGCTCCTGATGTTGGTCACTGGCTTCGAGGACATCCGCGACGTCCACGGGACGCTGTGTGACCTCGACTTCCTGCGGGACGCGGAGGTGGTGTACTGATGCCCGTCGTCGACATCGACCCCGACGAACTCCGCACGCTCACCGGCCACACCGAGAAGAGCGACGACGAACTCAAAGACGACCTCTTCGGCCTCGGCATCGAGTACGAAGGCGAGACCGACGACGGCGAGTTCAAACTCGAATTCGAGGCCGACCGCCTCGACCGCCTCTCCGTGGAGGGCATCGCGCGCTCGCTGCGCTACCACTACGGCGACACCCGGGGCGTCTACGTCCCCGACACGAACAGCGCCGAGTGGACCATCAACGTCGAGGACGTCCCCGACGAGCGGCCCTGCGTCACGGGCGCCGTGGTTCGCGGCGTCGACCTCGACGAGGACGCCCTCGACTCGCTCATCCAACTCCAGGAGAAACTCCACGCGACGATGGGGCGCAAGCGCGCGAAGGGCGCCATCGGCATCCACGACCTCGCGATGCTCAAGGGTGAATCCATCAGTGAAGAGGACGGCCCCGCTGGGCGCTCTATCACGTACACCGGCATTGAGCCGGACGGCGACACGTTCGTGCCGCTCGACGACGACGCCGAACGCACGCCCGCCGAAGTGCTCACCGAGCACCCGACCGGCGAGCAGTACGCCGACCTGCTCGAGAACTACGACCGCTACCCCGCCATCTACGACGACATCGGGATGTTCAGTTTCCCGCCGGTCATCAACGGCCGCCGGACCGAGGTCTCGACGGACTCCCGGGAACTGTTCGTCGAACTCACTGGCACCGACCAGTGGACCATCGACCGGATGTGCGCCATCATCTGTTACGCGCTCGACGCGCGCGGCGCCACCGTCGAGGACGTCAACGTCGAGTACGCCGACACCGAACTCGTACGCCCGGACTTCGAGGTCCAGACCAAACAGGTCCCCCACGAGCGCGTCGAGACGCTGCTCGGCATCGACCTCGAACCCGACGAGGTCGTCGACCTCGCCGAACGTGCGGGTCTCGATGCCGAACCGGAGGGTGGCGACGAACTCACCTACGAGGTGGAGATTCCGCCGTACCGCGTCGACGTCCTCCACCCCGTGGACGTCGTCGACGACATCGGGCGCGCGTACGGGTTCAACAACCTCGTGCCGCGCTACCCCGACGTCGGCACCATCGGCGGGCGCACGGAGACGTCGCGGCTGGAGGCCGCCGCCCGGGAGACGCTCGTCGGCCTCGGCTTCGAGGACCTCCTGAACTTCAACATGACCAACGAGGTCGACAACTTCGAGCGCATGCGCATCGCGCCGGATACCGGTCAGTCGCCCGACGGCTCGGGCGACACCGCTGTCGGCGCTGCCGAACCCGCGACCATCGACGAGCCGTACAGCGAGGACTTCACTATCCTCCGCACGTGGGCGCTGCCGTCGCTGGTTTCGGTGCTGGAGAACAACACGCACCGGTCGTACCCGCAGGACCTCGCAGAAATCGGGTTCGCCGCGCACGTCGACGACGCCACGGAGACGGGCGTCGCCGAACGGCGGACGGTCGCCGCCGTGCTCGCGCGCCACGACGCCTCCTACGAGGACGCCAAGGCGCGACTCGCGGCGCTCTGCGAGGAGTTCCACGTCGACCTCGAAACGCCCGCCACCGAGCACCCCTCGTTCATCGACGGCCGCGCTGCGAGCGTGGTCATCGACGGCGAGGACGTCGGCGTCATCGGCGAAGTCCATCCCGCGGTCGTCGTCGACCACGACGTCGAAGTGCCGGTCGCCGGCTTCGAATTCGCACTCGACGCGCTCCGGTAGAACAGTTACAGGTCCGCGCCGACCGCGTCCTCCACTGACGCGAAGCCGTCGCGGTCCAGCAGTTCGAGCAGCCCCTCGTTGATGTCGCGCGCGATGCCGGGGCCGCGGTAGACGAGGCCCGTGTACAGTTGGACGACGGACGCGCCCGCCCGAATCTTCTCGTAGGCGTCCTCCGCCGTGAACACGCCACCCACGCCGACCACCGGGAGGTCCGTGCGCTCGGCGACGAACCGCACCTGGTCGGTCGCGCGCTCCCGAATCGGCCGCCCGGAGAGCCCGCCCGTCTCCGCGGCGTTCGGGCTCCGGAGCGAGTCGGGACGGTCGGTCGTCGTGTTCGTCGCGACGACGCCGTCCAGCCCGAGTTCGTTCGCGAGTTCGACGGCATCTATCACGGCGTCGCGGTGGAGGTCCGGGGAGAGTTTCACGAGTAGGGGTGCTGCGCCCGCGTCCTGGAGCGTCTCCAGAATCGCCGCCAGCTGCTCGCGGTTCTGGAGCTCGCGTAGCCCCGGCGTGTTCGGACTGGAGACGTTCACCACGAAGTAGTCGCCGTCTTCGGCCACCTGCTCGTACGTGTAGCGGTAGTCGTTGGGGGCGTCTTCTAGTGGCGTGGACTTCGACTTCCCGATGTTCACGCCCACGGGCACGTTCGGGAGGCGCTGTTCGGCGAGCCGCTCGCCCACGACGTCCGCGCCCGCGTTGTTGAACCCCATTCGGTTGACGAGCGCGTTGTCCTCCTGGAGCCGGAACATTCGTGGCTTCGGGTTGCCGGGCTGGCCCTCCGCGGTGACTGCGCCGACCTCGACGTGGCCGAACCCGAGCGCAGCCAGCGCTCGTGGAATCTCGGCGTTCTTGTCGAAGCCCGCGGCCACCCCGACGGGGTTCGGGAACGACTGGTCGAACGCCTCGATGGACAGTCGGTCGTCGTCGACCGTGTAGTGGCCCGCGTACGCGCGTTCGAGATGTGTGCGCTGTGCGACTCGGAGCAGCCCCGTAATCGCTTCGTGGGCGGTCTCTGGGGGCAGCCGGAACAACAGCGGTTTGGCCAGCCGGTACATCTCGGTCAGAAGTCGTGCTCGACGTCGTCCTGGTCGGCTCTCTGGATGATGATTTTGTCCTCGCGAACCCTGACGAAGACTTCGTCGCCGATGTCGAGGCCGGCGACCGACAGTTCGTCCTCGTGGAGGTTGACGTGGGCGTTGTGGTACTCCCCGTCGTCGCCTTTGGCGCCACTCGGGCTGAGCGTCTTCTTGCGAACCATCGCGAAGTGTCTACGTTGCCTTTCGCCGCACACCGTACTTAAGTTCTTCCGACCGTCTGAGTTGACGCGCGCTGGCGGCGATTGGCAGCGAGTACGGCTGGCGGACTGTCGGCCTGGGAGGTCGGAGCTTTCCCCGAACCAGCCGACTCAGTACATAAATCTACCGGCAAAATCGGCGGTATATTTATCACCCGTCCTTGTGTTCGCATAGCATGGAGCAAAACCATGGTACGTGAGGACGGCAAGCGCAACTTCGCGCTCCGAGAATCTGACGACGAGACGAGCGTCTTCAGCGGGAACACCCCACGGCAGGCCGCGCTCAAAGCGGCTCGCCGTATCGAGGACGTCGCCGACAGTGAACAGGACGCCGACCGCAAGGAGCTCCGGCTCCGCGAGAAGGGCACCGACAAAGTCCACATCTACGAAGCGTGGGCGTGGGAGGAGGAGGCCCCCGGCGACAAACCAGACTGGATGCCCGGCGAGATTACGAAAGCGAACGTCTCCAAGGAAGGCATCAAGCACATCGAAGACTGACGCCGCTCGCCGTATCTTTTGTCCGCGTGTGCGACGCGTAACGGCTTAGTCACTCCCACGACTAGTGACGGCTGCGTGGGCACCACTCGGCCCGACCGCACGCACTCGCGCGGGACGACCGGTCGACCTCCACCCACGCGGTACTTTCACGCGTAGCCCTCGGTACGCCGTCACGTGGTTTTCTGGTATGCGGTGGCGTGTCTATGCGTCCCTGGTTCGATGGGGTTTTACGTAACCCGGCACTCGGATGAGATGCGAACGACGTGAGGTGGCTCGGTGTACCCGACGCCACTGATTGACGCCTCGACGCCCCCGCGTCGAACCCCTCGCCTTCGGCGAGTCTGGTTCGACGCCCTTAAGTGATACCGGGCGCTTCGGAAGAATGCGAACGACGATGAGGTCACTCGGGTTTCCCGGGTGACTGACGTATGCTTCCGACGCCCGCTTCCGGGCTTCGACCTTCGCTCTTACGAGCGTGGTTCGATGCCCTTAAGTAATAACGGGCAATACGAGGTAATGCGTACGACAATGAGGTCGTCCGGGTCTCTCCGGGCGACTGATGCATTACCTCGGTCCCGTTCTGGGGCTCGATTCCCGCTCTTACGAGCGTGGTTCGATGCCCTTAAGTAATAACGGGGCGTTGGAGGAAATGCGAACGTCGTCTCGGACCGAACGAAGTCCGATGGGTTTATGGCCCATCGCGGACTACGTTCAGGTCCGAAGGAATGAGGATTCCACCCCTGCGGTCCGCCGTACAGATGGAATCTGATGTTAGCCTTGATGGTTTGGTGACATCCAACTGGCCACGGCGCTTTGTCGTGGCTATGAGGAACACTTTTGTGTTCCCGCCAAACCAGGACTTTTAGTTCTGGTCGCTGGGGTTTAACCCCAGCAAACATTCCGGTTGATCCTGCCGGAGGCCATTGCTATCGGAGTCCGATTTAGCCATGCTAGTTGTGCGGGTTTAGACCCGCAGCGGAAAGCTCAGTAACACGTGGCCAAACTACCCTGTGGATGGGAACAATCTCGGGAAACTGAGGCTAATTCCCAATAACGCTCCACCCCTGGAACGGGCGGAGCTGGAAACGCTACGGCGCCACAGGATGTGGCTGCGGTCGATTAGGTAGACGGTGGGGTAACGGCCCACCGTGCCAATAATCGGTACGGGTTGTGAGAGCAAGAGCCCGGAGACGGAATCTGAGACAAGATTCCGGGCCCTACGGGGCGCAGCAGGCGCGAAACCTTTACACTGTACGCAAGTGCGATAAGGGGACTCCGAGTGTGAAGGCATAGAGCCTTCACTTTTGTACACCGTAAGGTGGTGTACGAATAAGGGCTGGGCAAGACCGGTGCCAGCCGCCGCGGTAATACCGGCAGCCCGAGTGATGGCCGATATTATTGGGCCTAAAGCGTCCGTAGCTGGCCGGACAAGTCCGTTGGGAAATCTGTTCGCTTAACGAGCAGGCGTCCAGCGGAAACTGTTCGGCTTGGGACCGGAAGACCTGAGGGGTACGTCCGGGGTAGGAGTGAAATCCTGTAATCCTGGACGGACCACCGGTGGCGAAAGCGCCTCAGGAGGACGGATCCGACAGTGAGGGACGAAAGCTAGGGTCTCGAACCGGATTAGATACCCGGGTAGTCCTAGCTGTAAACGATGCCCGCTAGGTGTGGCGCAGGCTACGAGCCTGCGCTGTGCCGTAGGGAAGCCGAGAAGCGGGCCGCCTGGGAAGTACGTCTGCAAGGATGAAACTTAAAGGAATTGGCGGGGGAGCACTACAACCGGAGGAGCCTGCGGTTTAATTGGACTCAACGCCGGACATCTCACCAGCTCCGACAGTAGTAATGACGGTCAGGTTGATGACCTTACCCGATGCTACTGAGAGGAGGTGCATGGCCGCCGTCAGCTCGTACCGTGAGGCGTCCTGTTAAGTCAGGCAACGAGCGAGACCCGCACTCCTAATTGCCAGCAGTACCCTTTGGGTAGCTGGGTACATTAGGTGGACTGCCGCTGCTAAAGCGGAGGAAGGAACGGGCAACGGTAGGTCAGTATGCCCCGAATGAGCTGGGCAACACGCGGGCTACAATGGTCGAGACAATGGGATGCAACTCCGAGAGGAGGCGCTAATCTCCTAAACTCGATCGTAGTTCGGATTGAGGGCTGAAACTCGCCCTCATGAAGCTGGATTCGGTAGTAATCGCGTGTCAGAAGCGCGCGGTGAATACGTCCCTGCTCCTTGCACACACCGCCCGTCAAAGCACCCGAGTGGGGTTCGGATGAGGCCGGCATGCGCCGGTCGAATCTGGGCTCCGCAAGGGGGCTTAAGTCGTAACAAGGTAGCCGTAGGGGAATCTGCGGCTGGATCACCTCCTAACGATCGGGACCAGGGCGTTGCCCTGGCCCACCTTTCGACGACGCCGTGACCAGTTGGACACCTACAAACCATCAAGGCTAACGTAACCTCCTCCCGATTCGGGAGGTGGGCCCATAGCTCAGTGGTAGAGTGCCTCCTTTGCAAGGAGGATGCCCTGGGTTCGAATCCCAGTGGGTCCATCCCGTCCGGGATTCATCTTGAACCGTGCCCCTTAAGTGGGAGACGGCGCAACGATGAATCGCGACGAAGACTGATGCACCACCCCGCGAAAGTGCGGGTGGGAAGGGTCTATGTACGCTCCTCGTTCACCACGAGGACGTACGATGACGACCGTGTGTAAGTGCAATCCAGGCGCTCACTGGACTCGACCACCGTGGTCGAGTACCGACTGTTGGTCACATCCGTGACTCAACAGCGCTCAACCATTATGTGTTGAGCATCGTCGACTGTTCTACAGTCGACATTCATCGTCGTTGGCTTCACCGCCAACAACCCTCGACCACTTCGTGTGGTTGAGTACCATCGTCAGCTGCTCTGCAGCTGACATCCAACGTGGCTACTGTGCCACCTGGTGGATAGCTCGGCTCGGATGCCGATGAAGGACGTGCCAAGCTGCGATAAGCCTGAGGGAGCCGCACGGAGGCGAAGAACTCAGGATCTCCTAATGGGAATCCCCACTGCAATTGCTTTGCGCAATAGGGAACGGCCGGAATTGAAACATCTCAGTACGGCCAGGAAGAGAAACCGAATGGGACGCCGTCAGTAATGGCGAATGAACGCGGCACAGTCCAAACCGAAGCCTTCTGGGCAATGTGGTGTTCGGACTGGCGTGCATCGACTGAACGTTCTCGCGAAGTCTCCTGAAACGGAGCGCGATACAGGGTGACAGCCCCGTATCGAGGACAAGTAAGTCGTGAGCCAGCTCCAGAGTAGCGGGGGTCGGAAATCCCTCGTGAAGATGGCAGGCATCGACTGCCAAGACTAAGTACTCTCCGAGACCGATAGTGAACAAGTAGTGTGAACGAACGCTGAAAAGCACCCCACAAAGGGGGGTGAAATAGGGCTTGAAATCAGGTGGCGATGGAGCGACGGGGCATAAAAGGCCTCACTGGGAACGAGTCAGGCGCGAGCCTGTAGTAGGACCTGTGAGGAGCCGATGTTCCGTCGTACGTTTTGAAAAACGAGCCAGGGAGTGTGTCTGTCTGACGAGTCTAACCGGAGTATCCGGGGAGGCGTAGGGAAACCGACATGGCCGCAGCGCTTTGCGCGAGGGCCGCCGTCTTCAAGGGCGGGGAGTCAAACGGACACGACCCGAAACCAGATGATCTACGCGTGGGCAAGATGAAGCATGGCGAAAGCCATGTGGAGGTCTGTTAGGGTTGGTGTCTTTCAATACCCTCCCGTGACCTACGTGTAGGGGTGAAAGGCCCATCGAATCTGGCAACAGCTGGTTCCAACCGAAACATGTCGAAGCATGACCTCTGCCGAGGTAGTTCGTGGGGTAGAGCTACCGATTGGAGGGTCCAACTCCGAGAGGAGTTGGCCCTCCTGTCGAACTCCGAACCTACGAACGCCGTTGACGCAGGGAATCCGGTATGCGGGGTAAGCCTGTGTACCGTGAGGGAGACAACCCAGAGTTAGGTTAAGGTCCCAAAGTGTGAGCTAAGTGCGATTGAAGGTGGTCCCGAGCCCTAGACAGCCGGGAGGTGAGCTTAGAAGCAGCTACCCTCCAAGAAAAGCGTAACAGCTTACCGGCCGAGGTTCGGGGCGCCTAAAATGATCGGGGCTCAAGTTCACCACCGAGACCTAACGGCACGTGTGACAGCGTGATCCAGTAGGTTGGCACTCTGTTCGGGCGGAAGCTCGGGTGAGAACTCGAGTGGACCGAATGGGGAAGAAAATCCTGGCCATAGTAGCAGCGTTAGTCGGGTTAGAACCCCGACGACCGAGAAGAGCAAGGGTTCCTCGGCAATGCTTATCAGCCGAGGGTTAGCCGGTCCTAAGTCCCGTCGTAATTCGAGCGGGTCAAAAGGGAAACGAGTTAATATTCTCGTGCCATCGTGCAGTGAAAGTCGACGCCTCGGAGTAGCTCGAGCCGGGCCATCGCCCGGTCGAACTGTCCAAGTCCGTGGAAGCCGTAATGGCAGGAAGCGGACGAACGGCAGGATAGGGAAACTCGAGTCAATCTGGGGCCCGTGAAAAGACGAGCACGATGTCCGTACCAAGATCCGACACAGGTGCTCTGGCAGCGAAAGCCTAGGTCTGTCGGGAACAACCGACGTTAGGGAATTCGGCAAGTTAGTCCCGTAAGTTCGCGATAAGGGATGCCTGCCCAGTGATTGGGCAGGTCGCAGTGTCTTGGAGGCTCCGACTGTCTAATAACAACATAGGTGACCGCAAATCCGCAAGGACGCGTACGGTCACTGAATCCTGCCCAGTGCGGGTATCTGAACACCCAGTACAATGGGGCGAAGGACCCGTTAACGGCGGGGGTAACTATGACCCTCTTAAGGTAGCGTAGTACCTTGCCGCTTCAGTAGCGGCTTGCATGAATGGATCAACGAGAGCCTCACTGTCCCAACGTTGGGCCCGGTGAACTGTACGTTCCAGTGCGGAGTCTGGAGACCCCCAAGGGGAAGCGAAGACCCTATAGAGCTTTACTGCAGGCTGTCGCTGGGACACGGTCGCTGATGTGCAGGGTAGGTAGGAGACGTTACACAGGTGCGTGCGCCAGCACGTCGCCGAGTCAGCCATGAAACACTACCCGTCAGTGACTGTGACCCTAACTCCGGGAGGAGGACACCGGTAGCCGGGCAGTTTGACTGGGGCGGTACGCGCTCGAAAAGATATCGAGCGCGCCCTAAGGCTACCTCATCCGGGTCGGAGACCCGGAGAAGAGCGCAAGAGCATAAGGTAGTCTGACAGTGTCCTACACAACGAGGGACGCTGAGGCGAAAGCCTGGTCTAGCGAACCAATGAGCCTGCTTGATGCGGGCCATTGCTGACAGAAAAGCTACCTTAGGGATAACAGAGTCGTCACTCGCAAGAGCACATATCGACCGAGTGGCTTGCTACCTCGATGTCGGTTCCCTCCATCCTGCCCGTGCAGAAGCGGGCAAGGGTGAGGTTGTTCGCCTATTAAAGGAGGTCGTGAGCTGGGTTTAGACCGTCGTGAGACAGGTCGGCTGCTATCTATTGGGGGTGTTATTGGTGATTGACAGGAACGTTCATATAGTACGAGAGGAACTATGAACGGGTGCCACTGGTGTATCGGTTGTCCGAGAGGGCAAGTGCCGAGCAGCTACGCACCACGGGGTAAGAGCTGAATGCATCTAAGCTCGAAACCCACCTGGAAAAGAATCACCGTTGAGGTCTCTCGTAGAAGACGAGTTCGATAGACTCGGGGTGTACGCGTCAAGGCAACGAGACGTTCAGCCCGCGAGCACTAAACGACCGAATGCCACACACTCATGCACTCACCACATTACGTGGTCGAGTCCAGGCGTTAACTGGATTGCACTTACACACGGACGTTCGCCGATACTGGCGTCCCGGACTTCTGTCCGGGAACAACGGTTCGATTCCGTTGGTCGGTATTAAGGCGGCCATAGCGGCGGGGCAACTCCCGTACCCATCCCGAACACGGAAGATAAGCCCGCCTGCGTTCCGGTCAGTACTGGAGTGCGCGAGCCTCTGGGAAATCCGGTTTGCCGCCTGCTATTCATACTTCATCAAGCCTCGAACAGCACTGCTGCTGTTCGGGGCTTTTTGTATTTGTAGCGCGGAGTGGCGACGCTCCGTACCGCTACGTTTAAGCGAGCGAGCGCAGTACGACGAGACAGTGCCAAGGTGGCAGAGTCCGGCCTAACGCGGCGGCCTGCAGAGCCGCTCATCGCCGGTTCAAATCCGGCCCTTGGCTTTTTCGCGTGCTGTCGATCGCCGAGTCAGTAGTCTCGGGGGTCGCCGTCGTGGGTAACGCGGCGGGAAAGTAACGATTATACGACGCCCTCTCTACGCTTCGAGTATGCAACGACGTGCTGCGGCGGTGTCCGTCGTGGTCTTCCTTCTGCTGGCGGCCGGCGCGTACACGTTCATCGGCGCCGCTCAGCAGCCCGACGTGTCACTTGAGGACCCGGATTACACGGTCTCCGCTGACGAGACGTTGACGGTGGCGGGGACGTCGTACAGCTTCACGGAGGTCTCGGACGGCTCCGCAACCGCGAAGTGGACTAACGAGTCCGCGCGGTACACGGAGTCGTGGTCGGCCAACGACACGGTGGTCTACCAGGGTGACGACTACTCGGTCGTCATCCCGAACCAGACCGAGCCGACGGAGTTCGAGCTCCGCGAGGTCCAGACGGTCGACCGGCCGACCGTCGAACAGAACGGCACGACGTACGTCATCGTCGAGGAGGACGGTGAACGGCGGCTCGTCGAGCGCGACGAGTACCTCGACGATCCGGTCGTCCACAACTTCGCGGAGGGCGACGCGATCGAGCGCCCGAACAACGACAACGAGACGCGCGTCGCGTCAGTCACGAATTCGTCGGTGACCATCGAGTGGTTCGCGCCGCGGACCAACGAGGTCAGTTTCAGCCAGGGCGAGAACACCACACTCGGTGACACGGCGTACCTCGCGCACTTCGAGCAGCAGGACGGTTCGACAGTCCTCCAGTTGACGACCGACTACGAGGACTACCACTCGGACGTGGACGCCCAGCAGGAGTTCCACGAGCGCACGAACGGGCTCTGGGGTATCGTCATCCTGAGCACGCTCGCGGCCGCGCTGCTCTCGATGCTGGCGTTCATGCCGTCGCGGTACTGACGCCGCTACGGCGTTCCGTCACCGTTAACGTGTTCCGCGGCGAGGCGTCGTGCATGCAACAGCTATTCGCTGATACGCTCGACGTCTACGGAGTCCTCGTGGGCGTGTTCGTCGCGCTCGTCGGCCTCGGGACGCTCGTCGGGATGCCGTGGCAGTACACCAACAGCGGCGTCGTCACCGTCCTCCAGGTTCTCGGCGCGCTCGGTGCCGTCGGCCTCGGCGTTGGTCTCACCTGGCTTGCACACACGCAGTCGTAGTCGCTCATTCTCGTTCGGCCGTCGATACCGATAGTGGCAACGCCAACCACGTTCAGTCGAGCCCCGGTTCTACCCGTTCTACGGTCGAGAGTCCCGGGGTTCGACGCCGCTCATCAGGGTTCGCCGATACACGGTGTCTTCGAGTTGAACTTCCGGCACGCATCGCTGCTCACGTGCGTTCGCAGTAGAAACGGGCCGAGAGGGATTTGAACCCTCGACCGTCTGGTTAAAAGCCAGACGCTCTGCCGGACTGAGCTATCGGCCCTCGATTTCACGTCGGGCGGCGCGACGTTAAACGTTTACCATCCAGCGAAACCCTTAGGCGGCCGTCGGCGAACCGATTCGTATGAATGGAGTGCGCGACTTCGCGTCCGAGCTCGTCTCGTTCGCGTCGACGGACGGTGGGGAGGCACCGGTGTCGGCGTGGTTCGCGGCGCGCCTGGAGGAACTCGGGTTCGAGACCTACGAGTGGGAGGTGGACGCGGCGTTGCTGGCCGAGCACCGGTCGTTCCCGGACGACCCGGACGCGATTCGTGCGGCCGACCGGCGCAGCGTCGGCGGCGTCCTCGAATTCGGCGACCCGGACGCGGGACCGACGCTCGTGTTGAACGGCCACCTCGACGTCGTGCCCGCCGACGAGGCGGTGTGGTCGTCGCAGCCGTTCGAGGCGCGGTGGCGCGGGGACGAACTGACGGCGCGCGGCGCGGCGGATATGAAGTCCGGGCTCGCGGCGTGCGTGTTCGCGGCACTCGCACTCGCGGAGCGCGACCTGAACGGACGAGTCGTCGTCGAGGGCGTGGTCGGCGAGGAGGCCGGCGGCGTCGGTGCGGCGACCGCAGCGCTGGACAACCCCTATCCCTTCGACCGGGACGCCGCGATTATCGCGGAGCCGACCGCGCTCACTCCCGTGGTCGCCTCTGAGGGGAGCCTGATGAAGTGCCTGCGACTGACCGGGCGGTCCTCGCACGCGGCGACGCCGTGGCGCGGCGAGTCCGTCCTCCCGCACTTCGATAGCATCCGGGAGGCGTTCGCGGACCTCGCCGAAGAGCGCGAGCAGACCGTCACCCACCCACTGTACGAGGAGTTCCCGACGAAGTGGCCGGTCGTCTGTGGCACGGTCGAAGCGGGCGAGTGGGCGTCGACGGTCCCCGCGTCACTCACCGCGGAGTGGCGCATCGGCGTCGCGCCGGGCGAGACCGTCGCCGAGGTCGAGGAAGCGTTCGACGAACGACTCGCGGCCGTCGTCGACGATAACGAATGGCTAGCCGAGCACCCGCCCGCCTTCGAGCGCTTCACCGTCCAGTTCGAGGCGTCGGAAATCTCGCCCGACGAACCCGTGGTGCGAGCCGTCCAGTCGGGGATGCGCGCGAACGACCTCGCGGAGACCGCGCCGCGGGGCGTGACCTACGGTGCGGACGCGCGCCACTACATCGAGGCCGGGATTCCGACCGTGATGTTCGGCCCGGGGAGCATCGAGCAGGCGCACTTCCCGGACGAGACTATCGACTTCCGGGAGGTCGAGACGGCGGTGGACGTACTCGCTGACGCGGGTGAGGCGTTCCTCGCGGAGAACTAGAGGTAGTCGCGGAGCGCGTCGGAGACGACGTCGTCGGCGTCGCGGTCCGACACGGTCGCGTGCCGGCGGAGGTCGCGGTACACCGGCGACGGGAGCGTGACCGTGAGTTCGCCGGGGGTGACGCCGAGTTCTTCGAGCACTTCGTCGAGGGAGTCGCCGTCGTTGACCGCGCTGGCGGCCTGCCGGACGTCCCGGACGGTGAGGTCGTTGTCGACGACGGCCCACGCGAGGAGGTAGCGGTCGTCGCCGCCGACGCGCGCGATGTGTTTCGCGGCGGTCGGCGGGATGTGGCCGGCGGCGACGTGCTCGCGGACCGCCCGCGGGAGGTCGTGGACGCGCGCCCACTTCCGGATGAACGAGACGCCGACGTCGCCGTCCGCGCGCTCGGCGGCGGCCTTGTAGGATTCCTCCGCGCGGACGAGCGCGGCGCAGGCGGCGGCCCCGCGGAGCATGTAGAGGTGGCTGTCGCCGAGTTCGTTGCGCGCGAACGCGCCGACGGTCTCCGCGGCTTCGGCGACGCTGTCTGGGTCGTCGGGGTCGAACGAGACGGCTTCGCGGGCGTGCTCGCCAGTGAGGCGTTCGTCGCCGCGGACGACCGGCTCGCCGACGGGTGATTCGCGGTCCGTCGGCGGGAGCCGCTCCTCGTCAGTCATGGCGTCCAGTAACGGCGTTGCGCGTAAAACACCTACTCCTCGTCGTCGTGGCTCTCCCGGCGCTCCGAGAGGTGCTCCCAAATCTCCGTGCAGCCGGCTCCGGGTTCGACGTCGGCGAGGTGGTCGTCGTCGCGGTCCGGTGTCTCCTTGCGGTCGGCGTCGCGTTCGGCGTGTTGGTTCACTCGCCGTCCACCTCCGCTGTGAACAGCTCGGGTGCGGCGTCGGCGGACGCGTGTTGGCGGTGGCCGCGGGTGCGGGTATGCATACTCCACGGTACGGCACACACACGGATAACTGTCGCTTAGCGCGCAACGCCCGCCAGCGCTGGCTGGTACCAGAGAGTCTTGACGGTAGTGAGGACGGCAGGCAGGCGTTGCCAGCGCCGACGGGGGGACCCGGCTGGACCCCCTAGCGGGAGTATGGCGACGCGACTGCGGCTGCTCGACGACGCCGCGTGGGTGAGCGTGAACGACGAGCGTGCGGTGGGGACCAGCGAGGTGTGGCCGGTCGCGGAGAGCTTCTGTTCGTGCTCGCTCGCGTGGCTCGTCGTCGAAGCGTTCGTCGACGTGGGCGCGGACGGGCGGCGCGTGGAGGCGCGGCCGCACGGGCACTGCCTGAACTGCGGGGAGTCCGGAACGGCACCGTGGCTGCCGGTCGGGAAGGTGACCGACGACGGCTTCGAGCTGGTCGAAGGTGTTCGGCGATAGCGGTAAAAGTATCCGCTACCGGACGGTCGCGGGGAACCTTGACACCAAGCACGCTTTGGTAAGGGCGGAAACCGAGTATGCTTCTATATGCCAACGGACGTGGAGCGATGGAAAGACGAGGTCTACGGTAACGAAATCCGGGAGCACCTCTTCCGGTTCGCCGAGGAGGGGTGGGACGCCATCCCCGAGGAGGAGGAGGACGCCTGGTTCGAGCGCTTCAAGTGGTGGGGACTGTACCACCAGCGGAAGGGCCAGGAGAGCTACTTCATGATGCGCATCGGGACGCCCAACGGCGTCCTTGAGCCCGGCCAGCTCCGCACGGTCGCGGAGGTCGCCGACGAGTACGCCCGCGGCCCGGTCGACAATCCGGAGTTCGGCGCGGCGTACTGTGACTGGACGACCCGCCAGTCCATCCAGCTGCACTGGATCAAACTCGAAGACGTGCCGGACATCTTCGAGAAGCTTGAGGAGAACGACCTCACGACCCAGCAGGCGTGTGGTGACTCGTGGCGCAACATCGTCGGCTGCCCGGTCGCCGGGAAGGACACCCACGAGCACATCGACGCGTGGCCGGTCGCCGAGGAGCTCCACGAGACGTTCAAGGGCAACGACGCCTACTCGAACCTCCCGCGAAAGTGGAAGGTCTCCGTCACGGGCTGCGACCAGGGCTGCGGCCAGGGCGACATCAACGACCTCGCCTTCGAGCCCGCCGAGAAGCACGGCGAACTCGGCTTCAACGTCCGCGTCGGCGGTGGGCTCTCCCGCAAAGAGCCGCGCCTCGCTCGCGACGTCGACATCTGGGTGCCCGAGGAGAAGGCCACGGACATCGCGGCGGCCGTGACCGAACTGTTCAACGATCACGGCGACCGCGACAACCGCTACAACGCACGCATCAAATTCCTCGTCGACGAGTGGGGCGCCGACAAGGTTCGGCGCGTCCTCCAGGAGGACTACACCGACTGGGACCTCGAATCCGCGGGCGACGACCTCCGCGACCAGTACACGTACAACGCGGGCGGCCACGAGCACGGCGACCACGTCGGCGTCCACGAGCAGCCCGACGGCAACTACTACGTCGGCCTGAACGTGCTGGTCGGCCGGCAGGGCGTCGAGGACGTCTACGAACTCGCCGACCTCGCCGACGAGTACGGCAGCGGCGAGGTCCGGCTCACGCAGCGCCAGAACGTCATCGTGACGGACATCCCCGAGGAGGACCTCGACGACTTCCTCGCGGCGGACCTCTTAGAAGATTACTCGCCGGACCCCCACCCGTTCATGCGGGGCTCCATCGCGTGTACGGGAACCGAGTTCTGCTCGCTGTCCATCGTGGAGACGAAGAACCGCCAGGTGCGGTACGCGCGCTGGCTCAAGGAGAACGTCGACGTCCCCGACGGCGTGACGGACTTCCACATCCACCTCTCGGGCTGCACGGCGTCCTGTGCGCAGCCCCAGATTGCGGACATCAGCCTCCGCGGGATGAAGACCCGCAAGGACGGCGAACCCGTCGAAGCGCTCGACGTCGGCCTGGGCGGCGGGCTCGGCGAGAACCCCCACTTCGCGGAGTGGGTGGAGATGCGCGTGCCCGCCGACGAGGTGCCGGGGTACATCCAGAACCTGCTGGCGACCTACGAGGACGAGCGCCAGAACGACGAGACGTTCCGTGACTTCATCCAGCGCCAGGAGGAGGACGCGCTCCAGGAGCTCGCGGACCCCGAGGAGACGGACTACGACGACCCGTACATGCACAACACGAAGATGACGTGGTACCCGTACGCGGACGACGACGACATGGACGCCAGCCCCGCGCCGACGAACGGCGAGGGCGAACCCATCTCCGCGGACGACTGACGCGACCGCGCTTCTCGTTCTCCTCTCACGCTCCGCTTTCTACTGCCGCTGTCGAAACACCCACCCACGCGGAGCGCGTGCTCTCCCCATGGCCGACCGCATCATCAAGGTCAACGCGTACACGACGTTCACCCTCCTCGCCGGCGAGGCGGAGGGCCACGGCTGGACCGAGGACGCGCTCGCCGTGCTCAACGTCACGACCGACGACGGCGACGTCCGCCTCGAAATCGAACTGGACAACACGGACACTGAGCACGTGCCGGCCCACGCCGAGCGCGCGACCCTCTCCCCCGAGGAGGCCCGCGAACTCGCGGGCGAACTCGAGTCCTACGCCGACCGCGCCGAGAGCGACGAGTAACTACACCGTAATCGTCGGGCCGCGGTCGGGCGCGCTCGCGTCGAAGCCGTCCGCACGCAACTGGTCGGCGAACCACTCGCAGCGGTCGCCGTGGTTGACGAGCAGCTCGCTGCCGCGGTAGTCCTCGAGGAACCCGCGAAGGCCCTCGCGGTCGGCGTGCGCGGAGAAGTCGTAACTGTTGACGCGCGCGGCGACCCGGAGATGGCGGCCGTCGATTTCTGCGCTGCCCGTGTCCAGGAGTTCGCGGCCGGGCGTCCCCTCGACCTGGTACCCCGTGAGCGCGACTTCGTGCTGGGGATTCCCCGAAATTTCCGGGACGTACGTCATCGCGGGGCCGCCCGAGAGCATCCCCGCCGTCGTCACGATGGCTGTCGGTTTGTCGGCGATGCGCTTTCGCTGGCCGTTCCGCGTGGATTTGTCAAGGAGGCGCGCGTGGCCACGCGCTTCTTGGAACGCGTCGGCGTCCCGGAGGAACTCGCTGGTCTGTTTGAACCGCTCGGTGACGGCGACGCCCATCCCGTCGACGTAACAGGGGATGTCGTGGGCGGCACACACCATGAACAGTTCCTGCGTGCGCCCGACCGCGAACGCGGGGACGACGGCGGTGCCGCCGCCGCGAATCGTCTCCGCTACGGAGGTGGCGAACGCGTCCTCGATGCTCGCGCGGTCATTGCGGGTCACGTCCGCGTACGTGGCTTCGGTAATCACGACGTCGGCGTCGGGCCGGGCGGTCGTGCCGGCGAGCAAGCGTTGGTCCTCCGTGTTGAAGTCCGCCGTGTACAGCAAGCGGGTGTCGCCGTCGTCCACGAGCACGTGCGCGCTTCCGGGGATGTGGCCGGCGTCGTAGAGCGTGATTTCGTAGCCGGCGGCCTCGAACGTCTCCCGGTAGCCGTGCGTCTCCGAGACCTCGCCGAGCGCGGCGACTTCCGCGCGCGTGAACGGACAGTCGTAGCGGCCGCCGCGCTCGCCGCCTCCCTGTAGTTTGAGCGTGTCCTGCGCGAGCAACCGCGTGAGGTCGCGTGTGGGCGGTGTCCAGTGAATCGGTGGGCGGCGCGTGCCGGCGACGAGTGCGGGGACGGCGCCGGCGTGGTCGAGGTGGCCGTGGCTGACGACGACCGCGTCCGGGTCGACGTCCTCGGGGTAGCCCGGGGGCGTCCCGGGCTTCATCCCGTAGTCGAGCAGCAGCGAGTCGTCGACGAGAATCGCGCTGCGCCCGACTTCGCGCGCGCCGCCGAGAAACCGCAAGTCCATATGCGTGGTAGGGGCGCGCGCTGTTTGGCTCCGTCGGTCCAGTCAGTCTCAGCGACCCCAGAATCCGGCCGCCACAGCCGTTGTGTGGGTTGTTACCAACCATATCAGAGCCGCCGCCCGTAACCCCGTTCCCGAACGTGTTCGGTTGCGTTCCCGGGACCTTGTACTGTGGTTTCCGGTTTACGTGTGTGTGCCCCTGACCGACGACGTGAGGCAAACATGGACGAGCACTACTCGCGCAGACGGTTCCTCGCAAGCACTGGCGTCGTCGGTGTCGCAGCGCTCGCCGGCTGTTCCGGCGGTGGCGACAGCGGCGGTGGTGGCGGCGGTGGCGGGACGACGGCCGAGCCGACCGAGACCGAGAGCGGCGGCTCCGGCGAGGAGTGGGTACAGACGAGCACCGTCGACATGACCGACGAACTGGTCTACGAGCCCGAACGCATCGAGGTCGAGGCCGGCACCACGGTGACGTGGGAGACGACCGGCGCGGTCGGCCACACGGTGACGGCCTACGAGGACAACATCCCGGACGGCGCGGAGTACTTCGCGTCCGGCGACTTCGACTCCGAGCAGGCCGCCATCGACGGCTACAACAGCGGCCAGGAGGGCAACGTGCCGCAGGGCGAGACCTACGAACACACGTTCGAGACGACCGGCACCTACGAGTACTACTGCATCCCGCACGAGATGAGCGGGATGGTCGGCTACGTCCGGGTTGTCTAAGATGTCCCAACACACTCCCGACGACGCAGACGAGACGCTCAACCCCGAGGCGGTCGTCGAGCGCCACGAGAACCAACTCGACGACCTGCTCGCGGAGGTCGACGAACCGACCCCCGAAGAGGACTCGACGACGCTGGAACTGGCCGGCCTCGAACTCTCCCGGCGTGACTTCGTGAAGGCCGGCGTCGCGACCGGCGCGATGGCGGGGCTGGCGGGCTGTTCGGGCAACATCGGCGGCGGCAGTTCGAACACCACGACCAGCTCGGACGGGTCGACACCCGACCACAAGGTCGCGCCCGGCGAGCACGACGAGTACTACGGCTTCTGGTCGGGCGGCCAGTCCGGCGAAATCCGCATCATCGGCATCCCGTCGATGCGCGAATTGATGCGCATTCCCGTGTTCAACACGGAGGCCGGCCGCGGCTACGGCTACGACGACCAGACCGCGGAGATGCTGGAGGGCGCCGGCGACTACACGTGGGGTGACAACCACCACCCCGTGCTGTCGGAGACGGACGGCGACTACGACGGCGAGTACCTCTGGGTGAACGACAAGGCCAACGGCCGCATCGCCCGGGTGAATCTGAAGTACTTCGAGACGGACGCCATCACGGACGTCCCGAACATGCAGGCCATCCACGGGTGTTCCGTGCAGAGCCCGGACACGGAGTACATATTCGGGAACGGCGAGTTCCGCACACCGCTGCCCAACGACGGCCGCGACCTCGACAACCCCGACGAGTACGTGTCGCTGTTCTCCGCCATTGACCCCGAGTCGATGGAGACCCAGTGGCAGGTGAAAGTCGACGGCAACCTCGACATCGTCGACACCGACAAGGACGGCCGCTGGGCCATCTCGTCGGCGTACAACGACGAGGGCGGCGTCACGGTCACGGAGATGACCCGCGACGACCGCGACTACGTGAAGGCATTCGACGTGCCCGCCATCGAGGAGGCCGTGCAGGCGGGCGAGTACGAGGAAGTCAACGGCGTGCCCGTCGTCGACGGCACGCAGGACAGCTCGCTGAACCAGGGGGACAGCCCCATCGTGCGGTACATCCCGACGCCGAAGAGCCCGCACTGCGTGGAAATCGGGCCGAACGGCGACTACGCGTTCATCGCGGGAAAACTCTCCCCGACGGTCACCATCCTCGACATCGACGCGCTGGACTCCTCCAGCGACCCCGAGGACGTCGTCGCCGGCCGACCGAACGTCGGCCTCGGCCCGCTGCACACGACCTTCGACGGGAACGGCCACGCGTACACGTCGCTGTTTATCGACTCCCAGGCCGTCAAGTGGGACATCCAGGCGGCGGTGGAGGCCGAGGAGGGCTCCTCGGACCCCGTCATCGAGAAGCAGGACGTCCACTACAACCCCGGCCACATTCAGGCCGTCGAGGCGATGACGATGGACCCCGACGGCGAGTGGCTGGTGAGCCTGAACAAGCTCTCGAAGGACCGCTTCCTGCCGGTCGGCCCCATCCACCCGGACAACGACCAGCTCATCCACATCGGCCAGGGCGAGAAGGAGATGGAACTGGTCGCCGACCACCCCGCCTACCCCGAGCCCCACGACTGCGTGTTCGCGCACAAGGACAAACTCGACCCCGCGACGACGTGGGACAAAGCCGACTACGAGGGCGAGAAGGAGTTCGTCACGAAGGAGAACTCCCGGGTCGAGCGCACGGGCGAGCGCTCCGTCGACGTGAAGACGTCCTCGATGCGCTCGGAGTACGGCCTCAAGGACTTCACCGTCAAGGAGGGCGACGAGGTGACGCTCACGGTGACGAACATCGAGGGCGTGCGCGACGTCATCCACGGGGTCGCCATCCCCGAGCACGACGTCCACCTCGCCATCGCGCCCCAGGACACCCGCGAGGCGACGTTCACGGCCGACGAGCCCGGCGTCTACTGGATCTACTGCACGTACTTCTGCAGCGCGCTCCACCTGGAGATGCGCTCGCGGATGCTCGTCGAACCGCGCGACGACTGACCGACCGCTGTCTGTCATCCACTCGACGGCCATCGGCGGCCTCCCCGGGGCGCCGGCACGCTCGCCGTGTCGGCGCGGCCCGCGGGGGTCGCAACCGGTGGTTCGTCGCGCGAACCCCGGGCAGGTGACACCATGGACTACGAGATTCCCGACCCCTCGGCGTTCCGCGAAGTCCGGCGCGCGCTCCCGCTCGCAGCGGCGGTGCTGTTCGTCGCGGCGCTGTGCTTCCCGATGTGGCGCATCGCCGTGGACGCCGTGCAGTACCCGTCGACGACGCTGCACCTCGAACTGTACGCCTACCCCCGCATCGCGGGCGACTACGCGGAGATGGCGAACCTCAACAAGTACATCGGCTTCTACTACCCCGACCCGGTGTACTGGCAGCCGAACTACGAGCCACACCCGTACGCCGTGGACGTGCCGGAGTGGTCGTTCGGCCCGCTGGCGTTCGTCGCGGTGTCGGCAGCCACGCTGTTCGTCTCGCTGGCGCCCGACGCCCGCCGGCTGAAGCGCGGGCTGACCGCCCAACTAGTCGGCACCGTCGTCGTGTTCGGCGTGATGCTCGCGGACATCCAGTACCGGCTCTACCAGGCCGGCCACACGCTCGACCCGGACGCGCCCGTGATGGGCGTCGAGGGATTCACGCCGCCGCTGTGGGGCCAGTACCACGTCGCGAACATCACCAGTTACAGCCGCTTCGGGCTGGGCGCGTACATGGCCATCGTCGCCGTCGCGTTGCTCGTCGTGGCGTTCTACTTCCGGGACAGCGACGCGACGTTCGGCGACCTCGCCGCGCGCATCACGAACCGAAATACCGCCGAGGACGCGGAGGCTGCGAGGTGACCGCCCGTGACTGACCGCCGCATCGAGCGTGGGTTCGCCGTCGCGGTCGTCGCCGTGCTCGTGGTGAGCGTCGGCGCCGTCGTCGCCGCCCCCAGCGACGACGCGGCCGGCAGCCCCGAGGTCGCGTTCGACGCGCCGGTCCCCGCGGAGTACGACTTCGCGCTCTCGTCGGTGGGCGAGCGCGGCGATGGCTACGCGGCCATCGGCGACGAACGCTACGACTCCCTCGCCGCGGCCGTCGACGCGGCTGAACCCGGCGATACTGTCGCGGTCCACGGCCACGTCGCCGGCCCCGTCAGCGTCGACACGCCGAACGTCACCATCGCCGGGAAGTCGCCCTCCGAGTCCGTCGTCTCCGGTGAAGCCGAGGGCGACGTCGTCACCGTCAACGCCAGCAGCGTGACGATTCGGGACGTCTGGGTGCGCAACGCCGGCTACAGCACCGAGGACAACGACGCCGCCGTCTGGGTGGACGCACCCGGCGCGACCGTCGCGGACACGCGCATCACGAACACCACGTTCGGCGTCTGGGTGAACGGCGTGCCGGACGCTCGCATCGCGAACACCACCATCGTCGGCCGCACGAGCGTCGAGCGTCGCTCCGACCGCGGGAACGGCATCCAACTCTGGCGCGCCAACGACGCCGAAATCGCGGACAACCGCATCACGGACGTCCGCGACGGCGTCTACTTCTCGTGGAGCTCGGGCGTGGTCGCGTCGAACAACACGCTGTGGGACCTCCGCTACGGCGTCCACTACATGTACTCCGACAGGAACCGGCTCGCGAACAACACCGCCTTCGACAACGACGCCGGCTACGCGCTGATGGTTTCGGACGACCTCGAAATCGTCGACAACGTCGCCGTCAACAACACCGGCACGAGCGGCCACGGCGTCCTCGTGAAAGAGGTCGACCACTCCACCATCGCCGGCAACGACCTCGTCGGTAACGACAACGGGATTTTCGTCTACAACTCTCTGGACAACGCGTTCCGGGACAATCTCGTGCTCGCCAACGACGTCGGCGTCCACCTCACCGCTGGCAGCGTCGACGTCCGCGCGGCCGGGAACTCGTTCGTCGACAACGCGGACGCGATGTACGCCGTGGTCGGCGAGCAGGTCGCGTGGAACGCCAGCGACCGCGGCAACTACTGGAGCGACGCCAGCCCCGTCGACGTCGACCACGACGGCGTCAGCGAGGTCCGGTTCCAGCCCGACGGCACCGTCGAGAACCTCGCGCGCCAACATCCCGGGGCCCGCGTGTTCGCGTCCAGCCCGGCGTTCGACGCGGTCCGGCTGGCGGGTCGGTCGGTGCCGCTCGTGGACGCGCCCGGCGTCGTCGACCACCATCCGCTCGCGACTCCCGCTCACGACGACTGGAGGCGATACTATGCCTGACCCAACCATCGACATCCGCGACGTGCAGAAGTCCTACGGCACAGTCACCGCGCTCGACGGCGCCAGCCTCGCCGTCGACCGCGGGGAGACGCTCGGGCTCGTCGGCCGCAACGGCGCCGGCAAGACCACGCTGTTCAAACTCCTCGTCGGCCACGAGACGCCGGACGCGGGCAGCGTCACGGTCGCGGGCCTCGCGCCGTCGGCGGGCACCGCGCTCCGCGAGCGCGTCGGCTACCTCCCCGAACACGCCGGCTTCCCGCCGTCGCTGACGGGCCGCGAAGTCCTCTCGTTCCACGCTCGTGTCCGAAGTGTCCCTGCCGACGCGCGTGACCGCCGTGTCGAGCGCGTGCTCCGCACGGTCGGCCTCGCGGACGCCGCGGACCGGCGCGTCGGCGGCTACTCGAACGGCATGAACCGTCGGCTCGGGCTCGCGACCGCGCTCGTCGGCGACCCGGACGTCCTCCTCCTGGACGAGCCGACCGCCGGCCTCGACCCGGCGGGCGTCGCGGACTTCCACGCTATCGTGGACGCGCTCGCCACCGAGACGGACGTGACGGTCCTCGTCACCTCCCACGTCCTCCCGGAAATCAAGCGCCTCTGCGACCGCGTCGCCGTCCTCGAAGATGGCGACGTCTCGGTCTCGGGGAGCGTCGAGGACCTCCGACGCGCGGCCGCAGACACCGTCTCGGTGGACGCGACCGTCGTGAGCGACCCCGACGCGGCCGCCGCCGACCTGCTCGACCACGCCGCAGTGACGACTGTAGAAACCGACGGCGCCCGCGTCCACTTGACCTGCGAGCGCGACGGCGTCTTCGACGTGCTCGACGCGCTTCGCGAGGCCGCCGACGTCGAATCTGTCGAGGTCACCGAGCCCGGTCTCGACGCGGTGTTTCGTGAGGAGGTCGCCGCGGGCGGCGACGTTGCAGTCGAAACCGGGGGTGAGCGGGCGTGACGGCAGACCGCACCGACGCCGTGGACGAGCAGCCTGCGACCGACGGCGGCGCAACTGCGGTCGTCGACGAACCCCCAGAGTTCGCAGCCGACGGCGCAACGGCGACAGACCTCGTGGAGCGCGACAGCATCCGCAGCACCGTCCGCGGCACTGTCGAGGTCGCCGCCCGCGAGTACCGCCTCGCGGTCCGGCGCCGCTGGGCGGTCGGCGCGGCGGTCGTGTTCGCGCTGTTCTCGCTGGCACTGGTCGTTCTCGGCGGCTCCGAGGTCGGGCCGACGCGCGTCGGCGCCGTGCTCGCGAGCTTCGCGCAGGTCGGCGTCTACGTCGTCCCGCTGGTCGCGCTCGCCGCGGGCTACGACGCCATCGTCGGCGCCGACGAGTCCGGCAGCCTCGAGATGCTGCTTGCGCTCCCGCTGTCGAATCTCTCGGTGGTCGTCGGGAAGTACGCGGGCCGCGCAGCCGCGGTCGGCGGCGGCATGCTGCTCGGGTTCGCGGTCGGCGGCGCACTCCTCGTCCGATACGCTGGCGTGGGCGTCGCCGGCGCGTACGCGTGGGTGGCGCTGATCGCGGTCGCCGCGGCGCTGGCGTTCCTCGGCGTCGGCGTCCTCGCGTCCGCGCTCGCCAGTGAGAAGACGCGGGCGCTGGGCGGCGCGCTCGCGGCGTGGGTGTGGTTCGTGCTCGTCCACGACCTCGTCGCGCTCGGCGCTATCGCCACTTTCGACCTCCCGCAGTGGGCGGTCTCCGTGGCGGTGCTCGCGAACCCCGCGGACCTCTTCCGCGTGCTCGTGCTCCGCACCGTCTCCACGACCGCGGGCGGCATCGCCGGCGTCCTCACCGGCGCGGGGCTGAGTCAGGGCGTGCTGCTGGCGGCGCTCGCGGCGTGGATACTCGTGCCCGTGACTGCCGCAGTCGCCGCGCTCGGCCGGCGCTCCATCTAGGAGTCCTGCTGCCACGCCGTCACGCGGAACCGCCGGTAGCCGCCGTGGGCGGCGTCCAGCGCGCCAATCCACCAGTTCCAGCGCTCCGCGGGCGACCCGCCCGGCGCGTCCCCGAGGTGGTCGACGACGGCCTCCGGCGTCACCTCGAAGTCGAGGTCGCCGTCTCCCGCCTCCGCGTCGGCGAGGTCGCCGGCCATCCGCGCGACCACGCGGCGCTCCGCGGGCGTCCCGCCGAAGGCGGCTTCGAGGCGGTCCATGAGAACTTCGCGGTCCATGTCCGTCACCGCGTGATTGTGTGGGCCGCGCCTTCAACGCTCGGGTGCCGGCTACGCCCCAGCACCCACAATTCCCCCGCGAGGAGCGTCCTGCCGGCGGGAGCGGCTTCGACGGGTTTTTGAACTGCGCCCGATTGGTTTCACGCATGGCTACGTTCCAAGTTGTCGTCGCCGACCCCGAGTCGGGGCGAAGCTACCAGCAGGAGGTAGACGGACAGGACGCGAATCGGTTCCTCGGCCTCGCAATCGGCGACGAAGTCGACGGCGAAGCCGTCGGTCTCGACGGCTACACGGTCGAAATCACGGGCGGCAGCGACGCCGCCGGCCGACCGATGCGCAGCGACGTCGAGGGTTCCGCGCTCAAGGACGTGCTGCTCACGGGCGGCCCCGGCTTCAACCCCGAGGACGACGGCGAGCGCAAGCGCGTCACCGTCCGCGGGAAGGAAGTCTCCGAGGCCGTCGCCCAGCTCAACGTCTCCATCGCCGAGCGCGGCGAGGAGTCCGTCGAATCCCTCTACGGCGAGGGCGAGGAGGAAGCCGAGGAAGCGGACGCCGAAGAAGCCGAAGCCTAACGGAACGCCACGCTTTTTCGCGTTCGTCGCGTATTCGTCGTCGTGAGCGACTACGACGCGTATCTCGCCGGCGACAGGACCGACGACGTCGCACTCTACCTCTCCGAGTCGTACGTCTCCGACGTGGACAAGCTAGCCGACCGCGACGACGCCGAACGGGTCGACGACGGCGTCGTGCTCGTCGTCGAGGGCGAGCGCGGCCGCAGCGTCTTCAAGAAAATTACGGGGATGGGCGCGATGGACTTCGGGTCCGCCGCGATGGACAACCCCGGGCACGTGGACAGCGACCTCGCGGGCGGCGACTGCCCGCACGCCAGCGACGGCCCCCAGGAGCACAGCCCCCAGTTCGCGTTCTCGTTCGCGGAACCCCAGAACGAGGAGGTCGGCGGCCTCTACGCGGAGGGCGACGTCATCCACGCCTACGTCTACTGTTCCTGCGGCGAGTCGTACTCCGACAAGTGGCTCGCGGGCGAGCGCTAGTCAGGACTCGTCCGGTTCTTCTTCGGGGTCGAGGTTGCGGAACCCGTCGAGGATGACCTGTTTCGCGGTCGCGCCCTGCGACGTCCAGTGGTTCGCGTAGTCCATCATGTCCTCGTAGATGTCGGGCTTGCAGCCCGCCGCCTTCGGGTGGCCGCCGCCGTTCACTTGGCGGGCGACCTCGTGGGCTCGCTGGAAGTCCTCGGTGCCCCGGATGCTCGCGCTCCCGGAAGGCTTGACGACGACTGCGGCGTCGGCTCCCTGTTCGCGCAGCGCCTCGGCGACCTCGTTCTGCGAGCAGCGGCCGTAGGTGACGCCGACGGTCCAGCCGTTGACCTCGCGCAGCGACGCCCGCGACACCGCGCGGTCGATGAGGTCGTTCTTCTCGACGCGGCGCTCCTCGAGGAACTCCATGACGTCCTCGGGGAGGTCCGCGCCGTGCTCCTGGATCGTCTCCATGTACTCGTCGGTGTCCACCCAGTAGGAGTAGTCCGCGAGGTCGTCGCTGCGCGGGTCCTCCTTCAGCCAGAGGTCGTGGTCGCGGGTGACAGCCGCGAGTTCCTTGAGGTAGCGCGGGAGGTCCGCGTCGATGGAGCGCACCGCGACGTCGGCCGTGCACTCCTCTTCGGAGTCGCCGATGACGAGGTCGACGCCCGCCTCGCGCACGGCGGCCTCGGTGTCGTCGGTCCACTGGTGGTGGTCGTACCAGTGCACGTCGCTGGCGTGCTCGACGAGGTACGCGAGCTCGTCCTCGACGTACGCGTACTTGTCCGGGCAGAGGTCACAGACGTACACCGTGCAGTCGAGTTCGCCGAACTCCGCGGCGCGCCGCAGGCCGTCTTCGAGTTCGTGCGGGCCCGCGGGCACGAGCGCCGCGTCGCCGTACACTTCGCGGACGATGGCCGCGCAGGCCATCCCGTCGGCGTCCGGGTCCGCGACGACGAGCACGTCCGCGCCCTCCGCTTCCTCGCGAATCTCTCGGTCCTTGCGCTCCTCGTGGATGCTGTCCGGGATGAAGAAGCCCTTGCCGGGGAGCAGCGACTTCCGCTCCAGCGGCATGTCCTCGTCCTCGATGACCCAATCTTCCATACTGGACGGACGCCCGGACGCGCAAAGAACCCAGTGGTTCGGTGGGTTGGCGGTCAGTCGTCGAGGTGCCACTCGCCGCGCCCCGTCGCGCTCGCGTAGTGACGGTCGCTCCCGAGCAGCCGGTCGCGTTTCCACTGGAAACTGCTGCGGTGGTCGTAGCCGACCGCACCCTCGGTCCGGAAGCCGCCACAGCCGGTGAGCGCGCTCCGGGCGCGGTCGGACGCGGGCGTCAGTTCGACGGCGAACTGGCTCCGAATCGTGTCCGAGACGTTCGCGACCTGCACGCCGTTGCGCGTGTGCGGGTTCGGGAAGACGCTGTCGAGGCGCTGGTCGTCGGGGAGGTCGGCGCTGCGGACGGCCTCCTCGACGGCGTACCCGTCGCCGGCCGCCGCGTGGAGGGTCGTTCGTAGACGGACGTACTGGCCGGTGTCTTGCCGGCTGACCGACGCGACCGTCCGCGACGCGTACGCCTCCCCGGTTTCGAGGCAGCCGACGACGTGCGCGGCACCCGCGTAGTCGTACATCGAGTCCGCCGAGGACTCCGGAACGAACGTGTCACACTCGGGAACGCGGCCGACGAGCGCCCACCCGAGCGGGTCGAGCGCGGGGTCGTCCCACCCGCCGTCGTCGACGAACGTGTACGTCTCGACGGTTCCATTCGCGTTCGGTATCGCCACGACCGTCTCGACGGGCCTCGCGCGGACGGCCTCGACGCCGAACGTGTACTCGCCTCGCACGGCTTCGAGCAGGCTGCGGAGCGCGGCTTGTACGTCACCGGCCGCGAACGCCACTGGTTTGCCCGCTCGCAACGCTCGGACGAGGTCCCCGCGGTCCGCGCTCGCGGTCGCGAGCACGATGTCCGCCCCCGCGACTGCATCGTTGGTGTTCGGCGGGTCGGGGAGGTCGTCGGTGTCGCCGGCGAGGTACACGGCTTCGTCGTCGAGCACGCGACTCGTGTCCGCGTGCAGGCCGCTCCCCGTGTTCACGTCCGGACGGCCGCCGTCGAACGCGCTACACCCGGCGAGGGCCGCGATACCAGTCGTACCGACTGCCGCGAGGAACCGGCGGCGCGTGGAGGGCATCGACTACACGCCCGGCCGCCCGGAGGAAAAAGCCCGCGTTGGGTCAGACGCTCGCTGTACTCCCGCTACTCGTTCTCGTCGAGCTGGCGCACCGTCAACACGGGCACCGGACACGTCCGGACGACGCGCTCGGCGACGCTCCCGATGAGGAAGCGGTTCTCACCGTGGCGGCCCCGCGTCCCGGTCGCGACCACGTCGGCGTCCACGTCGCGGGCGTACTGGCTGATTTCCGCGGCCGGCCGCCCCTCCCGCACTGCCGTCGTCACCCGCTGGTCGGCATCCTCGGCGATGCGCTCGACGGCCTCCTCGCCGCGTTCCTCGAGGGCGTCGTGCATCTCCTCGCGGACCTCCGCGGGCGCGCTCTCGACCTCACTCTCCTCTAAGACGTACAGCGCGTGGACGTCCGCGTCGAAGCGCTCCGCGAAGTCGAGCGCGACCGCGACGGCGCGCCCCACGCTCTCGGAGCCGTCGGTCGCGATGACCACCGTCTCTATCATACTCGACGCTGCGCGCCCGCGCCCCTTAAAGCCACGCGGCAGTGGAGCCCGCACACGCGGAGCGCTTTAGTAGCCCGCCCGCGCAGACGCAGCCATGAGCCTCGAAGTGGACACCGTGCTCGTGCCCGTGGACGGGACCGACGCCTCGGTCACGGCCGCCGAGTACGCGTTCGCGGTCGCGGACCGGTACGACGCCGACGCCCACGCGCTGTACGTCCTCGGCGAGACGGTCAGCCGCGGCATCCACGCCGGCGAAGTCGACGAACCGGAACTCGCCGACGAGACCCGGACGTTCCTCAACGACGTCGAGGAACTCGCGCCCGAGGACGTCCGCGTCGACTCGACCATCGCGTACGGGTTCTCCACGAGGCGCAAACTCCAGCACCCCGGCAGCGTCATCCTCGACTGCGCCGCGGACGTCGACGCCGACTTCCTCACCATCCCCCGCGAGGGCATGCGCGACGAAACCGGCGACGTCCTCGAAAAAGCCGCCGAGTACGTGCTGCTGTACGCCAGCCAGCCGGTCCTCTCAGTCTAACTCTTCCGCCGCGTCGCCCTCTGCCTCCGCGTCCGGTTCGTTTACGTCTGCATAATCTTCTGCCTCCGCGATTCTCGTCTTCACGAGCCCGTCCACCTGCGTGAACAGCGAGTGCACGAGCAGCCACGTCGCGCCGAGCGCGAACACACCCGTCAGCAACATGCCGATGGAGCCGGTCGGGAGCAGCATCGCCTGCAACACGACGAGCGCCACCCACACGAGCACCACGTGGAGCGTGAACCGGTTCGCCCGCGAGACGTGTTCGTCGGACCAATCCGGGGTTGTCATCGTCGGCACGTCCCCCGCCACCCAATTAATTCAGTCGAATCGCCATCTCCATCTCGAAGCTCTCGGCGGCCGCCGTGTCGAAGCCGACCTTCTCGTAGAGCGCGACTGCGGGCCGGTTCCAGCGTTCGACGGTCAGCCAGACGTACTCCGCGCCGTGCTCCTGGCCGTGGCCGAGCAGCGCCTCGATGAGTTTCGTGCCGATGCCCGCGCCCTGGTAGTCCTGGTGGACGAAGATGGCGAGCTCGTACGTCGACTCGTTGTCCGGCACGAGCGTCGCGTGCCCCGCCACCTCGTCGTCGTCCCACGCCAGCACGTCGTAGCCGTCCTGCTCGAAGAGGTTCTCCAGCCACTCCCGGATGCGCTCCTCGCCGACCGGTGGCACGCCCTGCGCGCGGTCGGCCGGGTCGAACTCCACGTACATCTCCACGACCGCCTCGAAGGCGTCGTCGCCCGGGCCGTGCTCGCCCTCCCACGCTCGCACTTCGATGGTTCGGCCCTCGCCGTCCTCGAACTCCCGCGGCGGCCGCGGGAACTCGTCCGCGACCTCGTCGGGGTACGCTCGTTCGTCGGACATGCTATCGCACCAACTTCACGGACACGCGCGCGTTCAACAGCACGAACTCCGCGATGTTGCCGAGGCGAATCTTCCCCATCGGGCTTCGCTGGCCGCCCCCGAGCACGATTTGGTCGAACTCCTCGGTCTCGGCCAACTGCACGATACTACTCCCCGGGTCGCCGGACAACTGCCGCACGTCCGCCTCCAGGCCGGCCTCGGTCAGCGTCTCCCGAGCGACCTCCACGATGTCCTCGGGCGACCGGTCGCTGTCGGGATTCTCCACGACAGCCACCGTCACCTCGTCGCCGGTCTCGACCGCCCGTTCGACCGTCTCGTGGAGCGCGTCGAGGGAGTCGTCTGCGCCGCCGATGCCGAGCAGCACTTTCATAGTCGGACTGTCAGCGCCGCCGAGTAAAAGGATTCGGCTGGGAGGCGACGAGCAACGCGAGTCGCCTCCGGATATGTGAGCGGGGAGCGAAGCGACCCGCGAACTGCGGGATTCCGAGCACAGAGTGACCGAACGCCCCACTCAGCGAGCCGCGCTGCTCGCGGCTCGCTACGCTCACGGCTCGCTCTTCCGTGCTCTCTCTCCGGTCGAGCACGTCCCCGCTCGTCCGTTCGGGAATTTCTCGCTGGGCTGATCGCCCCGCGCTGCTCACGGCTCCCTCTGGTCGCCGCTCGCAATAACGAGACTCCTCCCTCTGGTCGGAGTCTCGCCGGCGACACGCTTTTGCGCTCAACACGGCAACCCTACTCCATGCCCGAACGCGCTTCTCCCGCAGACTGGGACCTCACGCCGGCCGTCGAGCCGACGGAGGCCCCGACCGACGACACCGACGACGTGCCCGAGGACGTCCGCGAGTACGCGCGGTTCTCGAAGATGGACGGCGCGCAGTACGACCGCGTCAACGAGTTCCTCCGGGACCGAACCTACGTCACGGCCCGCGAGTGGGCGATAGCGCGGCTCTGCGCGGACTTCCGCACGGAGACTGGCGTGGAGATGACGAAAATCGGGGAGAACCTCCCGGAACTCGTGCCGTTCATGACCGACACGTACAGCCCGCAGGCGGTCAACCAGGCTCGGTCGGCGTTCGAGGACAAAGTCCGGATGGCGGGCGCGACGTTCCTCTACGGCGCGATGTCCGGGTTCTTCACGGCCGACGAGCTCGACGACCTGATGTACGAGGTGACGGAGGTCGCGAAGTTCCTGCTCGAAGTGGAGGGCGTCGACCTCGCCGTCGAGGAGGAGTTAGAGGCGGAGGAACGCATCTCGTCGGTGATGCGGGACGTGCGCTCGGCGAGCGACGAACTGCGCCACGACGGCACGGAGTGCCCGAACTGCGGGCACACCATCGACGCGGACGCGAGCGCCGACGACTAGGCGTCGGGCTGCTCCGGGAGGAACGGGTCGACGTTCTCGTGGACGAACTCCACGTAGTCGTCGTTGAGTCGCCGGCAGAACAGCCGGACTTCGCCGTTCGCGCGAATCGTGTCGAGTTTCTCCGCAGAGGTTGCGCTGTCGTAGTACGCGGGCACGAACACCGCGGTCTCGCTGTCAGGGTCTTTCTCCACGACGAGCAGGTACGTCGTACTGTTCGCGGCCGCCTGGAACACGTCCACGTCCGTGAACGCCGTGTCCTCGGCGAGTGCTTCGAGGTCCTCGTACTCGTCACCGGGCAGCAACACGTCGAGGCCGGTGCGGAACTCCGAGTCCACGAGTACAGAGTCGCCGGGGTGGAGTTCCAGCGTCGTCCAGCCGCGGTCGCGGTACGCCTCGGCGGTCGCCGCCATGTCGTCGACGACGGCCTGCCAGCCCTGCTCTGTCGGCTGGTTCGTTGGGCCGTCGCTGGCGGGGTTGTCGTTCATGTCTGTGTCGCGGGCAGCGCCGGGGATAAGCGTTGCCCAAGTCCCGCAAGGTATTTCTTGGGTGGACTGCGAATTTTGCCCAGTGACTGACCTCCTGTCGCTCTCCGGCCTGCGGACGCAGTTCGAGACCGAACGCGGCGCGGTGAAGGCCGTGGACGGCATCGACCTCACAATCGAGGAGGGCGAGACCGTCGGGCTCGTCGGCGAATCCGGCTCCGGGAAGAGCGTCACGGCGCTGTCGGCGATGGACCTCGTCGACGACCCCGGCGAGGTCGTGGACGGCCGCGTGACGTTCCGTGCTGCCGACCTCGCCGCCGACCTCGCGGGGGACTTTGAGGGCAGCGTCGTCCCGTACCCGTTCGAGCTCGTGGACGCCGTCTGGGAAGTCGTCGGCGACCTCCGCGTCGGCGAAGGCGTTGAGTCGGCGTCCGCGGAACTCCGCGGGATGTCCGCCGACCTCACGGGTGCCGACGACCCCGCCGACCTCGCGGACGACCTCCGCGAGGCCGCCGACCGACTCGACGAAGGCACGACCGAGTCCGTCGTCGCGGACGCCCTCGAAACCGCTGTCGACGATGCCGACGACGGCTTCGTCTACGTCGACGACGACGCGCGCGCCGAACTGCTGCGCGGGGCGGACGTGGCTGACGTGGACGTGACCGACGGCGTCCTCGACCTCACGGACGCCCCCGAGGAAGCGATGCGGAAGGTGCGCGGCGGCGAGATGGGGATGATCTTCCAGGACCCGATGACGTCGCTGAACCCCGCGGTGACCGTCGGCGAGCAGGTCGCCGAGTCGCTGCGCCTCCACCGCTACGGCGACCGCAAGCCCGACACGTGGCTGAACGCGATTCGCGAGATTCTCCCCAAGATTGGCGGCCGCGAGCACGACGAGGAAGTGTTCGAGGACGTCATCGACATCCTCACCGAGGTCGGAATTCCCGAGGCGACGACCCGGCTGGAGGAGTACCCCCACGAGTTCTCCGGAGGGATGCGCCAGCGCGTGCTCATCGCCATCGCGTTGGCGTGCCAGCCGCGGCTGCTGGTCGCCGACGAGCCGACGACGGCGCTGGACGTGACCATCCAGGCCCAGATTCTGGACCTCATCGACGACCTCCAGGACGAATTCGGGATGTCCGTGCTGATGATTACCCACGACCTCGGCGTGGTCGCCGAGACCTGCGACCGCGTCGCGGTGATGTACGCGGGCGAAATCGTCGAGAAGGGGCCCGTGGAAGAAATCTTCCACAACCCCAGCCACCCGTACACGTACACGCTGCTGGAGTCGATTCCGACCGAGGAAAAAGAGCGCCTGACGCCCATCGAGGGCAACGTCCCGGACCTCATCGACATGCCCGAGGGCTGCCACTTCGCGGACCGCTGCCCGTGGGCGAAACCCGAGTGCCGCGAGGGCGAGATTCCGTTCCTCCAGCACGGCGCCGAGGACGTCGACCACCGCTCGAAGTGCATCCTCCCAGACTTCGACGAGAGCGAGTACGGGTCCGAAGGCGTCTCCTCGAAGGCCGAACACGAAATCGGCGAACCGCTCGTGGAACTTCAGGAGATGCGCAAGTACTACGAGCAGGAGTCGGGCTGGCTCGACCGGTTCTTCCCGGGCGAGGAGCCCAGCGTGAAGGCCGTTGACGGCATCAGCCTCGACGTCCACGAGGGCGAGACGCTCGGGCTGGTCGGCGAGTCCGGCTGCGGGAAGTCGACGGCCGGGCGCGCGCTCCTCCACCTCGACCCGCCGACCGACGGCACGGTCGTGTTCGCGGGCGACGACCTCGGGACCCTCTCGAAGACCGAACTCCGGGAGAAGCGCAAGGACATGCAGATGGTGTTCCAGGACCCGATGTCGAGTCTCGACCCGCGGATGACGGTCGGTCAGACGGTCATGGAGCCGCTGAAGATTCACGACCTCGCGGAGGGCCACCGCCGCCAGCGCGTCGTCGAACTCCTCGAAGAGGTCGGGCTCGACCCGAGTCAGTACGACCGCTATCCACACGAACTCTCGGGCGGGCAGCGCCAGCGCGTTGGCATCGCGCGGGCACTCGCGGTCGACCCCGACTTCATCGTCGCGGACGAGCCGGTGAGCGCGCTTGACGTCTCTGTGCAGGCCCAGATTATCAACCTCATGGAGGACCTCCAGGAGGAGTACGGCCTGACGTACCTGTTCATCGCCCACGACCTCTCCGTGGTGCGCCACATCTCCGACCGCGTCGCGGTGATGTACCTCGGGGAAATCGTGGAGGTCGCGGGGACGGACGAGCTGTTCGGCGACCCCAAACACCCCTACACGAACGCGTTGCTGTCGGCGATTCCCGAGCCCGACCCGCTGGCCGAGACCAGCGACCGCACCATCCTGAAGGGGGACGTGCCGTCGCCTATCGACCCGCCGTCGGGCTGCCACTTCCGCACGCGGTGTCCGTCCGTGATTCCGCCCGAGGACCTTGACATCGAGCAGGAGCGCTACCGCGAAGTGATGTTCTACCGGCAGCGCGTGGAGTCCCGCGACATCGACCTTGACGCCGCACGCGAGCAGGCGGCCGGCGAGGCCCACGCGGACCGAGCGGTCGCGGACGGCGGTAGCGACCTCCACGCCGTCCTCCACGACCAGTTCTTCGATGAGCCACTCTCCGGGAAGGCTCGGGACGCCGTCGACGAGTCCTTCGACTACCTCGCCGAGGGCGACTGGGATGGCGCGGAAGCGGTCCTTAGCGAAACCTTCGAAAGCGTCTGCGAGCGGAAGGACCCCCATCTCGGCGACGAGCCCCATCCCGCAGCGTGTCACCTGTTCTCCGACGCTGAGTGAACCGGGCTGGGACTGCCCCGTCGCCGCCCCGGAGTTAGCGGCAATTTTGCCCCCGGACGAAGTCCGTCTGCGGGCGACCCCAGCGGCGTGTGCCGATTACACCACGACTATCCGATACTATTATTTGGGTAGCTCTCGGGTGTCCTCTTATGGCAGGTAATGACAGCCAGGTCTCACGGCGCAGTTTCCTGAAGGCCGCCGGTACCGCGACCGTCGCCGCGACCGCGACGAGTTCCGTTGCCGGCTGTCTCGGTGGCGGCGGCGGTGGCGGCGGCACGCTCCGGTACGGCCGGGGTTCGCACTCCTCGACGCTCGACCCGCAGAATACCACCAGCGGCGAGGTCGCGAAGGTGACCAACCAGGCCTACGAGGGGCTCATCGGCTTCCAGCCCGGCGAAGCCGCGCTCACCGAAGCGCTCGCGACCGACTGGACGATGGACGGCTCGAACGTCACCCTCCAGCTCCGCGAGGACGTGACGTTCCACGACGGCTCCGACTTCACGGCCGACGACTTCATCGCGACGTACCGCCGGTTCGTCGACGACGACTACGAGTACCACTTCGAGGACGCGTCCGCGTACGGGCCGTTCACGCTCGGTAACTGGATCGACAGCGTCTCCAAGGACGGCGACTACACGCTGAACATCACGCTCACGCAGACGTACGCGCCGTTCCTCCGGAACCTCGCAATGTTCTGCGCGGTCGTCATCTCCCAGGACGCCATCGAGGGCGACGTCAACCTCGACGAGGAGATGGTCGGCACCGGGCCGTTCGAGCTCTCCGAGCTCGACGACGCCAACAACCGCATCCAACTCACCGCCTACGACGACTACTGGGGCGACGCCCCGAACGTCAACGAAGTGCTGTTCCTCACGCGCGGCCAAAACTCCACGCGCGCACAGGCTCTCGTCGAGGAGGAGATGGAGATTATCGACGGCCTCGACCCCGACACCATCGAGACCGTCGAGGGCTCCGACACCGCCTCCGTGGAGACGGAGCAGGGCATCAACATCGGCTACATGGGCTTCAACATGTCCCGCGTGGAGGCGTTCCGCGACCGGCGCGTCCGCCGCGCAATCAGCTACGCCATCGACACGCAGTCCATCGTCGAGAACATCTACTCGGGCATCGCGACGCAGGCTGACCAGCCGATTCCGCCCGCGCTGTTCGGCCACAGCGACGACCTCAGCCCGTACCCCCACGACCCCGAGCAGGCGCAGTCGCTGCTCGAGGAAGCCGGCTACGGCGACGGCTTCTCCTTCGAGCTGACGACGTTCCAGAACCCGCGCGGCTACAACCCCGCGCCGCTCCCGACCGCCGAGACCATCCGGTCGAACCTCGACGAGGTCGGCATCGACGTCACCATCGACGACCGCCAGTTCTCGGACTACCTCACGTACACCGCCGAGGGCCGCCACGACGCGGCGCTCGCCGGCTGGTACACGGACAACGCTGACCCCGACAACTTCTGTTACGTCCTCCTCCACCCCCAGTGCGAGGTCCCCCAGGGCCAGGACTGGGTGTCGTGGGACACCGAGGGCTACAACACGTCCAACATCACGGCGTGGGCGAACCAGGACTACATGAACCACGTCGAGGAAGCACAGACGACGACGACCCAGAGCGAACGCGCGGACCTGTACAACGAGGCGGTCCAGATTGCCCACGACGAAGCGCCGTGGGTGTACATCGACTACGCCGAGGAGGTGCGCGGCGTCGGCAACGGCGTGAGCAACTACACCATCTCGGCCATCGGTGGCCCGCACCTCGACCTCGTCGAACTAGAATAACGGCCCCACGACGGGACCTTTTTAATTCTCGCACTCCCCCCTTCGCGTAATGGTCTCAAAGCGGTTCGTCGCAAAACGGTTGCTGCTCCTCGTCCCCGTGCTGTTCGGGGTGGCGACCGTCGTGTTCGCGATCCTCCACCTCTCGCCGGGCGACCCGGCGGTCGCAATCGCCGGCCAGCGCGCGAGTCAGGCGTTCGTCGAGCAGGTCCGTACGGACCTCGGGCTGAACGACCCGCTCTGGCAGCAGTACCTCCGGTTCCTCGGCGACGTCGCCACCTTCGACTTCGGCCAGTCCTACCAGATTCAGCGCGGCACGCCGGTCAGCCAGATTCTCGCCGACCGCCTCCCCATCACCATCGAGCTCGCGGTGCTCGGCCAGCTCGCGGGCCTGCTGTTCGGGCTGCCGCTGGGCATCCTGAGCGCGGTCAAACAGGACACGCTCACCGACCACCTCACGCGCATCGGCGCGCTCAGCGGCATCAGCATCCCCATCTATTGGAGCGGCCCGCTGCTCATCCTGCTGTTCGCGCAGTTCCTCGGCATCCTACCGACGAGCGGCCGCATCGGCTCCGCGCACTTCATCGACGCCGTCACCGGCTTCATCCTCGTGGACACCCTCCTCGCGGGCGACCTCCCCGCGTTCCGGTCGGCGTTCCGCCACCTCCTGTTGCCCATCGTCGTGCTGGGCATCTACCAGATGGCCCTCATCTCGCGGATGATGCGCTCGTCGATGATCGAGGTCATCCGCCAGGACTACATGCGGACTGCCCGCGCGAAGGGCCAGGGCGAGAAGATTACGACGATGAAACACGGCCTCCGCAACGCCTTCATCCCCGTCATCACCATCATCGGCATCCAGTTCGGGGCGCTGCTCGGCGGTGCCGTGCTTACCGAGACCGTCTTCGAAATCAACGGCATCGGCACGCTGCTGGTCAGCGCCATCAACCAGAGTGACTACCCGGTCGTGCAAGCCACCGTGCTCGTGTTCGCGGTGATGTACACGCTGGTGAACCTCCTCGTCGACGTGACGTACTCCGTCCTCGACCCCCGCATCGAACAATGAGCACCGAAACCCAAACTCCCGACGTCGAGCGTGGCATCGTCGAGCGGCTCCGCGCGAGCCCGTTCCTCTCCGAACTGTTGTCGAACCGACTGGCCGTCCTCGGCCTCACGCTCATCGGCGGCGTGTTCGCGGTCGCCATCTACGCCCGGTTCGCCTACGACCTCGGCGCGATTACGTCGACGCAGTTCGGTACGAACCCAACCGAGGCCGCGCCGAGCGCGCAGTACTGGTTCGGCACCGACGGCCAGGCCCGCGACATCTTCCCGCGCGTGCTGTACGGCGCGTGGTACGCGATGCTGTACGGCACCGTCACGGTCGCCGCCTCCACCGTGCTCGGCGTCGGCCTCGGCATCATCGCGGCGTACTACGGCGACCTCACGGACAACGTCATCATGCGCACGATGGACGTGCTGTTGTCGTTCCCGTCGCTACTGCTCGCGCTCGCGCTCGTCACCATCTTCCCGGACGACCTCGGCCTGTGGCGCGCGGTCGCGGCGCTGACGCTCGTGTACACGCCGCGGTTCGCCCGCGTCGTCCGCGGCGCCGCGCTGAAAGTTCTGGAGGACGAGTACATCGAGGCGACGCGCGCACTCGGTGCGACCGACCCCCGGCTGCTGGTTCGCCACGTGCTCCCGAACTGCCTGGCCCCCATCACCGTCCAGTCGACGCTGAACTTCGGGCTCGCAATCATCGACATCGCCGCGCTGTCCTTCCTCGGGTTCGGTGCCAGCCCCGGCGAACCGACGTGGGGGATGATGCTCTCGAACGGCGTCGAGTACGGCCTCTTCTCGGGGGCGTGGTGGTGGTCGTTCTTCCCCGGCCTGCTGCTCGCGCTGACCGTCCTCGGGTTCAACCTCCTCGGGGACGGCATGCGCGACGCGCTCGACCCGCGGATGCGGGAAGCGATTGACTGATTCTCCCCCCAGCCTGCGCGACCTCGTCGTTCGCGCGGGCCGCTGGACCCTCCGCGGCGCCGCAGTCGGCGTCGCCCTCTCGCTGGCGCTACTCGTCGTCACGTCCCCGAAGGGCGCGACCGACACGGCGTTCGCGCTCGGCGCGCTCGTCCTCGGGTTCGGCGTGTTCGCGTGGGCGACCGCCGTCGGCCTCGGCGAGACGCTCCGCGGCGTCCAGGAGTACGTCGACGTCGGCTCCGCGTGGACCGAGGCTGGCGCGCGCGAGGCCTTCTTCGTGCTCACGTGGACGGGCGCGGGTTGGGCGTTCGCCGCCGCAGTCACGGCCGTCGCGCTCGGCGTCTAGTCCGGGCTAATCTGCGTGCCGGCGTCGCCCGCGACCGCCGCAGCAATATCCCCCGTTCCCGCGACGACCGCGCGCTCGCCGCCCGCGTCGAGAAACCGCAGACACGCCCGCACTTTCGGCTGCATGCTCCCCTCGCCGAACTCGCCGCTGGCGAGGTGTTCACGCATCTCCGCGGCGGTCGCATCCTCGATGGAGGTCTGCTCGGCCGTCCCGAAGTCCGTGTAGACGCAGGGGACGTCCGTCGCCATCACCAGCACCTCCGAGTCGACGCGCTCGGCGACGAGGCGCGTCGTGTGGTCCTTGTCGACGACCGCCGCCACTCCCTCGATTCCTTCCTCCCCGACGGTGACCGGGACGCCGCCACCGCCGCCGCAGACGACGGGCGCGCCGTCCGCGACCAGACTCTCGACGCGCTCGCCCTCCAAAATCCGCGTGGGTTCGGGTGAGGGGACGACCCGCCGGTACGCCGTCTCGCCCTCGGGCGTCGTCACTTCCGTCGTCTCGAAGTCGCGCTCGCGGGCCTGCTCGGCGCTCAGGTACGGGCCGACCGGCTTCGACGGTTCGTCGAACGCCGAATCCTCGGGGTCAACCGCTACTTGGGTGACGACCGACGCGACGCTGGCGTTAATGCGCTCGTCGATGGCCTGCTGGAGGAGGTAGCCGATTTGTGCCTGCGTCTCCGCGACGAGCACGTCGAGGGGGCGCTCGGGCACGTTCGACTCCTCCTGCTGGCGGAGCAGCGCGCCGACCTGCGGGCCGTTCCCGTGCGTCGACACGAGGTCGTGGCCCTCCTCGTGGAGTACCTGAAGTTCGTCGGCGGTCTCCTCGATTCGCTCGCGCTGGGCGGCTATCGTGGCTTCGCCGCTCGGCGCGAGCGCGTTCCCGCCGAGCGCGACGACCGTTCGCATACATGAGCGGTCGCCGTCGCCGCACTAAGCCCTGCCGGCAATCTCTCAGGCGCGGACGTTCTCGCCGTCGTGCTCGTCGAACTCCTCGCCGTCCCAGACGACCGTCCCGCGCACCATCGTCAACTCAGGGAACACGCCCGCCATCCCCTCGAACGGCGTCCACCCGCACTTCGAGTGGAGGTCGTCGCCGCGAATTTCGCGGGACGCGTCGGGGTCGACGAGCACGAGGTCGGCGTCCCGGCCGGCTTCGATGCGTCCCTTGTCGGACAGGTCGAAGATATCCGCGGGATTCGCGGCGGTGACGTCCCGCACGCGCTCGTAGCTCAGCCTCCCCTCGCTGGCAGCCTGGAGCAGCAGCGGCAGCGCGGTCTCGACACCCGGCACGCCGGAGGGCGCGTCCCAGATGCTCGCGTCCTTCTCCTCGCGCGTGTGGGGCGCGTGGTCGGTCGCGACGATATCGACTTCGCCGTCCTCGAGTCGCTCGAACAGCGCCTCGCGGCGCTCCTCGCTGCGCAGCGGCGGGTTCATCCGCCCGAACGTCCCCAACTCGTCGAGGTCCTCGCGCGAGAGGAACAGGTGGTGGGGCGTCACCTCGCAGGTCGCGCCGCCCGCCCGCGCCGCGTCCACGCCCTCGGGTGTCGACGTGTGCGCGACGTGAATCGTCGCGCCGACGTTCCCACCGACGCCGACGGCGCGCTCCACGGCCGCCTCCTCGGCTTCGGCCGTCCGGTACGCGCTCCACGCGTCCGCGTCGTCACGCTCCTTCGCCTCCTCGGAGAATAGGTCGGCGTCCTCGGCGTGCACGGTAACGACCACGTCCTCCTCGGCCGCGCGCCGGCACGCGTCCGCGAACAGGTCCGCGTCGATGCCCATGTCCCCGGTCGAATCAGCGAGGAACACCTCCCCGAGCGCGAACAGCGGCCGGTCGAACAGCGTTTCGGGGTCCCAGTCTTCGGTGACGCCGCCGTTGATACCCCAGTCCACGAGCGAGTCGACCGCGTACTCGGCCTTCTCGTCGAACGCCGCGCCCGTCACCGTCGGCGGCTCCGTGTTCGGCTGGTCGACGACGGTAGTGACCCCGCCCGCCGCCGCGCTCCGCGACCCCGTCGCCCACGTCTCCTTGTGCCCGTACCCGGGCTGGCGGAAGTGCACGTGCGCGTCTATCATCCCCGGCAGCAGGCGCTTCCCCGTCGCGTCGACGAGCGTCTCCCCGTCGAGGTCCTCGCCCACCGCGTCGATGCGCCCATCCGCGATTCGGACGTCGCGCTCCCGCCCGTCCGCCAGCGTTGCGTTCCGGATTACTCGCATACGTGGTCGTCTTCAGGCACCGGCCTAAGTACTGCGGAGACGTACTCACCGCTCGTTACTCGGTGCCGCCTCCTAGAAAGCCCTCGTCGCGCTCGCGGACCGCACACGGCCTCCGGCCGCGAGCGCGCCTCGCCCTTTCAATCCGCCAGGGGCCGGCTGTGTAATCGCTGGTACTGTGGTTGGAAAGCCCCTAGAGCCGTTCCACGTCGACCTCTTCATCGCCGACGAGCGCACGCTCCAGTTCGTCCCTGACGCGTTCGGTGTCGCCGCCAGCAGTCGCGACGCTCCCCACCGATTTCGGGTCGAACGGGACCCCGAGTTTCGGGTAGGCGTCTGCGAGTACGTCGGCAATCTCGTCGCGGCCGTCGACGACGAGCACGCCCGACGTGAGCGCGGCGTCCTTCGTCACGCGCTGGGCGATGCCCGCGAGTTTACCGTCCGCGGAGACGGAGTGGTCGCCCGGGCAGAACGAGTCTGGAGGTTCGCCCTCGTTGGCGGCCACGCCGACTGCAGCGAGCGCGTCGACGACGTCCGCGACCATCGCGTCGTAGCGCTCCTGGAGGCCCGTGCGGACGCCCTCGACCGGCGTGACTCTGGCGAACGCGAGCGTCGTCTCCGTGTACGCGACCGCGCGCCCGCCGACGCTGCGCTCGACTGGCGGGAAGCCGTGCTCTCGAGCGGCCTCGCGGGCGGCCTCGTAGCCGTCGCTGTTGGCGTCTCGGCGGCCGAACGCGAGTTGGCGACCCGGAGCCCACACGCGGACCGCCGGCTCGCCGGTCTCCCCGACGGAATCGAGGAGCCGCCGGGTCGCCGCGCGGTCGGCGTCCGGGCTGTCGGTTTGCTCGCGGAGCACGCGCATACCGGTCCCTTCGACCGACGGCGGTAAATCCTCACGGTCCGATTCGCGGGTATGGTCACGCTGGACGGCGACGTGCTCGCGCGCTACCCGCGAGCGTCCCTCTACAACTCGCCGTACCCCGCCCACGACGCCGGCTGTGCGGTCGACTTGTACCCCCGGACCGCTCGCGCCCCCAGTCCGGTCGCGGGCGAAGTCGTGGAGACCCGCACCGTCCGCTGTCCGTCGAAGCCGTACGCCGCCGACCACGATCACCTCATCGTCGTCGATACGGGCGACTACCTCGCGCGCATCCTCCACGTCGCGCCCGCCGTCGAAGCCGGCGATGCCGTCGCGCTCGGCGACGACCTCGGGCGGATGGTGCGCTCGGGCTTCTTCGCGCCGTGGGTCGACAACCACGTCCACCTCGGGTTCCGCGAGCGCGACGGCGACGCCGTGCGAGCGTCCGGGTCGCTCCCGCTCGACCTCGACGCGCACGTCGAGCCAGTCCCCTGGGACGGCACTGGCGAGGTCGTAGAAACCGGGGAGACGTACGCGCTCCTCGACGCGCCCGAACACCCTGAACCGGGCAAGCGGTTCGCGGGTATCGCCACCGACGACGGCCGTGTGCTCGACGGCGGCTTCCCGCACTACGAGGGCGGCGGCGTTTTCGGACGCGGCAGCGCGGACGACGACCCGGTTTCGTTCCTCGGGACGCACGTCGGCGACGTCGCGGACGGCCGCACCGTCGCGTGGCGGGACGTCACCGTGACGGCGAACGGCGAGCCGATTCGCGGGCTTTCGCTGTGGCTCGGCACCGATCGGCTCGGCGTCAAACTCGTCGCACCCGGCCACGACCTCGCGGTCGGAGATAGCGTCTCGGTCGACATTACGTAGCGGTCACCTGGGACCGCGTCCCGCCCACGCTCTTAATAGCGCCCCGTCTGTACTCCGGTGCATGGACGTCGACGACCACGTACGAATCACCGAGCGACTCATCCAGGCGGTCGAAATCGTCGCCGCGTACGTGCTCGTCTTGCTGTTCGCTGTCGGCGTCTTCGACCTCGGATTGAACATCTTCCAGTTGGTCCGCACGGGCGCCATCACGCAGACCAGCGAGGTCATCGCGCTCATCGACACCGTCCTCCTCCTCTTCATCATCGTGGAAATCTACCAGACGGTCGTCGCGTACACCCGCGAGGAGAGCGTCGTCCGCATCGTCATCATCACCGGCATCATCGCGGTCACGCGTCGCGTCATCAGTTTCCACCCCGATGACCACGCCGCGATGGAAGCGCTGCTGACGTCCGCCGGATTCGCCGTCCTGCTCGCCGTGCTCGTCGGCGCGCTCTACATCGTTCGGAAGACGCCCACCGAGTCCGGCAGTCTCCACTGACGGCTCCGACTACTGGAACGCGACCTCGTCGCGGTCGAGGACTTCGCCGAACAGCCAGTCGGCGTGGTCGAGCGCGTACTCGCGGTGCTCTTCTTCGATGTAGCCGATGGCGTCCTCGACGAGCACCGGCCGGTAGTCCCGCAGGCCCGCGCTCCCCGCGGTGTGGAGCACGCAGACGTTCGCCAGCGTCCCGCAGACCAGCACGTCGTCGATACCGTAGGTGTCGAGGTGCCCTTCGAGGCCGGTCTGGTAGAACGCGTCGTAGGTGTGTTTCTCCACGACGTAGTCCTCGTTGCGCACGTCGAGGCGGTCGTGGAACTGGGCGTCCCATGTCCCCTCGACGACGTGCTCGCCCCAGCGCTCGAACTCGTCGTAGTAGTGGTTGCCCTCGAACTGCTCGGGCGGGTGGACGTCCCGCGTGTAGACGACGCTCGCGCCCGCCTCGCGCGCCCGGGAGACGAGCGAGGTGACGGGGTCGACGACTTCCTCGCTGGCGGGCGCGTACAGGCTCCCCTCGGGGTGGCAGAAGCCGTTCTGGACGTCCACGACGACGACCGCGGTGCTGTCGGGGTCGAACTCCATGCGCGAGTGCTCGCCGGCGAGCCACTAAGCCGTTGGGCCGGCCCTCGGGCGGTGTGGCTGTGCGTAGCGTTTTACCCCGTCGAGACCGAACCGCGTGTAATGACACGCCGTATTCTGGCCGTGGCGTTCGTCGCGCTGGTCGTCCTCGCCGGCTGTCAGTCCCCCGCCGGGACCGGCGGTGGGGCCGTCGAGACCACGACCGCGCCCGCGACGAGCGACTTCGACTACGCCGACCCCGCCGGCGACGCGCTCGGCTGGGAGGGCGGCTACTGGCACAACGAGTCCCTCCCCGTGACCGTCGACGACGGCCTCAACGAGACCGAACGCGACCAAGTCGTCAACCGGTCGATGGCGCGGGTCGAACAGCTCCGCGGCATCGAATTCCAGAAGCCGGTGCCCGTCGACGTCATCTCGCGGTCGACGTACCGCGACGAGTACACCGGCACCGGAAACTCCAGCGACGCGATGGCGACGTTCGACAACGTAAAATTCGAGGCGCTGTTCCTCGTCGGCGAGCGAAACGACTCGCTGTCCGTCCAGAACGAAAACCGCGGGTCGAACGTGCTCGGGTTCTACACGCCCCGCGACGACCGAATCGTCGTCATCTCCGAGTCCGAGACGCCGACCATCGACGAGAACACACTCGGCCACGAGCTGATGCACGCCCTCCAATTCCGGAACTTCCAGGCGAACTTCTCCTCGCCCACCCGGGACAAGGCCAACGCCCACAACGGCCTCATCGAGGGCGAAGCGAGCTTCCTCGACAGCCAGTACAGCGAGCGCTGCGGTGCCGAGTGGGAGTGCGCCACGCCCGAAGCCGCGGGCGGTGGTGGCGGGGGCGGCGGGAGCATCCACCTCGGCGTCTACATGATGAAGTACTTCCCGTACAGCGCGGGGTCGGCGTTCGTCGAGCACGTCCACAGTGACGGCGGCTGGGACGCGGTCGCGGGCGTCTACGACCAGCCGCCGGCGTCCTCCGAGCAGGTCGCCCAGCCCGAGAAGTACGGCAGCGACCAGCCCCGGGACGTCTCGCTCCCCGACCGCTCTACTGACTCCTGGGAGCGCGTCACGCCCGGCGGCCGCGCGCCCTACGGCGAAGTCGGCGTCGGCGGGCTCACCGCGATGTTCGGCTACCCCGCCTACGAGCAGGACCGCCACCCGCAGGACGCCGTGTTGAACCCGCTGAACTATGGCGCGAACGGCAACATCGACCAGGACTCGCCGTTCGACTACGCCACCCAGCCCGTCGCTGGCTGGGACGGCGAAAAACTCTGGGTGTACGAGAACGGCAACGAGACCGCCTACACGTGGCGGCTCGCGTTCGACTCCAACGGCGACGCCCGCGAGTTCGCGCGGACGTACCGCCACCTCCTCCAGTACTGGGGGGCCGAACAGCGCTCGAACGGCGTCTGGCGCATCCCCGAGAACGAGAGCGAGTTCGCCGACGCGTTCCGCGTCACTCGCTCCGGGAACGAGGTCACCATCGTGAACGCGCCCACTCCCGGCGACCTCGGCGACGTCCACTCGCAGTAGGGAGGCGAGGCTTTTTCGCTCGGGCGGGTCTACCCCGAGGCATGCAGGCTACTCGCCGGGTGGTCGCGTGACCTTCGACGTCGTGCCGCCGGAGGCCATCGAGAGCGGCCGCGCGACCGACGCGTACTTCGAGCGCACCGAGACGACGCTGGACTTCGCCGGGAAGAACCCTCGCGTGGTCGCGGAGGTGACTGCCGACCAGTTCCCGACCGGGGAGTTCGAACTGCTCGCGGGCGTCAAGGACGCCGCCCACCTCCTCGAAGGCCTCCCCGTCGACGTGGACGCGATCTCCGAGGGGACGCTGTTCGACGGCGGCCCCGTCCTCCGCATCGAGGGCAACTACCGCGACTTCGCGCGCTACGAGACGTCGCTTTTGGGCTTCCTCTCGCACGCCTCGGGCGTCGCGACCGCCGCCCTCGAAGCGCGGCGCGCCGCGCCCGACTCCCAAGTCCTGAGCTTCGGCGCGCGCCACGTCCACCCCTCGATTGCGGCGATGGTCGAACGCTCCGCGCTCGTCGGCGGCCTCGACGGCTTCTCTCACCTCGCCGCCGGCGACGTCATCGGGCGCGAAGCCGGCGGGACGATGCCCCACGCGCTCCTCATCTGCTTCGGGCGCGGCAACCAGGAGGCGGCGTGGCGCGCGTTCGACGACGCCGTCGACGAGTCGGTTCCGCGGGTCGCGCTCTGTGACACGTACAGCGACGAGAAAGACGAAGTCCTGCGCGCCATCGACGAACTCGGCGACGACCTCGACAGCGTCCGCCTCGACACCACCGGCTCGCGCCGCGGCGACTTCCGGCACATCGTCCGCGAGATTCGCTGGGAACTGGACGCCCGCGACCGCCGCGACGTCGACATCTTCCTCAGCGGCGGCCTCGGCCCCACACAACTCCGGGATCTCCGGGACGTCGCGGACGGCTTCGGCGTCGGCAGCCACGTCTCGAACGCCGACCCCGTGGACTTCGCGCTCGACATCGTTGAGGTGGACGGCGAACCCGCCGCCAAGCGCGGGAAACTCTCCGGGAAGAAAGACGTCTATCGCACGCGCGACGGCGGCCACCACGTCGGCCTCGCCGCCCGGCCCGGCCCGACGGACGGTACGTCGCTGCTGGACCCGCTGATTCGGGACGGCGACGTCGTCCGGTCGTTCAGCATCGAGAACGCCGCCGACCGAGCGCTCGACGACGCCGAGCGTGTCGGGTTCGGGAACGGAGGGGAGTAACAGTAGCGCGCGCTTCTACGCGGTGAGCTCTTCGACGGGCTCCTCGGCGTCCTCGCCGGTCTCCCGGAACACCTGCCCCTCGAAGAGAGTGACCATCACGTCGTCGTCCTCCCACGCGCCGTTCGGGAGGCCCGCCTTCCGGCACGTCCGGTCGAGGTACTCGAAGACGCTCCAGTCGTTCTCGACGGGCAGCGTCGGGTACATCCAGCCGTGCTTGCCGTCGCCGTCGATGGCGACGCCGTGCACGCCGAGCTCGATGTCCTCGACGGGGTCGTCCGTGAGAACGAGGTTCGAGACGGTGCAGACGGAGACGCGGAGGTTCGGTAGCTCCGCGGCCTCGACTTCGGAGCCACACGACGCCTCCGAGGCTGCCTTGATGGACGCCTCGACGATGGCGTGCCCGAGCTGTTGGTCGCGGCTCCCGAGGTCGCGGGCGGACTCCTGCGCGCCCGCACAGCCCCGGAGCCGGCCGCGGCCGTGGGTCGACTCCAATCGCACGAACGCGCTCGTTCGGTTGTAGAAGGCGTCCCGCATGCTGCCGGGCTGCTCGCGCTGGCCGTTCCGGACGAACGCCTCGACGGATTCGCGTGCTAGTTCAACCGTCCGAGCGCCGTCCTCGAAGGAAAGTACTACTGACTGGGCCTCGGCCATACGAGTCTATTTATGGCAAGGATTAACTTGAACTCTTCCCCTCACGGGCGAGAACCGTGAAGGATTTTTCCTCGGCTGCGTAGGACGGCCGAATCGCGGAACGTGAGTCGGATTCGCGCGCACTGATTGGTTCGTTGACAATGGTTCTGTATAATTCCGCCGGCCACAAGGTTGAATACTGAACGCGGTTCGTCGCCACGCGCTTCGACGACCCATTCAACCGAACCCCTTAACGCCGCGGCACTCCTAGAACCGGCGAGCAGAGGGAGCCTGGCTCCCGTGCCGAGAGGCATGAGGAAAGTCCCCCCACCCGTTCGGGCAGGCGGCCGGATGCAAATCCGGGACGGGAGACCGTCGGCACTGGAACAGAGACGACACGTCCCTCCCCCACCGATGAGGCGTGCGACCCGACCCGCGAGGGAAGGAAGCTAACCCGCCGAGGGAGGCGTGGCCGACCAACGGGAGGCCACGTTACAGGTGAGCGGCGTCAGCCGCGAACCGCGCGGTTCTACCGCGTCAAACGCGAACGGTATCCCCGTTCGCTGAAGGGAGGGGACCGATGGAACGGCTAATCCCCGCCGGTGCAAGTCCACGCGCGCAAGGTAGCCCGACACGCCCGCAAGGGGCCGTGTGGACGCTCAGCCGAATGCCAGGCCGAACAGAAGGGGGCTTACTCCCCTCGAGCTCGTACCTTTTTGCGGGATCGCTGCGCGACCCCGCAAAAATCTACGCTAAAAAAAGACAGCAACCGCTACCGGGTGTGAAATATCGACCCAGAGCGTCGCTGTCCGACAGCCGGTGTATCTTCCGAACGGTTTTCGGCGCTGAAAACACGGAAAACGACTGCGGAGCGTTACGCGCTCTCGGTGCCGGCAATCGCCGTGAGCGGCGACGCGCCGCCGACGATGGCACCGGCCGTCAGCACCGCTGCCGCGAGCGTCACGAAGTCGTCGCCCGGGTCGAGCCCCGCGAGGCTCGCGCCCGCGTCGACGATGAAGATGGTCACGAAGAAGCTGATTACCGCGAGGACGAGCAGCAGCGCCACCGCGACGACGCTGCCGACGAGTTCGCCGACGGAGTTGAGAAAGGACATTGTGTCTCTCTAAACGTTGACACGCCGACGGCAGATAAGCACGGTGGCCTGCTCACCCGTTCGAATGTTTCGAGGTCCGGGCCGCGTCCTCACGGCTCACTTCGTTCGCCGCTCGGCTGCCCGTGGTTCTCACTCACTTCGTTCGTTCCGAACCACGCTACTCCTCGAACCCGTCTTCCCACCGGAACGTCCCGTCGCGCTGCACCACTTCGCCGTCGACTTCGAGGAACGAATCCTCGCTCACGTCCGTAATCATGTCCACGTGGACCGCGGAGTCGTTGGCCTCGTCCTCGTGGCCCTCGGGGAAGTTCGACTCGTACGCGCGGCCGACCGCGAGGTGGACGGTGTCGCCCATCTTCTCGTCGAAGAGGATGGAGTCCGTGAATTGGTCGATGCCGCGGTTCATCCCGATGCCCAATTCGCCGAGGCGTCGGGACCCCTCGTCGGTGTCCAGAACCTCGCCGACGACCTCCTCGTTCTGGGCGGCACTGTAGTCGACGACCTCGCCGTCCTCGAACGTGAGGTGGACGTCCTGCACGCGCTCGCCGCGAATCGTCATCGGGACGTCGAAGAACACCTCACCCTCGGTGGCGTGGGGCGCGGTGAACACCTCGCCGGAGGGGAGGTTGTGGGAGTCGTACGCGACCGACGCCGCGGAATTCACGGCGGTCCGGTTCTCGATACTCATGGTGAGGTCGGTGTCCTCCTTGACGAGCCGCACCTCGCTGCCCGCGTCCAGAATCTCCTTCATGTTCGCCATCTGGTCAGCGAGTTCCTCCCAGTCGCGGAGGATGGCGTCGTACGCGAAGTCCTGGTACTCCGCGAAGGACATGTTCGCCTGCTGAGCGAGCGACCGCGTCGGGTGGACCGTCGACACCCAGTCCGAGTTCATCCGGGCCTCCCGAATGCCCTGCCGGGCCTTCGACTGCGCGCGCCGCGTCTCCGCGGGGATGTCCGAGCCCTCGCTGGTGTTGCGACCGCCGCCGATGGAGAGAACCACGTCGGCGTTCTGGTAGAGTGCGAGTTCGTACTCGGGGTCCTGGTCGAAGTCGTCACCGTGGGCGAGCGCGTACGCCCGGCCGAGTTCGTTCGACGAGTACGTCGTGACGAGATTCGCGCCGCGCTCGCCGACCTTCTCGGCGACCGCGACCGCGAGCTCGTGGGCGTCCGGGCCGACGCTCAACACGACGTCGTCGCCCTCCTCGACGCGCGCGCTCCAGTCCACCAGCACTTCGGCGTGGTCCTCGATGCGGGGGTCCATACCCTGCTCTCGCGGACGGCGGCGAAAAAGCAGCCGGGTTCCGGACGACGCCGGGGGTTACACCTGTGCTTCGACGAGTTCGGCGACGTCGGCCATCTCCTCGCCGAGCAACACGAGCGCGTCGTCGAGGCTCACCAGCCGGACGACGTCGCCCGCCTCGTCCACGAGTGGAAGCCGGCGGACGCCCTCGTCGCGCATCGTCTCTACGACCTCGAATATCTCCGCCCCTTTCTCGGCCGTGACTGGGTCGGGCGTCATCACCTCGTCCACGGTCGTCTGCTCGGGGTCGATGCCGTTCCGGAGTGCGAGTGCGAGGTCCCGGTCGGTGACGATGCCTGCGAGGTCGGTCGTGTCGCCGGTGACGACGACGCTGCCGACGTCTTCTGCGTGCATCGTCTCCGCGACCTGGTCGAGAAACGCGTCCTCCGGGAGGCGTACGACGTCCTCGATTCGTGGCGCTGTTGGGTCGACCATGCTCGCGAGGTCTCTCGCGCGCCAGTAGAAGGTGGTGGCCGCCCTACTCGTAGACGAGGACGGTGCCGAACGACGTCTCGATGACCGCGACTTCCTCGCCGGACTGGGCGTGGTACTCCGTCTCGACGGTCAGCCAGTCGGCGTCGAGTTCGTACGTCTCGCCGGCGGCGTCGACGGTGACGGTGTCGCCGGAGTGCATCTGCGCCTGAATCTCGGCGGGGTCGGCGGCGTCGACGGCCTGCATCACCGCGCCCGCGTCGCTGCGGAACTCGGGACCGATTTCGGACTCGTCGGCGTCGACCTCGACCGGGACCAGTTCGATGTCCGGGCGCCCCTCAACGAGCTTGATGGGGGCGTTGACGGTCTCGCTGAGGTCGTACGTGTCGAGGCCCGCCTCCTGGCCGGGCTCGAAGTAGAGCTCGACGCGGTCGAGGGGTTCGTTCAGCGGGATGTGGTTCTCGGACTTCCACGCGCGGACCTCGCTGGCGGTCTCGGCGATGTACTCGCCGGCGACTTCCGCGTCCTCGTCGAACATGTCGACCTCGGGCCACGCGGCGTTGTGGACGCTGCCCTCGGTGCCCGGGAGGTGGTTCCAGATTTCCTCGGTGACGTGCGGGCTGAACGGCGACAGCATCCGAACAACTGCGGTAACCGCGGTGTAGAGCGTCTTCTCGGCGGCGGCACGCTCGCCCGGCCGGCCGTTGTACAGCCGTCCCTTGACGAGTTCGACGTAGTCGTCGGCGAGGTCCTCCCACGCGAACTCGCGGAGCGTACGAAGCGCGGTGTCGAACCGGTACGCCTCCATCTCGGCTTCGACCTCGTCGGCGACCCGCGTGAGTTCCGAGAGCAGCCAGCGGTCGGCGTCCCGGTAGGCGGGGTCGCTGATGTCGGGCGTGTCCTCGTCGAAGTGTCCGCCGGAGAACTTCACGATGTTCCAGAGTTTCGTGAGGAAGCGGGAGGCGGACTTGACCTCCTTCCACTGGAACTGGACGTCGCTGCCGGGCTGGCCGCCGAGCGCGAGCGCCTGCCGGACGGCGTCCGCGGAGTACTCCTCGATGGCCTCGTCGGGCGCGACCACATTGCCGCGGGACTTGGACATCTTGTTGCCGTCCGGGCCGAACACCATGCCGTTAACGAGGATGTCGTCCCACGGCGCTTCGTCGGTGAGCGCGCCCGTCCGCAGGAGCGTGTAGAACGCCCACGTGCGGATGATGTCGTGGCCCTGCGGCCGCAGGCCGACGGGTTCGAACTCGTCGAGGTCGATGTCCTCGGGCCACCCGGAGATGTGCAGCGGCGTAATCGAGGAGTCCATCCACGTGTCCATGACGTCGGTCTCGCCGCGCCAGTCGTGGCTGCCACACTCGGGGCACGCGCCGACGGCGGGGTCTTCCTCGTCGGGGTCGACCGGCGTCTCGGCGCGCTCCGCGATGTGCCAGTGGCCACAGTCCGTGCACTCCCAGGCGGGAATCGGCGTCGCGAAGACGCGCTGCCGGGAGATGACCCAGTCCCACTCCATGCCCTCCGCCCAGTCGACGAGGCGGTCGTGCATGTGCTCGGGAATCCACTCGACCTCCTCGGCCTTCTCCAGGACGAGGTCCTGGTCGACCTCCACGAACCACTGCTCCTTGGAGAGAATCTCGATGGGCGTGTCACACCGCCAGCACGCGCCGACGCTCTGCTCGGTGGGCTCGGTGTCGTTCAGGTAGCCCTCGTCGTCGAGCGCGTCCGCGATTTCGCCCTTCGCGTCGTCGATGGACAGCCCCGCGAAGTCGCCGGCCTCCTCGGTGAGGTGGCCGTCCTCGGTGAACACCGACCGGAGGTCGAGGTCGTACTCTGCCCACCAGTCGACGTCCTGCTTGTCCCCGAACGTACAAATCATGACGGCGCCGGTCCCGAAGTCGGGGTCGACGTCGTCGTCCGCGAGCAGTTCGACCTCCTGGCCGAACAGCGGGACCTCGAACGTGTCACCGACGCGGCCCTCGAAGCGCTCGTCGTCGGGGTCGACTGCCATCCCGACGCAGGCCGCCAGCAGTTCCGGGCGCGTGGTCGCGATTTCGATGTCGTCGTTGCCGACGCCCTCGAACGTGACGTAGTACAGCGTGCCCTCGCGGTCGACATTCTCGACTTCGGCGTCCGCGATAGCGGTCTCGCAGCGCGGGCACCAGTTGACGGGGTGCTCGTCGCGGTAGACCATGTCGTCGTCGGCCATCTCGACGAACGACGACTGCGTCTGGCCCCAGTACTCGGGGTCCATCGTGCGGAACTCCGCCGACCAGTCCTGGGAGAAGCCCAATTCGGTCATCGTCTGTTTCATCTCCGAGATGCGGGCTTCGGTGTGCTCGACGCACATCTCGCGGAACTCCTCGCGGGAGACGTCCGTGCGGTGGATGTCGTGGTTCTCCTCGACTTTGACCTCGGTCGGGAGGCCGTGGCAGTCCCAGCCCTGCGGGAAGAGGACGGCGTCGCCCTGCAGGCGGTGGAAGCGCGCGACGAAGTCGATGTACGACCACTGCAGGCCGTGGCCGAGGTGGAGGTTCCCGGTGGGGTACGGCGGCGGCGTGTCGACGACGTACTGGGTGTCCGACTCGGAGGGGTCGAACTCGTAGACGTCGGAGTCCTGCCAGTCGTCTTGCCACTCGGTCTCGATGCGGTCGGGGTCGTAGCTGTCCGGAATGTTCGTCATAGCTGGGTGGGTCGTCGGCCGCGGTCGCGTGTCTGTGTGTCCGGTTCGTGACGAGAAGAGGGCTTACACACGTACTACCGCGAGCTCGACGCGCATACGTCAGCGGAGCGGTGGCGCGGCCATAAAGGTTCCCGTCCCGGGTGGGAGCGTGGCACGACGCCCGCTCCGGCCGGGGCCGCGACGCGCCGACGCCGTTCGTTTAGGCCCGCCGAAAAACCGACGTTCTTTTATTCTTTAGGCGAACCTAAACGAGTATGCGACGACGCACGTTCATCAAGTCCGGTACCGCAGCCACGCTCGCCGGCCTGCTCGCCGGCTGCGCGAGCCCGAACGAAGGAAGCACGAACGACACGACCGAAGCGCCCGCGACCGAGGACGACGCCACGACGTCGGGCGCCGAGGAGACGACCGAAGCCCAGTCCCAGTCGTACAGCGTCACGATGACGCCGGTCGGTGAAGTCGAGTTCGACAGCGTCCCCGAGACCATCGCCGTCTACACGTCCGGCTACGCGGATATGCTCGTCGCGCTCGGCCACGGCGACGCCGTCGCGTCCATCGGACAGAAGGCCCGCTACCACACCGGCGGCTACGAGGAACTCGACGGCGTCAGCGTCGACAAGTCCCAGATGGTCGACCTCGTCGACCAGGGCGTCTCCCGCGAGACGTTGCTCTCCATCGACGCCGACCTCCACCTCATCGACCCCAACTGGCTGACGAACGTCTTCGAGATGAACGACGAGGACGTCCAGTTCCTCGAGGAGCGCGCGGGCCCGTTCCTCGGCAACACCATCTTCCGGCGCACGGACGCGTGGCACGACTACGACTACTACACGATGTACGGCGCCTTCGAGAAGGTCGCCCAAGCGGTCCAAGAGACCGAGCGCTACGAGGCGTTCTCAACGTTCCACGACGACTTCGTCGCGCGCATCGGCGAGGATGTGCCCAGTGAGGGGCCGCGCGCCGCGCTCGTCTGGGGCGGCAGTAACGAGCCCACGTCGTTCTCCCCGTACCACCTCAGCGGCGAGGGCGCGAACAAGAAGTCCTTCCACGACCTGAACGTCCAGGACGCCATCGCCGACTCCGACGTCGAAGCGCTCTCGACGGGGAGCCGCTCGGAAATCGACTACGAGACGCTGCTCGACCTCGACCCCGAGGCGCTGTTCGTGCGCGGCCACGAGGACAAGACCCGCGAGGAGTTCGAGAACACCGTCGTGTCGTTCATGCAGAACCACGAGACGGCGAGCCGCATCACCGCCGTCGAGGAGGGCGCCGTCTACCGCGGCGGCCCCATCTACCTCGGCCCGATTCAGCACCTCTTCCTCACCGAGCGCTTCGCCACGGAGCTCTACCCCGAGCGCTTCGAGGGCGAACTGTTCGACCGCGACGAACTGGCGACGATTACCACGTCGTAGACGGAACGCTTTTGAAGTCTTAGGGCGACCTAAAGGTAAGCGCAGTTCCGGCGGGTGACTCCGCCGGTACCGCCGCGGCCTCCAAACAGCCGCACGGACCAACAGATGACACGACAACGCCGCGTCCGAGACGCACTCCTCCCCGAGGTCGACGCCCAACTCGCCACCATCATCGGCGCGAGCGTCGTCCTGATGGTTATCGCCGGCCTCGTCCAGATACGCTACGGCGCCTACGAGATGCCCTTCGAAATCGCCGTCCGGGCGCTGTTCGACCGCGCCGTCTGGACCAACCCCGAGGTGCTCGCGACGCTCGTCCTCGGCGAGAACGCCGCGCGCTTCCTCGGCGTCTACGCCGACCTCTCGGTGCTCTCAAACGCCACCATCGTCGTCTGGACCGTGCGGCTCCCGCGAGTGCTCGTCGCCGCGTTCGTGGGACTCAACCTCGCCGTCTCCGGCGCCATCTTCCAGGCGATTACGCGCAACGAGCTCGCGAGCCCGTACATCCTCGGCGTCTCCTCCGGGGCCGGCGTCGCGGTCGTCTTCACGCTCGTGTTCTCGCTGGGCGCGTACCTCCTGCCGCTGGCCGCCGTCGCCGGCGGCACCGGCGCGTTCCTGCTCGTGTACGCCGTCGCGTGGCGCGGCGGCACCACCCCTGTCCGCCTGGTGCTGGCGGGCGTCGTCGTCGGCACCATCTTCAACAGCCTCCAGACGGGGATGTTCTACTTCATCGAGAGCAACGGCGTGATGCGCACCGCCGTCGCGTGGCTCGCCGGCTCGCTCGTCGGCGTCGACTGGACCGACGCCCGCACCGTCGCCATCCCGACGCTCGTCGTCGTGCCCGCGGCGCTCGCGAGCGCCCGCCAACTCGACGTCCTCCTGCTCGGCGAGCGCGCGGCGCGCTCACTCGGCATGAGCGTCGAACGCATCCGCTTCCTGCTGTCCACGCTCGCCATCGTCGCCGCGTCCGCCGCAGTCGCGGTCGCGGGCCTCGTCGGCTTCGTCGGGCTCGTCGTCCCCCACGCGGTCCGCACGTTCGTCGGCAGCGACTACCGCCGGCTGATGACCGGCTGCCTGTTCGCCGGCCCCGCGCTCGTCGTCACCGCGGACGTGTTCGCGCGGCTCGCGCTCGGCGGGACGCAGGTCCCGGTCGGCGTCGTCACCGGCCTGCTCGGCGGGCCGTACTTCCTGTTGCTGTTGCGCCGCACGGAGTCGTTCACGGAGTTCTAACCATGCCAGACATCCCACTCGTCTCGACCGGCACCGACTCGACGACCGACCACGTCACCGACGAGGACCCGGTCGACGACGCCGCGCTGCTCGCGTCCGGCATCGAACTCGGCTACGGCGAGGGCATCGTCGTCGACTGCGACGACCTCGTCATCCCCGAGGGCGAAGTGACGGCGCTCGTCGGCCCCAACGGCTCCGGGAAGTCCACGCTGCTGAAGGGGCTGTCAGCGGAGCTGTCCCCCGAGTCCGGCACAGTGCTCCTGAACGGCAGCGACGTCCAAGAGCGCCCCGCGAAGGACCTCGCCTGCGAACTCGGCCTCCTCGACCAGGAGAACGCCGCACCTGGCGGCCTCACGGTCGAAGACCTCGCGTCCCACGGCCGGTATCCTCACCGCGGCTTCCTCGACCCGCTCACCGACGAGGACCGCGACGCCGTCGAGCGCGCCATCGACCTCGCGGGTGTCGACCACCTCCGCGACACCCAGCTCTCGGAGCTCTCCGGCGGCCAGAAGCAGCTCGCGTTCGTCGCGATGACGCTCGCCCAGGACACCGACGTGCTTCTGCTGGACGAACCGACGACGTACCTCGACCTCCACCACCAGCTCCGCGTGATGGAGGTCGTCCGCACGCTCAACGAGGAACGCGACGTCACGGTCTGCGTCGTCCTCCACGACCTCCAGCAGGCCGCGCGCTTCGCGGACTATCTGGTCGCGCTCGACGACGGCGAAGTGTACGACTGGGGCCCGCCCGAGGACGTCGTCACCGAACAGCTGCTCGCGGACGTCTTCGACGTCGACGCCGCCGTCTCCTACGACGACGAACCCCGCATCGTTCCGCGCCGCGCGCTTGACTAGGACTCGACGCGCTCGCGCAACTGCTCGACGTCTCGCTGTAACTCTGCCCGCGAGGGCGCTTCGTTCTCCACGGTCGCGCCGACGGCAACCAGTATCGGCACCGTCAGCGCGAGCGCGGCGCCGAGCACGACCAGCCACGTCGGCACTGCGACGTCCAGCGCCAGCAGGAGGACGGCGTCGTTCACGAGCACGACCGCGAGGACCACCGGGAGCGTGCGCATGTCCGCGTGTCGCCGCGCGGCCGACTGAAACCTTGTGGTCGCCGGACTGTGGCGACCGTAACCGACTTCGGGCGCGGTGGTATTTCGAACCGTAATGCCAGCGACGGAGGACAGCGCATTCGACGAGTACCGCGACCGCGTCGAGCAGCCGCTCGGCCGGCTGTTCCGGGAGTACGGCGCCAGCGAATGGCCGTACTTCGCAGCCGGCATGGTGGCGAACGTCGTCGCGCGCGTCGCGAGCCTCCTGCCGCCGGTCGTGCTCGGTGCCGCCATCGACAGTGTGTTCACCGGCGACGCGCCCTACGACTTGCCGCTCGTGCCCGCGGCCTGGTTCCCCACGAGCGAGGTCGCCCTGTTCGAACTCTCGGCGGTGCTCATCGCCGGGTCGTTCCTCGTCACCGCGGTGTTCACGTACGCGTACGGCGTCACCGCGAACCTGTTCGCGCACCGCGTGATGCACGACGTCCGCACGGACTCGTTCGCGAAGATGCAGGGCCTGGACATGACGTTCTTCGACGACAAACAGACCGGCGAAGTGATGTCCGTGCTGAACAACGACGCCTCGAACCTCGAAGTGTTCCTCGACGACGCGCTCCAGAACTCCGCCCGACTCGTGATAATGGTCGCGGGCATCACCGCCATCCTCGTCGCCGAGAACTGGCAGCTGGCGGTCGTCACGCTGTCCGCGATTCCGCTGATGGTCGTGCTCACGTCGTGGTTCATGACGCGCGCGGAACCCCGCTACGAGCGCCAGCGCGCGGCCATCGGCAATCTCAACACGAAACTGGAGAACAGCCTCGCGGGCGTCGAACTCGTGAAGACTAACGCCGCCGAGGACCACGAGACCGACCGCGTCACGGACGCCTCCTACCGATTCTTCCGGGACACGATGGACGTCCTCCGCCTGAGCTACGTCTACCGCCCCGGCATGGAACTGCTCGCCGGACTCTCCTTCGCCGTGACGTTCGCGGTCGGCGGCTACTGGCTGCTGTACGGCGCGCCGCTGTTCCTCTCGGGGACGCTGTCGCCGGGCGCGTTCGTCACGTTCATCTTCCTCACGCAGCGCTTTGTCACGCCGCTTGCGGAGGTGTCGAACATCGTCGACCAGTACGAGAACGCGAAAGCCTCCTCCGCGCGCGTGTTCGGCCTCATGGACGTCCCCTCGGAGGTCACGGACGCCGACGACGCCGTCGAACTCGGGGACATCGACGGACGCGTCGACTACGACGATGTGATGTTCAGCTACGACGCCGAGGAGACCGTCATCGACGACGTCTCCTTCGACGCTGACTCCGGCGACACCGTCGCGCTCGTCGGGCCGACGGGCGCCGGGAAGTCCACGCTCTGCAAACTCCTGCTGCGCCTGTACGACGTTGACGACGGTGCGGTTCGTGTGGACGACCACGACGTCCGCGACCTAACGCTGGCGAGCCTCCGCGAGCACGTCGGCTACGTCAGCCAGGACACCTTCCTCTTCGACGGCACCATCGCGGAGAACATCGCGTACGGCCAGTTCGACGCCGACCGCGAGGCGGTCGTCGAGGCTGCGAAAGCCGCCGACGCCCACGAATTCGTCGCCGACCTCCCGGAGGGCTACGACACGGAGGTCGGTGAGCGTGGCGTGAAACTCTCGGGCGGCCAACGCCAGCGCATCGACATCGCGCGCGCCATCCTCAAAGACCCCGAAATTCTAATTCTCGACGAGGCCACCAGCGACGTCGACACCGAGACCGAGCGCCGCATCCAGGCGAGCCTCGACGACCTCTCCGCGGACCGAACCGCGCTCGTTATCGCCCACCGGCTCTCCACCGTCCAGGACGCCGACGCGATTCTGGTCGTCGAGGACGGTGAAATCACCGAGCGCGGCACCCACGACGACCTCCTCGACCGCGGCGGCCGGTACGCCGACCTCTGGAACGTCCAGACGACGACACTGGACGAGTAGCCGGCCGTTCCTCGCAGGTCGCTGTGGTATTGTCGGCTGCTGGCGGCCGCGCTTATCGCAACCACTACCTACCGCGGCCGGGAGGTCGACGTATGGAACTCGGTGTTGTCGGTCTCGGTCGCATGGGGCGCATCGTCGTCGACCGGTGTCTGGACGCGGGCCACGACGTGGTCGCGTTCGACATCGACGCGGACGCCCGCGCGGACGCGGCGGACGCCGGTTCGACGCCCGCGGAATCGATTCCCGACCTCGCGACCGCGCTCGGCGACGAGAAGCGCATCTGGCTGATGGTCCCCGCGGGCGACCCCGTCGACGCCGCGCTCGACGAACTCGCACCGGAACTCGGCCGCGACGACGTGGTCGTAGACGGCGGGAACAGCCACTTCGAGGACTCGACGCGGCGCGCCGACGAACACGACTTCGCGTACCTCGACTGCGGTACTTCGGGCGGCCCCGCGGGCGCGGAACTCGGCTTCTCGCTGATGGTCGGCGGCCCCGAGTGGGCGTACGACGAACTCGTCCCGGTCTTCGACGCCGTCGCGACGGGCCCGGACGGCCACGACCGCATGGGGCCCGCGGGCTCGGGTCACTACGTGAAGATGGTCCACAACGGCGTCGAGTACGCGCTCATGCAGGCGTACGGCGAGGGCTTCGAACTCCTCCACGAGGGCCGCTACGACCTCGACCTCGAAGCCGTCTCGAAGACGTGGAACAACGGCGCCGTCATTCGCTCGTGGCTGCTCGAACTCTGCGAGGAAGCCTTCCGCGAGGAGGGCAACGACCTCGGCGACGTCGCCGACCACATCGCCGGCGGCTCCACGGGCACGTGGACCGTCCAGGAGAGCCTCGAACAGGAGGTACCGCTCCCGATTATCTACCAGGCGCTCGCCGAGCGCTTCGACTCCCGCGCCAGCGGCGACGGCGAGGGGCGGTTCGCGCGGCGGCTAGCGAACCGGCTGCGGTACGGCTTTGGCAGGCATGAAGTTGCTCGAAAAGACGAATAAACGCGGTCAGTAGTCGTTCTCGTACTCGATTTCTTCTGCCACTTGCTCGGCAATCTCGGGCGAGAACTCGCATTCGACGACGTGGAGCGCGAGGTCGATGCCCGCGGTGACGCCACCCGCAGTGAGCACGTCGCCGTCGTCGACGAACCGCTCGTCGCGGACGTCCACGCCGTAGTCGGCGAGGTCGTCTTTCGCCGACTCGTGGGTGGTCGCTGGTCGTCCCTCCAGCAGGCCGCCCTCCGCGGCGACGAGCGCACCCGTGCAGACCGTGGCGATGGTCGCGCTACCCTCGTGGAGCGTGGCGAGGCGTTCGGGGAGCGTGCCGTCCTGGACTTCCGCCCAGGCGCCGTGCTCGCCGCGGTCGTTCCACCCGCCGCCGGGAACGAGCACGAGGTCGGGCGTACCGATGAGCACGTCGTCGGGTTCGACGCGGAGGCCGTGGCTCGCAGTCACGCGGTCGCTCGGGACGAGCGTCTGCAGGCTCGCGTCGAGGTCCGCGCCGAAGTCGGCGGCCGTCCGGAACACTTCGTAGGGTGCGACCGCGTCCAGCTCGTCGAACCCCTCGTACAGCAGTATCGCGACGTCCATGCGGCGGCGTTCGCGCCACCCCCTCAAAACTCGCCCGGAGCCGCGCGGTGAGCAATCACAATACTGTTAAGCGACCTCTCCGTACCGCCGGACATGGTGAACACACTGGGGCTGCTGCTCGGCCTCGGGATGGCGCTCACGCTCGTCGGGCTCCACTTCCTGAAGGGCACGCCGAAGCCCGTCCCCGAGGACATCGCCAGCGAGGTCCTCGAACAGCGCGCCTCGACGGTTCCGGAGACCGACTTCCCGGAGCCGTACAACCGCTCCATCGGCGGTGGCGGCGGCGCCGGCGCAGTCGCGGGCGGCGCTGCGGAAGGCGAACTCGAGGAGGAGGGCGAGGAAGAGGAAGGCTTCGACCCCGAATCCATCCCGGAGGACGAGGTCGAGTACTACGAAATCGAGTTCGTCAAGGAGGGCGAGACCATCGAGGTCGCGAACAACGAGAGCATCCTCGACGCCGGCGAAGAGGAGGGCTGGGACCTCCCGTACGCCTGCCGTCAGGGCCAGTGCCTGTCGTGTGGTGGCCGCGTCGCCAGTGGCGAGGACTCCCACGACCTCGTCCGGCACACGAACAACGAGACGCTCAGCGACGACGAGATGGAGAAGGGGTACATGCTGACGTGTACCGCCTACCCGACCGCGGAGTTCTCTATCGAGACCGACGAGACGCCGTAACTGTCGGTCGCCGTTCTTCTCGCGTTTCCACGTAAGCCGGCAACTCGTGCGGTTTGCCGGCTTTCTTCGAGCCGGAGTTTTCAAAACGGGCCGCTTCGTGAGGGTCCGTAGTGCCCGAAACCCGCTCGACGAGCAGCATCACCGAGGGCGACCTCGTCGGCCCGATGATTCGGCTCGCGTGGCCGATGGTCGTCATCCAGCTCCTCCAGGTGACGTACAACCTCGCGGACACGTTCTGGCTCGGCCGGCTGTCCGGGAACGCCGTCGCCGCCATCAGCCTCGCGTTCCCGCTCGTCTTCTTCCTCATCTCCGTCGGCGGCGGGTTCACGACCGCCGGCTCGATTCTCGTCGCGCAGTACACGGGAGCGGACAGCGAAGGCTCCGCGGGGAAGGTCGCCGCCCAGACGATGGGCTTCGTCGTCGCCATCTCGACGGTCCTCGGCATTATCGGCCACTTCGTAACCCGGGACATGCTCGCGTTGCTGCCGGCGCAGGCCGAGACCGCCCGGGTCGTCGTGCCGCTGGCCGGCGACTACATGGAAGTGTTCTTCCTCGGGATGCCCGCGCTGTTCGGCTTCTTCGTGTTCTCCGCGCTGATGCGCGGCTACGGCAACACCCGCACGCCGATGCGCGTGATGTTCGTCAGCGTCGCCCTCAACGTCGTCCTCGACCCGTTCCTCATCTTCGGCTGGTGGGTGTTCCCCGAGATGGGCATCGCGGGCGCCGCCGTCGCCACCATCTTCGCGCGCCTCGTCGCCGCCATCATCGGCGTCTACGTCCTCTTCTTCACGAACGCCGGCCCCGACATCTCGCTGTCGCAGTTCGCGCCCGACGTCTCGATGATTTCCCGCATCGTTCGCGTCGGCACGCCCAGCGCCGCCGAGCAGTCCACGAGCGCGCTCGCGATGATTACGCTCACCGCGATGGTGGCGTCGTTCGCGCCCGCCGTCGTCGGCGCGTTCGGCCTCGGTAACCGCCTCATCTCGCTGGTGTTCCTGCCCGCGATGGGCCTCGGCCGCGCCACGAACACGATGGTCGGCCAGAACCTCGGTGCGAAACAGCCCGAGCGCGCCGAGCGCGCCGTCTGGCTCGCCGCGAAAGTCGCCGCCGGCGTCCTCTTCGCGGTCGCTATCGTCGCCGCCATCTTCCCGCGGCCAATCGTCGCGGTGTTCCTCAGCCCCGGCGCGGAGAACGCCGCTGCCATCGTCGAGTACGGGTCGACGTACGTCCGCATCCGCGCCATCGAGTTCGTCTTCGTCGGCGTCGTCCAGGTCCTGCTCGGTGCGTTCCGCGGTGCCGGCAACACGAAGACCGCGATGGTGATTTCGATGGTGACGCTGTGGATCGGGCGCGTCCTCACGGTCTACCTGTTCGCGTTCGTGTTCGCGTGGGGTGCCACCGGCATCTGGGTCGGGATGGCCTTCGGGAACATCACTGGCGCAATCGTCGCCGCCGTGTGGTTCACGCGCGGCACGTGGAAACGCACGCTCGTCGACGCCGACGAGTCCGAGGCCGCCTGACCTACTCGGACTCACAACCGTTATACCGTCGCCCCCGCTACCACACGCCGAGGGCGCGTAGCTCAGCGGACAGAGCACTTGGTTCCGGACCAAGATGTCAGGGGTTCAAATCCCTTCGCGCCCGCTCAATTTTCCGGCGGCCCGAATTCAACAGACGGCGTCGGGGCGTATATAAGGCAATTCCCCGTTGGGAATCTGCGCCCGTTCTCTTTGCGAACGGGGGTCGTCGCCATCGTGCGGTTCGTGAGATACAAACTGCTGAATTGGTATATAGCTACGGGAATTTGATACTACGGGTTGGAAAAGGCGAGAAATTGGTCGGCTTCGCCGAGAATTCAGGATGTCCGCAGACCAGGCATCGAAATTACGTACTGGTATCCATGGCTTCGTCCGTCAGCTCGTCAACTTTGGACCCATCCGCTTCAGACACAGACGTAGAGTCTGCTTCCTCGTCGAGAAGGGGGACCATCTTCTCAATAGCGGCTTTGTCCTTTGTCCAATCTTCCTGTTCTCGGATTACGTATTTTTGCTTGCGTTTCCAGTCGCCGTCTTCGTTGTGCCAGAGGTAAACCCCAACTTTGCGTCCGTAGCGCTCGTAGACGATTACGGCTTTCCACCACTCCTCGTTCTTGTACACATCGGTGCCGTCGATGACGTCGATGGCTGAATGGACTGGATACTCTCCCGTCATTGTCTCTATGTCATGCCCAAGTGGCATTAATACACTCTATAATAATCTAAGACATAATATTCGCAATCTTATACTTTCGCTTGGGTAGTGGCACTTGCAGTGGCTCCTCCAGAAGAAATACGGCGCTCAACCGAGAGTTAGAATTGAATGCCCGGACTATCCCCTCCCGACTGGTTGGAGCCACGTGAATACCAATCGGCTGCAGTTAATGCATGGTTGAGTAACCAGGGGCAGGGGGTCCTCCACATGGCGACGGGAACTGGAAAAACAATCACGTCGCTACTCGCGGCAGCCGAGCTTGCCGAACTTCAGAATGATCGGCTCGCTTTGATCATTGCCGCTCCGTATCAACACCTCGTCGATCAATGGGTGTCTGAACTCCACGATTTTGGCTTATCCCCAATTCGGGCGTACCAGTCTCGGAACTCGTGGACGGACGAAGCAGTAAGTCAACTCACGGAATTTGGAACCGGCTCCAGAGATTTTACTGCGATTGTTACTACTCATGCGACTTTTTGCTCCAATCACTTCCAGAACGTCTTAGACCGAGTCGATGGAGCGAGAACGATGGTCATTGGCGACGAGGTCCATCACCTTGGTGCGCCTCACTTCCGAAAACACCTGCCAGAGTCGATTCGGGCCAGATTGGGCCTTTCGGCGACCCCCGAGCGGTGGTATGATGACGAAGGGACGGATAGCGTGATGGAATACTTCTCTAACGGAATCGTTTTCGAATATGGTCTCGAGGAAGCCATCGCAGGCGGACACCTCTGTGAGTACTACTATGTCCCGCATATCGTCGAATTGACTGACGAAGAATCAGAGGATTACATCGCTATTTCCAGAGCGATCGGGAAACGAATGGGGAACGTCTCAGGAGACATCGGTGATGCTGATCTACAAGACGACGAGCAACTGAAACAACTCCTATTCAAGCGAGCACGCTTAGTTGGTACTGCACAAAACAAACTATCCCGACTTAGGTCGCTTCTGCAACGAACGGATGACGTTCATCACACTCTCGTCTATTGTAGTGATGGGAAGATCGCGGCCGAGGGAGAGGCAACCAAGCGTCAACTAGACGCTGTTACCGAGATGCTGGGGCATGACTTAGGTCTGAAAACACACAAATTCACTTACGAGGAAGATCAGGATAAAAGAGAACAACTTCTCGAAGACTTTGAGAGGGGTGTCTTGGATGCGCTTGTCGCGATTCGGTGTTTGGACGAAGGGGTCGATGTTCCCGCCACCGAAACAGCGTTTATTCTCGCCAGTTCGTCGAATCCCCGGCAATTCGTTCAACGAAGGGGTAGAATACTTCGACCCCATCCCTCGAAAGACTTCGCCGTCATTCACGACTTCATTGTCGCCCCTCCAGGGGACATCCGACACGGCGAGCCTGACTCAATTTTCAATCTTGAGCGCCGGCTCGTTCAGAAGGAACTCCAGCGAGCATCGACGTTCGCCGCCGCGGCAAGAAATCATCCGGATGCGGAACTCTCATCGATTCCAACGGGGACCGGTTCGTTAGCCACTCTGAAAAAGGACTTTAACCTTCTGGATATATGATATAGCACAATGAACCAGACTGATCCGCCAGACGGCGTTGACAAAGATACAATTCGGAGAGCGATGCGGCGAGTACTGCAAGCGGAAGAGGACAAACTACACATGGACAACCCCCTCGGGATCAACAACGACATCCAGTCTATCATTGAGGACGAGATAAAGTAGATGGAACTGGACTACATAGAATTAGAAAACTTCCGTCAGTTCTACGGTGAGCAATCGATTGCGTTCTCCAAAGATCAGGACAAGAACGTCACGGTTATTCACGGCGCAAACGGCTCGGGAAAGACGACACTCCTCAATGCGTTTCTTTGGCTATTTTATGGTGAGGTATCCCTCCCGAAATCCGATCAAATCGCCAGTGAACGTGCCATGGCAGAGGCCGGAGCAGGCGGCACTGTTGAAATAGAGGTAACGCTGAAATTCGTTCATGACGGGATCGAGTACACTGCGAAGCGATCGAAGACTGTTCGGCGCGAACGGAGCAGCGATTTCGCTGGTACTGAGATTGATAGCGATCTACATCTCGAATACATTGACGACTCGGGGAACCGGAAGGTACGCGGCAATGCGAGCGACTCGCTCCGCCAGATAATGCCAGAACGTCTACAGGACATCTTCTTCTTCGACGGTGAGACCATCGACGAACTATCCGCACTGGGTGGTCAGGACAAGATACAGACTGCGATTCAGAATATCATGGGCCTCACCATTCTGGAGCGCGCGAAGACACATCTGGAGGCAGTACGAAAACGGTTCGAAGATGAGGTGGCGAAACACGGAAGCAATGAACTTTCTGACCTGTACGAAACACGAAATGACCTAGAGGATCGACGGGAATCCTTGAAAAACGAACTTGATGACGTTCGAGACTCAAAAAAGAAAACCGAAGACGAACTCGAAGAGGTTCGACAGCGTCTGAGTGAACTTGAGGAAAGTCGTGAACTGCAGGAGGAACGGGATCGGTTAGAAGACGAAGTTTCCGATCTGAAAGATCAGATCAAGTCGATCAATAGCGATATCGGTGATAGGATTTCTGACGCAGGATACGTTCCATTTGCAGCACCAGCGGTCGAGAAGACGGCGAAAATGCTCCGAAACAAACGTGATAAGGGGGAAATCCCGTCCGAGATAAAAACGCAATTCGTCGAAGACCTATTGGAGATGGAGGAGTGCATCTGCGGCAGACATCTAGAGCCTGGATCAACCCCTCACCAGAACGTTCAGCAGTGGCGGAACGCTGCTGGATCGTCTGAACTGGAAGAGGCGGCGATGAATATCGCTGGTCGACTCTCTGAAATCGCCGCAGAGGAAGACCAAATATACGAGGACATCCAGGAACTTCTCACTCAAAGAAGTGAGGCAGCTGACGATTGCCAGCAAAAGGAAGAACGAATCTCGGAAATCGGAAGTCAGTTGGAAGACCTCGACACTGAAAATATCAATCAGCTCGAGAACCGTAGACAGGATCTGAAAGAGGAAGTCTCAGGATACGAGCGAAAAATTGGCGGCTTAGAAACCCAAATCGAGGATCTCAACGACGACCTCGACGACGTCAAAGAGGAGATCAACGAAGCCGAGGAGCAAAACGAGAAAGCCGATCTGGCCAGGCGGCGTGCGCAGATGGCTGAGTACCTCTACGACCGAATCGACAATCTCTTCCAGAAATATCAGGAAGACGTGCGGTCGAGCGTCAACGACCGAGTCAACGATATTTTCCAAGAGATCATCGCGAAGGACTTCTACGCACAGATTGACGATGATTACTCCCTGCAGATTCTGAAAGATATCGGCTCGGAAGAGACGGTCCCAGTTGCCAAGTCTACCGGTGAACGTCAGGTGGCGAGTCTCTCATTCATCGCGTCTCTGGTGTCACTCGCTCGAGAACGATACAACTCTGAGGAGGAGGCGGTCTACTTCACGGGGGGTATCTATCCGATGATTATGGACTCCCCGTTCGGATACTTAGACCCAGACTATCAGCAACGTGTGAGTTCGGTACTCCCGAGGATGGCGGAACAAGTCGTTCTACTCGTGACACAGAGCCAGTGGACAGAAGAGGTCGCCGGCGAGATGGATGCTGTCGCTGGCGAGCGCTACTATTTAAAATACCACGATCCCTCGGAAGATCCCAGTATCGAGTACGAGTACACTGAAATCGTCACGGAACACGGTGGACAGTAGCATGCCCCCAGCAACATTCTTCTACGAACGGAACGAGGCAGTAGAGCAACTCGCGGCAGGGAAAGATGCGATTTTCGAGTCGAGAACTCGGTTCTTGATTTTCGCCGCAAGCGTGGGTTACGATCGAGACCGCTGGATCGAGAATCACGATGAAGACGGCGAGATGCGATGGAATTACATCGACCAGAATCAGCGTCTTTCCGTGATTGCTGCATCGCTCGCCTACGCTCACTCAGGGGATGAGGATGCTATCTTTGACCCAGAGCTCCAGATCGACGTGCTCACCAGTTACGGCGCGGGAGGTGCTCGAATTATCAAGCGAGAAGTTATCGACAAACCGGGGGACGAATTGGATAATCTCGTCACGTTCCTCCAAGACCAGCGCGACAAAGATGGAGCTGAAGAGCGAATTGGCGTCCTCGAACAGATTGAAAAGGAGGTCAGCAGTCTCAGTCCATCAGAATGATCGGGGTAATTGATGTACTATTTTCTTATCTATGGCCACGAAATGGAGCCGTATAGATACCGCTAACGCCCTCTCAGGAAAATGGAAAACCACGAGTCTGAAAACCAGGATTTTGCGGGTGATTCCGAAGAGCACGAACTAGTGGCATCTGAAATCGACCAAACAAATTATGCTGAATTGTCTGCATTCAAGCGAGATCTGTTGGTTGTTATTGGCGGGATGGACTCAGCTCGGGGGACCGAAATAATGGGTGAATTAGAACAGTACTATGACGATTCGATTAACCATGGGCGATTGTATCCTAACCTCGACGAACTTGTTGAGCAGGGGTTCGTTGACAAGTTCAGTATCGACGGAAGGAGCAATGGATACCGTCTAACAGAGAAGGCGCAATTTCAACTGATACTGCGTCGGCGGTGGCAGGAAACTCTACTGTCCGAGGACGGAGGGCCGACGAAGAACCTAACAGATCAAATTCCTGACGGGACAAATTCTGATGATGCTGACAACAGCTCGTCCCCGCGTTCAGCAGCATCCCGGAATACTTCTGGCAAGGGTCAAGACGAGAGTGGTAAAGAACAGAATGAGTCGGATATCGTGAGTGATCTGATGGGCGATTTCGACGACTTGGCCGGCAGCAAGGAGACCGACGGGAATTGAAATACTCCCGACGAACTTTGGATTGCTCCCCTTATTTCCTCGCTACGGCTTGATCCGCACTGATGCTTTTCGGCTCTTCGACGAATAGCTGTCCGACGTCCAGGTAAACCCCCTCCCCGCTTCGTTCGATCCGCACCTGAAACTCTGCCGCATCGTGGATCTGACCATCAATTAGGAACTGAACCGCATCCCCGGCGTTTAACGAGTTGGTCTGCCGAAGTGTCTGCCGCAGTTCCGAGAGGACTCTACTTCGATCGCCTTCCTCGGCGTTGTAGAGCAGGTCCTCGATACCGGTCACCGTCACTGGCGTTTCGATGTCGGCGTCGCGTCCAGCGAGCCGGAAGAACTCCAGCGCGGCGAGTTCGCTGTCGGTGTCGGCTAGGCGATCCGTTACGACGTTGTATCCCTGGTGGAGTGGCATGGTCAGAACTGGGACAGCCCCATCTCCATGACGCTTTCATACCTGTCGTCGTTCGTGACGTCGGCCAGGAAGTCGGCGAGGTCTTCGAGGTCGTCGCTCTTCCATTCCTTGAGGTACTCAACCGTGTTTTGATCCGTCTTGTACAGGTGGTAGAGGTACTGGACTTTGTCAATATCGAGCAGCGCGTCTGCGCCTTTTCCATTCTTGTTGAGCTTACTCTCGATGTAGTGGATTCGTTCGTCAGCGGTGGTGGGTTCTTTCTTGTTGCGCGGTCCTTTGACAAGCTTCTCGTCCTCAAGGTCGCTGACGTTGAGGTTCTTCGCAAGGAGGTGCTTGTTCAGTTCGTCGTACTCCTCCCAGCCGCGCTGGTAGAATGCCGCGTAGGCCTGGGTCAGAGGATCGATGCTCTGGGGGAGGTTGACGGATCCCTCAAGAGCCTGCTCTATGATGGAGTCGACTGTTTCTAAGGCCTCGTCGATACCAGCTTGCTCCCCTTCTGAGTAGACGTTCGGGTAGTGCTTGGAGTAGTAGTACATGCACTTTCCGCGGAGAATTACGCCGAGGTCGGCTTTAGATAGATCTTCGTGGCGTTCACGCTCCTCATCGGCCATATCTTGGAGTTCGAAGAATAGGTTTTGCTGGAGTTCTGTGAGCGTAATCTCTTCGTCCGCTTGTTCCTTGTTCGCGTACACAAGTATGTCGTACTCCGCATTGTCCAGGTCGGAAATGTGGGGATTGTTCGGCATCTCGGATTGGACGGGATACGCGCCGGTGATCGTGAATCCACTCCGCACGAGGGCCTCAAGGATGACGGACCACGCTTCGTTCTCATTGTGGTGGTATGTGAACACCATCTCACCGTCCTGTTTCAGCACACGATGGCACTCCGAGAAGACGTTAGCCAGCGACTCCACGAAGAACTCTTCGCCCTTATTGGCGCTGTTGTTCGCGACGATCTCACGGGCCTTCGGTACCAGGTCGGGCTGGAACTCCTCGTGTTCGTCCTGAAGACACTCCCGCAGCCATACATAGAAGTAATCGGAGAGCTCCGAGTATTGGACGTTATCATAGTACGGTGGATCCGTAATGACGTAATCAACGGACTCGTCATCCTCGTCCATTCGCTCGGCCGTCTTGCAGTGCAGATCAACTACGCGGTCTTCACTGACGTCCTCGCTATCGACGTAGAACTGCTCGACGTGCCCCTTCTTGCGGTTCTTGATCTTCTCGAAAGGGCGCTGACAGTACTCTTTTGCTCTTTTCACCTTGCCGAACGAAGCGGAGAGGCTGGCAAGATGATCTGTGAGGGGATTCGCTTCTACTGTTTGGACCCGAGGTACGTACGCATGTCTGACGAAAATACTGTTGGCCCGCGTCGCCCCGTAATCCCACTTACTTAGCTGGTTGTTTCGCTCAATCGCACCAGAGATGGCTGTGACCAAGAATTCGGCGATGTTCTGGGCATCCGCATTGTCGATATCTTTATTTCGGACATCCCATGCTTTGTTGAGCAGAAGCCCGAGCGTCAGCAAATGCCGGTCTGTAAATAGGTCGGTAAACCGTTCATAGTTGTAATTTAGGAGTGCTCCAGTCTTGTCACCAGTTGGAATATTTTGGCTTGGGAGTGGGAGTTGTTCACGGAGGGCCTCGAATTTTTCCCCCGCTTCTCGTACACGTTCAGCGTCCTCTTCCCCGAACTCCTTGATCCGCTTGTCTCCATGCGGATCGACGTACTGGAGGGCGAATCGTTCAAACGTCGGGCGTTCATCGAGACGCTGGAGCGTCTCCTTGACGTCGTGCTTGTGACCATTTGAGCAGGTGTACTTCCCGTATCCGTAGGTCCCGTCGTTTGGATCGAACTCGTGGCCACAGTTCTGGCAGATTTCGTTCCCGTCTTCGGAGACTGTCGCTGAACGCCCCCTATCGGTAGACACCGTAGTACCCGCTTCGAGGCCTTTATCACGACCATCCAGCTCGATGATGCGGTCGTCACAGTCCGTATTCGGACAATAGAGGACGCCCGGTCGGGTTGCCTTCGTCTTCGCCAACTGATATCGCGGGAACAACTGAACCTCCTCGTTGCACGTCAAGCAGGGAATTCGCTGCGATTGCAGATAGTAGAGTACCTCACACTCCTGACCCGTCGCCTGATCGGTCGTGGTGTAATAGTCACCGAGTTCGTCGCGGGTTTCCTCTAGAATCCGGTCAAACTCATGTTCGAGGGCATCAAGATTTACGTCATCCATCGACTTCTTCTCAATCCACCACGCGACCGGGTTGAGCTCGTAGCCGAGGACGTCCGCACCCAACCTATTGCTCTCGACCAGCGTCGTACCCCCGCCCGCGAAGGGGTCGAGGACCGTCACATCCCGGTCAAGGTGTTCGTCGTTCGGATTGAACTCATCGTGATACGAGTCAAGATACAGTCCATCGTGTGATCCACTGTTTCGCTCGGTGAGGATATCATTTTTCGTAATGGTTTCATCCGAGAATGCAGCGAGTCCGAGACACCGGAAGGTCGAACCAGGTCGACGAGCCCACCATTTGTGCAGCGAGTAGATCGGGCGATAAATGTCCCGGCGATAGGTCTCTTTTTCGGCCAGTTCGTCCATCAGGTTCAGCGGTAGTTTTTCCCAGGATTCCATAATTTCCTCACGTCGTAATTCGTAGGACCGGCGTCATGCACTCCGGCAGACTGAATCCACCATGCATGATCTTCTTCGTCGCGCCCCGTTTCGTCCACCTGTAGTGCCCTCGTACCATGTAGTGCTCCCGTACTCGTTCAATAATCTTCGCCTGTTCGAGGAGCTGGTATGCCTGTCCGTTCGCCACCTCTCGGAAGCGGCTACTGAATTTGCTCGAGAGGGCCTCCTCCTGCTCGTCAGTCAGTGAGTAGGGAGAATTGCCGAGGTGGTTCACATAGCCGTGATCGCTCGTCACGAGGAACTCGTCGTGGCCACTCCCGTGGACGATGTCCTCGAGGAGGCGCTTAACGTCCTTGTAGATGTCCTCGACCTCTTCCATCGAGTAGTTCCCCTTCAACGCTCCCTCAAGTCGCTGGTCGGGGTGGCGGGTCCACACGTACTCCGGACTCGTGCCGGGAAGTTTCGGGACGTCAAGGTCGCCGATAAATCGGAAGTCGTCCCTAGAGACAGCCGAGGGACCCTGTGCGTCGAACCACTCTTGGCAGATGAATTTCGTCTCGCTTGGAAGCCGTTCGATTGGCGCCCACGACAGGGACACCGACCAATCGTGTTCGTCTGCGAGTTCCTGTTCGAGCCGGAACCCCTCGCGGAGACTCAAAGCGTCCATGATGACGCCACAGCCGTCATCCAACTCCGTAATCGGATGCCCACCCATCTGCTCCCGCAGGTCGTCGTACAGCGGTGGGTAGATCTTCTCCAATTCTCGCTCGAGCAAGCGGGTCTGGTACTCCGACTCCGTCAGGCGTCGGTCACCGAGCGCGTCCGTATCCGTCCAGATTCGCCGCAGGCACTCGAAGGCACCATCGAGGACGTTCTCCTCCTGGAGGAGTTTCTCGAACTCCTCGCTCCCGTATAGGCCGCTACTCATTCTTGTCCACCTGTAGCTTCACCGATAGCGACGCGCGCTCGGGGACGTTCAGATCCCAGAGTAGGCTGAGGAACGCCTGACGTGAAAGCGGTTCGTCCGCATCGATGTCGAATGTCTCGCTCAGTGAGACCTTCTCGCTGAGCGCGTCTGCATTGATACCGTAGTCGGCTAAGTCGTCCGCCGTGAGCGTGCCCTCGACGGAGATTGTTGCCTCGTGGATCTCCCACTCGATGCCGATCTCACGCTCGAGTTCGTCGATGAGGTCCGGCTTGTTGTCGGCCTCGATGTCCCCCATCAACGGATACGACTGGATTCGCTTTTCGGGTTCCTCCAGCCCCAGATCTTCGATGAACTTCCCGACCATCTTCTCAGATTCTCCCTCGATCTCCACTTTTCCTTCCTCGATGTCGGTAACGTCGAACTCGAAGCCGCACTCGCAGGAGTTGCCCTCGAGCTCACGGCCACACTCGGGACATTCGAAGGCACTGGCTGCGGTTCCCTGTCCACCTTCGTCATCATCTCCAGCTACCGACTTTCCTCCTTCGTCGTCATCTCCATCCCCAGTCCCTCGGGCATCGATTGTGATGGTCTTCTTTTCGTCTTCGTCGTCTTCTTCCTCGATGTACTGTTCGTGAACGAGATTCGTATCGTTGCCGAGGCTCCCGACCCGCTCTTCGTGGTAGTTTCCGACCTTGAGAACCCCATCACGGCAGAGCGTATCTATTGCTTCCTCCAGTTCATCCTCACTCGTCAGAGTCGTATATGACGGATTCCGGTAGAAGTCGTTTTTGAGGTGCTCGTACTGAATGCCGCTCCCACCCGCATTCTTGACGGCGTCCTCTACTTCAGACCGTAGCTGGCTGCTATCCGGCTTGACGACCTCGATAGTCGCAGCGTAGAAGTCCATGTTCCCCCCGGTCGGCAGATCCTGTGGGAAGAGACCGCGTTCGGTGGACGTGTGGACCGTGCCGAACTTGTCCCGCACGCGGTCCCGGAGGTTCTGGAAGTTCTGGTCGTGAATCTCCGCGAACCCATCTGGGAGCACTTCTTCTTCGCGGTCGAGTTGTTCGCCTGCGACTACCTTTCGTGCGAGTTCTATGATGCCTGTATTCGTGTCTACGCTGGACCGTTTCTGCGGCGTGACCAGGACAATCGTGTTATTAAACTCTCGTTCCTGCCCGGTCGTGAGTTCCTCGAACTCCTCGTCGTAGCTCCGACTCGCTCCGAGAGTCACCGCGATTTTCAGGGCCTTGTTGTCCGGAATGTCCTGTTCAGTATTCACCGGGTCGAGGATGTGGACGTTGTTGTGGCCCCCGAACAGGTCCTCGGTTACGAGTGACTCGACCCGGTGCACCGCGTCGTGCTTGTGTATGTCCTCGGCTTTCTTCTCGATCCGGGCCGCGGGGTTCTCGTCCACGTCGAAAGCGTACTCCCCGTTGATCCGGTGGATGTGCCAGGCGTGCCCGTAGACCTCCTCGGTGAACGTTTGAATGAGCCGGTGGGCGTTTACTCCTTTCCGCATCGTGCCCATCAGCATCTGGCGCTTGTTCGCCCCTTCCTCTCCTGCCCTCGCGAGACTGTGCAGGAGGACGATGTTCAGGAGCTCTTCGATGAATTCGTCGAAGGTTTCATCGGGCTTCTGGAGTCGATGATAGTCGTTAACGTACTTCCCGACCAGTTCGTTGTCGATATACTGGAACCGGTCCGTGTACTCGAAAACGTCGACGTCGCCAGTCAAAATGAGATCGACGTTCTGGTAGTTGTCACTGAATATCTCGGTGAGGAATCTGAGCAGGCCGCGTGCGTCCGAGCTAATACGCTGCTCGGAGTACTTCTCCATCAGCAGCTTCAGTAACGCGGGATGGAATGGATAGTACCGCTCGATTTGGTCCTGTAGGTCCTGGTAGTCCTGCAGTTGGATCTGGTCGTTCTGTCGGTAGACGTCCGTGTACTCTTTTGCGAGTGATTCCAGTCCTTCCGGGTCGTTCACTTCACCGACTAGGCGATGAAGAATGAAGTCTATCTTCTCGTCCCGCCGCGATGATAAGTCGTGCGTGAAGGGATTCGTCCGCTGCGTGATTGCCTGAACGTCATCATCTTCGTATAACAGCGAGATGAGAACAGAGATCTGCGTGTCATCCCGACCAGCAGCTTCCAGAAGGTTCTGGAGGAAGGCCAGATTGTCGTCACGGTACGCTGACCGATCCGCCATCCCGAACCACCGCTCGAATTCGTCGATCAGAATAATGCTAGGCTTGCCTTCGAGCGTGTCACGGATCTGGTGAACGGTAGGTGACTCGCTGTCCCCCTTCCACTGGTCAATTCCCAGGTAATCGCGGACTGCCTCTGAGAGACGGTTGTATTCCTGATCCAGATTGAACATCTGGAGAGCTGCTGACCGAGTCTCGTCGGGCAGGCTCGCGTCGATTCCTTGAGAATTGAGCCATTGTTCGCCAAGTTCTGGTGAATTGAACAGGTGGTAAACGACAAGTTCGATGTGGCTTTTCCCGCTACCATATTCTCCGCCAATTACCTGACCCCCCTCGGAGAAATCTTCGGTCGGGTCTAATTTCCTCGTGCTATTCTCGATTATTGAGGTGAGCGTATCCGTGGGGTAAGTAATCTCGAGGATACGCTCAGCGTCTTGCTCAGGGGACTCGCGATCGTCGTAGAGATTGTATAGGCTTACTTCGTCCAAGAGCCCCGTCGGGTTGATAGATCCTCCTTTCCCCTGGATTTCTTCACTTGGTGAAATATAGTCCGCGATCACTTTGCTAGCCATAGTATCCTCCTGTAGTCCAGGGCAGCAAGTCTCCAAGCATATGAGCCACCTTCTTCGGCGGCTTCATAGTAGTTGTTGTCGGAGATTCATGCGTCTAAACCATTGTCCTTCTTGACCACTTGATCGTATAGGAATAATTCGGCCATCTCTCCATTTCACTGCCTCGAATTGAAAACTGAGTCTCGCGATCTGCGCGTATCGTTGGGATCGATTATTTCGGGCGTTCCGTCACCTTGACCAATTTCTCGCCTGCCTCATTCAGCACGATCAGCCCGTTGGAGTTCCGCTCGAAGTAATCCGTTAGTGTTCCCCGAAGGTACGAGTATAGTTCTGACCCGGACTCGTACTCCCAAAGTGAACAAAGTTCGGCGTTCTTCGTCGGTTGGGTATCGGCGATATCGTGGAGCCGACGGACCGCTTTCTCGGAGAGGTCGTGGTATTGAGTGGTAGTGGATTCCCTAGACTCAGCTCCGGAACCAGTGGAGTTCGACGACTCAGTTGGATCTAACGTTGTTGAATCTGGGGTTACTGGGTTGTTCGTCTCGGTCTCTTTGGGTTCGGGATCACCCGAGTCCGATTGACTTGCGTCACTCCCCTTCGAACCGCTCCCTTCTGCGTTCATGCCCGGTAGTCCAGCCTCTTTTTCACGGGCGGCAGTGAGCAGCTGTTTCAGGGTCGTGGGATCGTCCTGGTAGAGCGGGTAGAGCCACCAGAGCTGTTGCAAGTCACTCGGGGAGAGAATCGATCGCTCTCGGACCGTCTGCATACCGCGTTCCCAGGCCTGCTCCGAGAACTGGTTGGCAGTCAACGAGAGCTCACCGAGGAGTGCGTCGGCGACGGTGGGCGTGATTGTTTTGACGATTTCCTCGAGTTTGAGCGGACCGTCGATCGTCTCGACTTCCTCGTCGGCAGCCAGTTCCTCTGCCCAGAGTTCGTTGCCCCGTTGCTTTGCCTTCTCGACGATGTCTGGATCGATGCCAGCCGGTTCGAACGTTGGCTGTTGTGCGATGCGCTCTCCGAGCTCCCGGACCCAGTGGAGTTCCTGCGCGAACTCCTTGCTGTCGACGCCGTCCAAATGTTGTTCCTCAGGTACCGCGACGTAATGGTGAAAGTGCGGCTTCTGGTCGGCGTGACGTCGCAGAATGCGCCCCATTCGCTGAATGAGCTGGAGTTCGGTCTTCGTCCCGGCGACGTTGATGCCGACCTCCGCGTCCGGCACGTCGATGCCCTCATCGAGAAGCTTCGGCGCGATGAGAACGCCGTTGTCCGTGTCTTTGAACTCGTCGATCCGTCTGCGCACGATCTCGTCTTTCTTCTTGTTCGACGCTGCGACCTTGCTGTGAACAGCGTACACGTTTTCACAGACTCCCGAAAGCTGCGTCTCTATCTCCTCCACCATGTCGATGTTCATGGTGAACATCACGAGCTTGATGCCGCTGCCGTCCGCCGTGAGGTACTCTTCGGCGAGTTCGATTGCTGCGTCGAGTTTCGGCCGAGACCGATGCCGGATCATATTCCGGCTCATGATTGCCGCGTGCAGGTCTCCCCAGGAGTCTGGTACTTCATCCCGTTCGATGGAGGCCGCTTTATGGGCTCGGATGAAATCCCCGAGGTCTTCGAATTCGTTGAACGGCACGTCCAGGCTTCGCAACACCCGCTTCGATCGGTCTTCGTACCGGATTCGCTTGAATAGATTCGTGATTCGGTTCGTCTTCTGTTCCCATTCGTCAGCCTCGGACGCCTCGAGAGGTGTGGGGTGAACTGTCCACTCGAACTCGGGAATAATGCCGTCTCTTTGTGCGTCCTCTACAGAATACTGGTAGACGACGTCACCGAGGAGTGATTCTAGCTCCTCGCGTTTCTTCCCACCTTCCCGTCCGAGCGTAGCGGACAGGCCGAGCATCGCGTCAGTTCGGATGTCGTTCAGTGCGGCACCAAATCCGCCCTCGCTCGTGTTCGAGTAGTGGTGGGCTTCGTCACAGATGACGAGGTCGTAGGTCTTGTCCGGTGGTCCTCCGTACCGTGGCTGGAGTGAGTGGATAGTGTGGAACTCGACGGTACCGGTCGAGAAGTTGAGATTCTCGGGCTGTCCGGATCGGTCTGCACCGGCTACGTTCAGCCCAAGTAGATCCCGAATTTCGCGCTCCCACTGGCTGAGGATTGCATTCGAGTGAGCGACGATAGCAATCGATGCGTCCTCTGTTCGGACGTCGCTTCCCCACTCGTCGAAGTCGTGGTTGGGAAGAACGCCACACAGGTGAGCGATTGCTGCGATTCCGGCCACAGTTTTCCCGGTTGCTGTCGCCATCTCGAGCGTCCCCTCTCTACCGGCATCGAGCCATTGATGGAGTCCCTCGCGTTGGTTTCGCCACAGCGAGACCATCAAAACTGGATATTGCAGGGAATCGACCAGGGCTTCGTGGTCGAAGTCGTTGTACTCCTCGAGCGCGTCTTGCAACTCGGTAAGCAGCTCCGCATCCTCGTATAGTTCCTGTTGAACCGCAGTCGCGTAGAGCTCCAGGAGATACAGGGTCCCGTCCCTGCTCATGTGGTCGAGTTCCATTTGGCTCGGGTCCAATCCTTCACGTCGTAGTCGCTTTGTGAGCAGGCGTTCAGCAGACTCCGAGAGAACGGCGAGCTCGTTGTCGCCTCTACTTTTGAGGGTCTTGTTTAGTTCGGCAATATCTTCTCGAAACGCGGCAAATTCAGTGTGATCTGCACGTCCGTTTCGACGCGTATCTTCGTCTAACCGTTGTTCGATGAACTCGGAGAAGCGTCGGTCGTAAGCGTCCCGCATTTGGGGCAAATCTACTGGGTGTAGGGGTCCCACGTATCGCGACGATAGGTGAACGTAGTTCGCCAACTCGCTGTCCATTAACAGGAGCTGTTCCAGGGGGGACTTGCCAGCGAGGCGGTCCGTCTGGTACTCCTCGAAGTCCCGGTAATCCGGACCTATCGGCTCCATTGCAGGAAGGAACTGTTAGCAGGTGCATATTTCTTCCGCCGAAACACACCAGGGCTCCCCGCTATCGTGTCCGCTGATTTGGTCGGCAGGCCACTGTCACTCTCCTTTTCTTAAACTGGGTCCCGAAGTGCCCAGGTGTCGGTTTCCGGGCCCAAATTGCACGGTTCCGCCCCACGCCCGGTCAGAATCCCTGCGTGGAACAGCATCGCCTTCAACTGGAAGACAGTCGGTGAGTGATAGACGTCACCGTCGTGTAACGGCTTTTCACGTAACTCCCCGTCTGGCGTCAATACTCGACTGCGGACGTCTTGGTCACCCCGGATGAACAGTTCCACGGTGAACGACGGATGCTGTACGTGCAGCCACTCGACCAATTCCACCAACGACGGCTCCCGAATCCGGTCGTCGTGCATCTGCTGTAACTCCTCGACGAGCAACTGGGTGGCCGGATAGGCGAAGACGACACGGCGGGCGAGCTGCCCCCATTCCGGAGCGAGATCATAGAATCGCTGGGATTTCCGGTACCAGTTCTCGAATTCGGCGATCCCGGCCTCGACTGAACCGTAACGACTCGTAACGTACCGAATCACCTCGCGGCCGAGCGGCGTCAGTTCCACACGATTCGGTTTCTCCTCGACGAGCCCGAGGAAGACCGCCCCGCGACGTGCGTCCTCGACAGCGCCGACGACCTTGTAGTCTTGGAGGAGTTGGGCGGTATCGCCGTCTGCGTAGTGTGCGAGCGGGTAGCCGAGGTAGTTCTTTGGATGATTCAGGCCGAAGGACTTGTCGACGACGCCCTGCGCGCTCGCTTGGAAGCGGATCGCTGTTACCTCGTCTGACGTCCGGTTGCCGACGATTCGCGGGACTTCTAGTGGTGTGACGCCCCCGCCACGCTCGACCCCGAGAATTCCAACGTTCAGCTCCCGGGCGAGTGTCCGGTCCGTCTGTGTAACGACTGCCCGCGGTGCTGCGAGATACGCCGCGTTCGCCTCGTGGAGTCGGTCGTACGCCTCCAGGATGCCGCGCTGTGTGTCGACGGTTCCGTCCCCGGTGTGGCCCTTCGCTTCGACCGCAATCAGCGGTGGGTCGTCGCCGAATCGTTCGACTGCCAGCAGCTCCGATTCAAGGTTACGAACCCCGACGAGGTCGGGATACCCGCCGCCGACCTGAACGTGATTGAACGGCGCAAGCCGATCCTGGATAGCCGGGTCGATCCGTTCGCCCGATAACCACTCTGTCGTTGAGAACTGCGTGTCTACGACGGCGTACGTGCCCGCTTCGCGCTCCTCGGGGAAGAGGCGTCGCTTGGCGTGCGCGAGGACTTGTGGTTCTGCGAGCTCGTCAGCCGCCGATGCCATATTCGCGATTGTGACAACGCCTTCGTCAACCTGTGGGTGGCCAATTCTGTACTGCTGTACTGCGATTCGGGAAAACCAGACGTTCGTCGACGTGAATTGGCGGCGTATCTACGTTCCGGGCACAGGAATTAGGTACCTTATTCGAAAACAAGCATCGAATTGGTGATATAACTTCAATCTATGTGGTTCTAAACCAATGCCAACCGAATATATCGCTTGAATTGGTGGTGTTTTGGGGACCAACTCCAATTTCTCTCCAATCTATATACGTGGGATCGGCCTGGGGCTGTTTGACGTGAGCCCCAACACAGAAACCGTCGCCTCCCGCATCGACGCCGATTCGAAGGCCCAGTTAGCACTCGCTGCCGAAGAGTGTGGTACCTCGATGTCCGCATACCTGGAATTGGCCATCGAGGACCACATCGAGCGGAACCCGTGGGATCTTCGAGCGCTGGCCTCAAATTCGTCAAGCGGCCTCACCGAGACGGATTGTTCCCAGCAGGACGAGCCGAAGTCGAACTTCATCGAGCAATTGCTGGGGGACTTGGAATAGTGGTGTCCAACGATGTCCCCGCAATCGACGACACTGACAACTTGGAGGACCGACTCGCCGACCTTCTAGACCAGACCACCGAATCGCTCGAACCGACCACTCCCGAGCGAGCGCTGGAACTATATCTCGACGACAAGTCCCGGGACTGTCAGCAGGCGACCGTCGACGCACACCGGTCTCGGCTCGGCTTCTTCGTTGACTGGTGTGAGACCCAGGACATCGATAACCTGAACGACCTCAGCGCGCGGGACCTCCACGAGTTCCGCGTGTGGCGTCGCCAAGACTTGAATACGGTGAGCGAGAAGACACAGATGGACTCCCTGCGGGTATTCATTCAGTGGTGCGAGACGATCGATGCTGTCCAACCGGGCCTGTTCAAGAACGTCGACTCCCCGAGTCTGAACGACGGAGAGAACGCGCGAGACACGGTGCTCCACGCGGACCGCGCCCGAGACGTGTTAGACTACCTCGGGCGCTACGAGTATGCCACGACTGAGCACGTCGCCTGGGTAGTGTTGACTGAGACAGGGATGCGCCTCGGAGCTGCCCGAGCTCTCGACGTCAAAGACTTCCGACCTAACGCTGAGACGGCGCACATAGAGATCTGCCACCGTCCGGAGACTGACACCCCAATCAAGAACAAGGCCCCTGGTGAGCGTCGCGTGGCCGTCAGTTCGGAGGCGTGTGACGTCATCGACGACTACCTCCGGGAGCGGCGACCGGATATCACCGATAACTACGGTCGACAGCCACTGCTCGCGACTACTCACGGCCGGCCGGGCACGTCGACGATTCGGTCCTACGTCTACCGGTGGTCCCGTCCCTGTGCGATCGGGGCGGAGTGCCCACATGATCGGGATCCAGAGAACTGCGAAGCGGTCACGAACGACGATCGGATGGCCAGGTGTCCGTCGAGCGTGACGCCCCATCCGATTCGTCGGGGTTACATCACCCAACTGCTCCGCGCTGGTGTACCGGTCGAAGTAGTCAGCGACCGGTGTAACGTCACGCCCACGATTATCGACCAGCACTACGATGTCCGGTCGGAGGAGGACAAGATGCGGCAACGCCAGGAAGTGCTTGACGACATCACTGGTCGGGGTTCATCCTACACCTGAAGTTCTGTAGCGCCTTGGAGGCCGATTACAGAAACTACCGCCGCAATACTGTCTTCGTCTAGGAGAATTTGCAAAACCACTCCATCATATTTATGACAATATACTGTGTTTCTGGACTATAATGACACGAGTTCTCCACACCGCTGACGTCCACTTGACACCGGACGCCCCGGAACGTCAGGAGGCGCTCAAAACACTCCTTCGGAGAGCCGGAACTAATGACATTGATGTCGTCACTATCGGCGGGGACCTTTTCGACAACCCGGAGGACATGGAACAGCTCCGGACCGACCTACGGAACGACCTGTTCTCCGAACGTTCGTTCGAGATCGTTCTGATACCTGGGAACCACGACGTCGAGGCGTACCGTGGTGACGTCTTCTTCGGCGATGCGTGTACTGTCTTCACTGAGGAACCCTTTGGCCACTGGACCGCACCGGATGGGGACATGCGCATTACTGGACTCCCCTACAGGGAGCAGCCGGACGACGAACTCTTACTGTCGCTACAGGACAGGGAACAGTTCGAGGGAACGGAGGTCCTCCTCCTTCACTGTAGTTTGAATGCCCCCTTCGATGACTACGAAACTGGTGAGGAAGGAACAAGACGATACTTCCCTGTCACGGAAAAACTACTCGCAGAACTAGGGTTCGACTACTATCTGGCCGGCCACTATCACAGTCCACACAAAGTATCGTTCTCCACAGGCGCCGAGTTCACCTATTCGGGAACACCAGCGTCTACGAGCACTTCAGAAACCGGTCAACGGCGCGTGAGCATTCTCGACCCTACTGATGGAATCGGGTTCGAGACGCTGGAGACCCATCACTATGCCTCACGACGGTTTACAGCTGTGCCCGGTGATGAATTGTCTCTACTAGATGACGTTCGAGAGTGGTCTGAGCAACACGCGATTGAATGCGCGGACGCTTCGATCCACGTCGACGGTTTCGTCGAAATGGGGGAAGAAGAGTTCCACGAAGAACTGACCGCGGCAGCTGAGCCAGCAACGGTGACGAACGAGACGCGGAGCGTCGACCACGTCCTATCACATCCGTTGTTCCGGTCGTTCGAGGACGAGATAGAAAAGACAGACTGGGACGACGAGACAAGAGAGAACGTTACCAATCGGACACTCGAAGTATTCAGCCAGTTATCGGCTCGAGGGGAGATCTGAGATGCGCCTCAAAACTGCGGAAATCGACCGCTACGGACCGTTGTACGACTGTCGGCCACCGTGTAATGACGGAATCACTGTCCTCTCGGGGCCGAACGAGGCGGGGAAGACACTGTATCTCGAAGCGTTACTCCAACTTCTTGAACATGACATAGCGGACATAATGGATCCCTCTCCCCGCGTGAGCGAACCGCCTACTGGCCGTGTCGTCGTCGAAAACGGTGGTGACCAGTACGAATGCGATGGAACCACGTCACTCTGTGATATCTCCGCGATCGAACCGTCGCACCTGCAGAGCGTGTTCGTCGTTCGAGATAGCGACCTCAAACTCCCCAGCTACCAGGGGTACTACACGTCTCTCATCGAGAAACTCGGGGACATCCACACGACGGAGATTAATGCGATTCAGTCGGAATTGATAGACAGGGGGCGGCTCACTGAGACACGCCTCAACATCTCCAGCGACCAATCTTATAACAACGCAGGGGGTGTCCGTGATTCGGCCGAAGACCTAGCCGACGACATTCGGGACTACACGCTGAAAATCGACGAGGAAAGTCTGGACGAATTGGATGCCAGCCGACTACGGCTCAAGCGGGAACTTCGAGAGACGGAGGAACAACTCGCCACACAGGAAGAAGCGAAGACCGTTGCCGAATACGATCGTCTCTCGGACCAGCTCGAGACGTACCGAGTTACTAGTAGCAAGCTCACCGACCTCGAGGCATTCGACCGGGACACCCTAGAGGACCTCCGTGAGTTACGAAACGATATTGCTCGTGACCGCGGTACTCTGCAGGACCTCACCTCTGACATCCAAGCGAAGGAAACGGAAGTTGAGGAAGCGGTAGAGACGCTGGAAGACCTCGAAACCCGAAAGACGGAATTAGAACGACGGGAGTCGGCGGTTGATGACGTACGTTCCGCTATTGAGACATACCGAAATCGAAATGACGACGCAGCCAGTGCTGAGCGGAAACTCACACTAACGAAATATGCTACAGGGACTGGGATGCTTGCCGCAGGCGGTGTAGGTATTGCTGGAGCAATTACGGGATCGCTCCCCGTGTTAGGGTTCGGCGTCCTCCTCCTCGTCACAGCTATCGCAAGTGGTGTCGCCTACAACCGTTCAAATAATCGTCTCACGGCCGTCGAAACCGCACGTGAGTCGGTGCTTCAGTCGGCTCGAGATGCGGGTTTCGGCGTCGAGAGCGTCGAGGAGGTTGCACCGGCTATCGAGTCCTACGACAGCAAGCTCTCACAAGTCCAGGAGCGAGCAACTAGAACGGACCAACAGCGCGAGAATGCCGAGCAAGATCTTGAGAATCTCCGTAGCGATCAATCCGAATTGCAGTCGCAGATTGACGAGCAAGAGAGCAGACTCGAGGAACTGTTAGAGGCTACTGCCGTGGCTACGATTGACGAGTACGAAGAACGCGTCGAAACCCGGGAAGATCTAGAGCCAGACCGTCAAGCCGCCTGGCAAAGTCTCGTGGATCGTTTCGGTGAACTCGATGTGGACAATCCTTCCGAGAAGGCGGCCGCGTGGGAGCAAGAACTGGAGAGTTTGGTAGCTGATGTCGACGAAGCTGAGATAGATGCTGAAATCTATGATGAGACTGACTTACAAAATCTCGAAGCTGAGGCCGACCGTCTGACGGGTGAAATTGAAGATCTCGAGGCCCGGCTTGCGGAACACGACCGCAAGTTGGACGGTTTTGACCAGCGTGCTCGGAACCTGACGACTCAGCCGTTTATCGACGGGCCCCTCGAACTGGGCACTCACTCCAAAGAAGGCCTAAAATCGCTTGCAGCCGAGTTAAAGACGGTCGTCAACCAAATCGAAAGAGACGCTGAATTATCACGCAAAGCGCTAGAGATATTCAACAAGGTCAAGGCTCAAGAGGAGCAGAAACTGGAAGACTTGTTCGACCCTGACGGCCTGGCCTCTCAAACGTTCGAAACACTAACTGGCGGTCGTTATACCGGTGTTGCATACGACGCAGACTCACACGAAATCGTTGTAGAGAGCAGTGACGGCCGAACGCTCACGCCCGATGTGTTGAGCCACGGTACGAAGGACCAGCTGTACTTCTCCACCCGCGTGTCGCTGGCTCAACAGCTCCTCGGCAACGAACCTGGATTTCTTCTGCTCGATGATCCCTTCCTCGCGGCAGACCCAGATCGGCTCGACCAGGGTTTCAAAACTCTCCAGCGACTCGCCAACAACGGATGGCAGATTCTCTATCTCACTGCCAAGCAGGAGGTCCGTGACACTATGGTCGACGAGTACGGACTTGAGCACGTCAAAATAGATTCGCTATCGTAGAGACCCCCTTAGGCAGAATGTCCCTGGGAGGTAGCTACGAGTCTGATTTTGCTCTTTCACCCTCTCAATCCTGACCCCACACTCAGAGATTGTCCAGATACTGGCGCCGCTGCTCCATTTTCTCCTTCTGTGAGCGCTGGTCGTAGTGCTGGTCGATGACGTCCGTGGTCACGTTTGCGCGGTCGCTGACCGCGGTCTCTGGGACGTCACTGTGGAGGTAGTGAGTGATGGCGCCGCGGCGGAACGGGTGGGGGCTGACGCTCGACGGACACTTCGCTGCCTCGGCGTCGACCGTTGCTTCACAGTCATCTGGACTGCGGTCGTGGGGGCATTCTTGCCCGTACTCGCACGGCCGAGTCACCTGATAACAAAAGCGGCGGACCGTACTTTTCGATACGCGACCGTATGCCGTCGCGAGCAGCGGCCGTCTCCCGTAGTCGTCAGTCATCGTCGGTCGCTGCTCCCGAAGCCAGTCGTCGAGCACGAGACAGACCTCACCGGAGAGTGCGATGATGCGTTCGCCGCGCTGTTTGTTCTTGAGCGGCGTGTCGGTCTCTGGCCTGTGTCGGAGCCGAAGTGATTGCTCCTCGGGGTCGTAGTCTTCGACGTCAATTGCTCGGGCTGCGCCCATCCGAATCATCGTGTGCCAGAGGATGGTTGCGGTGACGTGTCGGATCGAGGCGTACGCGTAGCGTTCGAGGTGGGCGAGCACCGATTCTGCGTCCTCGACGTCCAGCATGACGTCGCGGCTGTTCTCTCGGGGTGTGACGTCCGGTGAGCGAACCTTCAGGTGAAGGTCCTGCTCGACGGCGTCGACCGATTCCAGCCATTTCACGAAGACGCGGATAGTGTCCATCTGGGTTTTCTCGCTGACCTTGGTGAGGTCGCCGACGTTGCGCCGCCAGAGCCGGAACTCCTGGAGACGCCGGCCCGTCAGCTCGTTGAGATTCTCGATGTCGCGTTCGTCGCACCACCGGACGAAGAAGCCCAGTCGCGACTTGTGCGAGTACACTGTCGCGTCCGCGACCGCTGTTTCTTTCTCCGCGATGTACAATTCGAGCGCGGTTTCGGGGTCGATTGGTTCGAGTTCCATGGTTCGCTCAGTTGCGAACCACACGATAGCGATTTCTCCCTTTGGGGCCGTGAATCGCCAATTTTTCGGCTTTAAGCCTTATAGCCCTTCGCGCCCGCTTCTCAGAGAACTCTCACCGGACAGCGACGCGCGTGTCGCTGGCCACGAACCGACGAATAGCGACGACTTCTGGCGTACTTGACCGGACCTTCTCGCCTTACGCGCTGACCTGCTCCCCATCCTCGGGAACGTGAACGTCCTCCGTCGCCGACCGGAGTTCGTCACGGGTGAGCAAGCAGTGGTTGATTGCTTCCATGTGAACGACGACGACCGTAGCGTCGGTCGCCTCGCGGACGGCGGCGACGTCCGCGACGCCCATCGTGATGGGGTCGCCCTGTTCGAACTGTGCTTCACCGCCGTTCAGCACGACCATATCCGGACTGAACCGGTCGAGCGTTTTCTCGACTGGCTCGTACCAAACCGTGTCGCCAGCGACGTACACCGTCTCGTCGCCCTCGAACACGAACCCGGAAACGGGAGCCATCTCCTCGGCTAGTTCACCGTGCCCGTGGCGGCCGGGCGTCCGGTGAATGGCGACGCCCTCGAAGGCGGTTTCGTCGTCGACGGGGCGAACGTCGGTGAAGCCTTCGTCGGCGAAGGCGTCTGCCTCTTCGGGCTGACAGAACAGCGGCACATCGGCGTCGACTTCGTCGCTGGCCGCCTCGCCCCAGTGGTCGGGGTGGCGGTGAGTGACGACGACGGCGTCGTAGGACAGGTCGACGTCGGGCAGCGGGACGAGCGGGTTCCGGCGGTCGTTCGGCGTGTTCGGCACGGGCGGATTCTCACCGGGTGACGCGAACATCGGGTCGACGAGGAACGTCGTGTCACCGACGTCCACGAGGGCGGTGGCGTTGCGAATCAACTGCACGCTGGCGTCGGTTGCCGTCGACATACGAAAACGCCTACGAGGGCTGTCGGGATGGGAGTTCCGTCGACGCATTCCGACCCGCACGGCGTTCGACGCCTACACTGTGAGGTGCACTGATACTCCCCCTCGATGGGCGGTTTCTGGTCCCTCGTCAGCCCGCGTATACGTCCTCGACGGCGCCGACGACTGGTTCGATTGGCTCGTCGCGGTCGAGCGTGACGAACAGGCCTTCGTCGTCGAAGTAGACGCGGACGAGCGTGAAGGCGTCGAGGCTGGTGGCGTGATAGCGGACGTCGCTGGCGAGCGGGAACAGCCGGTCGGTGAAGAAGTCGGTCTCGGTGAAGTCGATGTGGACGTAGGAGTGAATCTCCTCGAAGTGGTCCAGCATGTGGGATTCGTCGTCGTAGAACGAGAGCGTGACGTCGTCGACGTACAGTAACGCGAAGTCGTCGGCGGTGAATTCGACGAACGACCGTAGCGTCCCGTCGACGGTGTCTTCGACCGCGCGCTGCATCGCTTCGGCGTCCAGCGAGGTGAGCCCCGGGGCGTTCGAGACCGGCATGTGGGTCAGTTTACTGATTGCCGGGAGGTGGCTTGTGAAGGTTTCGCCGAGCGCGGGGCCGTGGCGCGCCGACTTACGGCTGGTCCACGGTCTCGTCGCGGTCGTCGTCGGCCGGGGCGACGCCCATCGCGGCGAGTTCGTCGTCGTCCAGTTCGATGGCGTCGTTCCCCGAGCCGTCCGCCATGCCCGTCGTCATGAGGATGCGGATGGCGGCGCGGACGCTGAGGTCGGCGTCGTAGACGCGGCTCTCCGGGACCATCAGGAGCGCGCCCTGCGTGGGGTTGGGGCTGCCCGGCACGAAGACGTTGTGCGCGGGTTCGCCGGCCACGTCGCCGACGCCGCCCGGGCTCTCGCCGGTCTTCAGGCCGAGCCGGTAGAGGCCGTCGCGCTCGTACTCGACGTACACCGCGGACTCGAAGTCCGAACTCCGCGTCGAGACTGAGTTCGCCATCTGCTTGACGCTGCCGTAGATGGTGCGGAAGACCGGGACGAAGTTGACGAGGCGGCCGGTTCGCCCGAACACGCGCCGCCCCACGGGTCGTTTGGCGAACGCGCCGAGCACGGTGACTGCGACGAGCAACACCGCGAGCGCGACCAGCTGCGCGAGCAGGTAGTTGTCGGCGGTGTACCTGGCGAGTCGGGTTCCCTCGACGATTGGCTGCATCTGGCCGGCCAGCAGGTTCGTGACGAATCGGAGGATGACGAGCGTCGCGACCAGCGGTGCCACCAGCACCACTCCCGCCAGAAAACTGCTCTTCAGAGATTCCTTGAGCCGCATATCCCGAACGGGCGCGCTGCGGAGAAAAGTGTGGCGGTGGGGTGCGTTCGTGTCACCAGAGAGACTACATGTCAAAGTTTATGTCGGTGGGGTAAGATTATCAGCCGAACACGAATGCGAGGGGAGGGGCCTACCGATGATTCGACACACGTTCTCGTCACTGGGGCTGACGCGACGGCCGCCGACGCGGGCGTCCCGCCGTCGTCGAACGTTCTCGGCGTCACCTACGAGACTGCCGCGGAAGCGTGGCTCGGAGAGTTCCAGACCGGTCCGGAGCGCGCCGCCGTCGTGAGTGTTGGGGAGCACTCGCGGGCGGCCGCCGCCACGACGCCGGACACCGGCGCTAGCGCGGCCACCGACATCGCCGCTGCGGCGATGGGTGCCGTCGAGACCGTCTCCGAGGTCGAGGACGTCGCGGGCGTCGGCGTACTCGTCAACGACTACGTGTCGACGTGGGACGGCGAGACGACCGTCTACGTCGACGACTTCTCGGTGCTACTCGGCGAGACGTCCACCGAGACCGCGTTCCGGTTCGCGCACGCGCTGACGTCGTGTGCGGCCGCGAACGACGCCCACGTCGTCGCTGGCCTCGACACCGCCGACCAGCCGGCACACGTCGCGGCGACGTTCTCGGAACTGTTCGACGACGTCTGCGAGGCTTAGACCCAGTCCTCGCGGCGGAAATATGCCATCAGTATCAGTGCCATCGCCCCCATGCCGACCATCACCGCCGGGTAGCCGTACTGCCACGCTAACTCGGGCATGTACTCGAAATTCATGCCGTAGACGCCCGCGACGAACGTCAACGGGAGGATGACGGTGGCGACGACGGTGAGCTTCTTCATCGCGTCGTTGGTGGACATCGACAGCGCGTTCAGGTAGATGTCGCGCGCGCCGCTGGTTAAATCGCGGTACGTCTCCACGAGGTCGACGAGCTGGACGAGGTGGTCGTAGACGTCCCGGTAGTACTTCTCGGCGTCCTCGCCGATTTGCTCGGGGTCGCCGCGCGCGAGCACGCCGACGGCCTCCCGCGTCGGCCACAGCAGCCGCCGCACCGACAGCAGGTCGCGGCGCAGGTCGTTGATGCGTTCGAGGACGTCCTCGCCGGCGGCGTCCACGACCTCGTCCTCGACCACTTCGATGTCGTCCTCGATGTCGTCAAGAATCGAGAAGTAGTCGTCGACGACGCGGTCGAGACAGCGGTACGCGGTGAAGTCCGCGCCCCGGGAGGCGAGCCGCGGCTCCTCGCGGTGGACGCGCTCCCAGACGTCGTCCAGGGCCTCGATGCGCTCGGGCTCGACGGTGACGAGCCAGTCGTCGCCGAGGAAGAGCCCGACCTGTTGGACGTGGAGTTCCTCGGCGAACGCGACGTCGCCGCGCTGGAGGGTCGCCGCCTTCACGAGGACGAACGTGTGTTCGTCGAACTCCTCGACCTTCGGGCGCACGTCCCCGCGCACGTCCTCGACCTCCAGCGCGTGGATGTCGTAGGCGTCGGCGACGCTGTCGAGTTCCTCGTCGGTCGGGTCGGTCACGCGCACCCACGTCGTCCCCTCGGCGTCCCGCGCGGCTTCGAGGTCGGTCCACTCCGCGAGGCCGTCGGCCGCGTAGACGACGCAGTCGATGGTCACGCCGCCACCTCCTGGCCAGCGGTGATGCTTAACAGCGTGATGCCGACGATGAGCGCGGTGATGCTGAACGCCCGCCCCGGGTACGGGGCGGCGGTGCCGACGACGTAGCCCGCGATACCGGCGGCAGTCACGGCGACGCCGGCCGCTCGCAGCCAGTGCATGCTCTTGTGCTCGCGGCCGGCCACCAAAAGTACCCCTCCCGGACTACTCGACGCGCTCGCCCTGGTAGCTGCCGTCGTAGGTGTCGGCGTGCTCGGCGTCGGCGAGGACGAGTTGGGCGACGCGCGCGCCACGTTCGAGTTCGACCTCGTGGTGGACCTGCAACAATCCCTCGCCCTTCCCGGTGTAGCCGGCGTCCCAGACCGCGGTGTTGAGCATGCAGGAGTTGCGCATCAGCGACGACCGCGGGTAGAGGAAGCCGACGTGGTCCTCGGGGATGGCGATGGTCTCGGCGTACTGGAGGATGTAGCCGCCCGGGGTGAGCGTGAACGTCTCCGCGTCGTCGCTGGGTTCGACCGGCTGGCGGTCGCCGATGGTCTTGCCCTCGGTGCCGATGCGGCCGGGTTCGCGCTGTTCGAGGACGGCTTCGGCGGTGAGGTCGACGCCGTTGGGCTGGACCTGTGCTTCCGTGACCGGCTCGACGTGGTCGGCGACGAACGCGCCGCTCTCGTACATGGCGTTGGAGTCGCGCTCGCAGTCCTATGCTCTGTCGGTCGACGCCACCGCTATGTGTGGATGGTTCACATGGAGCAAATAAGGTCTTAGGCCGCGTATTAGGCGAATACGCCAGTCCTGAAACACGCGGGATTTATAATCTTCGAAGGGGCATCTTCGGACGCTATGGGACAGACGCTCACGGAGAAAATCCTCGACGACCACCTCGTCGAGGGCGAACTCGAGCCCGGTGAGGAAATCGGGATCGAGATCGATCAGACGCTCTCCCAGGACACCACTGGGACGATGGTCTGGCTGCAGTTCGAAGCCCTCGAAATGGACGAAGTCCAGACGGAACTCGCGGCTCAGTACTGCGACCACCAGACCTATCAGTTCGACTTCAAGAACACCGACGACCACCGCTTCCTGCGCTCGGCAGCCGGTACGTACGGCGCGTACTTCTCCCGACCAGGGAACGGCATCTGCCACAACGTCCACAAGGAGAACTTCGCCGCACCCGGCAAGACGCTCCTCGGTTCGGACAGCCACACGCCGACCCCCGGCGGGCTCGGTCAGCTCGCCATCGGCGCTGGCGGCATCGACATCGCCGTGGCGATGGGCGGCGGCGCCTACCACGTCGAGATGCCGGAAGTCGTCAACGTCCGCCTCGAAGGCGAGCTCCCCGAGTGGGCCACCGCCAAGGACGTCATCCTCGAGCTCCTCCGTCGCCTCTCCGTGAAGGGCGGCGTCGGCAAGGTGCTCGAATACACGGGTCCGGGCGTGGAGACGCTCTCGGTGCCCGAACGCACCACCATCACGAACATGGGCACCGAACTGGGCGCCACCTCCTCCATCTTCCCGACCGACGAGAAGACCGAGGAGTGGCTCGCGCAGTTCGACCGCGAGGACGAATTCGTCGACCTCAGCCCCGACGAGGACGCCGAGTACGCCGACGAAATCGTCGTCGACCTCTCGGACCTCGAACCGCTCGTCGCGAAGCCGTCGATGCCCGACGAAGTCGTCCCCGTCCGCGAGGTCGAGGGCGAACAGGTCGAACAGGTCATCGTCGGCTCCTGTACGAACGGCGCCTACGAGGACATCCTGCCCTCGGCGAAGATGCTGGAAGGCCGTCAGATCAACGCCGGCACCGAGATGATCGTCGCGCCCGGCTCCAAGCAGGCCTCCGAGATGCTCGCCCGTGAAGGCTGGACCGCCGAGATGATGGCGGCCGGCGTCAACTTCTCCGAGGCGACCTGCGGTGCCTGTATCGGCATCGGCCACGTTCCGGCCAGCGACTCCGTCTCGCTGCGGACGTTCAACCGGAACTTCGAGGGCCGCTCGGGCATCGAGGACGACTCGGTGTACCTCTGCTCGCCGGAAGTCGCCACCGCGGCGGCCATCGCCGGCGAAATCGTCGACCCGCGCGACCTCGCCGACGAACTCGGCGACCTCGAAGCGCCCGGCTTCGAGCTCGCGGACAAGTACTCCGCGGGCTACGGCGCGGACGACCCGGACATCATCACGCCCGACGAGGCCATCGACGACGAGCTCATCAAGGGCCCGAACATCTCCAGTGTGCCCGTCAAGGACCCCATCGACGAGGACGTCTCCGGCGAGACGCTCCTGAAGATGGGCGACAACATCACGACGGACCACATCATCCCGGCGACCTCCGACATCCTCAAGTTCCGCTCGAACATCGAGCGGCTCTCGGAGTTCACGCTCTCGCGCATCGACGACACGTTCGCCGAGCGCGCGAAGAACGCCGGTAGCAGCGTGCTCGTCGCGGGCGAGAACTACGGTCAGGGTTCCTCCCGCGAGCACGCGGCGATGTGCCCGATGTTCCTCGGCGTGGAAGCGGTGCTCGCACAGAGCTTCGCGCGCATCCACAAGGCCAACCTGTTCAACTTCGGCCTGATTCCGCTCACCATCGACGAGGAGACCTACGAGCGCATCGAGCAGGGCGACGACGTCGAAATCGTCGACGACGCCCGCGCGGGCGTCGAGTCCGGCCAGGAGGAGTTCACCATCCGCGTGAACGACGACTGGGAGGCGACCGCCTACCTCGACGCGTCCGACCGCGAGCGCCGTACGCTCGCGGCCGGCGGGAAGCTCTCGCTGACGAAGCAGCGCCACGGCGACAGTGGCGCGACGAGCTCCGCCGACGACTAAGCGCCTCGACTTTCTCTCCTTTCTTTCTCGGCCCGACAGCGACGGCGCCGTGCAATCTTCGGCTGCCACAGCGCCTTTATTCGCGGTGTCCATAGGGGGGAGCGTGACGACCGTCGCACCGCCGTCGTCGGACACGGCCATCCGGCAGGCGACCCGCGCGGACCTGCTTGACGTGTTCGGCATCGAGAAGGAGGTGTTCGACCAGCCGTGGCCGTACTCGGCGTTCGAGCGGCAGGTCGGGACGCCCGCGTTCCTCGTCAGCGAGACGGGTGGCCCCGTCGCCGCGAACGGCGAGATTACGGGCTACGTCGTCGCGGACACGATTCCGAACCACCGCCAACCCCTCGGCCACGTCAAGGACATCGCGGTTCACCCGGACAGCCGCGGCGAGGGCATCGGTGCGGCACTGTTGCGGCGCTCGCTGTCCGCGCTCGCCGGGCAGGGCGTCCGTAGCGTGAAACTCGAAGTCCGGCGGAGCAACGACGCCGCGATGAACCTCTACGAGAAACACGGCTTCGAGTACCTGCGCACGCTCCCGCAGTACTACTCGGACGGCGAGGACGCCTACGTGCTCGTCGCGAACCTCGAAGACCGTGACGCGTTTTAGGCGGTAGCCCCTCTCCCCGCGCATGGGCTACGAGTGTCCGGTCTGCGGCGTCGACGAGGCGGACGGCGAACACCTCGCGAACCACCTCGCGTTCACGGCGCTGGTCCGCGGCGGCGACCACGAGGCGTGGCTGGACGACACCGTCCCGGACTGGGAGGACCGCGACCCCGAGTCGCTGGCCCCCGACGTGACCGAGCACGCCGAGGAGACGGACACCGAGACGGTGACCGAACCGCACGGCCACGAGATGCCGGCCGTCGAACAGCACGGCGACGCCGACCTCTCCGGGGAGGCCGCCGCGATTCTCGACGAAGCACAGGACATCACCGAGCAGCTCCACGAGTCGTCGCTGGCGAGCCCCGACCCCGAGGACGGCGACGACGACTCCGAAACCCAGTAGGGCGTCCAGACTGTTCGTTCGCGCATGACAGAGACGCGTGGCGTGCTCGCGCCGACGACCGAAGCCGAGGTCCGCGAGCGCTTCGAGGGCGTGGGGCCGGCCGCACAGACAGTCACCCGCGAGGTCGCACGCGCGATGGAACTCTCCAAGGAGGAGTACGACGAGCGCGTCACCAGCGACGTCGTGGGCGCCGCCCGCGAAGCCATGTTCGCCTCGCTCCTCGAAGTCGAGGTCGGCGACTACGAAGAGTTCGAGGCCGCGAAAGTCGACCACCCCGACGCGGAAGTCCACGAGAACGGGAGCACCGAAGTGGACAACGCCGCGTGGCACTACGTGCCGTTCGCGGACGCGCTGGTGGCGACGACGTTTCAGAACGAGCCCGACGCCGCCGTCGCGACGCTGCGCCGCATCGCGTTCAGCAACTTCTACGAGCCGGTCCTCTGACTACCGCGACACCTGGTAGTCCGGACAGCACTCCGCGAAGTCCGCGTCGGGCGCCGAACACCGCCCCGTGCAGGGGTGGTCGATGTGGCGTTTCAGCGCGCGAGCAGCTTCCTCGGAGAGCGCGCCGCCGATGGAGTCGGTGTCGACGCTGTCGAGCCCGAGGTCGTCGGTCGTGAAGTTCTCGACGAGACACCGCTTCCACATGAGTTCGCGCGTGACCGTCTCGCCGTCGCCGGTGAGCGTCGCGCCCTCGTAGCGCTCGTAGTCGACGAGTCCGCGCTCCGCGAAGTCGGTCATGCGCTCGGTGACGGTCGCGGGGTCGACGTCGAGCCGGTCGGCGACCTCCCCGGTCTTGGCTGGGCGTCCCTCCTGGGCGGACACCAGCAGGATGGCGCTGAGGTAGCGGCCGGCCGTCTTCGAGAGCTCTCCCCCACTCATCTCGCGTGTTGGTCCGCCCCTCGGAGGGAAAAGGCTGTTCCCGGCCACGCCGAGTCCCCGGGAGGCTTTGTAGGCGGGTGCGTACGGCCGGCCATGCGCGACCACGACTGGCCGGTCGTCGACGCCGTGACCGAGTACGAGACGAGCTGGTACGACGGCGGCTACGACCGCGTCGAGCAGCCCGACGGCTCGCTGAAAGACTACTACTGGGCCGAACTCCCGCCGGCGGTCGTCGTCGTCGCCGTCGACGACGGGGACGTGTTGTTCGTCGACCAGTACCGACCGACGATTCGCGAGCAGTGCATGGAATTGGTTGCAGGAATCGTAGAGGAATCGAGTGAAGAAACAGCGGACGTCGCGCCCACCCCGAACCGCGAGTCGTACGTCTCGGCGGGCCGCCGCGAACTCCGCGAGGAGACGGGCTACGAGGCCGACGACGTCCACTTCCTCGAGTCGTTCTGGACGGCGACGGGCGTGCTCCGCCACCAGCGCGGCATCGTCTTCGCGGAGGGACTCACAGAAGTCGGCCGCGACCTCGACGACAACGAGTTCCTCTCCGTCGAGCGCGTGCCCGTCGAGGAGGCGCTCTCGGTGGCTCGCGCGCCACCAGCGAACGACGCCACCATCGAGGGCTTGCTGCTGGCGCAGGCCGACGGCTACCTGTGAACCGCAGCGACGGCGAGCACCGGGTGGCGGTGCTCGTGGTCGTCCTCGCGCTCCTCCCGTCGCGGGTCTCGCATCGGAACGTTGACGTTTCTACGTGGCATGGTAAAACATAACATGACCAGCCCCTTCGTCGTTGTGGCAGTCGCGTTCCTTCCCCGACCGCAAGCCGTAACTCCGCGTAGACCCAGGTACGGCACATGGACGGCGAGATTTCCGCCGACGAACTCGAAGCACTCCTCGACGATGGCGAGGACGTCCGCATCGTCGACATCCGCCCGCGGGCGGCCTTCGAGCGCGGTCACATCCCGAACAGCGAGAACATCCCGTTCTCCGACCTCCCCCAGTCCGTCGACCAACTCGAGGGCGCGGACCGCGTCGTCACCGTCTGCCCCCACGGGCAGGCCAGCCAGCAAGCCGCGCGACTCGTCAAGTCCTACGAGGGCCTCGACGAGGACGCGCGCGTCGAGAGCCTCGCCAGCGGCATCACCGGCTGGGACGGCGAGGTCGCCGCTAACGAGAGCGACGAAGGCCCCGACACCGAATCCGCGACCGAATCCCCGTTCTGAACGCTGCGCTGGTCTTCTGGAATAACTAAACTGGGGAACCGTGCGGCTCGGCAGCGCGAATACTGAGAGAGAAGTGGTGGACGTCGACGCGCGGGTTAGGCGACGTTGAAGCCCTTGTCGCGGAGGAAGTCCTCCACGCGCCCCGAGTGGTTGCCTTGGAGTTCGATTTCGCCGTCCTCGACAGTGCCGCCGCACGCGAACTTCGACTTGAGGTCCGACGACAGGCTGTCGAGGTCGACGTCGTTGGGGTCGAATCCTTCGATGACGGTAACTTCCTTTCCGTAGCGTCGCTCGTCGATGCGGATTTCGATTTGCTGGGACTCTTTAGCGACGTCCTCGCAGACGCAGAGTTCCTCGGGCAACCCGCACGTCGAGCACACCTCAGACATTACACGTGTGCGTACGAAATCCGCCTATTAAACACTATCGCCGAGGGTCGGGCAGGCGGCTGTTTTCGGCGGCCAGCGACCGCGCGAGCCGTCTCGCTTCGGCGGCGTCGGCTCTGTCGACGCGACCCGCGTACCGCGCGCGCTCTCTGAGGGCCGCAACCCGGCGCGCTCGGTCGTCAGCGCGGACGTCGGCGACGAAGTCGCGGACCGTCTCTCCGGGTTCGCGCTCGCGGTGCTGGCGTTCGAGGACGTACTCCACGCGCTCGAAGGCCCCCTCGACTTCCTCGCGGGGGTCGCCGCGGGGTAGCCACCGCAGCCACACCGCCCGGTAGGCACGCGCGGTGAGTCCGGAGTACCGTGCCCCCGCGACCGCACCGCCGACGAGCACGCCCCAGACCAGCAGCGTCGACGCCGGCGGCAGCGTCGGCCCACCACTGCTCCCCGTCGCTCCATTCGGACCAGTCGGCGGAGTCACGTTCGCCGGGTCCGAACCCTCGCCTTCGAGGTTGCCGACGCCGTACGCGGCCTGTTCAGTCGGCGCGTCCGACTCGCCGACGCCGGCGCTCGTCGTCTCGGTTCTCGTCATCGTGGTCGTCTCGTTCGTCGGCGTCCACGTGCCATCCTCGCTGCCCGCCGCGTCGACGCCCTCGGTCCCGCTCGCGCGCGCCTCTGTGATGCGCTGCTGTTCGACGGTCGTGCGCTCGCCGCTCGGCGTCGGGTCGAAGCGCACCCAGCCGCGGTCCGGCACGTACACCTCGACCCACGCGTGCGAGTCCAGTCCCCGCACTACCCACTCGTCCTCGGCGACCTGCTGGCCGGGCGTGAAGCCGGTGACGAACCGCGCGGGCACGCCCTGCGAGCGCAACATGACGGTCATCGCGCTGGCGAAGTACGTGCAGTAGCCGGGCGCGTCCCCGAGCACGAACTCGGTGACGAGGTCGTCGTCGGGCTTCGGCGCGTCCAGCGAGTACTGCTTGTTCGCCTCCAGCCAGCGCTCGACGGCGGCCGCGCGCTCGGAGTTCGACTCTGCACCCTCGGTCAGCGACGCCGCGAGGTCGACCACACGGTCGTCCGTGCTGTCCGGCAACTGGAGGTACGTCGCCGCGACGCGGTCGGGGACTGCACCCGTCTCCCGCGAGAGGTCGACGGAATCGTTGACCGGGCGCTGGCTCTCGACGACGTAGGTGTCCCCGGACCGCAGCGTCGGCCCATTCACGAGCAGGCCACCGTCGACCACTTCGGCGTCGATGCCGCTCACGGACTGCGGAACGGGCGCGGACGGCAGCACGTCCAGCGTGCGCTCGGCGGTGATGCGCTGGCGCACGCGCTCCCCGGTCGGCGATGGCGTCGTCCCCGAGCCGACGTCCGCGGTCCGCACCCAGCCGTCGCCCGTGTAGCGGTCGTAGACGCCCGCCCGGTAGTAGGATGCGCGCTCGGACCCGACGACGAACTGGACGCGCGGGTCGAGGTCGAGGCTGCCGCCCACGCCGACGTAGCCGTCCGCGCTCACGAGGCTGCCCGCGCTCGGGTTCGACGACGACGCCGGCACGAGCGGCGACTGTCCGCCCGGCACCGCGGTCACCGTCGCCGACCCGACTACCATCACCGCGAGCACGACCGTCAACACCTGCGTCTGTCGCGCGCTCGCGGCGTGTGCGGCGAGCGTGCCGAACCCGACCGCGCCCGCCGCCGCGAGCACGCCGACGAGCGTCGTGGTCGTCGTGCTGTCCCCAGTCAACACGAAGAACCCGAGCGTCGCCGCCGCGACCCCCGCTGCTCGCGTGTACTGCCCGCGGAACGCGAGGTACGCCGCGAGGAACGTCGGTGCGGGCGCGACCGCGGTCGCCCACGCGCCCGCGGCGGGCATCCGCAGCACGGAGTAGCCGGTCAGCAGCGCGACCGTGTCCTGCAGGACGCGCAGCGGCGACAGCGCGTCGAAGTACGCCGGCGGAACCGCCGACAGGTAGAGCGCGAGGCCGCCCACCAGTATTGCCGACGCCAGTCCGAGCGCGTGCGTCCACGGGAGTGCCCGCAGCACGCCCGCCAGGACGACCGCGCCGACCACCGCCCCGACGAACAGCGTCGGGTCGTCGACGACCGTGACGACGTCGTACAACACCGAGAGGTACGCCGCGACGACGACGGCGACGCAGCCGCCCGCTGCGACGCTCCGCCACGAAACCGACCAGTCGCTCGCGGCGTCTCGAACGCGCGCGGTGCTCACGCCGACACCTCCCCGCGGTTCGCGGGACGCTCGTTACTCGCTCGCTCCGGTCCGGCGCCGCGGCCGACGAACTCCGTGTACCGGTAGTCCGTCCCGCCGACGGTCACGGTGACGTGCTCGCCGCTCTCCGGCGCGTGCACGACGACGTCGGCGTTGTCTCTGCGGTGTTGGGGGAGCCGGCCGCGCTCGAACGTCGCGAGCGCGCCGAGCAGCCGGCGGCGGTGCGGGTCGCCGTGCGCCGGTTCGACGTTCCCGGACGCGGTTGCCACGCCGACGGCGACGCCCGCGTCGAGGAGGTGGACGGCGACGCTCGCGGCGGCCTCCGCGACGGAGTCCGCTCGCGGCCCGACCGCCTCCGCCGCGACGGTCACGCGGTTGGTCGCGCCCTCGCCGGCGTACTTGGTGACGGCGAAGTCGTTCGGGCGCTTCGCCGACGCCTTCCAGTTGATGTCGCGCAGGGGGTCGCCGCGCTCGTACTCGCGGACGCCCGCGAACTGCTCCCGGTCGTCGGTCACGCCCACGTACCCCGACAGGAGCGCCGCCGTGTCACGGAGTTCGTGGACGCGCGGGAACACCGTCACGCGCTCCTGCGTGCCGGCGACGAACCCCACGTTCCACAGCCCGAACGGGTCGGTCGCGCGCACCGAGCACGGGCCGACGGAGCCGACGCCGCGCTCGGCTAACTCGACGTCGTAGGTCAGCGTGCGCCCGTCCGCCTCGGCGTCTCGCTCGCTGTCGCCGCGCAGCCCGTCGGAGAGCCGGTCCCGAATCGTCGCCGGGTACGGCTGCGCCGCGTCGACGACCAGTTCGACGGTCCGCCGGTCGCCCTGATAGCCCTCGCTCGGCGCGGTTCGTTCGACGCTGGGTTCCGGGAACGTGTGGACGTAGAGCCGCGTCACCCCCAGAAGCGCGGCCGCTGGCACGACGACGGCGTTCAGGCTGCGGCCGCCGAACGCGTACCCGAGCACGACGCCGAGCACGGCGACCGCGAGCACCGCCTTCCCGCGGCGCGTGAGCTTCGTCGTCGCCATGCTACTCCACGGCGACCCGCTGGAGCGCTCGCTGCACGAGCGTCCGCGCCGGCTCCCCGCCGAGCGTCCCGCCGGCCTCCGCGCGGATGCGGTGCGCGAGTACTGGCTCGGCTTCGGCCTGCACGTCGTCGGGCACCACGTAGTCGCGGCCGTCGAGGACCGCGCGGCCCTGCGACGCCCGGAGGAGCGAAATCGAGCCACGGGGGCTGACGCCGAGCGCGGCATGGTCGCGGGTGTACCGCGCCAGCTCCGTGACGTACTCCTTGACGGGACGGGCGACCTCCACGCCCGCGGTTGCGGCGCGAGCGCGCCGGAGGTCCTCGACGGACGCCACGGCCTCGATGTCGTCGATTGGGTGGCCGCCGACCGCGCGGTCGAGCACGTCGATTTCCTGCTCGCGGCCCGGGTAGCCGAGTCGGAGTTTCTTCATGAAGCGGTCCAGTTCCGCGACCGGGAGTTCGTACGCGCGGTCGCGCTCGACGGCGTTCTGGGTCGCGACCACGACGAACGGGTCCGGGAGTGCGCGCGTCTCGCCGTCCGCAGTCACCTGCGCCTCCTCCATCGCCTCCAGCAGCGACGACTGGGTCTTCGGCGGCGCGCGATTGATTTCGTCCGCCAGCAGCACGTTCGCGAACACCGGCCCGGGCTGGAACTCGAACTCGCGGGTCTTCTCGTTGAACACGTTCACGCCCGTGACGTCCGTCGGCAGCAGATCGGGCGTGAATTGGACGCGCCGGAAGTCGCCGTCGAACGAGCGCGCGACCGACCGCGCGAGCATCGTCTTCCCGACGCCCGGGACGTCTTCGAGGAGGACGTGGCCGCCGCCGAGGACGGCCGTCAGGACGTGCTCGATGGTGTCGTGCTGGTCCACGACGACGGTCTCGATGTTCTCGACGACGCGGCCCGCGAGGTCGCCGGCGTCCGGTATCGACATCGCGGTCGTCGCGCCGCCCCGCGAATCGGCGACGGTGTGGGTATCGTGTGCGTCTGTCATGGTATGCGAGCGCCGGGCGGCGGTCGTCAGTTGTCGAACGGTAGGAGAGCAGTCACTTGTATGTTTCTCGGTCACACACGACAGTGCCGGTTCACGACCAGCGCTTGCAGGCCGCACATACGCGCTCGCCGTCGTCCAGCCAGCGACGGCCCGCGGCCTCGCCGCAGGCCTCGCAGACCGATGCGTCGCTCCACGAACTCGTCACGGGCGCGGCGTCGGTCGCGTCGGCACTGTCGCGCTCCTCCTCCTGCTCGCTCTCGGTCTCCTCGGGCGCGAACGCGTCGAGCGTGGCGTCGTCGGACACACCCCCAGATTCGGCGGCGACCGACATAACCGTCCCGGAGCATCTAAGGCACCGGCTCACACACGGCCGCACATGGTCTGGTTCATCGACAACGCCGTCTCGCTCGCCGAGAACATCGTCACCGCCGCCAGCACGGACCCGATTTCGGCCGCGCTCGTCCTCGTCGGCGGTGCCCTCGTCACGCTCGCCGCCGGCGGCTTCGGCGCGCTCACCCTCGGCGCGCTCGCCGAATCGCTCGTTCCCGACACCGCCACGCAGCGCCAGCGCCGCGCCCAGTAGTTACACGTCCGCAGCGTCGAACGCGTCCGCGAGCAACGACACTGCTTTCTCCCGGTCCGGTCCGAGCGGCGACGCCGCTACCACGCTGTCGACGTGCTCCCCCACCGCCGCCAACTGCTCGGCGACGTCCTCGGGGTCGCCCGCGATGCAGAACGCTGCCAGCATCTGCTCGGATACCTTCTCGAACGCCGCCGAGAACTCGCCGGCTTCGATGGCGTCGCCGATGTCGCTCGCGCGCTCGGCGTCGATACCGTGGCGCTCCAGCACGGGCGGTGCTGCGCCCGCCGCGATGAACGCGACCGGCGGCCGCGCCGCCTCCAGCGCAGCGTCGGCGTCCTCCGCGATGGAGACCGACGCGAACGCCGCGACGTCCGGGTCTCCGTCCACCACCCGGTCGGCTTCGCCCTCCGCGACGCGGTCGGCCGACCACGCGAGGTCCTTCTCGTGGCTCGCGTTCACCAGCACGCCGTCCGCGTGCTTGCCCGCCATCCGGAGCATGTGCGGGCCCTGCGCGCCCACGTACACCGGGACCTCGCCGACCTCGTAGTTCAGGCCGGCGTCCCGCGCGACGAACGTCCCGTCATGGTCGACGCGCTCGCCCGCCCACAGGTCCTGCAAGACTTTCATCGCCTCCAGCACCCGGCGCAACGGCCGGTCGCGCTCCACGCCGAGGTTGCGCAGCGTCGACGCGTCGCCCGCGCCCAGCCCCAGCACTGCGCGCCCGTCGCTCACTTCGTCGACGGTCGCGACCTGCGACGCGAGTTTCACAGGGTGCGTGTCGTAGGGGTTCGCCACTCCCGGGCCGAGTTGCACGTCCTCGGTGCTGGCGGCGATGCGGTCGAGCGCGACGAACGGGTCGCGGTTGTTGTAGTGGCACGACGCGAACACCGCGTCGAATCCGGCCGCCTCCGCCTGCGAGGCGAGGTCGGCGACCTCGCTGACGGGAATCTCGGGGGCCAGCTCAATCCCGCGCATACTCCCACCCCCGGAGCGCCTGCCGCACGAAATCACCGTCGACCTCGCGGTACAACTCCTCGCTGCCGTCGTGGTTGCCGAAATCGAACTCCCGCACGACGACGACGGGCGTGCCGCCGTCGCCCTCGCCGGAGACGAGGTTCGCGGTCGCCGCGAGTTCGTCCACCACGCTCTCGACGGTGACTTCGAGTTCGTGGCCGTCGCGGTCCGTCTCACCGCGCCAGTCCCGGGATGCTGGCATCCCCGCCCAGCCGAGCGCGACGCCGCGCTGGCCGTGCCGGAACGGCCGCCCGGACGTGTCGGTCACGACCACCGCGACGTCCGCATCCAAGCCCTCACGGATGTGCTCGGCGCTCTCCGTCGGATTTTCGGGGAGCAACAGTAAGTCGGCGCCGCCCGTATTCGACCGGTCGATGCCGGCGTTCACGCCGACGTGACCGAACGTCGTCTCCGTCAACAGGAACGGCGCCTCCATCAGCAGGTCCACGGACTCCTCGAGGACGGCCTGCGCGAACCGGGGGTCCTTCTGTTCGCCCGTAATCTCGCTCAGGCGGTCGGCGATTTCACGGGCGCGCGGCCCCGCTGGGTAGTCCGACAGCGACGCCGTCCGTCCTTCGGCCTTCGAGACGACCGTGCTGGCGACGCAGACGACGTCGCCGTCCTGCAGGTCGGTGCGCTCGGCGACGAGGTCGGCGAGACTGTCGCCCGAACGCACCTCCGGAAACTCCGGCACCGCGAACGCGTGCATACTCGGCCTTCGGCGCCCCTCACAAAAGCCCCGGCGGTACCGGACACGACGGCCACTCTACGCTCGCACCACGGAGACGTCGACGTCGCTACCGTCGACGTCCACGGTCAGCATCGTCGCCTCCTCGGCTGGCTCGGCACCGGTCGCGCTCCCCGGGTTCAGGAGGCGGACGCCGTCGACGGTCTCGTCGGTGACCTCGTGCGTATGCCCGGAGATACCGATAGCGTCCTCGTCGTCGCGCTCTTCGCGAACGGTTTCTAGGACGCGGTCCTCGTAGCCGGACAGCGGACCGCTGCCGTGCACGACGACGAACTGCCGGTCTTCGACCCACAGCGTCTCCACTGCGGGCAGCCCCAGCGAGACGGGGTCCATGTTCCCGCGGACGGCCACGAGGTCGCCGCCGGCCAGCGACTCGACAGTTTCGTAGGCGGCTTCGCTGTCGAAGTCGCCGGCGTGGACGACGACGTCCGCGTCCTCCAGTTCCTGTTCGACGAACCCCGGAATCTCGGGTTCGCGGGACGGCACGTGCGTGTCGCTGACGACTGCGAGACGGCGCATACCCCGGGCTTCGACGGCCAGCAAGAAATACGTTGAAGCCGCTGGACGGGAGTGAAAGGCTCTTCTCCCGGGAGCCCCTACCGTACTCCCGGGCGACGGTGACGAGGAGTTACCCCCTCCGAGCCCCTTGTGACGAGGCCTTTCTCCCGAGTCGCCCGTCTCAGAACGCACCAGCGACGGCTGTGGCTTGCAGGCGGCGTTCGAGTCCGCGAGCCGGTCCGCCGCCGTTCCGCGTCCGCCGGCCCGCGGCGACTGTCAGGTCACAGGCCGGGTTGGCTCCGCTCTCCTACTTGAACCTACGTAGCCGACGAGCAAGCATCCGCGAGCGCCATATGGCGCTCGCGGTTCACTCGCGGCGAAGCCGCGAGGCCGACGAGCGACCATAGGAAGCGAGGAGTGCTTTTTCCGCAAGTTTTTGCCAGCGAGCGGCCGCAGGCGCCCTCCCACAGCAAAAAGTGCGTTCTAGAAAACAGTGCGCTGGCAGCTCCCACAGAGGTGCTGTTCTTTCCGGTCGACTTCCTGAACGGTGGGGGAGAAGTTCATCGCGCAGCGGTTGTTGTCGCAGTGTTCGAGGCCGAGCGTGTGCCCGAGTTCGTGGACGACTTCCTTGCGGACGCGGTCCGCGAAGACGTCGCTGGCGGGGCGTTCGGAGAAGCCGCCGTCGCTGGACGTCTGGAGGCGGTACGTGGAGACGACGCAGCCGCGGCCGTCGAGGTACGCGAGCCCGAAGACGTAGTTGCGGCGGCGGTAGTAGAGGTCTTCGGGGGTGATGGCGATGGTCTTGTCGCCGCTGCCGGCGCGGGTGGCGACGTCGATGAATTCGGCGGCGCGGTACTGGCCGCGGGCGTCGTCGTACGCGCTCTCGGGGACGGGTTGTTCTGTCGCGACGACGACGTCGCAGTCGTAGATACTCCGAAGGCTGGCGGAGGCCTCGCGTTTGACGTTCGCGGGAACGTCGCCGACGGGCACGATGTCGACCCGCATCAAGACGAAGTTAAGCGGCGTGAGGCATAAACATCCCGGCATGGGTAACCCACCCGCGGTCGTGGACGCGCTCGCCGGCTACGAGCGACTCGTCGAGGTCGGCGTGGGCCAGCGGCCGGACGTGGCAGCCGAATTAGCGGCGCGCGGGCGGGATGTGACCGCGACGGACGTCCACGAGCGCGAGTGCCCCGAGGGCGTCGCGTTCGTACGCGACGACGTGACCGACCCCGATTCCGCGGTGTACGCGGATGCAGACGCCGTGTACGCGCTGAACTGTCCACCGGAACTCCACAGCGCGCTCGTCGCCGTGGCGGAGACAGCGGACGCGACGTGTCTGTTCACGACGCTGGGCGGCGACCAACCCACAGTTCCAGTCGAACGACGGACCGTCGCCTCGGGGACGCTGTACGTCGCACGGGAGCGCGGCGATGCGGCGCGTCCGGGGACGTAACTGTCTTTTCGGCGGGCCGCGTCGGTGGTGGTATGGAAGTGGACGCGGTCGTGCTCGACGTCGACGGCGTGCTCGTGGACGTCGCGGACTCCTACAGGCGCGCCATCGTAGAGTCGGTCCAGTACGTCTACGGGGACACCATCGAGAAGGCCGCCGTCCAGCAATTCAAGGACGCGGGCGGGTTCAACAACGACTGGACGCTGACGGACGCGGCGGCGCTGTTCGTGCTCGCCTCGCGCGAGGGGTACACGGGCGATGTCGGCGAATTCACGGACCAGGTCGCCGCACACGGCGGTGGACTGGCGGGCGCGGAGGAAGTCGTCGAGTCCCACCTCGACCCGGGCGGCGTCGAGCGCGTGCGCGAGGACTGGCGCCCCGACCGGCTCCGCGAGGTGTTCCAGCAGCTCTACCTCGGCACCGACCTCTACGAGGAACTGGAAGGGAAGGAACCCGACCTCCCCGCAGAGGAGGGGTACATCAACGACGAGCCGGTCATCGTGACGCCCGAGACAGTCGACGCACTCACCAGCCAGTTCCCGGTCTGCGTGCTGACGGGCCGCCCCGAGGCGGAGGCCGAAATCGCGCTGGACCGCGTGGGGCTGGACGTACCCGACGAGTACCGGTTCACGATGGACGACTGGGAGGAGGGGAAGCCGAATCCGCGGGCGCTGATTGCGCTCGCGGAGCGCACGGGCGCGGAGTCAGTCGCGTTCGTCGGGGACACCCTCGACGACATCGAGACGGTGGTGAACGCGCGAGAGGCCGACCCGGACCGGACGTACTACGCGTTCGGCGTGCTCACGGGCGGGCTGACGGGGCCGGAGGGCCGCCGGAAGTACGAGGACGCGGGCGCGGACGGCGTGCTCGACTCCATCAACGACCTCCCCGAGGTCGTCGACCCGCGGTAGCACGGCCACATCGCATAACACGCTGGCCGTCGCAGCCACCCACATGGACGAACTCGTGACGATTCTCCGCGAGCAGGAAGCCGGCCCAGTGCACATCGAAGTCGACGACGAGTGGGAGCACGATGTCGAACTCGAGGAAGCCGAAGAAGGCGAACAGGGGTTCTACGCCGAGGGCCGCGACCTGGAGGCGGACAACGTCCTGTTCCGGTTCACGACGCCAAAGACCAGCGACGAGCACGTGACCGTCGAGCGCCGCCACGCCCGCGACGACGAGTGGGAGGAACTCGGGAAACTCACGGGCGTGGACGTCGAGACCCACATCGGATAGTCGCCCACACAATTCTTAACCGCGCGCCGGGAGACAGTGAGGTATGCGAATCGCGTTACTTGGCGGGACTGGCGACATCGGCGAAGGGCTGGCGCTGCGGTGGGCGTACGACACCGACCACGACATCGTGGTCGGCTCGCGGGACCCCGAGCGGGCCCGCGGGAAGGCCGAAGAGTACGAGACCGAGTTGGACAGCCGCGGCGTCGACGAGAAAATCACAGGGTTCGCCAACGAGATGGCGGCCGACCGCGCGGACGTCGTGGTGCTGGCGGTGCCGCCGTACCACGTCTCCGACCTCGTCGAAGAAATCGCGGACCGCCTCGACGAGGACACGCTCCTGGTGTCGCCCGCCGTCGGCATGAAGAAGCGCGAGGGCGGCTTCGACTACAACCCGCCGAGCGCGGGCAGCGTCACCGAACTCGTCGCGGAGACCGCACCCGACGAGGTGTCCGTGGTGGGCGCGTTCCAGAATCTCGCGGCCGACCGGCTGGCGAACCTCGACGTCGAGTTAGACCTCGACACGCTCGTCGTCGGCGACGACGGCGACGCCAAGCAGAACGTCGTCGACCTCGCCGCGGGCATCGAGGGCATCCGCGCGCTCGACGCGGGCCCGCTGTCGAACGCCGCCGAGGTGGAGTCGCTGACGCCGCTGCTCGTCGACCTCGCACTCCACAACGAGGGTCTACACGACGTCGGCGTCACGTTCGAGTGACGCGGCGGTTCTGAATTTCTCCAGCAGCGCGTCCGCATCTTCCGCGACCAGGCGAATCATCGCTTCCTTCCCGATTGCGCCGCGGTCGACGACGGCGTCGGGCGCGCGCTCCCGGTCGGCCATCGCGTCGCGAGCGGCCCAGTCCATCGTCCCGTCGGCGTCCGCGGGCTCCTCGGTGCGGTCGGTGAGTTCGACGTCCCAGCGCTCGCGCAGTGCCGACTCGCGCGCCCGGCTCCAGCGGACGTTCCCGGCGGCGGAAATCCGCGGGTCGTGCTCGCGGACGCCGAGCAGGAAGCGCGCGATGTGGCTGGACGCGCCCGGCGCGACGCCGCCCGTGGCACGCACACCGCGGCTCGTCGCGTGCAGTCGGCCGTCGACGGCGACCACGTCCTCGGGTTCTGTGGCGTCAGCCGGCGCGACGGCGACGTTCGTCCCGACTTCGGGCACGAGTTCGGGCGGCCACTCACGTTCGAGCGCAGCGACGACATCGCGGACCGCGTCGATGGCGTCGGTCGTGTTGGGGCTCACGCCCGCACGTGCGCCGTCGGCGACGACGCGTCGGTCTGCGATTGCGGCGTGGTCGACAGGGCCAGCGCCCGACCCGAGCGAGAGGTCCGACGCGATGGCGCGTGCGGTGGCATCGACGCCGCGCTCGACGGCAACTTCGGGCTCGTCGCCGCTGGCGAGGTACGCGGCGATGGCTGCGGAGAGCGTGCAGCCGGAGCCGTGTGTGTCCTCGGTGTCGACGCGCTCGCGGGAGAACGCACGGGTCGTCTCGCCGGCGTAGACGTCCACGGGGTCGCCGTCGAGGTGGCCGCCGGTCAGCAGGACCGCATCCGGGCCGAGGTCGCGGACGGCGTCGGCGGCCTCGCGGAGGTCGGCGTCGTCCTCGATTGTGACGTCCGCGAGGAGTTCGGCCTCGGGGACGTTCGGCGTGGCGACTGTGGCTTCCGGGAGGA
>NZ_JAJJZG010000007.1 GCF_021028995.1 Halobacterium sp. KA-4 | reverse complement strand
CACTTGCTTGAACACGGGGTCCGCGATGTCCTGGGGGTCCTGCGTGATGAGGAACAGCCCGAGGCGCTCCTTGCGGCCCTGTTTGGCTGCTTCCGTGAATTTCCCGACAACCTTGTTCGCCTGCACGCTGTCGGCGTCCGCGAGGAAGTTGTGGGCTTCGTCCATCCCGACCACGAGCGGCGTCTCCTTGATGGTCTCGTAGCGCGGGTCGTTCGAGAGTTTCTGGTCGACGAGTAGGCTCGACACCGCCAGCACCACCGTCTCGGCGGCCCGCGAGTTGCTGATGTGGTAGGTCGGGACCACCGATAGCCGGCCCGGACGGACGAACTGCCGGTCCTCCACGAGTTCGGTAATCGGGCGCGCGTCCTGGTCGAACAGCCCCGACGGCATCCCGTGGACGCGTCGCAAGACGGCCTCATAGGTCGCTTCGTGGACGCGCCCGGACTCGTCGAGTTCCTCCTTGAGTGCGGGGTCGTCGAGGAATGAACAGAACTCTTCGTACGTGCCGCCCTGCCCATACTGCCCGAAGAACCGGTCGAGCAGCAAGTGGAGTGCGCCGTACTGGTTGTCGTTGAGGCCGCTGGACGCGACCAGCCACGGGTTCGAGCGCACCATCGAGAACGGAATCGTGAATTCGACGCGTTCGGCGTCGTGGTGATCGGCGGCGTACGACGCCGACCCAACCTTCGGCACGAACGCGACCGTGTCGTCGTGGCCGCCGTGCGCGAGTCCCTGCGTCTCCCAGCGACGCTCGTCGCTAGCGTCGGCTTCGGGGTTGTCGTCGTGCATCTGCGCGTACTCGTCCTGCGGGTCAAACTGGACGACCGCCATCCGGCGCTCCGCGCCGCCCGTGTCCACGGGGTAGCGGCGGTCCTCGTGGAGGTACTGCCGGAGCACGTTCTTCGCGGAGTGGGTCTTCCCGGACCCCGTCCCACCCGCAACCAGCGTGTGCCGGAAGACGAGCGGGTCGCCAGCCTCGTAGTCGTCTTTCACGCGGTAGTCGATGGTCGGTGGCTCTGCCGCGGTCCGCACCTTCTCGCCGCCGACCGAGAGGTGGCCGAGGAAGACACCCTCCTCGGGAATCTTCAGTCCGGTCTTGATTTCGGTGGCGTCGTCGGCCGCTCGCACGACCGTCTCCGGCTTGGGCACGCGGTCGGCCATCCGGCGCTTGAGGTCGTCCCCGTCCCGGTAGAGGACGGCCACTGGCTTCAACTCCGCGAGGAATTTGTAGTCCTGCTCGTCGACGCTCTCCGAGCGCATCGCGCGCCGGGCGTGAATCTCGGTGGCATCGTCGCTCTGGAACGCCTGCACGTACTCCAGGCCGGTAATCTTGCAGAACAGTTTCTCGCCGCCGGGGTACGGCGCGACGAGGTACGAGCCGAGCCGGACCGACGACCGGTTGCTCGCGGTGACGTACGCCTTCAGCGCGGTCTCCTGGCCGTCTTCGTGGATGCGCAGGCCTTCCGAGACGGCGAGCGCGCCGAGCCCGTCGTCGCTGCCAGTGTCGTCGAGGTCCGGGCGCTCGAAGTCGTCGGCGTCGCTCTCGGCGGCGTCCGCGTCGTCGCCGCGGTCGTGGTCCGCGAAGTCCCCGAGGTCGCTCATGCTCTCGGAGTGGCGGGCCGCGCACTAACCCCTTTCCCTCCCTCCGTGCCCGGTGTCCGCGTGCTTATGCCCGTCGCGTTCGTACGGTCGTGCATGTTGCTGGTGCGCGGTTCGGCGGCCGGGACGACGTTGACGGGGACGCTGTACGAGCGCGGCGAGGAAGCGCCGTCGTTCAAGGGCGCGCCCGACGAGGCAGCGCCGTACGTCTGGGTCTGCGACGAGTTCTACGCGGTAGAGAGCGGTGGGAGCACCCAAGAGGTCGGTGGGAAGGACGTCAACGTCGCCTTCGAGTCGCCGATGCCGCGCGGGTTCGACACGCGCGAGCAGGCCCTGGACGCGGCCCGCGAGCACGTCCGCACGCAGTTCGCGCGCATCGGCGTCGATCCCGCGGACGTCGACATCGAGGTCGAGCCCGAGCACGAAGCCGAACTCTAGGCGGTGTAGTCGTCGAACGCGCGCACCGCAATTCGGACGGAGACAGTCGCGGGGATTCCTGCGAGGAGCACGCCGACAGCGAGCGCGCCGACGTGGGCGGCGGCGTCAGCGATACCGAGGAGATTTGCGAGCGCGCCGGCAGCCGCAGGGACCTGTACGGCGGTGGCGATGCCGGCAGTGAGCAGGAACGCGAGCGTGTAGACGCCGAACGCCCACATCGAGGGGACGACGACCTCGCGGCTGCGGCTGATACTGGTGGCGTGGTACTTCGGGTAGGTCGTGCCCACGCCAGCCGCGAGTGCCGCGGCGAGCACCGGCAGGACCGCGGCCGCGACGACCGTGCACGCCAGCGCGATTGGCGGGAGCGGGCTGAGGACGGCGAGCCCGCCAGCGACGGCGACCGTCAGTGGGACGCCGAAGACGGCGCTCGCGACGACGAGCCCGCCGACGAAGTCGCGGCCCGAAATGCCTGAAATCGCAGTGACAGGGAGCACTGCGCCCTCGTCGCCGAGCGGATTGAGGGTGAACGCGGCGCCGGTCATCCACGCGCCGTACAGTGCGATAGAGGGCGGAAGTGAAGAAGTGACGTGGCCGGCTTCGACGCTCGCCTGCACGGGCGTCACGAGCAGGAACGCGGGGTACGCGACGAAGACGAGTTTGATGGGGGCGCGACGGGCGCGTAGCCAGCTCTTCCGCGCGACCCACGCGGGCCGCCGCCCGACGAGGCGGTCGAGGCGGCCGCCGGAGACGGAGTCGGTCTCGTGCTCGCCGGCCTCGACACTCTCGGTGTACCAGCGGCGCTCGGAGAGCCGGACGCTAGCGAGCACGCCACCCGCACCGAGGACGACGGAGCCAGCGAGAACGACGCCGGCTTTCGCGGCGCTTGCGGAGGGGACGACCGCGAGCACGGCGAGGTCGGCGTACCACGAGACGGGCGAGGCCTGCGCGACGCCGAGAATCGGGTCGATGGCCTCGTCGAACGTGCCGGAGACGATGAGTCCGAAGTACGCGAGGAACGCGGCGGCGCCGATGAGCGTCTTGAACCGCACGACGATTGCGGACCGGCTGGCGAGGTAGGCGATGCCGACGCCGATTGGGAAGCCGACGAGGAACGCGGTCGCAGTGAGCGCGAGCACGGCGAGCGCCGCGAGCGGGAACGTCAGCGGGGAGCGCGCGCCGACCGCGAACGCAGCCGACGCGACCAACAGTGGCGCGGTGAACAGGCCGGCAGCGCGCACGTAGCCCGAGAGCAGCAGGCCACCCACCACATCGCGGGCGGGGACCGTGGTGAGGTAGCCGTCGCGGACGTCGATGTCGCCGAGCTGGACGACAGTCAGGTACGCCGCCATGAACAGCGTGATGGTGGCGAGGCCGGCGGGTACGAGGCTGACGAGCTGGCTCAGTTCGCCAGGGTTCTCTGCCAGGCCGCGGCCACCCAGGTACGCGCCGTAGGCGGCCGCCGCGGTGAACGCGACGCCGAAGACGGCGACGATACCGACGGACGCGAGTTGGGCGGTGCTCTTCCCGCGGAGTTTCCGCCACGCGATGCGGAGCTCGTTGGCAGCGATGCGGACGGCGTGGTTCGGGTCCGGGAACGCGGGCATCTCAGGCCTCCTCGGCAGCGTCGCCGATGCCGCCGGTGACTTCGAGGAAGACGTCTTCGAGCGTGCGCTCGTCGCCGGCTTCCGCGCGAGTCTTGAGGTGTTCCGGCGAGCCCTCGGTGACGAGGCGGCCGTCGTAGAGCACGCCGACGGTGTCCGCGAGTTCGTCGACGACCGGGAGGATGTGCGTCGAGAGGAAGACGGTAGCGTCGCCCTCGGTGAGGTCAGCGATGGTGTCCCGGACGGTGCGGGCGGCCCGCGGGTCCAGCCCCGACGTCGGTTCGTCGAGGAAGAGCACGTCCGGGTCGTGGAGCATCGCCTGGATGATGCCGACCTTCTGTTTCATCCCCTTCGAGTACGCGCTGATGCGCTTGTCGGCGTCGCCGGCCAGTGAGAAGCGGTCGAGCAGGTCGTCGATTCTGGCTTCTGCTTCCGCTTCGGGGAGGTCGCGGAGGCCGGCGATGTAGCGGAGTTGCTCGCGGCCCGTGAGTTCGGCGTGTAGCGGCGGCTCCTCGGGGAGGTAGCCGACGTTCGAGACGACGGCGTCCCGGTCCGCGACGCCCGCGCCCGCGACTGTCGCGGTGCCGTCGCTGGGTTTCGTGAGCGTCGTGAGCATCCGCATGGTGGTGGTCTTCCCGGCGCCGTTCGGGCCGAGGAAGCCGTAGACGCTGCCGGCGGGGATGGCGAGTTCCAGTCCCTCGACGGCGGTCTCGTCGCCGTACCGCTTCGTGAGGTTGCGCGTCTCGATGGCGCGGTCGGTCATTCACTCGGAGCTCTCCGCTCCCCGGGCTTAAAGGTGGACGCGGGTTCGTGGGCCGCGCAATCAGGTGTCCCAGCGCTGGTCGTCGTAGTTCTCGTCGCGGCGGCTGTCGAAGGAGCGTTCGAGTTTGCGGACGAGTTCTTCCTTCTCGGTCGCGCCGATGCGCGCGAGTTCATCGGCCTTCCCGACGGGCTTGGGCGGCCCGGCTTCCGTGGCGACCTGACTGGTGACGTAGCGCTCGACGGCGTCCCGGCAGTCCTCGCCGTCGGCGAACGCGCGCGGCAGTTCGACCTTGTGGACGAGGTCGGTGCGCGGATCGTAGACGACGAAGAACGCGACTTCGTAGCACTCCGCGGGGAGTTCGCGTTCGACGCCGAGTTCGCTCGCGTCGGCGAACACGCCGTCCGCGCCGAGCGTGGACGTGAACCAGCCCGTCCACGCCAATTCGTCCGTGATGCGGTGGTAGTCCTGCCCGTCGAAGTTGCGGCGTTCGAGCACCTGCCCGAAGAACGCGGCGTCGCTGGCCCACGGCGTCGGCCGGCCGCGGTCGCGGAGCGCGCGTACGAGCGCCTGGCTCGCCGGGCTCTTCACGAACCCCGCCAGCGGCACGTCTTTCTCGGCGAAGCGCTCGACGAGGCGCACGTAATTCTCCAGGACTTCGCCGACGAGTTCGTTCTCGGTGACGAGGTCCGCGAGGCTCGCGTGGCGGTCCGCCCAATTCACCAACTGCTTCGGGTAGACCGGGCCATCGAGCAGCAGGAGGTCGCCCACGTCGTCGGCGTGTTCGAGGGCGTGGTGGCTCTCCGCGAGGTAGAGCGCGAGGCCGTGGACGACGCGCTCTTGATCGCGGGCGAGCGGCGTGGTATGGACGATACGGCCGCGGCTGTACCCCTCGTCCCACTTGCTCCAGTCCGTGTCGGTGCGGACGGTGGCGTCGTTGGAGTGGACGCTCGTGATGACGGTGCGCGAGCGATGGAGGTCGAGGTCGCTGGGCGTCGCGCTCATCGCGGCCTGCGCGAGGTCGAGCACGAGCCCGTTCTTGAACGTCTTCGGGTTGATAGTGCCCGAGTCGAGGCCGTGGGCGGTGTCGAACGGCGACGGCTGGAGCGCCAACTCCTCGAGGTCTGCGGCCGAGCGGCGCTGTTCTGCGAGCGGTTCCAGGACGGGACCGTCGTCGCCGTAGAGCGGGTCGAGGTAGTTCGCCCACGTCTCCTCGGCGACGTCGCGGTGCTCCTCGGCGTCCACCTCGTGGCGAATCTGACTCGCGAGTTCCGCGATGCCGTCGAAGTGGACGGGGTCGAGGGTCATGGCCTCCCCTCGGGCGCGGAGGGCCAAATAGTCCGTCGTTCGCGCGGCCACGAGTGCCGACTTCTTTACTCGCGCTAATCGCCAGGTGGCGGCGTTTACTCGCGTACGAGGTAAGTTTTGTCAGAATAGTTAAATGGCCGGGGGAGAGAGGGTGGAGTAGATGTCGCAGGGCGACTCCACGGTCAACTGGCGACGTACCGACGACGGCGTGGAACTCTACGACGAAGCCGACTCCGACGCCTGGATTCGGATGGCCGTAGAGCCCGGCGCACCCGCCGAGGAGCGACCGTATAGCGTCTGCCCCGAGTGCGGGCTCGTCGCGGCCCAACGAACTGTTCCCGGTCGCCACATGGTGTGTGCGGACTGCGGCGCCGAGTTCGACGTCGACGCGACGGCGGACGCCCGCGCGCCCGACGGCGACTGACGCACCGGCCGGAGACGACACGTAAATACGGGCGGCCTGCGGACCCCCGAACATGCAGGCCGCGCTGGTGATTCTCGACGGCTGGGGGCTCGCCGACCACGACAGACTGAACGCTGTGCTCGCGGCGGACACGCCGAATTTCGACGAGTACTCGCGCCGCGGCGGCTCCGGCACGCTCACCACCCACGGCCGCGAGGTCGGTCTCCCGCGCGGCCAGATGGGCAACAGCGAAGTCGGCCACCTCACCATCGGTTCGGGCCGAGTCGTCCTCCAGGAGTACACCCGCATCAACGACGCCATTGCGGACGGGGAACTCTGCCAGAACGACGCCATCGGCGGCGCGCTCGACCACGTCGAACGCACCGGCGGCCGCGTCCACTTCATGGGCCTCGTCAGCGACGGCGGCGTCCACTCCGACCACGAACACCTCCACGCACTCCTTGAGTGCGCGGCGAGCCGCGACCTTCCCGCGACCACGCACGCGTTCACGGACGGCCGCGACACCGCGCCCCACGGCGGCGAGAACTACCTCCAGACCCTCCGGGAGGTCACCGACGAGTACGACACCGGCGACGTCGCCACCGTAATCGGCCGGTACTACGCGATGGACCGCGACCAGAACTGGGAGCGCACGAAGCGCGCGTACGACGCCATCGTTGACCGGAACGGCGACCACCGCGCCGAGTCCGCGGTCGAAGCAGTCCAGGAGAGCTACGACCGCGGCGACACCGACGAGTTCGTCGAACCCACCATCGTTCGGGGCGGAGACGCGCTCAGCGAGGGCGACGCGGTCGTCTTCTGCAACTTCCGCGCGGACCGCGCGCGCCAACTCGTCCGCATGCTCGCGGACATCCGCCCCGAGGACTGGGAGGAAGAAGGCGTCTCGACGGACCCACCGGAGGTGCCGGTGGCGACGATGACCGAGTACGACGAGACGTTCGACCTCCCGGTCGCGTTCGAGTCCGAGCGCCCCGCGGACACGCTCGGCGAGGTGCTCGCAGAGCGTTCCCTCACCCAACTGCGGGTCGCCGAGTCCGAGAAGTACCCTCACGTGACGTACTTCCTGAACGGCGGCCGCGAGGTCGAATTCGCGGGCGAACGCCGCGAAATCGTCGAGAGCCCGGACGTCCCCACGTACGACCTCGCGCCCGAGATGAGCGCCGAGGGCGTCACCGACGTCGCGCTCGACGTCCTCGACGCCGACGACCCGGACGTGCTCGTGTTGAACTACGCGAACCCCGACATGGTCGGACACACCGGCGACTACGAGGCCGCCATCGAGGCCGTCGAAACCGTCGACAGCCAACTCGCACGGCTCGTCCCCGCACTCCGCGACGCCGGCGCCGACGTCTGCGTTACCGCCGACCACGGCAACGCCGACGACATGGGCACCTACGAGGACCCCCACACCGCGCACACGTTCAACCCCGTCCCGTTCGTCCACCTCCCCGCCGAGGAGAGCGAAGAGAGGGCCAGCGACGTCCGCGAGGACGGTGCGCTCCGGGACGTCGCGCCGACGCTACTGGACCTGCTCGGCATCGAGAAACCGACCGCGATGACCGGCGAGACGCTGCTGGAGTAGCGGGCGCTACCGGCGGTCGTCGTCCTGTTCGCGGGATACGCGCTCGCGGGCTTCCTCGCGGCTCATGCGCTCGGTGTTCTCGGCTTCGGACCGGACGAACACGTAGAGCGCCAGCGGCGCGACGACAGCGAACACGCCGACGAACAGCAGCAGGGCGGCTGCGGACATGGGCGGCCGTAGCCCGCGCAGCCACGTATTCGTTGCGTCAGTCCGCGCGGTAGACGACCTCGCCGTCCACGACGGTCGCCTGCACGTCGATGTCCCGAATTGCCTCGGGCTGCTCCCACGGCGACTCGTCGAGCACCACGAGGTCTGCGAACGCGCCCGCCTCGATTGTCCCCATCTCGTCCTCGTGGAAGCCGGCGTACGCGCCGCCCGCGGTGTACGCACGGAGTGCCTCCGTGACCGAGAGTGCTTGCGACTCTGCGGGCGGATTGACGGCGTAGTGAACGCCCAAGAGAGGGTCGAGGGGCATGCAGTCGCTGCCGAACGCGAGCGGGACGCCCGCGTCGCGGTAGGCCAGGAAGCGGTTGCTCGCCTCGCGGCGTTCCGTGCCGAGGCGGTCCTCGTAGAGCCCCTCGCTGCCGGCCCACTTGAGGAAGTTCGGCTGCATCGACGCCACCACGCCCAACTCGTTCATGCGCTCGATGGCGTCGCCGCTGGCGAGTTCGGCGTGCTCGATTCGGTGACGGCTCGCTTCGGCGTCTGTGCACTCCTCGTAGGCGTCGAGCACGGCGTCGATTGCCTCGTCGCCGATGGCGTGCGCGGTCACCTGGAGCCCGGCATCGTCCGCACGTGTTACGAAGTCTCGGAGTTTGTCGGGGTCGACGACCCACTGCCCGGTTTCCTCGGGGGCGTCCGCGTACGGCTCGGAGAGTTTCGCAGTGTGGCCGCCGAGACTGCCGTCAGTGTACGTCTTCACGCCGCCGACTTCGACCATCTCAGAGCCGTGGTTCGTCCACAAGCCGGTTTCAAGGAGGGCGTCGAGGTGGTCGCTCCAGTAGTTCAGGCGCACCCGGACGGTCAGTTCGTCGGCGAGGTCCAATTCGCGGAACGCCCGCGGCGAGTGGGACTGCCGCACCATGTCGTGGACGCACGTCACGCCCTGCTCGTTGGCCTCCCGCTGGGCCGCGCGCAGCAGCGACTCGGTCTCCTCGGGGCCGGGTTCGGTCGCCTCGTAGACGACTTCGACGGCATCCTCGACGATGCGCCCGTCGCCGAGCACGTCCCCGTCGGGCAACTCCTCGCCGTACGCGTCGAGCACGACGGCGTTCACGGTCGCGGTGTGCATGTCCTCGCGGATGGCTGCCACCGGCCGCTCCTCGCTGACGGCGTCGAGGTCGGACTGCTGGAGGTCGTCGGCGTCCCACGTCGACTCGTCGTAGCCGTAGCCCAGAATCCACTCGTCGTCCGTCTCCGCTGCTCGCTCCTGCAGGCGCTCGGTGACTTCTTCGGGGCCGCTCGCGCCGCGGAGGTCCGCGTGCACACCGTACTGGCCGACGGTCTCCATGTGCGTGTGCGCGTCCACGAACCCGGGGAGGACGACGCCGCCGTCGAGGTCGATTACCTCGGTGCCGGTCCCGACGAGGAATCCGACGTCGTAGTCGTTGGCGAGCTGGACGACGCGCCCGTCCCGAATCGCCAGCGCGTCGTAGGTCTCCTCGCTGTCGCCGAGCGTGTGGACCTCGCCGTTGCGCAACACGAGGTCGGCTGCCGCAGTCATGTCTCGAAGGCGGAGGGCCGGCCGCATAGATATTAGGGAAGCGGTCGCCGCGACTGGCTACTGCGTGGCGATGCGACGCGACACGTCCTCGCGCCACTCGTCGGCGTTGTCCCGCAGCGTCTCGTAGCCGTACTGGAGTTTGTTCTCGGGAACGTGGGCGTACTGCTGCATCTCCTGGGGGAGGCTGGCATCCGACACCGTCGGGATGCCGACGTTCTTCACCGCGACCTCGCGCTGGGTCTCGGCCTCCAGCATGAAGTCCGCGAACGTGTGCAGGAGGTCGCCGTTGTCGCTGTCCGCGAACTGCGCGACGCCGGAGACGTACGCGTACCCCTGGTCGTTCGGGAACGCAATCTGGTGGCGCGCCATGTCGGTGTCCTCGCTCTGGGAGGCGTACACCTGGTCGGTGCTGTAGGAGACGACCATCGACGCCTCCTGGTTCGAGTACGCGGTGTAGGCGGCGTTCCACGACCCCGAGGTCCGGAGGCCGTTGTCCACGAGGCGGTCCCAGTAGTCGAGGTAGCCGTCCGGTCCGTACTCCTGGACCGTCCACAGCAGGAAACTCAGGCCCGTTACCGTGTTCTGCGGGTTCGCGAGAATGAGACTGTCCGCCCACGCGTCCTTCGTGAGGTCCTCGAGGGTCTCGGGGGCGTCCACCTCGTTCTCGTCGTAGACGATGCAGACGTACGACGACCCCGTCGAGAGCACGCGCTGCTGGGGGTCGAAGCGGTAGGCGTCCACGACGTCGTCGCTGTTCGAGATGCGCGAGGTGTCGAACGCCGCGAACAGCGACTCGTCGAGGTTGCGGTCCGCGCGCACCAGTCCGGTCGGCGTGACGCCGACGTAGCCGTCCGCGCCGAGGTCGACGCCCTGCTGTTTGCGCTGGACGAAGTCGTTGAGTTCGTTCTCGCGGACGACCCACTCGAAGTCGACGTCGTACTCCGACTCGAACGTCGACTTCACCCAGTCGCCTGCGCTCGTCGACACCGCGTCGACGTACGCCTGCGTCGTCCCAATCTTCAACGACTGCGGCTCGCCCGACGTGGTCGCCGTCGTCCCGCCAGTCGTCGTAGTCGTCCCCTCGGTGGTCGTGGACGGCTCGCTCGCGTCCGTGGATTCGATGCAGCCCGCGAGCCCGAGTGCGGTCGCGCTCCCGACGGCCGCCACGAAGTCGCGGCGCGACGACGAACGCTCGCCGCTCTCCCGGCTCACTGCTCGGCCCCTCCGTTGCGCGCGTCGGCACTGGCAGCGGCGCGCCCGAGGTGTGCCTCCACGCGGTCGACTTTCTCCTCGACGGCGAGGTCCTCCTCGCGGAAGTGGTCGATTTTGAGGTTCGTGCTGACGCGGCTCGCGGCCACGGCCTCGGTCGCACCCTGCGCCGCAGCGAACACCTCGTCGAGGCTCTCCCCCTCGATTGTCGTCTCCATCGGGTGCGTCTCGTAGCGCACGTCGTAGTCGTCGAGCGCGTCGATGGCCTTCGCTATCTGAGCGTCGAAGTCGACGTCCGGGCTGTCCAGCGGTGCGACCGACAGCATCGCGGTGACTGTCATACCCGCGACTCTCGATTACTGAGTGATATAACCCACTATTTACCTCGGGGAGTCGGCCGTCGCACGTGAAAGGGCAACCTTCAGGGCCTCGCGCCGACGACGCCCCGGTATGACCGACGCCAGCGACCTCGCCGACCGCGTGCAGGACGGCGACCTCCGGCTCTACGAATTGGAAGGCCACGCCGACGCCGACACCGCAGCGGCCGCGCGCCGCGAAGTTCTCGAACGCGAGACCGACGCCAACCTCGACGCCACGGGCGCGTTCGCGTTCGACGCCGACGAGGTCGACCCGAACATCGAGAACCTCGCGGGCGGCACCCAACTCCCGCTCGGCGTCGCCGGCCCTATCGCGGTCAACGGCGGCGCTGCCGACGACGAGTTCTACCTCCCGCTGGCGACGACGGAGGGCGCGCTGGTCGCTTCCGTCAACCGCGGCTGCTCGGCGATTACCGCGGCCGGCGGCGCGAACGCCCGCGTGACGAAAGTCGGGATGACGCGCGCACCCGTCTTCCGCGTCGAGGACATTACTGAGGGCGCGGAAGTCGCGGAGTGGGTGGAGGACAACGTCGACGCGCTCCGCGAGGCCGCCGAGAGCACCACGAGCCACGGCGAACTCACCGAAGTCACGCCGTACGTCGTCGGCGACAGCGTCTTCCTCCGGTTCGCCTACGACACGAAGGACGCGATGGGGATGAACATGGCCACCATCGCCACCGAGGCCGCCGCCGACGTCGTGGAGGCGGAGACGCCCGCCGAATTGGTCGCGCTCTCCGGGAACCTCTGCTCGGACAAGAAGCCCGCCGCCATCAACGCCGTCGAGGGCCGCGGCCGCACCGTCACCGCGGACGTCACCATCCCCCGGGACGTCGTCGAGGAGCGCTTCGACACCACGCCAGAAGCCATCGAGGAAGCGAACATGCGCAAGAACTTGATTGGCTCCGCGAAGGCCGGCAGCCTCGGGTTCAACGCGCACGCCGCGAACACCGTCGCCGCCGTCTTCCTCGCGACCGGGCAGGACGCCGCGCAGGTCGTCGAGGGCTCGAACGCCATCACGACCGTCGAAGACAGGGGCGACGAGCTGTACGCCTCCGTGAACCTCGCGAGCCTCGAAGTCGGGACCGTCGGCGGCGGCACCAAACTCCCGACGCAGCGCGAGGCGCTGGACGTGCTCGGCGTGCGAGGGGGCGGCGACCCGGCCGGGACGAACGCCGACGCGCTCGCAGAAATCATCGCCGCGGGCGCGCTCGCCGGTGAACTCAGCCTGCTCGCCGCGCTCGCGTCCCGCCACCTCTCCTCGGCGCACGCCGAGCTCGGCCGCTGAACTGTTCAAGAGAAGACATTTCCGGCGGCGTCGCGATTCGCCGCGCATGGCGAGCGACTCCCTCCGTACGGCGGCGCTTCGCTACGGCGTCGTCGCTGGCCCCGTCACCGTCGCCCTGCTAGCGGGCGTCGCCGTGCTCGTGGACTTCCCCCTGAAACTGCTCGGCGTGCTGACGCTCGGCGTCCCGCTACTGGTCGTCCCCGCCGTCGTCGGTGCCACGGACGCCGGCATCGAGACCGCGGCTGGAAGCGTCCTCGTCGGGGCCGAGGCCGGCGACCCGTCGGACCACCAGCCAGACCGCATCCTCCCCGTTCCGGACCCGCTCGACGTCGTATGCTGGCTGTCCGGCGTCGGCGTCGCCGGCGCGGTCCTGTTGGCCGCCACGTTCTGAGCACTTTCAGTTTCACCCCGCGGCAGACACGGAGTTATTTTACCGCACTCCCTGGACTGGAATATGAACGCACACTCGGGTGACGAGCCGGAGGGACGGTCGCGGGCGGTGCGCGTGCTCCGGGTGCTGAAGCTGCTGTTGACGGTACTCGTCCTCGTGCTGACGCTGCTGCGCGCGCTCCCCAGCGGCCCGCTCTAATCGAGGGCCAGCCAGACGAGGTACGAGCCCGCCGCGAGCACGACCGCGATACCGCCGACAGTCGCGGCCTCGCTCTCGAACAGTTCGCCGAACAGCAGGAGGAGCCAGCCGATAACTGCGAGGAGGTTCCCGACGCCGTAGTTGTGTTCGCCGGCGAGCACGCGCAGGATTGCGGCGAGCGTGAACCCGGCCACGAACACGCCAGCCAGCGCCGCCAGCGTCGACACGCCGGGCACCGGCCACGACGGGTCCGTGCTCGCCAGCACGACCACGACCGCTGCGCTCACGAGCGTCACACCGACGACAACCTGCCAGACTCGCGCCAGCCGTCCGTCCATCGTCGGAACCTCGCACAGCCACCGGCAAGAACGTGTGGGTCGCCGGCTACAGTAGCCGGAACCCGTCGCCGGACTCGGTGACGTCGCCAGCACGCCGGAGTTTGTCGAGCGCGCGCTCGGCGTACTCCCCGTCGACGCCGTGCTCGGCCGCGAACGCCTTCACCTCCGCTTCCGTGGGTTCGTCGAGTTCGCGCAGCGCCGTCCGCACGGCCTCGCGCTTCCCGAGGCTGCGCCCGGACTGCTCGACGCGTTCCTCGACGGCCGACACCTCCTCGACGTCCACGCCTGCCGAGTCGAGGAACTCCTCGTCGCTCATCCCGGCGTCCTCCGCGAAGTCGCCGAGCGTCGTGAAGTCGTCCAGCTCCGCGAACGCGTCGCCGTGGCCCGCGCGGTTCGCCAGCATCGACGCCCGCACCTCGCGGGCGTGGTCCTCGTCGTCGGCCTGGACGAACTTCCGGAGCTTTGAGAACTGGTGGCGCCGCTCACAGCGCGGACACCCCGAGGTGTCGGGGCGTCCCTCCACGACCCACAGCGCGCCACAGTCCGTACAGCCGACGACCGCGTACGTCATCACCTCCGATTCGGGCGGCTTCGCTGATAAACGTCCCGTCCCCACGCGCTCGCTGTCGGCGCGAACATGGACAATACTGATACCGGCCCGTGTCGTCGTCTCCGTCGTGACCGACTCACCCGCCGACACGGGAGCAGCGACCGCTGGTGGGTGCCAATTGCACTCCTCGCGGCGACGTTCCCCGTCACGCTCGCGCTCAGCGTCGTCCTCCCGCCGGACGCGGTCGCGATGCTCCCGGTGTTCGCCGTCGTCGCGCTCGGCTTCCTGCTCGCGCTGTGCTCGCCGGCGTTCGTCTACTTCGACAAACAGTACCTCGCCGCCACGGGAGCGTGGAACCCATCGGCGCTGTACTTCCTGATGGTCGTCCCGCTCGTCGCTCCGCTGGTCGCCGCCGCCTACGTCTATCGGCGCCACGAGCAGGTCGGCGTGCCCGCGAATCCGCTCGCGGACGAGCGCTGATTGGCGACTATCATTCATGTTCTTTCGCGAACTTTTATCGTGGTTGCCGACGCACGACCGAGTATGGTGGGCGCTAACACAATACAGTCGATGTACGAGGACATGGTGACGGCGCGGTACTACGAGGAGCGCCTGCAGGAAGTCTACCTGGAGGGTAAACAGCCTGCATTCGACATCTCCGCGGGAACGATTCCCGGCGAACTCCACCTCGCAGCCGGCCACGAGGCCGCAGCCGCTGGCGTCTGTGCACACCTCCGGGACGAGGACACGGTCACCGCGCCCCACCGCCCGCACCACGTCGCTATCGCGAAGGGTGTCGACCTCCCGCGGATGACCGCCGAAATACTCGGGCGCGAAACCGGCCTCTGCAAGGGGAAAGGCGGTCACATGCACCTCTTCGACCCGGACGTGAACTTCGCGTGCAGCGGCATCATCGCGCAGGGCTGTCCCCCGGCAGTCGGCGCCGCGATGGCCGCCCAGAAGCGCAACGAGGACAGCGTCGCCGTCGCGTACCTCGGCGAGGGTGCCGTCGACCAGGGCGCGTTCCTGGAGTCGCTGAACCTCGCGGCCCTCCACGACCTCCCGGTTGTGTTCGTCGTCGAGGACAACGACTGGGCGATTAGCATGCCCGTCGAGCGCGTCACCGACGTCGAGAACACCGCCGAACGCGCCGATGGCTTCGACATGCCTGGCGTCCGCGTCGACCACGACGACGCCGTCGCCGTCTACGAGGCCGCCCGCGACGCAGTCGGCCGGGCGCGGGACGGCAACGGCCCGACGCTGCTCGACGTACAGGTCCACCGCCGGATGGGGCACTTCATGGGAGACGCCGAAGGCTACCGACCCGACGAGGACCAGGAGCGCGCACAGCGCCTCGACGCCATCGAACGTCTCGCCGACGACCTCCGCGAGCACGGCGTCGACGACGCCGAACTGAACGAAATCCGCGAGACGGCCGAGGAGCGCGTCGAGGACGCAATCGAGTGGGCGCGCGACCAGCCCGAGCCCGCCCCGGAGGACGCCTACGAGAACGTGTTCGTGGACGGTACTGCCGCGGCTAGCGGGGGTGAGGACTGATGTCCAAGCCCGCCAGCGACCCCGGGACGGGCGGCGCGGACCGCGAACTCACGATGAGTCGCGCGATGGTCGACGCCGTCGCCGCGGAGATGCGCGCCAGCGACGACGTCTTCTACATGGGCGAGGACGTCCAGGACTACGGCGGCATCTTCGACTCCACGGAAGGCCTGCTCGAGGAGTTCGGCCGTGACCGAATCATGGACGTCCCCATCAGTGAGACCGCGTACGTCGGCGCGGCGGTCGGCGCTGCACAGGCAGGGATGCGCCCCATCGCGGAAATCATGTTCGCGGACTTCGTCGGCGTCTGCCTCGACCAGGTGTACAACCAGATGGCGAAGAACACGTACATGAGCGGCGGCGCGGTCAACGTCCCGATGGTACTCACGACCGCGGTCGGCGGCACGTACAACGACGCCGCCCAGCACTCCCAGACGCTGTACGGGCTATTCGCCCACCTCCCCGGGATGAAAGTCGTGGTGCCGTCGACGGCGTACGACGCGAAGGGGCTGATGCACGCCGCCATCCGCGACGACGACCCCGTCGTCTACATGTTCCACAAGCGCCTGATGGGGATCGGCTGGATGCCCGCGCCAGAAGGCCCGAAGACACCGGTTCCGGAGGAAGACTACACGATTCCGCTCGGCGAAGCGGACATGAAACGCGAGGGGAGCGACGTCACCGTCGTCACGCTCGGCCTACACGTCCACCGCGCGCTCGAAGCCGCCGAGGAACTCGCGGGCGACGTCGACGTCGAAGTAATCGACCTCCGCACGCTCGTGCCGTTCGACACCGAGACCGTCGTCGACTCCGTCGAGAAGACCGGCCGGCTCGTCGTCGTCGACGAGGACTACCAGTCGTTCGGCGTGACCGGCGAAGTCACCGCCCGGGTCGCCGAGCGTGCGCTCGGCTCGCTGGAGGCCGTCGAGCGCGTCGCGCTCCCGGACGTCCCGGTGCCGTACTCGCGGCCGCTGGAGAACGAGGTCAACCCCGGCGCAGACGACATCGTGGCGGCCATCGAATCGATCAAATGACGGTGGCCATCGACTCGGCCGCGGTCTGGCCCGAGGACGCCGAGGACGTCGACGAGGCCGTCGTCGCGAACTGGTTCGTCCGTGAGGGCGGGGACGTCGACGCCGGCGAGGCGGTCTGCGAGATTCAAATCGAGAAAGTCAGCATCGACGTGCCCGCGCCCGCGACGGGGACGCTCGTCGAGCGGACCGTCGCGGAGAACGAGGAGTTCCGCCGCGGTGACGTGCTCGGACGCATCGACCCGGACTGACGCTCGCCGCGTCAGTCCTCGACGGTGAATCCTTCCTCCTCGAGGATGTCTTTCACGCGGTCCTCGTGGTCGCCCTGCACCTCGACGCTGGTCTCTTTGGCCGTGCCGCCCGCGCCGAGACGCTTCTTCAGCGTGGTCGCCATGTCGCCGACGTCGGTGACTTCTGGGTCGAACCCTTCGACGACCGTGACGGGCTTGTCGTACGTGCGGCGCTCGACGTGGACCGACAGTTCTTGCTCGGCCCGCGCGATATCTTCCATCCCCGGTACGTCGATGCCGCCGAAGTCGTCGTCCTCTGGCACGCCCCGAAGTACGCTACCGAGACGCATATGCGTTGTCGCCGATGCGTTGCTGGCCGGTGGTGTGGCGAAAGAAGAAGCGAGTTAGAGACGGCGCGAAGACCTCGTTACGCGAGGTCCTCGATATCCTCGGCGCGAGCCGATGGCCCGAAGAACTCGCCTCAGGCGAGTTCTTCGATGCGCTCGACGACTTCCTCGGCGTACTCGGAGGTGGAGAGCTTGACGCCGCCCTCGACCTGCCGTTCGAGGTCGTAGGTGACGCGGTGCTCGCTGATCTGGTCCTCGACGGCTTCGTGGACGAGGTCGGCGGCGTCGTCCCAGCCGATGGACTCCAGCATCAGTTTGCCGGAGAGAATCAGCGCGGTCGGGTTCGCCTTGTCCTTGCCGGCGTGCTTGGGCGCGGAGCCGTGCACGGGCTCGGCGAGCACGCGGCCGTCGCCGAAGTTCGCGCCGGGCGCGATACCGAGACCACCAATCTGGGCGCCCGCGGCGTCGCTGAGATAGTCGCCGTTGAGGTTCGGCATCGCGAGAACGTCGTAGTTCTCCGTGCGCGTCAGCAGCTGCTGGAGCATGTTGTCCGCGATGCGGTCCTTGACGACGACCTTGTCCTCGGGGGCTTCGCCGTCGTACTCCTCCCAGAGGGTGTCCTCGTCGATGGTCTCCTCGGGGAACTCCTCGGCGGCGACCTCGTAGCCCCAGTCGCGGAACGCGCCCTCGGTGAATTTCATGATGTTGCCCTTGTGGACGAGCGTGACGGAGTCACGGTCGTTCTCGATGGCGTACTCGATGGCGCGGCGAACGAGGCGCTTCGTGCCGAATTCCGAGATGGGCTTGATGCCGATGCCGACGTCGCCCTGGTGGATGGTCTCGTCGAAGCCCATCTCGTCCTCGACGAAGTCGCGTACCTCCTCGACGTCGTCGGTGCCGGCCTCCCACTCGATGCCAGCGTAGACGTCCTCGGTGTTCTCCCGGAAGTTCACCATGTCCATCTCCTCGGGGTTCTTCACGGGGGACGGGACGCCGTCGAGGTAGTAGGTCGGACGGACGTTCGCGTAGAGGTCGAGCTTCTTGCGGAGCGCGACGTTGAGACTGCGGAAGCCGGCGCCGACGGGCGTCGTCAGCGGGCCCTTGATGGCGACGCGGTGCTCGCGGATGGCTTCGACGGTCTCCTCGGGGAGGTTCTCGCCGTACTCCTCACGTGCGGACTCTCCAGCGAGGACGCGCGCCCACTCGATGTTTCGTCCCGTCGCTTCCGCGGCGGCGTCGAGTACTTTCTGTGCAGCGGGTGCGACGTCCTTCCCGATGCCGTCCCCGAAGATGATGGGGATAATCGGGTTGTCCGGAACCTCGATTTCGTCGGCGTCCTCGTCGTAGGTAATCTTCTCCCCACTCTCGGGGATGTCGACGTTCTCGTAGCTCATAGTCGTATGAAGGTCACCCGAGGCGCCTAAAAGGACTGCTGTTTCGCGCAGGTACGTCAACACGTGACGTAGCGCGCGCGGAACCGCCGCGCTCCCGCGGTACGCGGCCCGAACCCGCACACACTAAGCGTCCGGGCCCGGCAGGTCGGCGTATGCAGGTCATCGTACACGGCGGCGCGGGCACGAGCGTGGACGAACCGGTGCCGCGCCAGGCGGCACTCGACGAGGCTGCCGACGCGGGCGCGAGCGCGGACGACCCCGTGGACGCGGTCGAGGCCGCGATTCGCGTGCTCGAAGCCGACACCCGGTTCAACGCCGGGACGGGCGGCGCGGTCCAGTCAGACGGCGTGATTCGGACGGATGGGGGCGTGATGACCAGCGACCGTGATGCTGGTGCGGTGGCGTCGATGCCCGGCGTCGAGGCCGCCGTCTCGGTCGCGCGTGCCGTGATGGAAGAGACACCCCACGTCCTCCTGAACGGCGTCCACGCCGTCGACTTCGCTGCGGACGTCGGCGTCGACGTGGAGTGCGACCTCTGGAGCGAGGACACTCAGCAGCGCTGGGACGACTTCGACGACCAACCCGAGGGCAGCCCGCTCGACCACCTGAAGTGGATTCAAGACAAATTCGGCACGACAGACCCCGAGGGGAGGGATGGCGAAGCGTCCTCGAAGGACCACGACACCGTCGGCGCGGTCGCATTCGACGGCCAGGACCTCGCTGCAGCGACGTCGACAGGTGGCCGCTGGCTCGCACTCGCGGGGCGCGTCGGCGACGTCCCGCAAATCGGCTCGGGGTTCTACGCCGCGCCCGCGGGTGCTGCATCCGCGACCGGCGCGGGCGAGGACATCGCGAAGACGACGCTGACGCGGCGCGCCGTCCGCCACCTCGAATCGGGGCTCGACGCGCAGGAAGCGGCCGACCGCGCCATCGAGGAGTTCGGCGAACTCACTGGGTCGTCTGCGGGCGTCATCGTGCTCGGGAGCGACGGGACGGTCGGAGAGGCGTTCAACTCCGAGCAGATGCAGACAGCGAGAGCCCGACCGTAGGGAGGGCTCTCGTCACGGCGAGCGGGGAGCGAAGCGACCCGCGAGCAGCGTGGTTCGGAGCGAGCAGCAGCGAGCGAGAACCACATTACAACGAACGCGGAGCGTACCGAACTGCTACGAAACAAGAGACCGTAAGCAGCCGAGTACGATACCAACGCTAGCGAGCCGTCAGTCGTCGAAGACGACTGGGTCGCCGGTGACCGCGAACGTCGTCTCGTCTCCCGGGGACAGCGGTGTGCTCGGGTCGTGGACTGACGCGAGCAGTTCGACGTCGCCCGCTGCTTCGATGGGAACGAGGCGGTAGCGGACCGATTCGCCCTGGAAGGTTCGTTCGCGGACGTCTGCGGGGAACGCGCCGTCGGTAGTGGAGTCGTCGACGCGCTGGAGCATCTCGGGGCGAATCGACGCGGTGACGTCGCCGGTGGCGTCCGTCTCGACGGGGGTCGAGAGCCAGTCGCCGACGGTCAGCGTCGGCGTGCCGGCCGCGGTTTCGACGCGGCCGTCGAGCAGGTTGGTGTCGCCGACGAAGTCCGCGACGAACGGGGACGCGGGGTTCCGGTAGACGTCTTCGGGCGTGCCGACCTGCACGATTTCGCCGTCGCGCATCACGCCGATTCGGTCCGAGGTCGCCATCGCGAGCTCCTGGTCGTGGGTGACGTAGAAGAAGGAGCCGTCGACGGCGTCGTTCAGTCGGCGCAGCTCCGACTGCATCTGCTTGCGGAGCTTGCGGTCGAGGCTCGCCAGCGGCTCGTCGAGCAGCAGGACGGCGGGCTCGTTGACGAGGGCGCGGGCGAGCGCGACGCGCTGCTGCTGGCCGCCCGAGAGGTCCGTCGGCGACCGGTCGCCGAACCCGTCGAGGTCGACGAGGTCGAGTATCTCGGCGACGCGTCGGTCGTGCTCGTCGCTTGAGACGCTGGCGTCCTTGCGGAGGCCGTAGCCGACGTTCTCCGCGACGGTCATGTGCGGGAACAGGGCGTGGTGCTGGAAGACGAGGTTCGTGTCGCGGTGTTCCGGCGGAACGCCGGTGACGTCGCGGCCGTCGATGCGGACGGCGCCGTCCGTCGGCGCTTCGAACCCGCTGACGAGCCGCAGCGTCGTCGTCTTCCCGCAGCCCGACGGTCCGACGAGCGTGAAGAACTCGCCGCGCTCGACGCGCAGCGTCACGTCCTCGACGGCCGTCGTCTCCCCGTAGGTCTTTCGCACGCCGTCGAGTTCGACGAGGACGTCGCCGTCGGTCCCGTCCGTCGCGGCGCCGCGTCCGTCTGCACCTGCGTCCATCGACTCACGCTAGCCCGTAGGCGCGTATGCGCCCGTTGTCTTCCGACTATGTTGCCGCTTTCCGTCACGCCCCGAATCGGCGGATTATGCTAGTAGGGGAGCGCTCGTGGTGACACACTCGTGATTACGGCTGTTGGCGGTGTCACGCGTCGGCGAACGTGTTGCATGTAGTCGCCCCCTTATTCGCGGGGCGCAATTACAGTGGGCCACTATAATGACTACGCACGACGACACCGCGAGCGGCGCCCGGGACGGCGCCGGCCGCGGCACGGTGAACCGCCGGTCGTTCCTCGCGGCCGCCGGCGCAGCGGCGACGACGACGGCGCTCGCGGGCTGCATCGGCGGTGGGTCGGACACGCCGACGCTCAACGTTATCACGTGGGAGCACTACGCCCGCGACGACGTCGTGGAGGCCGTCGAGTCGGCCGTCGACGTCAACCTCGAAATCACGAAGTCGACGTCCTCGGCGGACATGTTCTCCGGGTGGCAGTCCGGGCAGGACGAGCAGTACGACATCGCCGTCCCGAACAACAACTACGTCCCGCGGTTCGCGGAGGCCGGGCTCGTCGAGCCGGCGCCGCTGGACGACCTCGACAACTACCCGAACATCTACGAGAAGTTCCAGGAATTCACGGACGGCCAGCTGTCGGTCGACGGGACGCCGTACGGCGTCCCGATTCGCTTCGGGTTCTACGGCTACGGCTACGACTCCCGCGACGTCCCCGAGCACGAGGAGTCCTGGAGCGTGCTCTTCGAGGGCGTCGACGGCGTCGACCTGAACGGGAAGGTCGCGCTCTACGACAACCACTTCAAGGCGATGACCGCCGCGGCGCTCCACCTCGGCTACAACGACGCCTTCGAGGGCGACCGCATCACGCTCTCGGAGTCCCAGTTGGAGAAAGTGAAGTCGGTGCTCGTCGACCAGAAACAGTCGCTGCTCTCCAGCTACATCGCCGGCGACGCCTCGTTCGTGAAGGGCATCAAGAAGGGCGACTTCCACGTCGGCCACTCCGGCCGCATGAACCTCACCAACATGTGGATCGACGGCAACGACTGGGTGGAGATGGCGACGCCGAAGGAGGGGTCGATGTCGTGGTTCGAGGCGGCCGTCGTCTCCAAGCAGACCGACCACTCCGACCTCGCGTGGGAAGTCATCGACGAGTACATCGCACCCGAGAGCGGCGCGACGCTCGCCCGTGAGGGGCACGCGCCCAGCGTCAACCCCCAGACCTCCGAGCACCTCTCGGAGCGCCGCAACGAGCTCTACGGCTCCATCGACCCCAGCCGCCTCGACGGCATGATTCCGTTCAAGGCCGTCGAGAACGAGGACGCCTGGCGGTCGGTGTGGGAGGAAGTGAAGACGGCCTGAGATGGCGGGCGCCGACGCCGACGCGAACGGCACGAGAACCCCGGAGAGCGGCGCACTCCAGCGCATATTCGGCTCTCGACGCACGCGGCTGGCGGCGCTGTTGGCGCCAAGCGGCGGCCTGCTCGTCGCGCTGCTGCTCGCGCCGCTGTCGTTCATGGTCGCGCTGTCGTTCGCGCGCATCGGCGATGCCTACGAGATAATCTGGGAGCCGTCGGCGGCGAACTACGCCGCGCTGTTCGACGGCACGCCGTTCTGGACGACGCCGTTCTTCCAGTCGCTGACGCTCTCCATCGGCGTCGCGGCCGCGACGACGCTGGTCTGTCTGGTGACGGCGTTCCCGGTCGCGTACGCGCTCGCTCGCCGCGAGCGCGGCCGCCGCATCGTCCTGTTCCTCGTCCTGCTGCCGTTCTTCACGATGTACCTCGTGCGGGTCTACTCGTGGTACCTGCTGTTCGGAGAGGGTGGCGTGCTCAACGACCTCGCGGCGCTGCTCGGCGTCGGTCCCGTCGGCGCGTTCGACTTCGGCATCCCCGCCATCGTCGTCGGGCTCGCGCACGCCCAGTTCCCGTACATGCTGTTGACGCTGTACGCCGGCATCGACGCCGTGGACTTCGAACTCGTGGAGGCCGCGCGCGACCTCGGCGCATCCCGCGTCGCGGTGTTCCGGGACGTGCTCTGGCCGCTCACGCTCCCGAACGTCGTCGCCGGGTCGCTGTTCGTGTTCGTGCCGGCGTTCGGCGCGTTCGTCGCGCCGCAGTTCCTCAGCGGCTCGACCGTGCTGATGGTCGGCCAGCTCATCGCCGGCCGCGTGGAGTCGTACAACATCGCCAGCGCGAGCGCGGCCGCGACGTTCGTGGTCGTGCTCGTCGCCGTCGCGTTCGGCGTCGCTGTGCGATACGCCCGTCTCGGCGCCTCCGCCGGGGGTGAGCAGTGATGGCGGCGACCACGCGCGGCCGGCTACTCTCATACGCGCTCACTGGGTGGACCGCAGTCGTGCTCGCGTTCCTCTGGGTGCCGTTGGTGTTCATCGTCGCGCTCTCGGTCGCCGAGAACGCGTCGACGCTGTTCCCCTTCGAGGGGCTCACGCTCGCGCACTACCGGGCGACGCTCGCCGACGAGGAGTTGCTCCGCAGCGTCGCCAACAGCTTCAGCATCGCGACGCTGGCGGCCGCTGCCGCAACCGCCGTCGGCGTCCCCGGGAGCGTCGCGCTCGTGCGCTACGACTTCCCGCTGTCGGGCGCGTTCCGGGTCGCCGTCGTCCTGCCGATGGTGGTGCCGGGCGTCGTGCTCGGCATCGGCCTCCTGATTTATCTCCGGACCGTCCTCGACGTGACGCCCGGGTTCGTCCCGACCGTGCTCACGCACGCCGTCTACGGGCTGCCGTTCGTCGTGTTGCTCGTCTCCGCGCGGCTCGCCGCCTTCGACGAGAGCCTCGAAGAGGCCGCGCGCGACCTCGGCGCGTCCCCCCTCGAAGCGTTCCGGGACGTGACGCTGCCCGCGGTCGCGCCCGCCGTCGCCGCCGGGTTCCTGTTCGCGTGGATTCGCTCTTTCGAGGAGTTCGTGCGTGCGTACTTCGTCTCCGGGACGACGGACGTCCTCACCACGACGATGTACGCGATGCTCGCGTACGGCACGGCGCCCCGGCTCAACGTCATCGCGACGCTCGTGTTGCTCGTGCTCGCGGTGGTGCTCGCCGTCGCGATGAACGTCGGCGACGTCGTCGGCGCCGTCACCGCTGGCGAGTAGCACTCCGAACCGGCACAGCGTCCTTTACCTCTCGCGTCGTACGCGATTGCCACGCTGGCGCGCCGCCAGCACTTCACCATCCCCCTCCGCCCCACGTACGACGGCTTCTCGAAAACGTGTCTGCTGGACCCCGAGCAGTGCCGCGAGCGCACGGACGTGTTGTTCCGCGAGGAGACCGAGGTGGTCGACGACCGCGGCGCGTTCAACGGCCACGAGACGTGGGCGGGGACGGCTGCGGTCGCGGTGCTGAACGACGACGGCGACGTATTACTCGTGAACGGCCCGGAGGGGTGGCGACTACCTGCGAGTCCGGTGAAGGCGGGCGACGACTGGGCGGCAGTGGCGCGGCGCTGGGTCGCCCAGAAGACCGGGCTGGCGGTCAACCTCGATCGCGTGGAGCGTGTCCAGCGGACGAGTTACCGGCTCGCGGGGTCGGCGACGCGACAGACCACGGGCTACGACGTGGTGTTCCGCGCGCGGCCGCTGAACGAGCCGACGCCGATGGACCACCTCGAAGCGAAGCGGAGCAGCGAGCGCGACGAGTGGGCCGACGACTGGTTCGCGAGCGTGCCCGAGCGCGCCGCCGACGACGCGTTCTGGGGCGACGTCGAGTGGTTCCTCGAGGAGTAATCCAGCGTCGAGCACGCAATCCCGCAACCTCTTTCCCGCGTTCGGGCCAAGACTACGGCATGGCAGACAGCGTCGAAGTCGGCTCCGAGGCGTACGAGAAGTACGTGGAAGCCGGCGACATTCTGACGGACGTGATGGAGGAGGCAGCCGACCGCGTCGAGGTCGGCGTCACGCAACTGGAGGTCGCGGAGTTCGCCGAGGAGCGCATCCGCGAACTCGGCGGCGAGCCGGCGTTCCCCGTGAACATCAGCGTCGACGAGGAGGCCAGCCACGCCGCGCCGGGCGCCGACGACGACACGGAGTTCGGCGAGGAGATGGTGTGCCTGGACGTGGGCGTGCACGTCGACGGCCACATCGCGGACGCCGCGACGACCGTCGACCTCTCCGGCAACCCCGAACTCGTGGAAGCCGCCGAGGAAGCCCTCAATGCTGCCGTCGACGCTGTGGCACCGGGCGTCCACACGGGCGAAATCGGCGCCGAAATTCAGGACGTCATCGAGGCGTACGGCTACAACCCCGTGGTCAATCTGACGGGTCACGGCGTCGACGTCTACGACGCGCACACGGGGCCGAGCGTCCCAAACCGCTCGGTCGAGTCCGGCACCGAACTGCAGGTCGGGGACGTGCTCGCCATCGAGCCGTTCGCCACCGACGGGACGGGGAAGGTCTCGGAGGGCTCGGCCACCGAAATCTACGAGGTCGTCGGCGAGGGCAGCGTCCGGGACCGCCGCGCGCGCCAACTCTTGGACGACCTCGAACAGTTCGACGGGCTCCCGTTCGCCGCGCGCTGGGTCGACGCGCCGCGCGCGGAGATGAGTCTGCGGCGGCTCGAGATGGCGGACATCGTTCGGTCGTACCCGGTACTGAAGGAGAGCGAGGGCGCGCTCGTCAGCCAAGACGAGCACACGCTCATCGTCACCGAGGACGGCTGCGAAATCACGACGAACTAGGCGTCGTTCATCCGCTTGGCCCGCACGTCGCCGCACTCGCGGCAGGTCGCTACCCGATAGGGCTCCCGGGAGAACGCCGCGTTCTGGTCGTCGGCACTCTCCGTCCGGAGTTCGACGGTGACCGTGTGCGGGGTCTCGTACCCGCAGTTCTGACACGGCTCCGTCATCGCGTCGGCCTGGGGTGTCTTGCTGGCCATCGGTACCACTCCAGTTGTCATTTTCGTCGCTACCAGTAAATAACCGACTAAAACGGTGAATGTGAACAACTAGCACACTTGGCACCGAAAAGCACCTGACGCGGGCTCCCAACTCCCGCCTATGGACCAGGTGTTCGCGCCGTGGCGCATCGAGTGGGTGGAACGCGAGGAGAAGAACGAGGACGTCGACTGCGTGTTCTGCGAGTACCCTGAGCGCGGCGACGACCGCGAGCACCTCGTCGTCGCGCGCGCCGAGCACGCGTTCGTGATGCTGAACAACTACCCGTACAGCCCCGGGCACTGCATGGTCGTCCCGCACACGCACACCGGCGACTACACCGACCTCGACGACGAGACGCTGCTCAGCCACGCGCGTCTCAAGCAGGCGACGTTCGACGCCCTCGACGACGCGTTCGGGCCGGACGGCTTCAACGCCGGTCTCAACCTCGGTGGCGGCGCGGCCGGCGGCAGCATCGACGACCACCTTCACACGCACGTTGTGCCGCGCTGGAGCGGCGACACGAACTTTATGCCTGTCATCAGTGACACGAAGGTCATCGTCGAAGCCCTCGACGAGTCCTACGACCGCCTCCACGAGGCCTTCGCCGACCATCCTGCCGCCGTCGAGACGGACTCTGGGGCGCCGCGCCTCGATTTCGACTGAATCGAAACACCGAACCACCCGGGCGGGGTAGGTCGTGTCGATGGACCGGAGACGCGCGGTCCGGCGGGTCGGCGGCGTCGTCTTCGCTGCGAACCTCGCCCTCGTCGCCGCGAAAGCCGTCGTCTGGTGGACGACCGGCAGCATCGCGGTCGGCTCCGAGGCAGTCAACAGCCTCGCGGACGTCGCGTACTCGCTGGTCGTGCTCGGCGGGCTTTACCTCACGACGCAGCCGCCGGACTTCGAGCATCCGCACGGCCACGAGCGCATCGAGCCGTTCGTCTCGCTGTTCGTCGCCGTCGGCGTGCTCGCGGCCGGTGCCGCCGTCATCTGGTCGGCGTCGACCTCCCTGTTGGCGGGGACGTACGGCCGTAGCGCCGGGCTCGCGGGCGTCGTCGTGCTCACAGGCACTGCGGTCGCGAAGTACGCGCTCTACTACTACTGTCTGGACGTCGCCGAGCGCTACCACTCGCCGGCGATTCGCGCGACCGCCCTCGACAACCGCAACGACATCCTCACCGCGGGCGCGGCGCTGGCGGGCGTCCTCGGCTCCGCCGCTGGCTACCCGATTCTGGACCCCGTGGCGGCGCTCGTGGTCGCGCTCGGCATCCTCTACACGGGCTACGAAATCGTCCGCGACAACGTCAACTACCTCGTCGGCGCCGCGCCTCCCGAGAACCTCCGCGAGGAGATTCTCGACCGCGCGCTCGCCCACCCCAAAGTGGAGGGTGCCCACGACGTCGTCGCCCACTACGTCGGCCCGGAGGTCGACGTCAGCCTCCACGTCGAGGTCGAGGGCGAGATGAGCCTCTACGAGGCCCACGACATCGAGACCGAAATCATCGAGTCGGTGCGCGAGATTCCGGAGGTCGACGACGTGTTCGTCCACGTCGACCCGAAGGAACTCGGCGAGTGGAAGGCCGCCGACACCGAGTGACTACGCCAGCGCCGCGAGTTCGCCGCAGTCCGTCCACTCGCCGCCCATCGGTCGGCGTTCGACGCGCGGCGATTCCCAGCCGCCCGGTGTTCTGACAGCGCGCACCCGGTACTGTGGGGCGTTCCGCGGCCCGGGACAGAGTTCGATGCGGACGCCAGCCTCGTCGCGCTCGATACGCGACGGCCGTCCCGCGACGCGCGTACCGTCGTCCGTCTCGACGACGACGTCGTCGCCCGGTCGCACGTCGTAGAGTTGTTCGACGAGTGCTACCATCGCTGGTCAGTTGTGACACACGTTCACAGCCACAAAGGTACTGTGGCTGTCAGGACCGTTCGGCGGGAAGTTCTATGAGGGGGTCTACCGAAGCCTCTCCCATGAGCGAGACCCGACAGCTCCAGTGTCTCGAATGCGGCCGTACAGACCCGCCGAACGGAAACTGGGAGTCCGGGACCCATCCCACGCTCGGGTCGATGACGAAGTGCCCCGAGTGCGGGAGCACGAACGTCCAGACGAAGCGGTAGTCGGCGCGCTCGCAGCACGTTCGAGAGTGCCCCGCACCGTCAAGTGGCGTCGCTGCGAGTCGACGTGTATGCCCGGACAGCCCTGGCCAGTCCTCGGCAGCACCGCCGCGACGGTCGCCGTCGCGGGCAACGCAGCGCTCGTCGCCGCGCTCGCGACCGTGCACGTGGCCGACCGGTCGCCCCGACACGCTGCCGCGCTGGTCGGCGTCCCCGTGGCTGTCGCGTCGCTGGTGCTGTGGTGGGCTGTCCGGTACTGGGCCGCGTACCCGTTCCCCGACTACGGCGGCCTACACCTGCTTGCGGCCTGGCTCGCCCTCGCGTTCGTCGTCGCCGTCGCGCAGGCCGGATTCGCCGCGTACGCGTTCGCCCGCTGGCGGCTCGTCGCCGGCCCGGTCGCGGTGTTCGCCGCCGTCGCCGCGACGTGGTACCTGTTCCTCCGCATCGGCGGCGAGACCGACATCCTGTGGGTGTGGGCACTCTTCTTCGGGCCGATACTGTCGGCCGCGACCGCGCTCACGGTCGGCATCGAGTACGCCGCGCGGCGGTCCGCGGGTGAGTTGGGCGCGTGAGAATTAGACGGGGTCGCCGAACGCGTAGACGGTCTGGTGGCCGGTGACCTCCACAGTGGCGAAGTCGCCGGGTTCCAACCCGTAGTCGGAGGCGTTCTGCACGATAATCTGGCGGTAGCTGCCGTCGTAGCACTTCACGGAGTCGCCGGTCCCCTGCTCGGTGACGAGGACCTCGCGCTCGGTGCCGACCATCGACTCGTGGGCGTCCCCGACCACGTCCATCTTGAGGTCGGTCATCGCCTTCGAGCGGTCCTTCTTCGTCTGTCCGCCGAGGCCCTTCATCTCGGCTGCGTCGGTGCCGGGGCGCTTGGAGAACCGCGTGACGTTGATTTTCTCCGGACGCGTCTCACGCAGCAGCGCCATCGACTGCTCGTGGTCGTGGTCGGTCTCCGTCGGGAAGCCGACGATGAAGTCCGTCGAGAGTGTCCACTCCTCGAGGTAGTCGTCGAACGTCTCCACGATGTCGACGTACTGCTCGACCTCGTGCTGGCGGCGCATGTCTTCGAGCACGTCGTCGCTGCCGGACTGCACGGGCGCGTGCAGGAAGTTGTAGATTTCGTCGTGCTCGGCGAACACTTCCGCGAGGTCCTCGCGGATGCCGTGGACGCCGCCGGGGTTGGCCATCCCGACGCGAACGCGGAAGTCGCCCTCGATTTCGGTGGCGATGCGCTCCAGTAGTTCGGGGAGCTTCCGTTCGCCTTTATCCCAGCCGTAGACGCCGGTGTCCTGGCCGGTGATGCGAATCTCCTTCGCGCCGGCGTGGACGAGCGCGCGCGCCTTCTCGACGTTCTCCTCGACCGGCGGGGAGTCCACGCGCCCGGTCGCCTGCTTCGTGATGCAGTACGAGCAGTTGCTCATGCAGCCGCGGGCGATGGGGAGGATGCCGATGACACCGTCCAGGATGGGTTCGGCGTCCGGCGTCGTCGTCGGGCACTCGCCGTTCGTCACGGCCTCCGGCACGTCGTCCCAGTGTAGGACCTGAGCGTCGACCTCCGCGTCGGCGAACTCTTCGCCCTGCGCGAGCGCCATGCAGCCGGTGACGATGAGGTCGGCCGTCTCGTCTTCGAGTTCCTCGGCCCGCCGGAGCATGTTGCGCTCCGTCTTCTCGACCACCGTACAGGTGTTGAGGATGGCGACGTCCGCCTCGTCGGCCCCCTCGACCTTGTGGTGGCCGGCGTCGCGGAGGCGTCGCTCGATTTCGCGGCTCTCGCCGCGGTTCGAGGTACACCCGTACGTCTCGATGTGGTACTGGGCCATGCGTTGACTCAATCGTTGGCCGTCCGCGGCCAAAAGTACGACGATAGCCGGCGACGCTCCCGGCGAGGACTGCCTACTCGTCGAACGTCTCCACGATGTTCACGCCGGAACTCGCGCCGATGCGCTCGGCGCCCGCGTCGAACATCGCCTGCGCGTCCTCGTAGTCGCCGACGCCGCCGCTGGCCTTCACGGGGAGGTACTCGCTCATCAGTTCGACATCCGGCACGGTCGCGCCACCGTCGGAGAACCCGGTCGCAGTCTTCACCATGTCCGCGCCCGCGGCTTTCGCGGCCCGGCACGCGTCGTGTTTCTCCTCGTCGTCGAGCAGCGGCGTCTCGATAATGACCTTCACGGGCAGCGGCGTGGCGTCCACGACCGCTTCGAGGTCCTCGCGAACGGCGTCCAGTTCGCCGGCCTTCAGGCGGCCGACGTTCGTCACGACGTCGAGTTCGTCCGCGCCGTCGGCGTGCGCGATGCGGGCCTCGCTGACCTTCGCTGCCGTGGCGTGCTGGCCGTGCGGGAACCCGACGACGGTGGCGACGGTGAGGTCGTCGGGCGCGTAACTCCGCACGTCGGCGACGTAACACGGCGGGATGCAGACGTTCATCCCGTACTCGGTAGCCTCCTCGACGACGCGCTCGACGTCCGCTGGCGTCGTCACGGGGCCGAGCACGGTGTGGTCGATGCGCGCGGCGAGCTCCTCGCGGTTCATACCCGAGGCGAGGTGGGGCCACGTGAAAAGTCGGCCGGTGGACGCCAACCCCTTTTACCCGCGGCACGAACCGAGGGGCATGCTCGCACCGGAGGTCGAGACTACCGCCGAGGACATCGCGGAGATGGAAGTCAGGGGTGCGGCGACCATCGCGCGCGCCGCCGCGGAGGCGCTGGAAGCGCAGGCTCGCGACAGCGACGCCGACACGCCCGCGGGCTTCCGCGAGGAACTCCGGGCGGCCGCGCGCCGCCTGCGGAACACCCGCCCGACCGCGGTCAGCCTGCCGAACGCGCTCCGCTACGTGCTCAACGAGGTCGACGGCGACTCCGTGGCGGCCCTCCGCGCGTCCACTATCGAGGCGACCGAGCGCTTCCGCGACCAGTTGGACCGCGCGCAGGACGACCTCGGCGCAATCGGCGCGAACCGCCTGCGGGACGGCGACACCATCATGACGCACTGCCACTCGACGGACGCGCTGGCGTGCGTCGAAGCCGCCCTCGACGACGGCAAGGAAATCGAGGCCGTCGTCAAGGAGACACGCCCGCGCAAGCAGGGCCACATCACCGCGAAACAGCTCCGCGAGTGGGACGTCCCGGTGACGATGGTCGTAGACAATGCCGCGCGGCGCTACCTCGACGACGTCGACCACGTGCTCGTGGGCGCGGACTCCATTGCCGCCGACGGCTCCGTCGTCAACAAAATCGGGACCAGCATGCTCGCCGTCTCTGCCCGCGAGCGCGGCGTCCCCGTGATGGTCGCCGCGCAGACGCTCAAACTCCACCCGGACACGCTCACCGGCCACACCGTCGAAATCGAGATGCGCGACGAGACCGAGGTCCTCGGCGACGAGGAGCGCGCGGAGATGGGGAATCCGGACGTGGAGAACCCCGCCTTCGACGTGACGCCGCCGCGCTACGTCGACGCCATCGTCACCGAGCGCGGCCAGTTCCCCCCGGAGAGCGTCGTCACGCTGATGCGGGAACTGTACGGCGAGGGCACCAGCGAGCCCTGGGCGGAGGAATAACAAGGTTTTCACGCGGCGCGTCCACCCTCTCGGTATGGTCCTGCCTTCCGGGTTCGCGCTCCCGTCGCTCCCGTACCTCGCGGTCGTCGCCGCCGCCGTGCTCGCGGTCGGGTGGCTGCTCGTCCGCGAAGCGCCGCCCGTCACCGACCGCACGGTCCTCGCGTTCGCCCCGTGGATGGTGCTCGGGTCGACGCTGTACGTCTGTTTCCAACTCGACCTCTACCCCAGCACGGTCGCGCCCTTCTTCGGCTCCCCGACCGTCTACGCGACCACGTTCGCCGTCGCGGGCGCGACGTGGCTCGCCGCGCGGCGCACCGCTCGTCCACTACTCGCCACCGCAGCCGTCGGCGGCGTGCTCGCTGTCTTCCCCACCGCTGCCGCCGTCGGCTACGGCCTCGCGCACGACACGCTGACGCTGGCGTGGCCCCTCGCCGCCGTCGTCGCCGCTGCCGTCATCGGGCACGTCGCGTGGTGGGCCGTCGAGCAACTGCGACCGGACGACGTCGCCGCCGTCGGCGCCGCGGGCGCGCTCGCCGTCTTCGCACACGTCCTCGACGGCACCTCCACCGCGGTCGGCGTGGACGTGCTCGGATTCGGCGAGCAGACGCCGCTCTCCGCCGCTATCATGCACGCCGCCGCCGAACTCCCCACTGCCTCCATCATCGGCGTCGGCTGGCTGTTCGTCCTCGTGAAGACCGCGCTCGGCGCCGCGGTCGTCCTCCTGCTCGCCGAGTACGTCCGCGAGGACCCCGTCGAAGGGAGCCTTCTGCTCGCCGTCGTCGCCGCGGTCGGCCTCGGTCCGGGCGCGCACAACGTCCTCCTGTTCGTCGCCGCGAATCCCGCAGGGTTTTAGCGCGACCGACCCAACCGCCGGCCATGGTTCGTGTCGTCGCCGCCGGTCACGTCAACTGGGACGTCACGCTCCGCGTCGACGCCCTCCCCGAGCCCGACGGCGAAGCCCGCATCGTCTCCCAGCGCCGCTCCGGGGGCGGCAGTGCGGCCAACGCGGCGGTCGCGCTCGCGGGCTTCGACGTCGACACCGGGCTCGTCGGGAGCGTCGGCGACGACGAGAACGGGCTGCTCGCGCGCCGGGAGCTCGACCGCGTCGGCGTCGACCTCGACGGCCTCCGCGTCGTCGAGGACGCCGAGACCAGCGTGAAGTACCTCGTCGTGGACGGCGACGGTGAGGTGATGGTGCTCGGCAACGACGGCGCCAACGAAGCCGTCGCGCCCGCGGACGTCGACGCCGACTACGTCCGGGCTGCCGACCACGTCCACCTCACCAGCCAGCGCCCCGAGACCGCCACGCGCATCGCCGAACTCGCCACCGAAGCCGGCGCCACGGTCTCGTTCGACCCCGGCCGCCGCCTCGACGAGCGCGACTACGCGGCGACCATCGAGCGCTGCGACGTCCTCTTCGTCAATGACCGCGAAGCCCTCGAAATTCTGGAGGAGGACGCCACGTACGCCGAATCGGAGGTCGGCGACCGCGTCGTCGTCGTGAAACACGGCGCGGAGGGCGCGACCGTCCACACGCCCGCGGGCTCGTTCGAACACCCCGGCTTCGACGTCGAACCCGTGGACACGACGGGTGCTGGCGACGCCTTCGCCGCCGGCTTCATCGCCGTCCTCCTCGACCATCCCGACGACTACGAGCGCGCGCTGGAGTTCGCGAACGCCTGCGGCGCGCTCGCCGCCCAGGCCGAAGGTGCGCGCACCGCGCCGACGTACCCGGAAGTCGAGGCGTTCCTCGACCAGCAGTTCTGACTGACGTTTAGGTAGGTGGCGCTCGTAGTACGGCATATGCGACTCCTCGCGGCGTTCCCCGACCGCGTGCTCTCGTTCGACGACGGCAGCCTCCAGACCGTTTTCTCCGGCGACGTGCAGTGTCTCGACGCCGGCCCATTCGGCGTCTACTGCGGAACCAGCGACGGCGTCTACCGCCAGTCCGACACCGACACCGAGGAGTGGACGTGCGTCGCGGCCGTCGGCGACGTGACCGCGGTCGCCGTCCACGAGTCGGGCGTCTGGGCGGGAACCGAGCCGAGCGCAGTCTACCACGCGCCCGGCGGCGAGACGTTCACCGAGCGAGAGGGGCTCACCGACCTGCCGTCCAGCGACGACTGGGCGTTCCCGCCACGTCCCTCCACGCACCACGTCCGTTGGCTCGAACCCACGCCCGAACGGCTCTACGTCGCCGTCGAAGCCAGTGCGCTCGTGCGGTCTCCGGACGGCGGCGAGACGTGGCAGGACCGAGTTCCGTCGGGTCCGTACGACACGCACTCGATGGCAACCCACGACGACCGCCCGGACCTCGCGTATTCGGCCGCCGGCGACGGCTTCTACGTCACCGAGGACGGCGGCGACTCCTGGCGCACCGTGGAAGCGGGTTTGGACCGCTCGTACTGCTGGAGCGTCGTTTGCGACCCCGCCAACCCCGAGCGCGTGCTCGTCTCCGCCGCGAACGGCCCGCGCAGCGCCCACGACGCCGGGACCGCCAGCAGCGCGGTCTTCCGGAAGGACGGCGCAGATGCTGATTGGAAGCGCAGTGAGGACTTGCCCGGTCCGAACGGGCTGCTCGCGTCCGTGCTCGTGGCGACTGGGCCCGGGGAAGCCGTCGTTGCGACGAACCGCGGGTTCTTCCGGACCGACGACTGGGGCGCGTCGTGGACCCGCATCGACGCGGAGTGGCCTGCTGCGCTCGAATCCGAGCGCCCGCGCGGGCTGGTCGCGCGCTGACCGCAATCCCCGCTCTTTTTCTCCGCGAGCGTCGAATCGCTGGCATGGCCAAACAGCCCCACCTGCTAGTCGAGGAAGGCGACGTCCACGACATCGCGTTGCTGCCCGGCGACCCGGGCCGCGTCGACCGCATCGCCAGCCACTGCGACGACAGCGAGGTCGTCGCTGAGAACCGCGAGTACAAGGTCGTCAACGCCACCTACGACGGCGTCGACCTCACCATCTCCTCGACCGGCATCGGCTGTCCCTCGGCAGCCATCGCCGTCGAGGAACTCTCGCGCGTGGGCGTGGAGACGTTCCTCCGCGTCGGCACCATCGGCGCGCTCCAGGCGGACATCGAGGTCGGCGACATGATCGTTGCGACCGGCGCCGCCAAGGAGGAGGGCACGAGCAAGCGCTACGAGTCCGCCGTCTACCCAGCCGTCCCGGACTACGACGTGCTCACGAGCGTCGTCGACTCCGCCGAAGCCAACGATGAGAAGGTGCACGTCGGCCCTATCGTCAGCGACGACGCGTTCTACAACGAGGACGAGGACTTCGTCGACGACTGGAACGACGCCGGCCTGCTCGCCGTCGAGATGGAGGCCGCGACCGTCTTCTCGCTGGCGCGCCGCAAGGGCCTCGCCGCGGGCGCTATCTGCACGGTCGACGGCAACCTCGTCGCGGGCACGCAGAAGGGCGCGGACAGCGACGACGAACTCCCCGAGAAGGCGAAGAACAACGTCGCGCGCGCCATCGACATCTCGCTGGACGCCGTGACGCGACTCGCGTAGGCACAGCCGAAACACCCAACTGCCGGGCTCGCCGACTGCGTGCACATGTTCTCGGAGTTGCGGCGGCGGCTCGCGGCGGCCCGGCAGCGCGCCGCGCGCATCGAGCGCCGCGAACTCCGCTCGTTCCGGAAGTGGCTGGAGACGACGAGCAACCTCCTCCACGTCTCCGTGCTGCTGTTCGTGCCGCTACTCGTCGGGCTCGTGACGCTGCTCTCGGAGACGGTCGACGTGGTCTCGTTCCTCCTGTTCCCGCCGCTTGCGTCGGGGACGTATACGCTGTTCGCCGAGCCCGAGGGCCGCTACTCGAACCCACGGACGTTTGTCGGCGGGCTGACTGTCGGCGCGCTCTGCGGGTGGGGCGCCGTCGAACTCACCGCGCTCGCGTACGGCGTCCCGACCTCTGCGGTCGGGCTCGACGCGGGCGCGGCCGCGCTCGGCGTGTTCCTCACGGCCGCTGTGACGTGGGCACTGGACCTCGAACTCCCGACTGCGTTCTCGACGGCGTTGCTCGTGCTCGTCACGGGCACCGCGCAGTTCGCGTACGTCGTCGCCGTCGCGTTGTCGGCGTCGCTGGTCGCGGTCGTGTTCGTGCTGTGGCGCCGCGAGTTCTACGAGGAGCGCGCCCGCTACCTCTACCGGACGACGGAGGCCGACGACCATGTCGTCGTGCCGATGCGCGGGGAGACTGCCGAGCAGACCGCGATGCTGGGTGCGCGCATCGCGGCCGCCCACGACGCCGGGAAGGTCGTGCTGCTGGACGTCGTCGACGACGAGGAAATCGCGGCCGCCGAGCGCGAGTGCATCGGCGGCGAGGGCGCGGACTACGTCGAGGACGCCGAGTCCACCGGCGAGGAGCGGGCCGCCGACGCTGCCGCGCGCGAACTCGAACAGCAGGCCGCGCGCATCGAGACGAGCGTCGGCGTCCCCTGCGACGTGGCGGTCGCGGTCGCGAACGGCAACCCCGCGGGGACAGTGCTCTCGACCGCCGACGAGGCGAACTGCGACCTCGTCGTCACGCCCTTCGAGTGCGACGAGGACGGCGCACTGACGCCGTTCCTGCGGACGCTGTTCGGGAGCGGCGTGGACGTCGTCGCGCTCCAGTCGACCGGCGAGCGCACACGCTGGAAGCGCATCATGGTTCCCGTGCGCAGCGCCTCCGACGTCGCGCACGCGATGCTGGACTACGCCGAGCGCCTCGCCGGCCGGAACGGCTCTATCAGCGTCTGTTCGTGCATCGACACCGAGCGCGAGCGCCGCCGCACCGAGTCGATGCTCGCGAACCTCACGGAGACCGTGGGCACGCGCTGTGAGACGCGCGTCTCGCGGTCGTCAATCGAGGAGTTCGTCGAGCGCAACGACGCCCACTACGACCTCGTCTTCCTCGGCGCGAGCACCGACCGCTCGGCCGCCTCGAAGTTCTTCTCGCGGCCGACCTACGAGCGCGTCCGCGACCTCGAGACGGACATCGCGGTCGTCCACACCGCCTGACTACACTTCGTCGACGACGTCGGCGGCGTCCTGCTCGGCCTGGTCGTCGCCGAGCGCGGAGCGGGCCAGCAGCCGACCGCCGATGACCATCGGGCTGATAACGGTGTTCGCGCCCGCGCGGCGGAGTTTCGGCTCGTTCTCCTGCTCGGTGGCGGCGGCGACCACGCGAACGTCGGGGAACGCCTCGGTGACGGTGAGAATCGCGAGCGCGTCCTCGCCGTCGTCGTTGGTCGCCGCGACGACCGCTCGGGCGCGCTCGACGCCCGCCCGTTCGAGGACTTTCTCGTCGGCGGGGTCGCCGGCGAGGACATCGATGTCGCGGTCGCGGAGTTCCGAGGTGTCGGTGCCGCCGCGGGCCACCACGAGGAACTGGCGGCCGCTGGCGGCGAGTTCGGTCAGAATCGGTTCCGTCAGGTCGCCGTAGCCCGCGACGACCACGTGGCCGTCGAGGGACTCTAGGTCGCTCTGTGTCATGCGTCCGAGGGCGCTCGCGAACCGGGCTTCGAGGGCGGGGCCGAGAAGCGCGCCGAGCGCGACGGCGAAACTCGCGGTGCCGAGCACGAGCACGGACAGCGAGAACAGCCGCGCCTCCTGCGTGGTCGGGGTGAGGTCGCCGTAGCCCACGGTGCTGGAGGTGACGAGCGTGTAGTAGAACGCGTCCAGCATCGTGTTCACGCCCGTGAACCCGCGCTCGCCGCGGAGCGCGTACGTGCCGATGGTGCCGTACGCCTGCACGCCGGCGAGCGCGCCGCCCGCTGCCAACTGGCTGGTGGACAGCGAAATCGGCTCGTCGAAGCGGCTGCGCGCGACGGCGAGCACGGGGAACGCGACAATCGACAACACGACCAGCGGCACCGAGTACGGCGTCGCCTGCACGAGCCCCTGGCCAGCGGTGACCGGGAGCAACACCATCGTCGAGTACCACGCCACCCGGAGGCCGCGGCGCAGGCCGAACGCGCTCATCACCATCAAGAAGCCGGTGAGTGAGCCGGTGAACCCGGCGGTCTGGCTGATTGCGGGCGGAATGTGCTGGGCGAACGGCCCGAAGTTCGCGGTCGGATTGACGATGCCGAGGATGCCGACGCCGACCGACAGCGCGGCGACTGCGAGGGTCAACGCGACCGCGACCCGTCCAGTCACTCGCTTCACGCCCGGTACGTCCATGTCACCACGGGCGTGGTCGCCCGTCTTAAACACGGCGGCACGCGTCGGTAGCGTTTTGTCCCGGGCGCGAGTGCTCGGTCGTATGACTTCCACTCCCGTGCAAGCGCTGCACGGCATCTATCTCGGACTGCTGGCTGGCGTGATTCCGGCGCTGGTGTCGTTCGGGTTCGGCTTCCTCTTCCGGTACGTCACCGGGCTCTCCGTGCCCGCGTTCGGTGTCGTGGTGCTGGGCGTCGCGCTCGCGGGGGTCAACGGCGGTTTCCTCGCGTTCGCGGACCCGACAATCACGCAGGCGGCGAATTCGACGACGCTGGTGGTGGCGCTGCTGGTCGTCGCGATGTTGACGTTCTACACGCACTCGGTCGGCGACAAGATGGGCGCGTCGCTGCCGCGTCGGCTCAGCCTGAAGTCGCTGCGCGAGCGCACGCTCCACACCGACGCCATCGAATTCGTCGGCGGCCGCAACGAGGTCACGGTGAGCGTCGTCGGCGGCGTCCGCGACCTCGAAGGCTACCCGCCGCTGCCGGAGTCGCTGCGTACGTCGATTCACGACGCGGAGTGGCGCTTCCCCGCCGACCTCCCGCTCTCGGAGTTGGAGACGCGGTTCGTCGACCGCCTGCGGTCGGACTTCGACGTCGAGGAAGCGACTGTCACTGTCGACGAGCACGGTCGCGCGACCGTCGCCGCAGCGCCGCCCGCCGCGGGCGTCTCTAAGCGCACGCCGGTCGGAAAGCGCGCGGTGTCGGTGCCCGCGCTCGTCCCCACGGGCATCGCGCGCGGCGACGATGTCTCGGTGCTGGCTGGCGAGGAGCGCGTTGACGGCACCGTCGTCTCCGCGAAATCCGGCACGAAACCCGCGACGGAACCGACCGCGCCCGCGGCCGAGGAAGCGGAGGAGGCCGAACCCGCGGCGACGCCCGCGCCGACGACGACTGGTGGCGAGGGCCGCGTCACCGTCGCCGTGCAACGGCCGGAGGCGGAGTCCCTACTCGCCGCCGACCGAACGCGCATCGTCGTGCGCGCCCGTGGTACCCGCCGCGAGTACGAACTCCTCGGACTGTTGCGCCGGGGCGGCCAGCGCGTCCGTCGGCTCACGCTCCGCGCGGACGCCCCCGTCGTCGGAACCACGCTCGGCGAGGCGAACGTCCGAGAGACGTACGGTATCACAGTGCTGGCGGTCCGCCACGACGGCTCGTGGACGGTCGCTCCGAACGGCGACGTCGCGCTGTCGGCCGGCGACGAACTGTTCGTCGCCGGGCCGCGCCGTGAACTCGACGCCTTCGAGGAGGTGGCGAAGTGATGCCGGTGTCGACGACCGAAATTGCGCAGGGCGGCGGCGTCATCCTCGCTGCCGGCGTCTCTGTCGCCGTGCTCGCGGCCGCGTTCCGGTGGTACTTCCGGCAGGAACTCCCGTCCGGCGTGGCGCTGCTCGTGAACGTCTCCGTGGTCGCGTTCTACCTCAACACGCGGGTCGCGCTCGGGCAGGCCATCGCCGGTCGGACGGACGTGCTCTCCCTCGAAGCGGTCGTGTTCAACCTCGCCGTGTTCGGCGCTGCGGTGCTCGTCGCGCCCGCCGCGCGCCGCGGCGGCGACCGTGTCGGCATCCAGATTCTGGCCGCGACCGGCGTCCGCGAGCTCGAAGGCGACGTCGGCCGGCTTGTGAAAGCAGTGGGGCGTGCGGTCGCGGTCGAACTCCCCGAGGAAATCGAGGACATCGAGGGGTACGACCCGGTCGCCGACAACGTCAAAGCCGAGCTGTCGGGGAAGACCCTCATCTTCCCGCGCCGGCTCACCGTCGAGGAGCTCCGCGAGCGCGTCGTCACGCGGCTGAAAGACGACTACGAGGTGGGCTACGTCGACGTCGAACTCGCTGACGACGGCACCGCGACCTACCTCGCGCTCGGGAGCCGCACCGCCGGCATCGGCCCGACGCTCCCACCCGGAACTGCGGCCGTCGGCGTGCACGCGGACCCGCCGAACGCAGCCGGTCCTGGCGACCTCGTGCAGGTGTGGCAGCCGAGCACGAAAGACCAGACCGCCGAGCGCGTCGCCACCGCTGAGATTCGTGCGACCCGCGAGGACACCGTGACGCTGTCGCTGGACGAGTACGACGCTCGCAAGCTCGCGGGCGGCGACTACCGACTGCTCACGCTGCCGTACGAGCCGGGCGCGGACCGCCAATTCGCGTCCCTGCTGCGGGCCGCCGACGAGACGATGGTCGTCGTCACCGTCGAAGCCGACAGTAGCCTCGACGGCGCGACCGTCGCGACAGTGGATGGAACCGTCGTCGCGGTCCGCAGCGAAGCGGGCGTCTCCGCCATCCCGAGCGCGTCACGGACGCTCACCGCCGGCGACACGCTCTACGTGGTCGCGCGGCCGGACGTCGCGCGCCGCGTCGACGCCGCCGCAGCCGTGGCCGAGGAACCGGCCGAGGAGTCGCCGAGCCAGTAGCTCGTTGCACGCGCTGCCGACCCCGTAGCACCTATGCGTCGCCGTCGCCGAGGGTCGTACATGGAGTGGAAGCTGTTCGCGGACCTCGCGGAGGTCGGCGGCGACCGCCGAATCACCGTCGACGAGTCGGCCCAGACGGTTGGCGACGCCCTCGACGCCCTGCTCGCCGACCGCCCCGCGCTCCGAGATCGCGTGCTGACCGACGACGGCGACGTCCACGAGCACATCAACGTCCTGCGCAACGGCGAGAACGTCGCCCACGCGGACGGCCTCGACACGGAACTCGACCCGGACGACGAGCTCGCGCTGTTCCCGCCGGTGAGCGGCGGCTGATGTTTACCATCGCCCACCGCGGGTTCGCTGGCGTCGCGCCCGAGAACACCGCAGCGGCGGTCCGCGCGGCCCGCGAGCGCGCGAACGGCATCGAAGTGGACGTCCAGCCCGCAGCCGACGGCACGCCGGTCGTCTTCCACGACCAGCGCCTCGACGGCGACGGCGACTCGCGCGGCGTCACGGACGCCGAGGGCTTCGTCTGGGACGCGGACCCGAGCACGCTCGCGGACGTGGACGTACTCGGGAGTGGCGAGGGTGTGCCGACGTTAGCCGACGTCGCGGACCTCGTGCCTGCCGACGTGGAGTTCCACGTCGAACTGAAGAACCCGGGCCACGAGGACGCCCGCCTCGGCCTTTCGGGACCGGACGCAGCCGTCTGGCGGCCGTTCGTCGAGTCCGTCGCGGACGCGCTCGCGGACTGCGACGCGCCGGTCGTGCTCTCTTCCTTCTTCGACGGCGCGCTCGAAGCCGCCACCGAAGTGCTGCCGGACACGCCACGCGCGGCGCTGTGTCTCGACACCGACCGCGGGCTCACGCGCGCCAGCGAGTTCGACTGTCGCGCGCTCCACGCGCCCGTCGACGGCCTCAGCGACGACCTCGTCGACCACGCGCACCGCGACGGCCGCACGGTCAACGCGTGGACCGTCACGGACTGGCAGGACGCCGTCGCGTGTAGCGACGCCGGCGTGGACGGCGTCATTACCGACTATCCGGGCGTCGCCGACTACGCGGGCGACCCGGCGCGGCTCGCATAATTAGTCCACGGACTGCTCGAAACCGCGGATGGCGCGGTCGCTGCCCGCGACGAACACCTCGTCGCCGGCATCGATTGCAGCGGCCTGATTCGTGTTCACCTCTCCGTCGTGGACCACGCCGACGACCGTCCACCCCTTCTCCGGGTCGCTCGCCGTCGCGACCGTCTGTCCGACGAACGGCGTCGCGTCCGCGCGGACGAGCCGAATCTGCCCCACCGGGTCCATCACGCGCTCGCCGTGCACCTCCGCGGCGACGAGGCGCGCACTCACGCGCTGGACGGAGAGCACGTAGTCGGCGCCCGCACGGAACGCCGCCGACGCCTTCTCCGTGTCCGTCACGCGCACGAGAATCTCCACGTCGCTGGACAGCGAGCGCGCCATCGCGACGGTCAACAGCGCGGTCGCGTCGTCGTTCACCGTGACGACCAACGCGGTCGCGTCCACGACGTTCGCGGCTTCCAGCGTCTCCGGCTCGGTGGCGTCGCCGACCACGTCCGGATTTGCCTCCGGGGACTCGTCGACGGTCGTCACCTCGACGTCGTCGGGTAGCGACTCGACGGCCGCGGCACCGCCCTCGCCGAGTCCGGCAACGACGACCCGCGAGTGGTCGCGCAGCCGCGAGCGCTGGACGCCCGCGATTTCGCCGGCGACCTCGTCGATGAGGGCCGCCGGCCCCGCGACGACGAGCACGGTGTTCGGCGTGAGGCGCTCCTCGGGCGACGGCGGGATTCGCAACTCGCCGTCGAACCAGCCCGCGACGAGCGTCAACTCGGGGTGGCTGGCGAGCGGCGACTCCCGGACGCGGACGCCGTGCAGCGGGCTGTCCCGGCGCACCAGAAGCTCCCGGATGGCGACCTCGTCGGTCGCCACCTCGCCGACCGAGACCGGCGTCGTCGCCTTCTCCGCGAGCCGCTGGCCGATGAGCGCGTGCGGCGCGACGCTGCGGTCGACGCCGACCTCCGCGAGCGCGGCCTTCCGCCGCGTCGACGCCGTGAAACTCACGACCCGGAGGTCTTCGTTGTGCTCCAGCGCGGTCAACACGACGCTCGCCGTTCGGTCGTCGGTGTCCGTGATGAGCACGTCCGCCTTCCCGATGCTCGCGCGTTTGAGGTCCTCGCTGTCCTCCGGGTCGCCGTCGATGGCCTGGTAGCCGTCGTCGGAGAGCCGCATGGCTTCCTCGCGGTCGGACTCCACGAGCACGTAGTCGACGTCCATCGCTTCGAGTTCGTCCAGCAGCACCTCGCTGTCGCGGCGGTACTCCGCAACGACGACGTGGCCGTCCTTGGCCGTGAGTTGGTCGTCGAGGTTCACGGGCGTGCGCTCAAACAGCGGGATGACGAGCACGCGCAGCGTCACGAACCCGACGGCGACGCCCGAGACCTGCATCCCCGCCACGAAGAGGTTCATCAGCGGCGTCTCCCACGGCGAGTCCGCGCCGAACCCGGTCGTCGTCATCACTTCGATGACCGTGTTGAACGCCTGGTACGGCGACCGCGGGCGCGCCTCCAGAACGGCCATCCCCCAGTAGTAGAGGCCCGTGAACACGAGCACGACCGAGACGAGGCCGCCGGCGTACGCGAGAATCAGTCGCTGGCGGTACGTCAAATCCGAGGGGTCCAAGGAGATGCCGCGGAGTTCGCGCATTCGAGTGCCCGAGGCTACCGCACCCGGCGACAAAACGTTTCGCTGCTCACGCCCGGTAGTCGGCAGTGAGGTCGGCCGCCATCACGAAGTCCGGCTCCTCGCCGATTTCGGTGCGTGTGACCGCGACGTCGCTGACTGCCGCCGCGGTCTCGGGAATGAGCACGCGCGTGCGGTCCGCATCGACACTCGCGGCGTCCGCGGCAATCGCGTCGAGCAGTGAGTTACAGGCAAATTGGTCGGCCCACGCCGCGACGCCGTACTCCGCGTACGTCTGTGCTTCTCCGTCCTCCTCGCGTTCGTAGGTGCGCGAGCGGAACGCGAACCCCTGTGTGCCCGCGTCGTCCTGCACGACCTGGAGGGCGACGCGGTCGGCGGCCGTGGCGAGGCGGTCGCGCGTGAGCTCCGAGAGCGCCCACGACTCCCCGGTATGGAGCGTGAGCCCCCGCAGGTGGTCGCGGGCGGCGCTGTCCTGCCAGAACTGCCACGCGGCGTGCGCGTCGCTCGTGAGTTCGTGCTCCGGGGTGGCGTCGGCGTCCGGCTCCGGGTGGACCCAGCGGAACTCCGTCGCGGGCTCGAAGCCGGTCGCGCGGGAGTGCCCGATCCCCATCACGTTCCACGAGAACACCATGTTGCGCGCGACCGTCGCGCCCTGCTCGCGCGCCCAGTCGAAGCCCGCGTGGACGAGCGTCGAGCCGACGCCCTGCCCGCGGTACTCGGGGTTCGTGCGCATCCCCTGCGCCCACGCCTCGTGCTCGGAGAGCAGGACGAACTGCGCGATTGCGGCGATGTCGTCGCCGGTGTCCGCGACGAGCGTGCGCTGGCGCGGGCCGTCGCTCTCCACCCAGTCCTCGAAGACCTGCGGGATGTAGTCGCCATCCTCGCGGCGGTCGGCCCACGTGTCGCTGGCGAACGCCACCACGTCGTCGTAGTCCGCCAATTCCGCCGGCCGAATCTCGACGTCCCCGGTCATTCCCACGGAACCGAGCGGTCCGTGATTTCGCCCGCGAGCGGCGTCCGCATCGTCTCCGCGACGCTCTCCGTGTTCGCCAGCGCCCACATCAGTTTCACCTTCGCGGTGCCGGGGAGCATGTCCTCGCCCTCGACGACGCCGGCGTTGAGGAGGTCCCGGCCCGTGTCGTAGACGCGGTCGCAGACCCGACCGTCGAGACACTGGCTGGTCATCACGACTGTCGTACCGTCATCCACGAGGTCCTCGATGCGGTCGATGAAGTCCGTGTGCACGTGGCCCAGCCCCGTCCCCTCGATAATCACACCGGACTTGCCCTCGCAGAGGTCGAAGAACGCGTCGTCCATCCCGGGCGTGAATTTTACGAGTTCGACGTCCGAGTCGAGGTCCGGGCTGCTGTCGAGGTCGGTCTCGCCGCGCTCGGCGTACGCCTTCGTGAATTGGACGCCGCGGGATTCGGCGGCTGCTTCCTCGCTGGCTTCGTCGTAGTCGACGTAGCCCAGTGGCTCCGCGCCGACCGTCTCGAAGGCGTCTCGGCGGCTCGTGTGGTTCTTCCGGACGCGCGTGCCGCGATGGAGCGCGCACCGGTCGTCGCTCTCCGAGGCGTGCATGCAGACCATCACCTCGGCGGCGTCGGCCTTCGCGGCCTCCACCGAGCAGACCGCGTTCATCACGTTGTCCGAGGAGGGACGGTCCGCGGAGCGCTGGCTGCCCGTGAAGACGATGGGGACGGGCGTGTCGAGGATGAAGGATAGCGCGCTCGCGGAGTACTGCATCGTGTCCGTGCCGTGCATCACGACGACGCCGTCGGCGCCGTTCTCGATTTCCTCGCGGACGGCGTCGGCGAGCTCCTGCCAGATGGGCGGCTCCATGTTCTCCGAGAGGATGTTCGCCACGACGCGGCCGCGGTAGTTCGCGCGACCCGCGAGGTCCGGCACCGCCCGCAGCACGTCCTCGGCGTCGAACTGCGCGGTGACGGCGCCCGTACGGTAGTCTACGGTGGAGGCGATGGTGCCACCAGTCGAGATGAGCGCGATGGTCGGCAGGTCGTCGTCGAATTCGACCTCGGAGGCGGCCCCCTCCTCGGATTCGCTCTCGACATCGTAGACGTCTCGCTCCAGTACTTCGACGTCGGCCGCGTCGCGCTCGACGCCGATGTTGTAGCCGGAGTCGAGTTTCACGACGAGGTGGTTGGGTTCGGCCGACGGCAACAGCACGCCCTCGTGGGTCGTGCCGTCGCGGTCGACGCGCACGCGGTCCCCTTGGTTCATGTTGAGCTGCTTCCGGGCGCGCCGACGAAAAGGTTGCTACTCGCGTGCTACTCGGCGATGTGCCACTCGCCGTCCGCGCGCTCGACGACGTCCTGCTCGCGCAGCGTCTCGAGGACGCCCTCCACGAGCGGCTCGGGGGCGTCGAGGGTGGCGGCGACCGCGCTCGCGGAGCGCTCGCCGGACGCCAGCGCTGCGAGCACGTCCGCGTAGAGGCGTTCGTTCCCGTCGCCGACGGCCTCGCCGAGTTGGTCTTGGACGTCAGCGAGCCGGCCCTGTACCCAGCGCTGGGCCAGCGACAGCTCGCGTTCGAGGTCCTTGAGTTCCTGGAGTTTCCCCGCGAGGTCCGCGACGTCGTCGTTGCGGTCCTGGCGGATTCGAATCGAGACGTGCTGGCACCGCGTCAGGTCGAGGTCCGCGCTCGCGGGATATGCGGACTTCGCCCCGAAGTCGAACGGCGACAGCCGTACCTCCAGACGGAGGTTCTCGGCGATGTGGAAGTACTTCCGGCGCTGGTCGTCGACCTCCGACTCCACGAGGCCGGCGTCCTCCAGCCGGCGGAGGTGGTCGATGACCGCCTTCGGGCTGACCCCGAGGTACTCCGAGATTTCCGTGACGTAACAGGGTTTGCGCGCGAGCAGTCGGAGGATGCGTCGCCGGTTCTCGTTGCCGAGTATGTCGAGCAGTGCCCCCGAGTCCATATTCACCCTGAGTTAGCGGTGAGCCCGGATAAGGGTGTCTGCTCTCGGTGGAATTGCGCGACGACTTCAGGGTTCGCCGGAGCGCTTATGTGCTCCCGTGGCAAACGTTAGCATACATGTTCGAGGCATTCTCCAGCGGCTACTACCTCGGACGGTTGTACGTCGAACCGACGCGCGGCAACCGCGCCGCCATCAACAGCCGTCACCACGAACGGGTCAACGAGCAGCTCTACGCCGACGACGAGGGCATCTCCCGGACAGACCTCCCGCTCGTGATGAAAATCGGCCCCGCGCACCTCTCGGTCCACGGCGAGGACGACGTCCCCGAGCGCACGCTCGCCGTCCCCGAGGACGTGCTCGAGAACGTCGATGTCGAGAACCCACCGTCGCTGGAGGAAGTACTGCTCGCGAAACGCGACCACGCCGCCCGCCTGTTCGACATGGGCGCGGTGTAGCCGACCCTACCCTACTTCGCTCGGTCTAGTGACCTCGCTTGTTGAGGGAGGGGCTTTGATGTGGGACTCGCCGTCAGTTGTCGCCGGGGAGGAAGGTTGTTCCTCGCCCGTACCGAACGACCTTCGGGGTCGGCGTCTCCACCATTCGGGGTCGGGCTACTGCGGCCCGTGATACCGGCGACGTGTGCGACGGTATCACTGTTTCTTGGTTGGGCAGATCCGCGAAAAAGCGTTTCGAGAGCGAGTCAGTCAGCGTCACCCGTCGTTGTTTGTTTCCTCCCGTGTCGGCTTGCTCTCCGGCCTACTCGCGTCGTCCTTCCGACTCAGTGTCGGAAGTATTCGTTCCTTGAGGCCGGAGAATCCGCCTTGAAACTGCTGAGTTACTCCTTGTTCTTCCACGCGAGTTCGGCCGTCGGGACGCGTGGCTCAACGAGTTCTCGCACCGAGACTGGGCCCGCCGACACCCGCGGCCCGGGCGCGACGACAGATTCGACGACCAGCCGCTCGGCTGGCGAGGCGTCGTCGACGTCGACCCAGTCGGTCAGTGCAATTGCCACGTGTTATCTTTCCTCACAAAGCGCAAAAGCGTTGAGGCCGACCGGGAACGCTTAACCCGCCTGCCACGCACCACCCGACCAGTGACGCTGGCGTCCGTCCCACGGTACGACCCCGACGCGATTCCCGCCGTCGGCGACCACGCGGTTGTCGTCGGCGCGAGTGTCGCCGGTATGGTCGCGGCGCGCGTGCTCGACGACGCGTTCGACCGCGTGACCGTCCTCGACCGCGACCCGCTCCCCGCCGACGTGAGCGCGCGCCGCGGCGTCCCACAGTCCCGTCAGCCCCACGTCCTCCTCGAAGCCGGGCGCGCGACCCTCGAAGACCTCTTCCCCGGCTACGGCGAGACGCTCGTCGAGGCCGGCGGGTTGATGCTCGACTGGACGACGGACCTCACGTACTACCAGCAGGGTGGCGTGCTCGCCACGGGCCCGCAGCCGAAGGTGCTGTACTCGGCGAGCCGCCCGCTGTTCGAGCACGCGATTCGGCAGCGACTCGCCGCCCGCGACGGCGTTACGCTCCGCGGTGAGACGCAGGTCGCGGACTATCTCGCGGACGACGCGAACGACGTGGCGGGCGTCGAAGTTCGGAAGGGCGACGACACGGCCGACCTCCCGGCGGACCTCGTCGTGGACGCGACGGGCCGCACGAGTTCGACGCCGTCGTGGCTCGACGCCCACGGCTACGACGCGCCGCCAGTCGACGAACTCACCGTGGACGTGGCGTACAGCACCGCCATCGTGGAGCGCCCGCCCGACGACCGCCGCGCGTACTTTGTGCCGCCGTCGCCCCAGCAACCCCGCGGGGGCGGCGTGTTTCCCGTGGAGGGTGACCGCTGGCTCGTCACGCTCCAGGGCGTCCACGGCGACGACCCACCCACGGACGTCGACGCGCTCCGCGAGTACGCACAGACGCTCCCCATCGACGACCTCGCCGAACTTCTCGCCAGCCAGCCGCTCGTCGAGGAGGTCGCACACTACCCGTTCCCGGCGACCCGCCGGCGGCGCTACGAAGCACTCGACGAGTTCCCGGACGGCCTCGTCGTGCTCGGCGACGCTGTCGCGAGTTTCAAAAGAAAACCAAGGCGGATTCCCCGCCCCACCGTGGGCGGGGAGGAAGCCGACACTCGCTGCATCATACCAGTCTTTTAGTGAATGGCATCCCCCTAGTCTGGTAGTGGTCGGCGGCCCACAGTTGTCGCCGGCCACGGGCCGCAGTCAACCGGCCCTGAAGTCAGGGATGCCGACCCGTGAACGCCCGAAAACCCTTCGGGTATGACGCGGTGAGTCCACTGACAAGCCACGGGCCACCGTGCCCGTGGCAGTTGACCCCCGTCTACGGGCAGGGAATGTCCGTCGCGTGCCTCGAAGCCGTCCTGCTCGGCCACGCGCTCGCCGACCGCACCGACGACCTCCCGCAGCGATTCTTCGACAGCGCCAGCGACGTCGTCGACGTCGCGTGGCTGCTCGCCACGACTGCGGACCTCGCGTTCGACGAGACCGACGGCTCGCGCTCGCTCCCGACGCGCCTGTTCGACCGCTACGTCTCCCGCGTGGTCGACACCGCGCACGACGACGGCGAGGTGTCCTCGACGTACGGCCGCGTGCTCAGCATGGAGGTTCCGCCGACCGCGCTACTGCGACCCGGAGTAGCGGCTCGTGTGCTTCGCCCGTGAGACGACGCTAGCGTTAGCGGGCGAACTAACCGGTAGGCCTGGCGGTCGCCGGGAGAGCGAAGCTCTCCCGAGGCCTCGGAAATCTCCGATTTCCGGCGGATTGAAAGGGCGAGGCGCGCTCGCGCTTGCATGGTCGCTTCGTGACGTAAGCACCACAGGAACGAGCGTCGCGAGTGACGAGGAGCGCAGCGAGCGAACGACCGCGAGCTCGCCGAGGGCTTTCACGAGGCCGAGTCGTCTCCGCAGTTTCGTCTGCCCGTCCGAACACTCCGACCGTAGGTGGGAAACGCCTAAGCGGCCGGGCTGTCGCCATTCGTCCATGCTGGATAGACTCCTCGGGCGCGCGGCACTCAAGGAGCGCATCGAGGAACTGGAAGACGAAAAAGAGTCCCTAGCGGCGCAACTGGAGGCCGAGAGCGAGCGCCGCAGCGAGGCCGTCCGCGACAAGCAGGAAGCCGAGCAGCGCGTCAACGAGCTCGAAGACAGGATTATCGAGTTGGAGGACCGCGTCGAGCGGCTAGGCGGCGAGGACGGCGGCCCCGAATTCCGCGGGCGTCGGGACCTCCGCGGGGAGCGTCGCGAGCGCGTCGTCGCGCTCCTCGACAGCGTCGAGAGCACCGAGGAGGGCGTGCTCACGGCGTACGTGCCCAACGACCCGCCCGAGGACGTGCGGGAGGCGTTCGGTGACCGCGCGCCGCTCGTCGAGCGCGCCGCGCCCTGTCTCGTCGTCCGCGACCGCGAAGGCCTGCTTTCCGCGGCGCTCCGCCCGCCGAACCCGCCGGCGGCGTTCGAGACGTGGGACTCCACGGTGCAGGTCGAACGAGAGTGGCTCGCGCCGACCGGACGGTACGCGCTCGCCGTCGTGCGCGCGGACCTGTTCGCGCTCGGCGTCTTCGACGCTGACATGGGTGAGGGCCCGCAACCCGAGCGCGTCCACTTCGAGGGGTTCGAGAGCGACGTGAAGGGGAAACACTCGAAGGGCGGATTCTCGCAGGACCGCTTCGAGCGCCGCCGCGAGAGCCAGATTAGCGAACACCTCCAGAAGTGCCAGCACGCGCTGGAGGGCATCGAGGCCGAGCACGTGTTCGTCGTCGGCGAGGGCACGCTGCTGGACGAGTTCGACGCCGACGCCACCGCCGCCGTCGACGCCACCGGGAAGCCCGAAGCCGCGCTCGACGACGCCCACGACACGTTCTGGACGGTGCCGCTGTCGCTGTTGTGACCTGTCAGACCGGCTTCCGGTGCTCGGGTTGCCCGCGACTTCAGGCTTAAGGCGGCGGCGGGCCTCCGTCGTCGTATGAAAGTCGCACTCCTCGCGCACGAGAAGTTCCCCGGCCGCGCGAAGACCGCGGTGGGCGTCCTCCGGTACGCCGACTACGACGTCGTCGCGGTGCTCGACCGGGACAACGACGGCACCCGCGTCAACGACCACCTCGCGGACGTACAGGACGCGCCCGTTGTCGCGTCGATGAGCGACGTGCCCGACGACGTGGACGCGCTCGTAATCGGCATCTCACCCATCGGCGGCGCGTTCGACGAGTCGTGGCGGCCGGACGTCCGGAACGCGCTCGAACGCGGCTGCGACGTCTACTCGGGGCTGCACTACTTCCTCAGCGAGGACGAGGAGTTCGCCGACCTCGCCGCCGAACACGGCTGCGAACTCTGGGACGTGCGAAAGCCGCCAGCCGACTTGGGTGTCGCGGACGGCGTCGCGGACAACGTCGACGCGACGGTCGTCGCGACCGTGGGCACGGACTGCTCGGTCGGGAAGATGACCGCCACCCGCGAACTGTACGAGACCGCGCGCGAGCAGGATATGGACGCGGCGTTCGTCGCGACCGGGCAGACCGGCATCCTCATCGAGGGCGAGGGCATCCCCGTCGACCGCGTCGTCTCGGACTTCGCCGCGGGCGCGGTCGAGCGCATGGTTCTGGAGGCGGGCGCGGACCACGACTACGTCTTCGTGGAGGGCCAGGCGAGCATCGTCCACCCCGCGTACTCCGGCGTCACCGCGAGCATCGTTCACGGGTCGATGCCCGACCACCTCGTGCTCTGCCACGAGCACGGCCGCGACTCCGTCCACGGCTACGACCAGGCGCTCCCGCCCGTCGAGTCGTTCGTGGAGCGCTACGAGGCCTTCGTCGAACCGGTCACGGACGCGGACGTAGTTGGCGGGATGCTGAACACGCGCAGCGTCGAGACCGACACGGCCGCCTGCGGCGCCGTCGCGGACTTCTCCGATGCCATCGGCGCGCCCGCCGACGACCCCGTGCGGTTCGGGCCCGACTCGGTCATCGAGGTGATTCGATGAAGACCGAGTTCGAGCGCTACGAGTTCCCGCTCGAACACCCCTTCACTATCGCGCGCGGCACGCAGGACACCGCCGCGAACGTCGTCGTGCGCGTCGAGGACGACGAGGGCAACGTCGGCGTCGGCGGTGCCGCGCCCTCCGCGCACTACGGGGAGACGGCGGCGACCGTCGAAGCCGTCCTGCCGGAACTGCTGGCCGTCGTCGAGCGCGTCGACGACCCGCACGACCTCGCGCGCATCGAGACTGGCTTCCGAGAGGTCGTCGAGGACAACCCCGCGGCGCGCAGCGCGGTCAGCATCGCCTGCCACGACCTCGCCGCAAAGCGCGCGGGTTTGCCACTCTATCGCTACTGGGGGTTGGACGCCGCGAACACGCTCGACACCTCCTTCACCATCGGCATCGACGACGAGGAGACGATGCGCCGGAAGACCGCCGAGGCGGTCGAGGCGGGCTACGGCACGCTGAAGGTGAAACTCGGCACGAGCCGCGACGAAGCACTCCTCTCGGCGGTCCGCGAGACCGCGCCCGACGCCACCATCCGCGTCGACGCCAACGAAGCGTGGACACCCAAAGAAGCCATCCGAAACATCGAGTGGCTCGCCGACTACGACGTGGAGTTCGTCGAGCAGCCCGTGCCGGCCGAGAATCGCGAGGGCCTGAAGTACGTCTACGAGCGCTCGCCGCTCCCGATTGCCGCCGACGAGTCCTGCCTCGTCGCCAGCGACGTCCCCGACATCACGGACCGCTGCGACATCGCGAACCTCAAACTGATGAAGACGGGCGGGCTGCGCGAGGCGAAGCGCCTGATTCACACCGCCCGCGCGCACGGCCTCGAAGTCATGTGCGGGTGCATGATCGAGTCCAACGCCAGCATCGCGGCGGCCTGCCACCTCGCGCCCCTCCTGGACTACGCGGACCTCGACGGCTCGCTGCTGCTCGCCGAGGACGACTTCGACGGCGTCCCGATGCCCGCCGGCCACATCGACCTGCAGGCCGTCGACCGGGCCGGGACGGGCGCGCGCGAGGTCTGACACGTATCGAGCGGAAGGCCACCCCTGTCGGGGATGGGGGTGAGCGACAGCAGAGTGCGCTAGTCCACTCCCGTTCGTCCTGCTGCAATCCCAACGGTTTACATATCCAAGAGAGTACAATAGGGCAAGCAAGTCGGGGAAACTTGGAGTTGGATGGGTGTCTCCATCACCAAAAAGCAAGCCTGCCCCGCACTTGCCACCGCCTACGAAGAGAGTGAAACAGGGGTGAGGCCGATGGCCCGGCCTGCTGCCCACCCGAGAGAACACGACGGTGGACTTACGCATCGTTGCTGAGCCGATGCGGGGTACCGTGAGCGGATACCCCGAAAGGGCAAGCACACCAGACCCCCGTTCAGGGGCCGAAGCGGAACGCACAAACTAGAGTACCTCATGAGGGGGAATCTTGCCTCCGGGTGCAGCAATCACCGGGATTGCCCACCGCGAGAGGAATCCCACCGTTTGAGCCGTGGGAGGAGGTCAAGCGCGACTTGACGCTTCTGATGGTTCGGTATGCACTCGCACCGTCTCAACAGGCTTATGGGTGCCTCCGGGCGAACTAACGGACAGAATGAGCACCGTTACTGTGACGCTCCCGGACGGCGCGACGCTGGACGTCAAAGCCGGGGCGACGGTCGAGGACGTAGCGTACGAAATCGGGCCCGGCCTCGGCCGTGACACAGTCGCCGGGAAGCTGGACGGCGAACTCGTCGCGAAGGAGGAGCCGATTACGGAGGACCGCGAGATCGAAATCGTCACCGAGGGCTCCGACGACTACCTCGACGTCCTCCGGCACACCGCCGCGCACGTGCTCGCGCAGGCCGTCCTCCGCCACCACCCCGATGCGAAACTCACTATCGGGCCGTACACCGACGAGGGGTTCTACTACGACATCGCGGATGTCGAACTCGACGCCGACGACCTCGAGGAGATTCAGGAGGAGGCCGAGGACATCATCGAGGCCGACTACGACGTCGAGCGCGTCGAGTACGACCGCGAGGAGGCCTTCGAGAAGTACGAGGACAACCCGTTCAAGCGCGAGATTCTCGAGACCGAGGCGGCCGGCGAGGACCCCGTGAGCTTCTACCGGCAGGACGGCTTCGAGGACCTCTGCCAGGGCCCGCACGTCGACTCGACGGGCGAAATCGGCGGCTTCGAGGTCTTGGAGACGTCCGCGGCGTACTGGCGCGGCGACGAGGAGCGCGAGACGCTGACGCGGGTCTACGGCACGGCGTTCCCCACCGAGGACGGCCTTGAGGAGTACCTCCAGCGCCGTGAGGAGGCCAAGGAGCGCGACCACCGCAAACTCGGCTCCGAGATGGATCTCTTCTCGATTCCGGACGTCACCGGCCCCGGGCTTCCGCTCTATCACCCCAACGGGAAGACCGTGCTTCGCGAGCTCTCGGACTACGTCCACGGTCTGAACCGCGACATGGGCTACGACGAGGTCGAGACGCCGCACCTCTTCCGCACGGAACTGTGGAAGAAGTCCGGCCACTACGAGAACTACGTCGACGACATGTTCCTCATGGACGTCGACGACGAGGAGTACGGCCTGAAGCCGATGAACTGCCCGGGCCACGCCACCATCTTCGACCAGTCCTCGTGGAGCTACCGCGACCTCCCGGTCCGGTACTTCGAGGACGGGAAGGTGTACCGCCGCGAGCAGCGCGGCGAGCTCTCCGGACTCAGCCGAGTGTGGGCGTTCACCATTGATGACGGCCACGTGTTCGCGCGCGCCGACCAGATCGAGGAGGAGGTCCGCCGCATCATGGACCTCATCTTCGAGGTGCTGGACACGTTCGACCTCGACTACGAGGTCGCGCTCGCCACCCGCCCCGAGAAGTCCGTGGGGAGCGACGAGATCTGGGAGCAGTCCGAGAGCCAGCTCCGCGACGTGCTCGACCAGCAGAACGTCGACTACGACCTCGAACCCGGCGACGGCGCGTTCTACGGGCCGAAAGTCGACTTCGCGTTCGAGGACGCGCTCGGGCGCACGTGGGACGGCCCGACCGTCCAACTGGACTTCAACATGCCGGACCGCTTCGGCCTCGAGTACACGGGGTCGGACAACGAAGCCCACCAGCCGGTGATGATTCACCGCGCGCTCTACGGGAGCTACGAGCGGTTCTTCATGGTGCTCATCGAGCACTACAACGGCCGCTTCCCGACGTGGCTCGCGCCCGAGCAGGTCCGCATCCTCCCGGTGACCGACGACAACCTCGGGTACGCCCACCGCGTGAAGAACGAACTGGAGGGCTACCGCGTGGAAGTCGAGGACCGCGACTGGACGGTCGGCCGGAAAATCCAGCAGGCCCACGACGACAACGTCCCGTACATGCTCGTCCTCGGCGACGACGAGGAGGAAGCAGGGACGGTCTCGGTGCGGGACCGCCAGGAGCGCGAGCGCAACGACGTCGACCTCGACGCGTTCCTTGACCACCTTGACAGCGAGGTCGCGGAGAAGCACACGGAACCGGACTTCGTCGACGAGTAACCCGATACTCGTTTTTCGCGGTCAGTCGCCGACGTGGAAATTCGGCGGTTCGCGGCGTGGCGCCGCGGTCTGAAGGAAGCCGACGAGCGGACTCCCGACGAACCCGACCAGCGCTGCGAGGAAGACGGGCGTGATGCTCGCGCCGTCGGTCAGCGCGATGGCGATGAGCGCCGACGACAGCGGCGTTCCCGTGACGACGGCGTTGAACGCGGCCATGCCCGCGAGCATCGAGAGTATCGGCGGGAGCGCGGGGACGACCGTCGACGCCGCGAGCCCGAGCACCGCGCCCATGAACATGTGTGGGACGATGAGCCCGCCAATCCAGTTGCCGTTGATGGTGAACGCGGCCGCGACCATCGTCCCGAGCAGCGTCGCGACCAGCACTCCGAGCCCGAGGTTGGTGCCCACGAGCTGGTTCATCTTGCTGCCGCCGTAGAAGTACGTCAGGGGGAGCGCGTAGCCGAGCAGGCCGATGCCGAGGCCGGCGACGGTCGTCCGGACGTAGATGGCGGGCGACCACCGGTTGAACAGCCGCCCCACGGTGTCGAAGATGGTCGTGTAGAGCGCGCCGAACGGGATGGTGACGACGGCGACGGCGGCTGCGGCGACCAACTGGCCGCCCGAGATGGGCGCGACCGCGGAGACGTGCCACGTCGGGAACAGGTGGAAGCCGCCGAGCGCCGCCTCCGTGAGGTAGCCCGCGAAGCTCGCGACGAACGTCGGGATGATGGCCTCGTAGTACTCGAGCCCGCGCTCGTGAGGGAGTTCCAGCCACAGCAGCGCGCCGCCGATGGGCGCGCCGAGGATGGCGCCGAACCCCGCGCCCATGCCCGCGAGCGTGTGAGGAGTTTCTCGGCGTTCGGCATCCCGAAGGTCTCCGCTGCCTGCGTGCCGAAACTCCCGCCGACGACGCTCATCACGCCCTCCGGGCCAGCGTTCTGCCCCGCGACGAGCCCGATGAAGCCGACCGGGACTGTGGGGATGTTCTCCGCGAGCGGGACCCTGCCCTCGTCGTGGAATTGGCGGACGAGCGCGGCGAGCGCGCCCGGGTAGTAGGTCTTGTAGAGGATAGCGCCGATGAGGACGCCGGCCGCCACGCTGACCGGGATGCGCCAGTAGGTCGCCTCGAAGGTGTGCCAGAGTGCGTGCTTGGCGGCCAGCCACGCCACCCGGAACCCCGTGGCGACGAGGCCGACCGCGACGCCGAGCACGGCCGCGCACGCGAGCAGTTTCGAGAACCGACGCTGGTCCATTACACCGGCCCGATGCCCGGAGCGGGGACGTAGCTTACGATTCGGGGCGTCACGGCGTCCGGCGCGCGACGAGCACGGGGCGGTCGGCGTTCCGGACGACGCGCTCGGTGACGCTCCCGGAGAGCAGCCTGCTGACGCCCGTACGGCCGTGGGTCGCCATCACGACGAGGTCGACGGCCGCCTCGTCGGCGTAGTCGAGAATTTCGCGGTGTGGCGTCCCGCTCCGAATCTCGGTTTCGGCGTCGAGACCGCGGTCGTCGGCGGCCGCGGCGACGGTCTCGACGGCGCGCTCGGCGGCGGCGGCGACGCTCGACTCCCCGGGGTTGCTCGAACTGCCGACGATGCTCGCGCGCTCGGACTCGGGCACGACGTAGAGCGCGTGGACGACCGCGTCGAACTCCGCGGCGAGGTCGAGACCGTGCGTGACGCCCGCGGAGGCGGCGTCGCTGCCGTCCGTCGGCACGAGGACCGCGTCGTACATGCGTCGGGGTAGCACGGACGGCCACGTAAGTGTCGGGTGCGCTGGCGTCAGTCGACGTCCCCGCTGCGCTCGGTCTCCCGGAGCACGAACGGGCCGATGGAGAGCGTGCGCTTCGTGATAGTGACGATGCGGAGGATGTACGACAAAAGCAGCGCGAACGGCAGCACGGTGACGGTCACGGCCGCGCTCACGACGAGCAGCGCGTGGTTGAGGCCGAACGTGCTCCGGGGGTACGCCGCCGGGTCGAGGAACAGCAGCGACACGATGGCGACCCCGAGCGCGGGGACGGCGGCGTACAGCAGCGTCCGCGAGAGGTCCGACAGCTCCCACTGGAAGTACAGCGTCTTGAAGTGCTCGCGCGCCGGTCCGAACAGCGCTAGCGTGTCCAGGAGGTCGTCGAGGGCCGCGTCGGCGTCCTCGCCGAGCGCGTCGCCGTGTTCGGCGCGGAGGCGTTCGCCCGCGTACATCTTCCACGAGTAATTGTAGTTCAGCGCCGCCCAAACCACGTCGAACTCCCCGAATTGGGCGCCGTCGAGTTGATTCGCCACCACGCGCGCGTTCTCCGTGAGGTTGTCCACGTAGGCGTCGACGGCCGCGCCTGCTTCGCCGTCGGGCGCGGCGTCGGCGAGCGCGTTCGCCTGTTCGCGGGTCGCCTCCACGAGCCCGCGGAGGAACGCCGACGGCTCCGCGGGCGCGACGTCCATCCCGGCGGCGTCGGCGGCGTCCTCGCGGAACGACAGCGCGCCCTCCATGCGCTCGCGCTGGTCGCCCGCCGCGCCGAGTTCCTGGGAGAGCACGAGCTGGCTCAGCGTGAGCACGAGCGTCACGCCCGTAATCGTCGCCGCGACGAGCGCGTCGAACAGCGTCTCGTGGGGGTCGCCGTCGGTCAACAACTCGTATGCGGGCGTCGGCAACAGCGTTCCCACGGCAACCATCGAACAGAACAACACTGCGAGCACGCCGGCCGCGACCGCCTGCCGGTCGGCGTCCAACACGACCCAGACCCACCGGCTGCTGCGCGGGACGCGCTCGCGCAGCTGGTCGCTCGGCTTGCTATCGTCGCTGTCGGCCATACCCGGGCTTCGACGCACGCACGGAAAACAGTAGTCGCCACGACGCGCTCGCCGTAGCCGACTACGCCTGCTCTTCCTCCTCGCGGATGGTCTCCAGTTCCGCGTCCACGGCCTCGTCGCCACCCGCGCCACGCTCGACGGCGTCCTCCCCACGGACCTCCGCGCGCAGTTCGTTCAGTTCCGCTTCGACCTCGCGGTCCTCGCGTTCCTCGTCGAGTTCGCGGTCGATGCGGTCGCGGTCGTCGCCCAGCGGGCTGTCGAGGACGCCGCGCTCGTCGAGTTCGTCCATCGCGGCGGCCCGCGCCTCCATCTCCTCGGTCTGGTCTTTCGCGCGCTCGATGGCGCGCGTGACCTCCGTCGCCTCGTCGCCGACCCCAGTCACGGCCTCCGAGACGCGCGTCTGGGCCTGCGCGGCCTCGTGGCGCGCCTTCATCGTCTCCTTCTTCGTGCGGAACTCCTCGACGCGGGTCTCCAGTTCCACCTTCTGCTCCTCGAGGTCGCGCTGGGTCTCCTCGAGGTCCGCGATTTGGTCGTCGATTTCGGCGACCTGGTCGCGCTTCTGTCGTTTCTTCTCCAGCGCGCGCCGCGCGAGGTCGTCGCGGTCCTGGCGGACCGCCTCGCGGGCCTGCTCGTCGTGCTTCTCGGCGTTCCGCTGGAGGCGCTCGCGCTGGACTTCCAGGCGCTTCTTCTGGGCGGTGAGGTCCGCCAGCCCCTTCTCGACGTCCCGCAGTTCGTCGCGCAGGCGCTGGTAGGAGTAGTCCAGCGTCTCCGTCGGGTCTTCGGCGGAACTGACGACCGCGTTCAGTTTCGACCGGACCGCGTACGAGAGGCGTGACACGATACCCATACACACGACTTTGGGCTCTGGACGTAAAACGTTCATCGGCGTGGCCGAGCGCAGCGAGGCCACGTTAACGCGAACGCGGAGCGCAGCGATGCGTGAGCAGCGTGCTCGAACGCAGTGAGAGCACGGAACGAGCGAGCGGTGAACGGAGTGACCCGCGAGCCCCCACGACCGCAGCCTACACGACGCCAGCCCGCAAACTGCCGTGCATGCAACAGAAGACCGTGCTGGTGCCGGGCGCGCGGGACGTGGAAGCGACCCTCGACGCGCCCGAGGACGGCGAAGCGTCGGCGTGCGTCGTCATGTGTCCGCCCCACCCGCAGCACCGCGGGCACCGCGGCGACGACCGCCTCGTCGCCGTCGCGGAGTACCTCGTCGAGCGCGGCGTCGCGGCGCTGCGCTTCGACTACGGCGACTGGGACGAGGGGCTGGGGGAGCGCGAGGACGCGCGGAACGCCGTCCGGTGGGCGAGCGAGCGCTACGAGCACGTGGGGCTGTTCGGGTTCAGTTTCGGCGGGTCGATTGCCGCGCTCGCCGCCGCGAGCGTCGACGTCGAGTTGTGCGCGGTGTCGCTGCTCGCGCCGACCGCCGAACTCGAAGCCGGCTTGGACGCCGCGGACGCGCTCGCTGACGTGACGGCGCCGCTGCAAGTCGTCTACGCGACCCGCGACACGACCGCGGACTGGGAGCCGGTCGTCGAAGCAGCGCGCGAGTGCGACTGCGAGGTCGTGGAACTGGACGCCGACCACTTCTTCGTCGGGCGCACGCACCACGTCGCGGAGGCGGTCGGGCCGTTCCTCGCGGACGCCTGCTAGGTATCGCCACAACCGCTATCAGGCGACGCGTCCACGCTGCGCGTATGACGAGTCGCTGGACGTCGTTCACGCGGTGGGTGTTGTTGACCGGCGACCGCCGCGCCGTCGCCGCCGCGCTGCTGGCCGCGTTCGCGGTGCTGTTCGGGCCAGTCGGCCACCTCATCACGCTCGGTGGCGGCGGCCACGAGACGACGGTGCCGCTGGTGACGACGCTGCTGTCGGGGAACTTCGTGCTCGTCTCCATCGTCGTCTCCGTCAACTCCGTGTTCGTCTCCGGCGAGCAGAGCCCGCTCGGCCAGCAGTTCGGCCGCATCCGGGACACCGCGGAGTTCCGGCGGCAACTCGAGTCCGTCGTCGAAGCCGACCACGTGCCCGCCGACCCCGAGGGGTTCCTGCAGGTGCTCACCGGGGACATCGTCGAGCGCGGACAGCGCCTCGAAGACGACGTACCGCCCGCGGACATCGACGTGCGCGCGGACCTCGACGCCTACCTCGACCGGCTCGGCGCGGCGTCCGGCGACATGAACGCCCGGCTCCAGGACGTCGAGCGCCCGCTCGAAGCGGTGCTGGCGACGATGCACTTCGACTACGCCCGGCAGGTCGCGGACCTCCAGCGGCTCCGCGCCGAGCACGGCGACGACCTCCCCGAGACCGCCGCCACCACGCTCGAGGAGATGCTGGACCTGCTGGAGTACTTCGCGGTCGCCCGCGCGTACTTCAAGTCGCTGTACCTCCGCCGCGAATTCGCGGGCCTCTCCACGAACCTCGTCTACGTCGCCGTCCCCTCCATCGCGGCGGTGTCGTTCTTCCTGCTGCACTTCTCCCAACTGCCGAGCACGCACGCGCTCGTCGTCGCCGTCCACGTGGTCGCACTCGCGCCGTTCGCGCTGCTGTCGGCGTACGTCGTCCGCGTCGCCGCCATCTCGCGGCGCACCGAGTCCCCCGGCCACTTCGTGTTCGGAGACGGCGAACCCGGCGTCCCCGGCGTCTCCTCGCCGTAGGCCGGGACGTGCCAGCGGCTGGCGAACGACGCCCGTCCCGAAACCGTTTTTGCCGCGCCCGCCGCACAGTCAGTATGCCGACGGAGACCGGGTACGACCCGACACTGGGAAGCAAGTTCGTGTTCGTTACTGGCGGGGTGATGTCCGGACTGGGGAAAGGCATTACCGCCGCCAGTCTGGGCCGCCTCCTCTCGAACGCCGGATTCGACGTCACGGCCGTCAAAATCGACCCATACCTCAACGTGGACGCGGGGACGATGAACCCCTACCAGCACGGCGAAGTGTACGTGCTCAAGGACGGCGGGGAGGTCGACCTCGACCTGGGGAACTACGAGCGGTTCCTCGACGTCGACATGACCTCCGACCACAACGTCACCACGGGGAAGGTCTACCAGCACGTCATCGAGCGCGAGCGCGCCGGCGACTACCTCGGGAAGACCGTCCAGATTATCCCGCACGTCACCGACGACATCAAGCGGCGCGTCCGCGAGGCCGCCGAGGGCTCCGACGTCTGCATCGTCGAAGTCGGTGGCACCGTGGGCGACATCGAGGGGATGCCGTTCCTCGAGGCGCTGCGCCAGTTCAGCCACGAGGAGGACGACGAGGACATCCTGTTCACGCACGTCACGCTCGTGCCGTACTCCCAGACGGGCGAGCAGAAGACCAAGCCCACCCAGCACTCCGTGAAGGAACTCCGGTCGATTGGTCTCCAGCCGGACGTCCTCGTGGGGCGCTGTGAGGACGAACTCGACCCCGACGTCAAGGAGAAAATCGCGCTGTTCTGCGACGTCCCGACCGACGCCGTCTTCTCGAATCCGGACGTCGAAGACGTCTACCACGTCCCCCTCGTCGTCGAGGAGGAGGGCCTCGACGAGTACGTGATGGAGGAGTTCGACATCGCCGACGACGCCCTCCCGAAGGCCGAGCGTTCGACGGAGTGGCGTGACCTCGTTACCCGCGAGCGCACGGGCGAAGTCGACATCGCGCTCGTCGGGAAGTACGCCCTCGAGGACGCGTACATGAGCATCCACGAGGCGCTCAAGCACGCCGGCCTCGAACGCGGCGTCGACGTGAACGTCCTCTGGGTGGACTCCGAGAAGATGAACGACGACCACGAGGAGCGTCTCCGCGAGGCCGACGGCGTCGTCGTCCCCGGCGGCTTCGGCTCCCGTGGCACGGAAGGGAAGATTCGCGCGATTCAGTACGCCCGCGAACACGACGTCCCCTTCCTCGGGCTCTGTCTGGGCTTCCAGCTCGCGGTCGTCGAATACGCGCGCAACGTCCTCGGGATGGCGGACGCCCACTCCTCGGAAATCAACGAGGAGACGCCGCACCCGGTCATCGACCTGCTACCCGAGCAGTACGACCTCGAAGACCTCGGCGGGACGATGCGCCTGGGCGCCCACGACACCCAAATCGAGCCCGGGACGCTCGCCCACGAACTGTACGGCGACACCTCGTGTACGGAGCGCCACCGCCACCGCTACGAGGTCAACCCCGACTACATCGACGACCTCACGGACAACGGGTTGACGTTCTCCGGGGAGGCCGGCAACCGCATGGAGATTCTGGAGTACGACGACCACCCGTTCTTCTTCGGGACGCAGTTCCACCCCGAGTTCCGGTCCCGGCCGACCCGCGCGAGCCCGCCGTTCGTCGGGCTGCTGGACGCAGTCCTCGAAGCCACCGAGACGGAAGCGGAGGTGGTGAACTGATGGTCGACGTCGAGGAGTTCGTCGCGGATGCCAAAGCCGAGATTCAGGAGAAACTCGGCGACAGCACCGCCATCATCGCGCTCTCCGGCGGCGTCGACTCCTCTACCGCCGCCGCGCTGGCGTACGAGGCGGTCGGCGACCAGCTCGTCCCCGTCTACGTCGACACCGGCCTGATGCGGAAGGGCGAGACAGAGGAGATTCGGGAGGTCTTCGACTACATGGACAGTCTCCGCGTCGTGGAGGCGCAGGACCGCTTCTTCGACGAACTGGCGGGAATCACGGACCCCGAGGAGAAGCGCCACGTCATCGGCGAGCAGTTCATCCGGGAGTTCGAGACGGTCGCCGAGGACGTCGACGCCGACTACCTCGTGCAGGGCACCATCTACCCGGACCGCATCGAGAGCGAGGGTACCATCAAGAGCCACCACAATGTCGGCGGGCTCCCCGAGCGCGTCGGCTTCGAGGGCATCGTCGAGCCGATGCGCGACCTCTACAAGGACGAAGTCCGGGAGGTCGCCCGCTACCTCGACCTCGAGGAAATCATCAGCGAGCGCATGCCGTTCCCCGGGCCCGGGCTCGCGGTGCGCGTGCTCGGCGAAGTCACCCCCGAGAAGGTCGAGGTCTGCCGCGAGGCGACCGCGGTCGTCGAGGAGGAACTCGAGGAGTACGACCCGTGGCAGGCGTTCGCCGCCGTCCTCGGGAAGGCGACGGGCGTGAAAGGCGACAACCGCGTGCACGGCTACGTCGTCGCCGTGCGCTCCGTGGAGTCCCGCGACGGGATGACCGCGCGCGCCCAGGAACTGGAGTGGGAGACCCTCCAGCGCCTCCAGTCCCGCATCGCCGGGACCATCGACGACGTCTCGCGCGTCGTCTACGACGTCACCCACAAACCACCCGCGACCATCGAGTACGAATGAAGGCAATCGTCGTCGGCCCCGACCGCGGCATCGTCGACGCCCTCCGGAACGAGGGCGTGGAAGTCACCAGCATCGAAGGCGTCGCCTCCGGGGAGCGCCTGGAAGACGCCGGCGTCGCGGACGCCGACCTGCTGGTCATCACGGACGCGGCCGAAGCGACCGCTATTCCGGTCGCTCGCGAGCAGAACGCGGACCTGAAAACCGTCGCGTTCACGCCCGACTCGATGCCCGAATTCGTGAAAGGCGTGCTCGACCTCGCCGTCGACCCCGCGCTGCTGGGTCCCGAGACGGTCGCCGAGGAACTCGTCGAACCCGACAGATAAGGACCTCCGCTGTCTCCCTTCTCGCGTGTCACTCGACCGCTATCCCGACCTCGCGCCCGAGACTGGCGAGGTCGTCACGGAGGAGCTGTACTACTCGCCGGACGAACTCGTGAAGGCGTTCGCGCTCGGCCCGGGTGCGGAGGTCGAACCGCACGAGCACGGCGACCAGACGAACACCTTCCACGTCCTGGAGGGCGAAGTCGTCGTCGTGCAGGGCGACAGCGAGGAGACCGTGTCAGCGCCGGGCGTGGTCGTCCACGAGCGCGGCGTCGCCCACGGCGCGCGCAACGAGAGCGACGACGTGGCGGTGTTCACGGCGACGATGGCGCCGATGGAGTCATAGCGAGAGCGCGACCGGGCGACCGGGCCGCTCACCTTCGCCGTCGACGGCCGCGGAGTGCGGGCTGACGTGCTCCCAGCAGACGAACTTCTCGACGGTCCCGGGTTCGTAGAGGAAGTAGTCCGCGGGCTTCGAGCAGAGCGCGCAGTCGGGGTCGCCGTCGGCCGCGTCGATGGCTGCCGACAGCGCCGCCTCCGCGCTCGCGTCCGGGTCGTCGCCGCTCGAAGCCGGCATACGCGTCGAGTACGGCGCTCTCCCGTTTAAACTGTGGGCCGATTCAGGGCGCGAGACGCTCCAGGACGGGAATCTCCTCGCGGCGCTCCTCGCTCAGCGCATCCCACTGGATACCCTCGGGTTTCGTCGCGGGCGCGTCGGTGTCGATAACGCGCTCGGGCGTGACGATGTAGTCCATCGGCACGTCGTGGTCGCCGGTCGGAATCGCCTCGTCGACGACCTGTCGCTCGTGGACCGTCGTCACCGTCGCCGTGTCGTCGTCGACGCGGTCGAACTCCCGCAACAGCGCGAATTCGAGGTCGCTGTACCCCTCGCCCTTCCCGACGCGCTCGCCGCGCTTCGTGACCGCGACGCTCCCGGAGACGATGAGATCGACGGGCTCGACGTCCTCCGGGCCGACTGGTGTGCCGTGCTCGCTGATGCCGCTGACCGTCGTGGCGTCGTCGACGTCCGCGACCTCCGTGGGGTCCAAACGGAGGAAGCACTCCTCGTCGCGCAAGCGGGGCACGGCGACGTACACCGTCTTCCCCGCGCGCAGTGCCGCGCGTCGCACCGGCAACTGTGGGGCATCCGGATTCGCCTTCACCACGTCCGCGCTCGTCCACACGTCGGTGTCGGCGAGCCGCTCGGCGGCGTCGCTGGCGCCCGCGAAGTTCGGGATGCGGCCGTGGGGCGGGAACGGGAAGCGGGCTTCGCCGCTGGCCTCCAGGTCGTCCCAGACGCGCTCGCGGAGGTCCTGCTTGTCCATGTGGGTGTCTGCGTGCCGGCACGACGTGAACCCACGGCTTCACAGGCGGCACGAGGCGGATGCCACGGGGCTTGACCCCGAGGCGGTTGACGAGCCGGAACTGTGCGCCGACGCCGGTGTCTCTTTCCACGCGCCGCCCGTCGGTTCGCACGTGACTGATTCGCAGATGACGGCGTACGTCGTCGAGGAGTACGGTGACCCGGACGTCTTCACCGAGACGACCGTGGAGACCCCCGAGCCCAGTCCGGAGGAGGTCCGCGTCGAGGTCGCCGCGACCAGCCTCAACCCCGTCGACTACAAGATCCGGCGCGGCGACATCCCCGACTTCGCGCCGCCGTTCCCCGCGATTCTGCACTGCGACGTCGCGGGCGTCGTGGACGCTGTCGGCGACGACGTCGACGCCTTCGAAGTCGGCGACGAAGTGTACGGGATGCCGGGCGGCGCGGGCCGACAGGGCGCGCTCGCGGACTACGTCGTCGGACACGCCGGGACGTTCGCGCCCGCACCCGACGCCATCCCGCTGGAGGACGCCGCTGCGCTCCCCGTCGTCTCCACGACTGCCTTGGAGATGCTCACCGACAAGGCCGACGTCGGCGAGGACGACGAAGTGCTCGTCTACGGCGCCAGCGGCGGCGTCGGCCACATTGGCGTCCAGCTCGCCGCGAACCTCGGTGCGACGGTCACCGCGACCGGTTCGACCGCCGAGAAGCGCGACCTCGCTAGCGACCTCGGCGCGGACGCGACCGTGGACTACACGACCACTGACGTCGCCGACTACACGGCCGAGTACGCCACCGGCGACGGCTTCGACGTGGTGTTCGACCCCGTCGGCGACGACCACATCCAGACGTCGTTCGACGCGGTGCGGCCGTTCGGGACGGTCGTCACCACGGAGTCTAGTTCCACGCAGGACCTCTCGGCGATGCACGCCAACTCCCTCGAACTCGGCGTCGTGTTGGTCATCCTCCCCGTACTGCTCGGCGACCGACAGGAGCGCATCGGCGAGGAACTCCGGGAGGTCGCCGCGCTCGTCGACGACGGCGCAGTCGAGCCCGTTGTCTCGGAGTACTTCACGTTCGCCGAGGTCGCCGACGCCCACCGCCGCGGCGAAGCCGGCGACTTCCACGGCAAGCTCGTGCTCACTCGCGAGTAGTTCGGCGCGCGCCAGCGACGAGGGGGCGCGCCGTGACGGAGCCGGCCTGGTTCCGCCGCACGACCACCGTTAATCGCAGTTGAATTCGGCTTAATCGGGGTTGAGACGGGCTACTGAACCGGAAATCCGGCTTCACGGCTACCCCGGTTCAAGTGGGATGGGCTCCGAGAGACGACTGCGATGAACGCACGCAAACTGCTCACGCTGGTCGTCGCGGCGACCGTCCTCGTCGGCGGCGCCGCAGCGGCTGGCGCTGCGACCCCCGGCAACGCACCGACAGACGAAGCACCCGACGAAGCGCACGGGAACGCGCCGGACGACGCCGGCGACGACAGCGAGGCGGACGCTGAGTCCGACAGCGACGACGCGGACGAGGCCGACGAGAACGAGACGGACGCGGACGACAACGAGTCCGCCGGCCCGCCTAGCGACGTCGGCCCTGCGGCGAACGCTTCGGAGCACGCCGCGAACGCCTCCGAGCACGCTGACGAGAACGCGTCCGACGCGGCCGGCGAACGTGGCCCGCCGACGGTCCTCCCCGAGCAGGTCCCGGACCACGTCTCCGCCATCCACGAGCAGATTCAGTCGTTCCTCGGCGGTGACGTCGACCACCTCGGGAACGCGCTGAGCGACCTCCTCGGTGACGAGGGCGACGCGAGCGAGGATGAGACGGCCGAGAACGAGACCGCTGACGACGAGACGGCCGACACTGAGACGACCGAGAACGAGACCGCCGACAACGAAACGGTCGACAACGAGACGACCACCGCCGCGAACGTCGCGCCCCTCGAGTAACGTTTCCTGACGTCGTCGTGCCGTTCTTTTTCGAGTGGTTCGCCGCGTAGCCGCCGGCTACGCGTCCTCGCGGCTCGCGAGCCCGACGAGGTGCCCGATTTCGGGGACGACGACCTCCTCGCTGCCGAGCTCGGCGGCGTGCTCGCTGCCAGGGAGGCAGAACACGGGGACGCCGTCGGCGACGCCCGCGGTGGCGCGCGTGGCGACGACCTTCTCGCCGATTTCCTCGTAGGAGAGCCGCCGGAACAGTTCGCCGAATCCCGGCAGCGTCTTCTCGAACAGCGGCTCGGCGGCCTCGACGGTGACGTCGTCGGGCGTGACGCCCGTGCCGCCGGTCGTGACGACGACGTCGACGTCGCCGCGGCCCGCGAGATTGTCGATGCCGCCCTGCACGCGGTCGTAACTGTCACGGACGAGTTCGCGCGTGACGACCTCGTGGCCGTCGGCCTCGAACGCCGCCGCGATGGCGTCGCCCGCGGGGTCGTCGTCCAGCGAGCGCGACGAGGACACCGTGAGAATCGCGACGCCGACGTGCTCGACGTCGTGGTGGTGGTGGTCGTGCTCCGCCTCGTCGTCGTGCTCGTGGGGCTCGCTCTCCTCGGTCAGCGGGTCGTCGGCCGGTTCGTCGGCCGAGTCGTCGGCTGGCGCTTCCTCCTCGTCGTCCCGTCGCGTCTCGCGGGATTGGAAATCGACCATGGGCGCGGGTTCGCGCGCCGGCGGGAAAAGCGTGGACCCCACAGTTTTGGTCGGGGGCCGCGACGCCTCGCGCATGCAGGCAGTCCACTTCGCGGGCCACGGCGGTACCGAGGTCGTCGAGTACGGCGAAGTCCCGGACCCGGAGGTCGGCCGCGACGAGGTGCTCGTCGACGTGAAGGCGGGCGCGCTCAACCACCTCGACGTGTGGACGCGCCGCGGGATGCCGCAACTCGACCTCGAGATGCCCCACGTCCCGGGCAGCGACGCCGCGGGCGTCGTCACGGAGACTGGCTCCGACGTCACGCGCTTCGAGTCCGGCGACCGTGTAGCGGTCTCGGCGGGCGTCTTCTGCGGGGACTGCGAGTTCTGCCGGGACGGCGACTACCCGCTGTGCACGTCGTTCCACGTCCTCGGCGAGCACGTCACGGGCGTCCATAGCGAGTACGCTGCGGTCCCCGCGGACAACCTCGTCCCCGTACCCGAGCACGTTGACTGGGAGACGGCGGCGGCTGCGCCCCTCGTGTTCCAGACGGCGTGGCGGATGCTCCACACGCGCGCTGACGTCGAAGCCGGCGAGTCCGTGCTCGTGCTCGGCGCGAGCGGCGGCGTCGGGCACGCGGCCGTCCAGATTGCTTCGCATGCGGGCGCGGAGGTGTACGCGACCGCGAGCAGCGATGCGAAACTCCGGTACGCCGAAGAGATTGGTGCCGACCACGCGATAAACTACGAGGCGGAGAACTTCGCGGACGAGATTCGCGCGCGGACTGGCAAGCGCGGTGTGGACGTGGTCGTCGACCACGTGGGGGAGGCGACGTGGAGCAATTCGCTGCGCTCGCTGGCGAAGGGCGGCCGGCTCGTGACGTGCGGCGCGACGACGGGCGGCCGGCCCGAGACGCACGTCCAGCGGCTGTTCTGGAACCAGTTGTCCGTGCTCGGGTCGACGATGGCGACGCCCGGGGAGGCCGACGACGCGCTCTCGCTGGTCTGGGACGGCACCTTCGACGTGCGGATTCGGGACGTGCTCCCGATGAGCGAGACGGCGCGCGCCCACGAGCTGCTGGAGAACCGGGAGGGCTTTGGGAAGGTAGTGGTAATCCCCGACAGCGAACGCTAATGGTGACCCACGATCCCCGCGAGGACCACGACGACGCCGGCGGCATGAGCGAGCGAGCGCAGTGGCTAGTCGTCGCGGCGCTGGTCGTCTGTGGGATTCTCGCGCCGCTGTACCTCTACGTCGTCGGGCCCGGGAGTTTCTGGCTCGGCTTCCGGGACACGTACCTCGCGGTGCCGATGGTGCCCGCGATACTGCTCGGCGCAATTGGCGTCTGGACCGCCGTCCGCGGGCGGTAACGCTTCTCGGCTGCTGTTCTAGTCGCTCAGCGCGACGTCCTCGCGCTCGAAGCGCTCGCCGGTCCACGTCCACGCGTCCAGAATCGGCGGACGCGCGGCCAGCGACGCGAGCACGTAGACGTAGCCCGGCCACGACGCCTGCTCGCGGTCGGTGTCGCTCATGTGCGCGGGACCCGCGGGGTGGGAGTGGTAGAAGCCGACGACCTCCCGGCCCGTCGCTTCCGCCTCGTCGAAGACCGAAAGCGTCGCCTCCGGGTCGAGTTCGTAGGTGACGCGGGGCGCATCCGCGACGTTCGGGACGCGCCGGACGGCCTCCGCGATGACGCGGTCGTCCTCGTGGCGGCCGAGCAGCGCGCCGCAGGCCTCGCGCGGTGCGTCCGCTCGTGCGTGGTCGAGCACCGCGTCGTAGGCCGCGCGGCCGAGTTCGAACACAACTGCACTTCGTGACCTGGCCGGAAAAATCCGCCCGCTGGCGCTACTCGCGGGTGCCGTCCGGCACGGGGTCGGCGTCGCCCTCGAAGTCGCGGCGCATCGCGATTTCGAACCACGGGCAGAGGCGGAGTTGGCGGTAGTAGCGCGGGTTCTCGTAGAGGTCCTCGTAGTCCACCCAGAGGATGCCGCCGACTTCGTCGGGGTCGGGGTCGACGCTCGTGTCCGACAGCGTCGCGACGAGTACTGCGCAGACCTCCCACTCGAGGCCCTCGTCGAGGTAGTGGCGCTTGTACTCGAAGCGGTCGGTGACTTCGAGGTCGTCGTACTGGTCGGGCGTGATGCCCAGTTCCTCTTCGAGGCGCTCGCGGGTGGCTTCCTTCTGGGTCTGTCCCTCGACGGGGTGGCTGGCGACGGTGCCGTCCCAGTGGGTGTCCCAGAGGCGCTTGCGGGCGGCGCGCTGGGCGAGCAGCACGCGGCCGTCCTCGTCGAACAGCAGGCACGTGAATGCCCGGTGGCGGATGCCGTCGCCGGTGTGGGCGTCGAGGCGGTTCGCGAGGCCTTCCTTCTCGTCATAGGCGTCGACGGCGACGACGTCCTGTTCGGCGTTCTCCGCGGTCTCGTCGGTGCGCGCGGACTGGACGGGCACGTCGGGCCCTGAATCGCTCATGGCGTCACCGACGGGCACGTGGGTAAATAGCGCTTCGACTCGCTACGGTCAGCCGAGTTTCTCGTCGAGGATGAGTCGCGTCTTCGTGGAGACGACCTCCTCCTGTTCGCGGGCCTTCGAGACGAGTTCGTTGACGCCGCCGGTGTCCGTGGCGTCGACGACGAGCACGATGTCGTCCTCGCCCGATACTTGCCAGACGAAGTCGACGGGCTCCCAGTCGACCATGCGGTCGCCGACCTCGTGGGTGTCGACGTCCATCGCCACCCCGATTTCTATCATCGCCTTCACGTTGCCCGTGGAGGTGGCGACGGTGAACCGCTCGATGACGCCCTCCTCCAGGAGGCTGTCGACGCGGTTGCGGACGGTGCCCTCGCTGACGCCGATGTCGTCGGCGATTTCCGTGTACGGGGTGCGGGCGTCCCGTCGCAGCGCGTCGAGGATGCGCCGGTCGATGTCGTCCATGTCCAAGCGTTGGTCCCCCGGACAAAAAGAATTTCGAATTTCGCAACTTCGCTACGAAAGCAAGATTTATACTCCGGGGATGCGTTTGAATCTCGTAATGTCGGACGCCTACCTCGCGTTAGAGACCGGCGACGTGGTCGAAGCCAACGCCCGCTCCCCGGGCCAGGCGCGAGGCGAACTCGTGTTCACGACCGCCTACACTGGATACGAGGAGAGCCTCACAGACCCGTCCTACGAGGCCCAAGTACTCACCTTCGCGTACCCCCTCATCGGGAACTACGGCGTCCGTGAGGAACGCTTCGAGTCGGACCGCGTCCACCCCAGCGCCGTCGTCGCCCGCGAACTCACCGACGACGTCGCCGAGTGGCTCACCGAGGAGGGCGTCCCCGCCGTCGACGGCCTCGACACCCGCGACCTCGTCCTCGACATCCGCGAGGGCGGCGCGATGAAGGTCGGCATCGCCGCCGGCCCCGACGCCACCCCCGAGGACGCCCGCGCGCAACTGGCGGACTGCCCGCACATGAGCGACCTCACGGACATCGGCAGCCGCGTCAGCGTCGACGAGCCCGAGGTCCACGGCGACGGCGACACCGACGTCGCGCTCGTCGACTGCGGGGCCAAGGGCTCCATCGTCTCCGAGCTCGTCGAACGCGACGCGACCGTCCACGTCCTCCCCTACGACACCACGCCCGCGGAACTCGCGGCCGTCGACCCGGACGTGCTGTTCATCTCGAACGGCCCCGGCGACCCCGCGAATTTCGAGGCCGCCGAGACGCTCGTCTCCGAATTCGTCGGCGACCTCCCGGTCGCGGGCATCTGCCTCGGCCAGCAGGTCGTCGCCCGCGCGCTCGGCGGCACCACCGAGAAGATGGACTTCGGCCACCGTGGCGTCAACCAGCCGGTCCTGGACTACGACTCCGGCCGCGTCGTGATGACCACGCAGAACCACGGCTACACGGTCGCCGAACCCGGCGACCTCGACGTCACACAGGTCAACGTCAACGACGACACCCCCGAGGGCCTGGACTCCGACGAACTGGACGTCATCACGCGCCAGTACCACCCCGAAGCCAACCCCGGCCCCCACGACAGTCTCGACTTCTTCGACGACGTGCTCGAGTTGGCCTCAAGCCGCACGACGGTCACGGCCGACTAATCTAACCGTACTTCTTCGTCGACGAGGCCGCGGAGCTGCGTCGACGCCTGTTCGCTGAGCACGCCGCTCGCCGTCGTCAGGACGCCGTGGGCGTTGCGCGCCCGTATCGCGCTCACGAGCGTGTCCAGCAGCCGGAACAGCCGCTCGGGGGCGACGTACATCGAGAGCACGCCGACGCCGTCGACGACCACCCAGCCGGTCTCGGGCTCGACGTGCTCGAACGCCTTCGAGAACTGGATGCTCACGCCCGTCAGGTCGCTCGGCGCGACGCGCTCGGTCACCCACAGCGGCCCGTCGTAGCTGACCTCCGTCCCCGTGACGGGAATGACGCCGACGCGGCGCGGGTCGCCGCCGCGTTCCTCGATGCGCGTTTCGAGTTGCCCCAGGTGGCCGTCGGTGGTCACCACGAGCAGATTCTGGAACGCGGCGTCGGGGAGCGCGTCGACGATGCGCTGGCCGCTGGGCTGCACACAGAGCGCGACCTCGCCGGCCGCCAGGTCGCCGAGCCGCCGCTCGAACTCAGGAGTCACGCTCGAACCCTCCACTGAATTCGCCGGCGTCGATTTCCACGCCCTCCTGCCCGAGGTGCACGAATTCGCGGGCGAACCGCCACGTCGCGGCGACGCTCACCAGTCCGCTGGCCGCGTACGCGACGTACGCTGCCACCTCGACGAGGGCGCCGGCGCTGGTGACGTCCACGAAGAGTTCCAGCACCGACCCGACCATCAGGCAGCCCAGCGCGCCCACTAACAACAGGACGCCGCCCCGGTAGAGGACGTTCCGCGAGTACGCCACGGCGGGGTACGCGAAGCCCGCGCACAGCACCACGAGCACCGCGACCTCCACGAACCAGACCAGCCACTCGGTCGCGTCGGCCAGCGGCATCATCGGCCGACCACCCGCCGTTCCGTGAACAGGGTCACGAACCGCCAACACGAGACGGTGATGGCGACGATGGCAATCGCCCACATCGCCAGCGCGAGTTCGCCGCCGTCCGCGGGCGTCGCGGGGTGCAGCGTCGCGCCCGTCGAGACTGTCATCGCGGCGAACACGACGGGCAGCGGGGCGAGCGCGCGCCCCCACTCAGTCTCCCGGAAGCCCGCCGCTGCGATGGTCGCGAACGTGCACGCCACGGTTGTCGCGACGAGCGTCAGAATGTTGAGCGCGACGGTGATGTTCGTCGCCCACGTCGGCAGCGCCATGCTGGTCCGTCGCTTTTCGACGCGGTCACTAAGCAGTTTGGGCGAGGGGCTGACACGAACGCGTGCCGCGCACCGAAACTATAAATCCACGAGCACAGAATCGGAAACTAATGTCGGACTCGGTCCTCTCCGGAAACAAATTCACGTTCCGCGAGTGGCACGCCGGCGTGCTCGGCGCCGCCGTCGGCGCGTTCGCCAGCTACCTCCACGCCATCGACTACACGGACCTCGGCGTCGCGCTCGCGGTCGTGTTCGTCGCGGCGGCGCTCGGCCTCCGGCGCTACGGCAGCGTCGCCGGCCGCACCGTCCGCCGAGAGCCGTGGTACGCGCTCGCCGCCTTCGTCCTCGCGGGTGCCGCCGTGTTCGCGCTCGCCTGAATCAGCCCCACTGCTCGTCGCGAATCGGGCGGTCGCCGACCGGCAGCACGTCGAGGTCGTCGTCGTGGTGGGCGACGCCTTCGAGCATCGCCTCCGCGCTCTCGACCGTCGAGAGGTACGGCACTTCCTCCTCGACGGCGGTTTCGAGGGCGTCGCGCTCGTCGGAGATTACGAAGTCGACGTCGCCGCGGCGAATCGCCTCCGAGAGGTCGTCGAACGTCTGCACGTCGAAGTACTCCTCGAAGCCACTGACCGGGAGGTCGACGACGGCAGTGCCGCCGATTTCAGGGTCGTTGCCCGCGGCGCGCTGGGCCTTCCAGTACGCCAGCCCCGGCTTCGCGGCGGTTCCCATCACTTCGCCCGTGGACTTCATCTCCGGCCCGAGACGCGGGTCCGAACCCGGCAGCCGGTCGAACGGCAACACGACCTCTTTGACGCTGTACTGCTCCGGGACGCCCTCGCTGACGTCGAGGTCCGAGAGCGAGAAGTCGGCCATCACCTTCGCCGCGAGTTTCGCAATCGGGACGCCGGTCGCCTTCGAGACGAACGGGACCGTGCGCGAAGAGCGCGGGTTCGCTTCGAGCACGTACACCTCGCCGTCCTGCACGGCGAGCTGGACGTTCAGCAGGCCGACCGTATCCAGCGCAGTGGCGATATCCTCGGTAACCTCGCGCACGCGACCGAGCGTCTCCTCGTCGAGCGAGCGCGGCGGAATCGTACACGCCGAGTCGCCGGAGTGGACGCCCGCGGTCTCGACGTGCTCCATCACGCCGCCGATGAGGACGTCCTCGCCGTCCGCGACGGCGTCGACGTCGAGTTCGACCGCGTCCGCGAGGAACTCGTCGATGAGGATGGGTTTGTCCGGGCTGACCCGGACGGCCTCCTCCATGTAGTGTTTGAGTTCCTCGTCGCTGTGGACGACGTCCATCGCACGCCCGCCGAGCACGTAGCTCGGGCGGACGAGCACGGGGTAGCCGATGTCGTGGGCGAGGTCGAGCGCCTCCTCCTCGCTGGTCGCGGAGCCGCCGTCGGGCTGGCTGATGCCGAGTTCGTCCATCAGCACGTTGAACCGGTCGCGGTCCTCCGCGAGGTCCATCGCGTCCACGCTCGTCCCGAGAATCTCGGCGTCCACGCCGTCGCGGCGCTCCAACTCGGCCTCCAGCGGGTCCGCGACGTTCACGGAGGTCTGGCCGCCGAACTGCACCATCACGCCGTCCGCGTCGGTCGCCTCGACCACGTCGGCGACCTCCTCGGCCGTAATCGGCTCGAAGAACAGGCCGTCGCTGGTGTCGTAGTCAGTGGAGACGGTCTCGGGGTTGTTGTTCACGACGTGCGCCTCGATGCCAGCCTCGCGGAGCGCGCGCACCGCGTGCACCGAACAGTAGTCGAACTCCACGCCCTGCCCGATGCGGATGGGGCCGCCGCCGACGACGACCACGGAGTCGACGTCCGTGTTCACACGGAGTTCGCCCGCGGCCGCGTCGCCCTTGAGCGGGCCGTTGAACCACTCGGGGCGCCGCGACGAGTAGTAGTACGGCGTCTGCGCGGCGAACTCGCCGGCGCACGTGTCCACCTGCTTGTACGAGCGGCCGGGGACGGCCTCCTCGATGTCGGTGACGCTCGCGCCGGCGCCGTCGGGCGCGAGCTCGTCCTCCGCGTCGTCGGTCGCGCCGGGCAGCCACGACGCGTTCGCGTCGTCGAACTCCCCGCCCGCCAGCGCCGAGATTTCGTGGTTCGTGAAGCCGGCGGTGGCGGCGGCCGTGAAGTCGCCCTCGCTGGCGGCTTCCGCCGCCTCCGCGACGTTCTGGAAGCGCTCCAAGTACCACTCGCGGAAATTCGTGAAGTCGTTGACCTCGTCGACGGTGTAGCCGCGGTCGAACGCCTCGAACACCGCGTACGGGCGGTCGGGCGTCGGCGTCTCGAGGTAGTCGGCTTCGAGTTCTTCGTCGCTGACTGCGCCCCAGTCGACGTCGGGGTCGTACTCCGAGGAGCGCAGCGCCTTCAGGAGGCTCTCCTCGAACGTCCGGCCGATGGCCATCGCCTCCCCCGTGGACTTCATCGCCGTGCCGAGTTCGAAGTCCACGTCCGGGAATTTGTCCTTGGGCCACCGCGGCACCTTCGTGACGATGTAGTCGATTGCGGGCTCGAAGGCGGCGGTGGTCTCGCCGGTAATCTCGTTCTCGATTTCGTGGAGACGCTTGCCGAGCGCGACCTTCGCAGTGACCCGCGCGATGGGGTAGCCGGTCGCCTTCGACGCCAGCGCCGACGAGCGCGAGACGCGGGGGTTCACTTCGACGACGCGGTACTCGCCGCCGGGCGTGCCGTCGTCGCGCCACGCGAACTGGATGTTACAGCCGCCCTGAATACCCAAGTCGCGGATGACTTCGAGCGCGACGTCGCGCATCGCCTGGTGGCCGTCGTCGGGGATGACCTGGCTGGGCGTGACGACGGTGGACTCGCCCGTGTGGATGCCCATCGGGTCGATGTTCTCCATGTTGCAGACGATGATGCAGGAGTCGTCGGCGTCCCGCATCACTTCGTACTCCAGTTCGACCCAGCCCTCGATGGACTCGGTGACGAGCACCTCGTCGTTCCGCGAGAGGCGCAGGCCCTTCCGCACGCGAGCGACGAGTTCGTCCATGTCGTCGACGACGCCGGAGCCGCTCCCGCCGAGCGTGTACGTCGTGCGCGCGATGACCGGCAGCCCGCCGACCTCGTCGGCGGCGGCCTCGACGCGCTCGCGCAGCGCGTCCTCGTCGAAGTCCTCGACGGACTCGCCCTCGTCGAGCGTGATGGTCGTCGACGCTGGGACGGGCTCGCCGAGGTTCTCCATACGCTGACGGAACAGGTCGCGGTCCTCGGTCGCGTAGATGGTGTCCAGCGGCGTTCCCATGATGTCGACGTCGTACTCGTCGAGGACGCCCTCTTCGGCGAGTTCCGCGGTGACGTTCAGCCCGGTCTGACCGCCGAGCCCGGCGATGACGCCGTCGGGGTTCTCCTGGGCGATGACCTCCGCGATGGCGTCGGTCGTGATGGGCTCGATGTACACCGCGTCGGCCATCTCGGGGTCCGTCATGATGGTCGCAGGGTTGGAGTTGACGAGCACGACTCGCACGCCCTCCTCCTGCAGTGCCCGGCATGCCTGCGCGCCGGAGTAGTCGAACTCAGCCGCTTGTCCGATCTGGATGGGGCCGCTCCCGATGAGCAGTACCGTGCGGTCGTCGTGCTCGCTCATTTCTACTCGTTCGGAGTTCGCCCATCGTAATAAGCCCCGCGGAATGGACAGAAGTTCGAAGTCGAATTGCGAAAATCGAAGCGCTACGGGTACATCGGACACGACCGGCTGAACGTCGCTACGGGACACACAGAGCAAAAACCGACGACGGTATCCGCTACGCGAGCACTGCTGACACTCCGGCAACGACACTTACGCGGGTGTGTCGTATTCGTCGTCGGAACACGACACAATATCAGAAAAGTGACTGATAATGGCGGGCGACAAAGAGGTTGTAAAAGCGCTATTAAGGCCCTATACTCTGGGTTTAGGTCCTTCGGTCCGCATTATTAGTCCCAATTCTGACAAAGTTTATGGGGTATTCGCCCCTTGTGTCTCGTGTGACCAGCAAAACAGAACACGACAAGATGTTTCGGCACGCAAACGCGGTCACCTCAGGTTCAAATCCGAGTGGCCGGTCGTCGGGTGCCTCACTCAGTACAAACATGATTGAGCAAACGCCCGACGAAGCAACCGATGATTGGATAGCCACGGCTACAAATGAGCAGTCCAGCGAAACGGTCCGAGGATACCGGACGATCGTGAATCTGTGGACGGACTTCTGTGACGAGCAGGGCATCGAAGTGATGTCCGAAGTGACTGGTGCAGATCTGATGGCCTTCAAACGCTCGCTCATGTCGGATGACATCGCAACAACCACCGTGGGCCAGTATCTCTCGGTGCTGCGGTCATTCATCCAGCACTGCGAGCAAGTTGAATATGTCCGAGATGGCCTTGCGGAAAAAGCACCGGACGCCTCCGCCCCGGATGGAACTCGCGACGAGAAAATAGACACGGGCACGGCGGAGGCAATCCTCGACTACTGTGAGCAGTTCCAGTACGCATCTCGCCAGCATGTAGAGTTCGCAATTTGCTGGGAAACCGCCATGCGCGCGGGAGCGATGCGATCGATCGACATCTCGGACTGTTACCTTGACGACGATGCCCCCCAGATTGAATTGGTGCATCGCCCGGACACGGATACCCCGTTGAAGAATCAGGAGGAGAGTGAACGTCGAGTGAACATTTCCCGTGAAGTGGCTGCGGTCATCCGAGACTACATCGATCGTCGACGTCTCCAACCGGAAAGTGTCGAGGATGGCCGTAAACCGTTGCTTACGACGCGGGCTGGCCGAGTCACCTACAATACGATACTACGTGATTTCCGGGGGCTGACTCGACCGTGCGTGTACGAAAACGAATGCCCGGATGACCGTGATCCTGAGGAATGCCCTGCTACGGGGGGAAAACGGAATGCGAATGAATGTCCGGATTCGGTGTCGTGCCATCCGGTACGCCGTGGTTCTATCACGCACCGGCACCTTGACCATGACATCCATACGGAGACAATCAGCGGTCGCTGTGACCTCTCCGAGGAGGTGATGTCGCGCCATTACGATCGCCAAGACGAGGAAACGAAGGCACAAATCAGACGAGAGAATCTCGACCTGTAGCGGTCAAACCTCTTGGTCTATCACCGGATATACGCTGGTTGAATTTTATTTAACTACCACCCTTTTAGCCGGGATTGCCACGTAATTCGGATATGTTCCCGGTGTGATGGTATGATGATCGGAACATCCCTACAGTTGACGAATCCATCTGGGATTTGAACTACACCACAGTCTTTGCAAGTTCCCTAAAGGTGCCAACAACCATCGAGACGCCACCAAAGATAGTCAAATAGGTTCCTGATTTTAGGTTCGCTGAGGCTCTAAATGTCCGCAATTGTCCGGTGGTAAACCTGCTCTTATCGAGCACAACGAGTGGATCGTTAATGTATGCCAACCCGACTACTACTATGGCTGCTGAAAGGAGTAATGATACTGCGATGAATTCTTTCCTCCACGCTGTTTTTGAGATGATGAAAACTGCGATAGCCATCCCAACTGTCGATATCCCATCAATTGTATCAACTCCGATAAACGTGGTGGAGAATCCTAATGCACTAAACCCGACCCACGGTAGTAGGGAGCCGACTCCAACGACGATAATCCCGCTATAGATAAAAACCTGATTGACTGATAGGTTCGACAGTAGATCTAAAAAGGCACTGTCGTCAGACACATCTTCCTTTTCAACTTCGGAAAGGGATGCCTTGGAATTTGACTGTTCTTCTTGACCAGTCGTTTCTGCTCCCCTATCTGTGGAATGTTCGACACTGTTGCCACAGTTGTGGCAGAACTCTGCCTCTGATTGGAGTTCTGCTCCGCAAGCGCTACACTCTACCATACGTCACACATATCATGATACTGTTTAAACATGTCGGGCATGGTTCTGTGTCAGTTGCGTACTTGGATCAGAATGCAGTCACCCCAAAGACCGAAGTCGGTTCGGCCTCGGCCATCGTAGAACAGACTGGTACTCTTGGCCTTATTGTTCGATTTGTCTCAGGCCCTGAGTGAGATACCGAAGAATTGGGTGTAGAAGGACTGGTACGCCTATTCTGTAACTGGCATTTAAGTTAGTGCCAGTCGGCATGCACGTTGTCTGACGACTCGATGCGCACGGCTTGCGTACCGGTTGCTTCCAGCACTGACGCCGTTCGTTGCCTGTGTGTTGATTCGTTCACGATGCCTTGTGGAGTTCGACCGGATTCTTCGGCCTCCAGTACGTCTCGAACTCCGGGCGCATCTGGTGCCACGTAGCGAACCCCGCCGGTCATTTCGGCTTGATTGGGGTTGGATTCGATTCTGATTGCCCCGACACCGTGCGCTCCGTCACCGGCGATGGGACTCTCGGATCTGTGTGCACGAATAACAGGCTCGAAATCTTCGGACGACACGGGGGCCTCAATCCCAATCAGAACGTGCTCGTGTGGGTATCCGGATTGATGTGATCCGATTACCTTCATGGTCACCCATCGACCCCCGGTGTTGTCGAGCACTTCCCGTAGCGCGTTTCTCCGAGCCGACTGGGATTTTGCCAGTGCCATCATGAAGGACGTCGGTGGCATCGGTCGGTCGACGTCGTCGGTCAGATACGGTGTGCCAGTAAACGTCAGGAGTACGGTTGTCTGGCACCATTCTCTCATGCATTCATCGGCCCGTAGGAGGCGCGCATGAGTTCGCACAGACCATTCACTGCCGAATCGAGGGTTATGTGGGCTATCTGCCTGTAAACGCTTCACGAACCTCTCAGAAGCCTGTGACCACGTCGGAACAGACCCGTCGGGGCCTAATACGAATTGAGGGAGAGAGTTCGTTGCCGGGGCAAGTGGGACGTCGGCAGTGTCGGCTACCGACAGTGACCGGTCCGGTCCGAACCCGCCCATTTTGCCCCGGTTGCTTTCGACGACGTCGGCCTCCATGTCGCGGGCGTTCATCTGTAATCACCAGACACAGGGCATGTTTTAGGTCGACCAAAAAACTTATCAGTATGGATACTGTATGTGTACATGGTTACCACCTGCTGTCGATTCTTCAGGGTAGTTCGGTGTGCGACGACACACCGGGCTAATCCGCTCGTTAATGAATCTAATTAGACACATCTGTTCGTAACCGATTGCGACAATTGGGGCCAACACGGACGAAACCGAGAGAGACAGAACGGACTTCAGCCGGCTAACGGGCTAAAACTGGTAGACTAAACTCAAACATCGAGAGAGGTCCGTTACCCTTCATTTACTGGTTAATTAGCGGTTCGCCTTGCTGCATGAGGTTGTTCGCTGGGCTGCGATTTCTGGTGATTTTTGGGAAGCCATCCGACCTGACAGAATCACCCCCCGGCCTAATCAGTCGAAGTATTTCCGGGGTACTGAGTCGTACATCTTCCAGCCGATGAACTGCTCCACAAGATCGACTTCGTCGGCTGTCAGTTCTTCGCCTTCGTACTGTACGGACGGCGCTACCGGTACATCCCCGCTCATGAACGCGCGTTTTTGCTTGTGGTGTTTGGCTTCGTAGTGCAGTCGTTCCACCACTCTCTGAGGTAGAGAAAGGTTCACAGCAGTCTTCGCGTCTGAGTCTCCAATCAGGCCCATCAGTTAGTCACCTCCTGCTTAAGCACGAATAAGGCCTTTTCAGCAGTGTTTTCAGCCAAATCAGTATTCTTGACCTTTTCAGCCTGCATGTCCCAACCGTGTGCCTCCATCGATTCGATGGCATGCGCCTGTCGTTCCGCGTATTCTCGCTCAACTGCATCGGCTAACTCGTCACTCACTTCCAGCACGATTTTCTCACTCATGGTTTTCTCCCTCATACTCTGCAATTAATCGCTGGATGGTTGCTCGGTACGGGACGTTTTTGGTACCGAATAGTTCGATGGCCACTTGATCGAGGTCATCGAGGTCCGACCGCCATACGTGTACGTTCGTTTCATCTGATTTCGTTTTAGTTGACATAATTCTGCGACAGAAGCCGACTACCCGGTGCTCTCACACCTCGCCGGCCATATAACAGACACCAATCTGAACAGTTCTTCAACGATCATGAGACGACCGGCATCACAGCCACCCGTCTACATTTAACTTCGTAATGTTCGCACCCTACTTAAATGGGGAATCGTAGGGGAATACTCGGGACCAAATTGGGTTGCAGCGTGAGCGATAATTGCGCACCCCGTGTACACCCTATATATACATAAGGAAAACGACTGTAAAATAAAACCGAGAGGGAGATCCCAAAATACAATTATGCCACATTAGCCCTTCTTAATCAAGATATCGGCACTTTTACAGTCGTGGATGATGTAATATTGGATGAGGCACCTGACGAAATACGACACGGCACAGTATACTTCAGTCGCGATTTCCTGACAGTGGAACAACCACTCGGGGAAAATGGGGGCTTCAGACGCTTAAGCCCCTGATCCATGACTGGAGTACTATGCCGGAGTATCGTATTCGTCGTCGAAGTCCCGCTGCGCGCGGTAGGAGTCCACGAACTCGCTGACGTCGAACTCCTGCATCTGTTGTTCGAACTCGCTCTCGGTGCCGCTGTCGTCGGCGTGGCTCACCGCGTGGTCCATCAGTTCCACGACCAGTTCGACGACGACCTCGTGGAGTTCACGCGCTTCGAGGTCCGTCACCCACAGCAGCGCGTAGCCGACGCTCCCGTTCTCGCTCTCATCCACGGCGACGATGTCCTCGGGGAGCTGCTCCATCACCGCGCCCATCAAGTGCGGCGTCCCGAACTCCTCGAACTCGTCTTCGGGCGCGGGCGTCACCGCCTCCTTCAACACCGCGACGATGTCCTCCGGCACGAACCGCGACGGCGGATGCATGTCCATCACGACTGCGTGCGTCTCCCCGCAGGAACAGTCGTACTCCCGCATCCCCAAGTCGAAGTCCTTCACGTGAGCCTGCTCCCCGCACGGGAGGTCCACCCACGCGTCGTCGTCCTCGGCCCCCGGTACGCGCGGCTCGGTCATTACCACGCGGTTGGCCCGCCGAGCGGTTAAGCCCCGCGAACGCCGTCTGGAAATTGGGACGTTCTCTGAGCGACGAGAGGCGTGCACGTCTAGAAAGCCCCGGCTGGCTACGCGAACCCCGACGACGCAAGCACTGAACCGAACGAGCGTAGCGAGTGAGGGAAGCGCGCAGCGAGGCGCGGGAGCGTAGCCAGCCGCCCCTTTCCGTTCACCCGTTATCGGTTGGTCGGTCCGCTGTTGGCTGTTCTCGGGCCGAATCTTCTTGGCGGGTGTGCGTTTGTCCGCTATGGCCGCCATCGAACTCCGCAACCTCACCAAGCGCACGGGGACCTCGTCGCCGTCCACCTCCTCTCGCTGCCGTACCTGTTCGCGTGCGCGGCAATCGGGCTGGCGTTCAGCGTCCTCGCGGACCGCGAGAGCATCGTCCAGCGCGCGGCGATGGCGACGGTGTTCGGGCTGTTCCTGCTGGAGTCGATAGTGATGAGCACGGACTACGCGTGGGCCGGCTCAGTCGCGCCGATGCGCTACTTCGACCCGACTGCGATTCTCGTCGACGGCACCTACGACGTCGCCGGCGCCGTCATCCTCGTGGCCGCGACGCTGCTGCTGGTCGCCGGTAGTCAACTGTACTTCCGGCAGAAGGACGTGAACTAACGACAGCAGACCGACCAACCGCCGACGAGCATCCGCGAGTGAGCGGTTCGAAGAACCCGAACGAAGCGGTTCACCGCGCGACCGAGGGGAGCGCGGGCCGACGACTGAGGGACGCGAAGCGGACCGAAGGAGGAGTGCTTTTCCGCAAGTTTTTGCAAGTGACGGCGCGCAAAGCGCGCCGAGCGCAGCAAAAAGTGCCTTTCAGGGCCAGTCGTCGCGGACTTCGGCTTCGTCTTCGGGTTCGTCGTCGGTTTCGCTAGCGAGGTCCCAGTCGGCTTTCGCGGCGGCGTCCTCCAGCGGGAGGTACTCCCAGCCGACTTCCTCGGCGAGTGCGCGGTCGTCGTCGTCGATGCCGACGAAGACGTGGCGTTCGGTGTCGAACTGGCGTTTGACGGATTCGAGGCTCTCTTTGCGGCCTTTGGGGCCGGAGAAGAAGTCCTGACGGATGCGGCGTTTGCGCGTGAAGTTGGTGACGACGTACGTGGGTTCGTCGGAGACGACGCCGACGTACTCGGTCCACTGGCGCGCGCCCGCGAACGCGGTCCCGGGTTTCGCGAGTTCCTGGAGCGCGGACAGCTCGAACGCGAGGGTCATGTCCGTGCTCCCGCCGGATTGGCTCATGGCGGAACGTCGGGCGCGAACGGGAAAAACGGCTTCGGTCGCGGGTCGCGCTACTGAGCGATGTCGAGGCGATAGTAGCCGGTGAACCGGACGACTTCGCCGTCGGCGAGGTCGTCGGCGACCTCCTCGGGGATTGCCACGCCGTCGCCGGCGACGGCGTCCGGGAGGGCGGCCTGTGCTCGGTCGTGGAGTTCGTCGTAGTCGCGGACGGTCTCCTCGACGGTCGTCGGCGCGGTCTCGGTTGCTTCCAGAATCGGGTTCATGTGCTCACCGGCAGTATTGTGTGCCGTGCCAACGTATGCCACGAAAGAACATAAGGATACCGGCAGGTCGGGGCTCACGACAGTCGACGGAGATACAGAAAACGGGCGACGAACGACCGAGCGCGAGGCGAGTCCTACTGTTCCTGCGGAATCGCGAGTTCGTCGATTTCGAAGTTCTCCTGGAGGAGGACGTCCTGCTGGTCGGCGACGACGGCCTCGTCCTTGATGAGCTTCTTGTACTTCGACTGCGGCGCGAGGTTCCCGATAAGCACGCCGCCGATGAGTTTGCCGTCCTTGAACGTCAGGCGGCGCCACTCCGTGTCGCTGTACTTGCGCTCGCAGGACTCGTCGCCCATCGTCGGGAAGCCAAAGGAGAGGAACGGGAAGTCGAAGTGCGTAATCGAGTACGAGGACACCCAGCGGAACGGCTCGATGTCGACGTCGTAGCCTTCGTCCGCGAGCATCGTCTTCCCGGCGAGGGCGCCCTGCTGTTTCGCGGAGCCCCACGAGCCGTTCTGCGCGCGCTCGTCCATGATGGTGTCCCAGTACTGGGTGATGTCGCCTGCCGCGTAGACGTCCTCGACGTCGGTGCGCATGTACTCGTCGACGTGGACGCCGTTGTCGATGGTGGCTTCGGTGTCCTGGAGGATTTCGACGTTGAAGTCGAGGCCGATGGCGACGCCGACGAAGTCCGAGTCGTGGCGGTCGCCGTTCCCGTCGATGGTCGCGACGACCTCACCGTCGTCGTTCGTCTCGAAGTGGTCCGCGCCGGACTCGAAGACGGGCTCGACGCCCTTCTCGCGGAGCCCCTCGTGGATGATTTCGGCGCCTTCCGCGCTGAGCGCGTACCGCCACCAGCGGTCGCCGCGCATCAGGTACTTCGCGTCGACATCCTGGCCGCCGCAGATGGCCGCGAGGTCGATGCCGAGTAGGCCCGCACCGACGACGACGCCCGTGTCGGCGTCTTCGGCGTGCTCTCGAATCTTCCGTGCGTCCTGGAACGTCCAGAAGTGGTGGACGCCGTCGGCGTCGGAGTTCTCGACGGGGAGCTGGTTGGGCGTGCCGCCCGCCGCGACCAGCAGCTTGTCGTAGCTAATTTCGTCGCCTTCGTGGGTTTCGACGGTGTGGGCGTCCGGGTCGACGCCCGTGACGAGCGTGTTCAACTGGAGGTCGATGTCGCGCTCGTCGTACCAGTCCGGTTCGTGGATGCTGATGGGGGCTTCCGGGAGCTTCCCCTTCGCGAATTCCTTGATGAGAATCCGGTTGTAGAGGGCCTCGCCCTCGTCTGTGACGACGGTGACGTCGGCGTCGGGAGCCTCCTCGCGGATAGCTTCGGCGGCGGAGCTGCCCGCGATGCCGTCGCCGATTATCACGTAGGACTCGCTCATGTTCGGACTGTGGCATTCCGGGTTAAAGTGGATTGCTATCTCTCCGGCGGGACGAGAATATTGCGCGAACGCGGCGTACGCACGTGATTTCCCGCGTCGGCAGCGAGCGCGAACGGTGCCGCGTCGGGACGTTCTTTAGGCCCGCGTCCGTAGCCGTGGACGTGAAACTCCACCAGAACGCCAAGCACTTCGCGTCCCGGAAGGCGCTGGAACTGCCCGGCGTGCGCTCGGTCGCCAAGAAGGGGCTGGTCGACCTCCACGTCCGCATCTTCTCGGGGAAGGCCGACGAGGCCCGCCGCGAGGAGCGCCGCGACCACCTCGAGGACTTCTTCGACGCGACGATGGACATGTACCTCGCTGCCCTCCAGGAAGGCTACTCGGAGGCCGAGGCTCGCGAGACGACGCACATCGTCGCGAACTTCGACTTCTACAACCACGGCTGGGCGGAGATGATGGAGTTCCCGCCGAGCGAACTGACCGACCACTACGAGCGCTACGAGCAGTTCTTCGACGCCCACGGCGTCAGCGTCGACGACCCGCTCGGCGAGTTCCGGCCCGCCGACGGCGTCGCGGACGCCCCCGCAACACCCGACCGTCTCGACGAGGCCGACTTCGACCACACCGAGGGCGGCTACGCCGACGACGTCTACGTCGAGACCGAGGACGGCGAGGTGCAGCGCGGCGACGTCGAGGAACCCGACGATGTCGACCCGTCGAAGAGCCCCGGGACGTAACTACGCCTCCTTCTCGCCGGCGATGCGGTCGGCGCACTCGTACCCGGCGACGATGCCGCCGTTGAGCGAGCGCTCCGGGTACTGGGCGCGTGAGGCCATTCCAGCGTAGTAGACGCCGTCGGCGACCTCGGTGTCGAGGTGGTAGGGAATCACCATGTCGAGGTAGCCGCGCTCGTAGACGGGCGCCGTCCGGGGGTTGCGCGCGGTGGAAATCCAGTTGACGTGCGAGCGGTCGAATTCGGGGAACAGTGATTCGATGCCGTCGAGCCAGTGGTCGGCGACCTCGTCGTCGCTCATCTGCCAGACGGGGTCGTCGGGACTCTGGATGTACTTCGGGACGTACAGCAGGTGTTCGCCGCCGTAGCGCTCCGGCGGGACGAAGTTCGTGTGCTCGATGAGCGCGCCGAACGGCGCGTCGTCAGCGATGTTCAGCCAGTATGTGTCCGTGAGCTGGCGGTCCATGCTGACGATGGAGCAGACCGTCCCCTGGAACGTGATGTCGCACTCATGGCCAGTGAGCGCTTCGAGGACGTTCGGCATCGCGGCGACCACGACGGCGTCCGAATCGACCGTTTCGACGTTCGTGAAACCGTCCTCGGCGGGGTCGCTGTGCTCGACAGTCACCGTCTGGAGTTGGCCGTCGGCGGTGCCGACGTTCGTGACGCGCGTGTTCGTGTCGATGTGCTCGCGGCCGACATCCTCCACAAGTGCGTCGTTCAGCCGGCCGAAGCCGCCGTCGAGGTAGCCCAGCGGCTCGCCCCGGAGGAGGTCGCGTTCGCCGCGGAATTTGATGCGACCGAGCAGCCACGCCGCGGAGACGTCCTCCATGCGCTCGCCGAACTTCGCCTCAAGGAGGGGTTCGAAGAACGTCTCGTAGACGTTGCGGGTGGTGTGCTCGATGCAGAACTCCTTGACCGGAATATCCTCGAAGTCCTCGAGGTCGTCGTACGTGTCGAAGGAGGGGATGCCGCCGCGCACGTCGACGTCGAGCGTGAGCATCCCGAGGCGGAATTTGTCGTAGAGACTCCAGTGCGGGAACGCGAGAATCTCCCAGGGCTTGTCCATCGGGTGGATGGTGCCGTCGACGTAGTAGGCGTTCTTCCCGATGGGCCACTGGAGGTCGTCGCCGAGGCCGAGGTCGTCCAGCAGGTCGACGATGGTTTCCTCGCTGGCGGAGAGGTGGTGGTAGAACGTCTCGATGGGGTCGCCGGCCGTCTCGGTGGTCGCCGAAACAAACACGACCTGTCCGGACGCCTCGAAGACGCGCACGTCGTGGCCGTGGCCCTGGAGTCGGCGCGCGGCCGCCAGTCCCGCGATGCCGCCCCCGACGATGGCAATCATGCTCGCAGGTCGGGCGCGACTCCGGGTTAACGTTGCGGTCGGCCGTGCGTTGCGGAGTCCGCTACGCTTTTGCGCGGGCCCCGGTAACGGACGGGCATGGTTACCGTCCGCGCGCCGGCGACGAGTGCGAACCTCGGCAGCGGCTTCGACGTCTTCGGGGTGGCGCTCGACCGACCCGCGGACGTCGTCCACGTCGAGCGCGCATCGGAGACGACAATCGAGATGACTGGGATGGGCGCGGACTTCATCCCCGAGGAACCGATGGACAACACGGCCGGCGTAGTGGCCGAGGAACTGGGTGCGCCCGCCCACATCACCATCGACAAGGGCGTCCGGCCGTCGTCGGGACTCGGGTCGTCGGCCGCCAGCGCCGCGGGCGCGGCCGTCGCGCTCGCCGAACTGTACGACCGCGACCTCAGCCAGCGCGAACTCGTGCGCGTCGCCGCGGAGGGCGAGGCCGCGGTCTCCGGGGACGCGCACGCGGACAACGTCGCTCCCGCCATTCTCGGCGGATTCACGGTCGTCCGCGACGACGGCATCGAGCGCGTCGCCGCGGACCTCGCGCTGGTCGTCTGCCTCCCGGACATCGTCGTCTCGACGCGCGACGCCCGCGGTGTCGTTCCCGAAACCGCGTCCATCGAGAACCTCGTCGACACCGTCGGGTCGGCGGCGACGCTCTCCATCGGGATGTGCCGCAACGACCCCGAGCGCGTCGGCCGCGGGCTCGAAGAACACCTCGTCACGCCCGCCCGCGCGAAACTCATCGACGGCTACGACACCGCCTGCGAGGCCGCCCGCGAGGCCGGCGCGACGGGCGTCACAGTCAGCGGCGCGGGCCCCGCGATTCTCGCCGTCTGCCACGACGACGACCAGCGCCGCGTCGCCAGCGCGCTCGTCGACGGCTTCGAGCGCGACGGCGTCGACGCGACCGCGTACCGCTCGCGAGTCGGTGACGGCGCGACCATCCTCTAAGCCGGCGGCGAACCTACTGGCGTTCACTTCTACTCACATTCGACCAGTAGCGTAACCGATAGTTATCACGCCGTTCTGGCAACACTTTTGAGGGTGGCGTCCAGCGATGTATCCATGCCAATACAACGGCGGAAGTTCCTCGCAGCACTCGGTACAGGCGCAGCAGCTGGACTTGCGGGCTGTTCGAACCCGCTCGGCGGCAGTAGCGGCGGCGCGGAAGTCGCCGGCGAGACGCTCACGCTCACCACGACCACGAGCACGTACGACACTGGCTTGCTCGACGCGCTGAACGCGCCCTTCGAGGACATGTACGGCGTCACCGTCGACTCCGTCGCGCAGGGGACGGGGGCGGCGCTGGAGACCGCGCGCAACGGCAACTCCGATGTCATCATGGTCCACGCGCGCTCGCTCGAAGACGAGTTCATGCGGAACGGCCACGGCGTCAACCGCCGCGACCTGATGTTCAACGACTTCGTCATCGTCGGTCCGGCCGACGACCCCGCCGGCATCGAGGGGATGAGTTCCGCGGCCGAGGCGTTCGCCACCATCGCCGAATCCGAAGCCCAGTTCATCTCCCGCGGGGACAACTCCGGGACACACACGAAGGAGCTCGGCATCTGGTCGGAGGCGGGCGTCGAACCCGGCGGCAGCTGGTATCAGGAGACCGGCCAGGGGATGGGCGCGGTGCTCAACATCGCCAACGAGCAGGGCGGCTACACGCTCGCCGACCGCGGCACCTACCTCTCCCAGCAGTCCGAAATCGACCTCACGATCCTCGTCCAAGGCCCCATCGAGGGCGGCCCGGAACTGCTCGCGAACCCCTACGGCGTGCTCGCCGCCAACCCCGAACGCCACGAGGACGCCAACTACGACCTCGCGATGGCGTACATCGGCTACATCACGAGCCCACAGGGCCAGCAAGTCATCTCGGACTACACCGCGAACGGCGAACAGCTGTTCTTCCCGCGCGCGCTCTCCGAGGACCCGAACTTCCAGCAGTACGTCCCCGAAGGCTGGAGCGCTGACGAGTCGAACGAGTGAAGATGGTCGCGGTGCTGGCTGCACTCATGCCGCTGGCTGACGTCGTCTCGACGCTCGTGCAGGCCGCTGCCGGGCCGCTGTTCGTCGAGTTCCCGTTCGAGCGGACGTACGTCCTCAGCATCATCTACGTCTCGCTGTACGTCAGCCTCTCCGCCGTTGCGCTCAGCACGCTGTTCAGCGTCCCCGTCGCACTCGTCGTCGGCTTCACCGACTTCCCCGGCAAGCGCCTGGTCAAGGCAGCCATCAACACCGGCATGGGGTTCCCGAGCGTCGTCGTCGGGCTGGTCGTACTGTTCGCGGTCTCGAATCAGGGGCCGCTCGGCGAACTCAACCTCGTGTTCACGAAGGAAGCGATGATTATGTCCCAGTTCGTGCTCGCGACCCCGCCCATCACCGGTATCGCGCTGGCGTCCGTCACGGGCGTCCAGGCGGACGTCCGGGACGCCGCGTTCGCGCTCGGCGGCACGCGCCTCGACGTGGCGCTGACCGTCGTCAAGGAAGCCCGCTACGGCATCGCTACCGCCGTACTCGCGGGATTCGGGCGCGCCATCAGCGAGGTCGGGTCCGTACTCATCGTCGGCGGGAACATCGCCGGCTCGGACGGCGTCTCGAAGACGCGCACGCTCACGACCGCCGTCCAACTGGAAGCCCGGCAGGGCCGCTACGAGACCGCGCTCGTGCTCGGTGCGGTGTTACTCGTGCTCGTGCTCGCCGTGAACGCCGTCGTCGTCCGTCTCGGGGACGGAGGGCAGATGCGATGACGCTACGCGCCGACGGCGTCACGCGCGCCTACGGGGACGAGGTGGTCTTCCGGGACGTCGACTTGCGCGTCCCGCAGGGCGAAGTCGTCGCCATCATCGGGCCGTCCGGCGTGGGGAAGTCGACGCTGCTGCGCCTGCTCGGGCTGTTCACGCCGCCCGACGAGGGCAGCGTCGCCGTCGACGGCACCGACGCGTGGTCGCTGCCCACCGACGACCGCCTCGCGCTCCGGCGGCGCGTCGGCGTCGTCTTCCAGGAAGCGAGTCTCTTCGACGCGTCGGTCGCGCGCAACGTCGAGTACGGCCTGCGCGTCCGGCGGTCGTGGCGCGAGCGCGTCCACGACGAACTCCGCGCGCTCGTCGGCACCACCGAACTGCCGGACACGGCCCGCGACGCGCTCGACGTCGTCGGGCTCGCCGACTACGTCGACAAGCCCGCGGACTCGCTGTCCGGCGGGGAAGCCCAGCGCGTCGCGTTCGCGCGCGCACTGGCGTACGACCCCGACTTCCTGCTGCTCGACGAGCCGACCTCGGACCTCGACCCGCGGAACACCGCCGTCATCGAGGACGCCATGACCGCAGCCGCCGAGCGCGACATCGGCGTCGTCGTGGCGACCCACGACATGAATCAGGCCCAGCGCGTCGCCGACCGCGTCGCCGTCCTCCTCGACGACAGCGTCATCGAGTCGGGGCCCGCGGACCGCGTCTTCGAGAACCCCCGCGACGAGCGCGCGCGGAAGTTCATCGACGGCGAACTCGTCTACTGAAAAGAGGGAGCCGCTACAGCCGGTCGAGAATCGCGTCGCCGACCTGTTCCGTGGTGGCGTCGCCACCGAGGTCGGCCGTCCGCGGACCGTCCGCGAGCACGCCCTCAACGGCGTCGCGGACGCGCTGGCCGTCCTCCTCGTAGCCGAGGAACTCCAACAGCATCGCCGCCGACAGCACGGTCGCACCGGGGTTGGCGACACCCTCGCCGGCGATGTCCGGTGCGGTGCCGTGGACGGGCTCGAACAGCCCGCGCTCCTCGCCGACGTTCGCCGAGGGCAGCAGGCCGAGGCCGCCAACGAGGCCGGCCGCGAGGTCCGAGAGCACGTCGCCCGCGAGGTTCGGACAGACGACCACGTCGTAGTCGTCGGGATACAGCGGCAGCCGCGTCGCGAACGCGTCCATCAGCTCCTCGTCGGTCGCGACGCCCTGCTCGTCGGCCACGGAGAGCACGCCGTCGCGGAAGCGGCTGTCCGTCTTCCGCATCACGTTCGCCTTGTGGACGACCGTGAAGCCGTCGGTGCCCTCGGGGCCGCGGCCCGCCTCGACGAAGTCGCAGGCGAACTCCGCGAGCCGCCGGGACGCCGACGACGTGACGACGCGCGTGAGCGTCGAGAGGTCGTCGCTGAGGTCGTCCTCGTGGCCCGCGTAGACGCCCTCCGTGTTCTCCCGGAGGAACACCACGTCGGTCTCCGGGCGGAGCGCGTCCACACCGGGGTACGCGCGGGCGGGGCGGATGTTGACGAACGACTCGACTGCCGAGCGCAGCGGCAGGATGACGTCCGCGGCGGTTTCGCCGGCCGCGCCGAACAGCGTCGCGTCAGCGGCTTCGACGGCCGCTCGCGTCTCCGCCGGGAGAGCAGTCCCGGTCTCCTCTTTCACCGCGTCGCCGGCGTCGGCGTGCACGAAGTCGAAGTCCCCGACTGCGTCGAGGACGTCCACGGCGACGGGGACGACTTCCTGCCCGATGCCGTCGCCGGGGATGACCGCAATCTCCTCAGACATCCGTGTAGGGGAGACTCTCGGCGGTTTCGCGCACGGTGTCGGCGTTCGCGCCCATCAGCGCGGTCGTGTCCCAGACGCCGTCGACGAGCGCGCGCCGCTGCGCGTCGTCGACCTCGGCGTCGATGGTGGTGTCGCCGTACCGGACTTCCTCGTTCACGACGTCGACCTCGATTTCCTCGTCGGGGTGCTCGTCGATGAAGTCCTGGAGGGCTTCGACGTCCTCTTGGGAGGCGGTGACGGTGGGGATGCCGAGCGCGAGGCAGTTCCCCGCGAAAATCTCGGCGAACGACTCGCCGACGATGGCGTCGATGCCCCAGCGCATCAGCGCCTGTGGTGCGTGCTCGCGGGAGGAGCCACAGCCGAAGTTCGAATTCACCGTCAGGACGGACGCGCCCTGGAAGTGGTCCTCGTTGAACGGGTGCTCTTTGGGGTTGTCGTCGTCGTCGAAGCGCACGTCGAAGAACGCGAACTCGCCGAGGCCGTCGAACGTGACGACCTTCATGAACCGCGCGGGGATAATCTGGTCCGTGTCGATGTCGTTCCCGCGCACGGGGACGCCCGTCCCCGAGACCTGCTTCACGGTCTCCGCAGGTCCTTCGTCGCTCATGCGCGCACCTCCTCGAAGCGCTCCAATTCACGCACGTCCGTGACCTCACCGGTCACGGCGGCTGCAGCGACCATCGGCGGGCTCATCAGGACGGTGCGGCCGTCCTTCGAGCCCTGGCGGCCGACGAAGTTCCGGTTCGACGAGGACGCACACCGCTCGTCGCCGACCAGCTGGTCCTCGTTCATGCCCAGACACATCGAACAGCCCGCACCGCGCCAGTCGAAGCCGGCTTCCTCGAACACTTCGTCGAGGCCCTCGGCTTCGGCGGCGGCTTTGACGCGCTGGCTGCCCGGCACGACCATCGCGCGCACGGAGTCGTGGACCTCGTGGCCCTTCACGACCTCCGCGGCCTCCCGGAGGTCCGGCAGGCGCGCGTTCGTACAGCTCCCCAGGAACGCCACGTCGATGGGATAGCCCGCCATCGTGTCGCCGGGCTCGACGTCCATGTGTTCCTGCGCGGCGCGTGCGCTGTCCTCCTTGTCCGCGGGCAGGTCCTCGGGCGCGGGAATCTCCTCGGAGATGCCGATGCCCTGGCCAGGCGTCGTCCCCCACGTGACCGTGGGTTCCAGGTCGTCGCCGTCGATTTCCACGACGTCGTCGTACTCGGCGTCCGCGTCGGAGGCGATGGACTCCCAGTAGCGCTTGAGTTCCTCGAACTCCTCGCCGTCGGGGACGCGGTCGCGGCCTTCCAGATACTCGTAGGTGGTCTCGTCGGGGTTGACGTAGCCCGCGCGAGCACCGCCCTCGATGGACATGTTACAGATACTCATCCGGCCGGCCATGTCCATGTGGCGGATGGCTTCGCCGCCGTACTCGTAGACGTAGCCAACGCCGCCGTCGGTGCCCAGCTTCCGAATGACCTGCAGGATGACGTCTTTCGGCGTCACGCCGTCGTCGAGTTCGCCGGTGACCTCGATGCGACGGACCTTCTGTTTCTCCATGGCGACACAGCCGGTCGCCAGCACGTCCCGAATCTGGGACGTCCCGATGCCGAACGCGAGCGCGCCGAACGCGCCGTGCGTCGCCGTGTGGGAGTCCCCACAGACGATGGTCATCCCGGGCTGGGTGAGCCCCTGCTCCGGGCCGACCACGTGCACGATGCCCTGACGGCCGGTCGTCGGGTCGGCGAAGTCGATGTTCGCCGCGCGCACGTTCTCCTCCAATTCGCTCATCATCTCCTCGGCCGCGTCGTCGCTGTACGGGCGCGACTGGTCCGCGGTCGGGACGATGTGGTCGACGGTCGCGTACGTGCGCTCGGGGTACGCGACGTCGAGGTCGCGCTCTTTGAGCATCCCGAACGCCTGCGGGCTCGTCACCTCGTGGATGAGGTGGAGGCCGACGAACAGCTGGGACTGTCCGGTCGGCAGTTCGGTCACTTCGTGTCGATCCCAGACCTTGTCGTAGAGCGTGTTCTCACTCATCGCGTCCGTCCTCGTCCGCTACGGGTTCGCCGCCGCGCTCCCATACGGGGTTGGCACCCTCGTCCTCGGCCGGCGGCGTCTGGTCGACGTCTTTCATCGTCTGCTCTTCGGTCGCCTCACGTTTACCTCCGTCTGCGGCGACCACGGGACCGCGTCGGAACACCGAGCCGACGCCCTCGGGTGCCTCGGGGTTGCGCTGGCTGACGTCCGTGAGCGTCTGCTCAGTCATCCGCGGACACCTCGGCCTGCTCGACGTCCGCGTCGTCGTTAGCCCACGCGAACAGGTCGCGGAGGCGCTCGCCGACTTCCTCGATTTCGTGGTTCTGCTCGGCCTGCCGGCGCTGGCGGTACGACGGCCGGCCCGCCTGGTTTTCCGCAATCCACTCGCGGGCGAACTCGCCGTTCTGGACCTCTTCGAGGGCCTCCTCCATGTTCTCCCGGACGTGCTCGTCGACGATTTCGTCACCGCGCGTGAGGCCGCCGAACTCCGCGGTGTCGGAAACCGAATCCCACATCTCGGAGTTGCCGCCCTCGTACATCAGGTCGACGATGAGCTTGAGCTCGTTCAGGCACTCGAAGTACGCCATCTCGGGGCTGTAGCCGGCGTCCACGAGCGTCTCGTAGCCGGTCTTGACGAGGCTCGTGACGCCCCCACAGAGGACGGCCTGCTCGCCGAATAGGTCAGTCTCGGTCTCCTCGCGGAACGTCGTCTCGACGACGCCCGCGCGAGCGCAGCCGATGCCGTCGGCGTACGCCAGCGCCTCCTGCTGGGCGTCGCCCGTGGCGTCCTGGTAGACGGCGAGCAGCGCCGGGGTGCCCTGCCCGGCCTCGTAGTTCCGGCGCACGAGGTGACCCGGGGACTTCGGCGCAATCATCGTCACGTCCACGTCCTCCGGCGGCTCGACCTGGCCGTAGTGGATGTTGAACCCGTGCGCGAACTGGAGCGTGTCACCGGCATCCAGTTCCGGTTCGATGGTCTCGAACAGCGACGGCTGCACGGTGTCCGGGACGAGCACGGAGACGATGTCCGCCTCGCGTGCGGCCTGCTTCGGGGTCTCGACGCGCAGGCCGTCGGCTTTCACCGCGGACCGCGAGGACGAGTCCTTGCGGAGGCCGACGATGACGTCGACTCCACTGTCGTCGAGGTTCTGGGCGTGCGCGTGGCCCTGGCTGCCGTATCCGAGTACGGCGACGGTCTTGTCGTCGACGTAGCGGCGGTCGACGTCCGATTCGTGGTACACTGGCTGCGTGAAGTCTGCGTCTTCTGCTGTCATTTGAGGTGGTCTGGAACGACTGCTGTCTTGGTCTCGCCACGCGCCAGCGCCGTCTGCCCGGTCCGGGCAATCTCCCGGATACCGAACTGCCGGTAGGCGTCGATGGCGTCGTTTATCTTCTGTTCGTCGCCGGTCAACTCGACGGTAATCGTCCGCGGACCGGCGTCGAGGGTCTTCCCGTTGTACATCTCCGTGATGGCGTGGACCTCGTGGGGGCGGTCGGCGTCGACTTTCACCACCACGAGCTCGCGGGTCACCGCGTCGGTCTCGAGTTCGCGGACGTGGATGACCGGAACGACCTTCTCTAGTTGCTTCTCGACCTGGTCGATGCCGGGGTCGGGCTCCTCGACGACGACCGTGATACGCGCCCAGTCGTCGTTCTGGGTGTCCGCGACGGTCAGCGACTCGATGTTGAACTGCCGCCGGCTGAACAGCCCGGAGACGCGCGCGAGCACGCCCGGCTCGTGTTCGACGAGCGCGGAGATGACGGTGCGCCGCGGCGGATGCTCGGCCTCCGCTTCGGGGTCGATGCGGATGCCCTGCGAGCTCCGCCGTCCCTTCGGTCGACGGCGCTCCTCCGGGGCCGGCCCCGGCAGTCCCTCTCGTTCGGTGTTTCGTTCACTCATAGGTGCTCCTCCGAGAGCGCGAACTGGCCGTTGTCGCCGCCCGAGGGAACCATCGGGTAGACGTCCTCGGTCGGGTCGATGTAGACGTCGACCACAGCGGGACCGTCGGTGGCGAGCGCTTCCTCGATGACGCCGGGGGCGTCGTCGTAGCCCTCGATGCGGAAGCCGTCCGCACCGAACGCCTCCGCGAGCGTGTCGAACTTCGGCACCCACGGGTACTCCGAGGCCATGCGGCGCCCCTCGAAGAACGCGTCCTGCCACTGGCGGACCATCCCGATGGCCTCGTTGTTCAACACGAAGACGGTGATGTCCATCTGCTCGCGCACCGCGACGACCAGCTCCTGACACGTCATCAGGAACGAGCCGTCGCCGTCGAAGCAGACGACGGACTGGTCGTCGTCGGCGGCGACGCGCGCGCCGATGGCCGACGGCAGCCCGTACCCCATCGCGCCGAGGCCGTGGGAGGACACCCACGTCCGCGGCTCCGTGTACGTCCAGAACTGGCAGGCCCACATCTGGTGTTGGCCGACGCCAGTCGTGACGACGGTGTCGTCGGCGGTCGCCTCGTCGACGGCCTCGACGACGTACTGGGGTTTCAGCGGTTCGTCCTCGGGTGCCGCGTAGTCGAGTCGGTACTCCTGTTGCCACTCGCGGCACTGCTCGGCCCACTCGCTGGTCTCGGGCGAACCCGGCATCGCCTCGTCCAACTGGTCGAGGACGGTGCCGGCGTCGCCGATTAGCGGGTGGTCGGCTTCGATGTTCTTCGAAATCTCTGCGGGGTCGATGTCGACGTGGACGACTTCGGCGTCCGGCGCGAACGAGTCGACGCCGCCCGTGAGGCGGTCGTCGAAGCGCGTCCCGATTGCCAGCAGGCAGTCGGTCAGCGTGATTGCCATGTTCGCGTAGCCGGTGCCGTGCATCCCCGCCATCTCCATGGCGAGGTCGTGGTCCTCGGGGAACGCGCCGATGCCCGGCATCGTCGTCACGACCGGAATCTCGTGCTCGGTCGCGAACGCGTACAGCTCCTCGGTGGCGTCACCTTTGACGACGCCGCCGCCCGCCAGAATCACGGGCTCGTCGGCGTCCACGATGGTCTGCGCGGCGGCCGCGACGTTCTCGTCGTCGGCGTGCGTCTGCACGTCGACGGTACCCGGAACGGAGGGTTCGACGGGGTCGACGTCGGTCTCGCCGGTCGTGACGTCCTTCGGCAGGTCGACGACCGTTGGCCCCTGTCGGCCGTGGTTCGCGAGCGCAAACGCCGTGCTCACGTCCTCGCCGACGCTGTCGGGGCTGGACGCGAAGTAGTTCGACTTCGTGATGGGCGTCGTGACGCCGACCGTGTCCGTCTCCTGGAACGCGTCGTTCCCGACGAGCTCCGTGGGGACCTGGCCGGTGAGCGCGACGACGGGTTCGGAGTCCATGTCCGCGTCAGCGAGGCCGGTCACGAGGTTCGTCGCGCCCGGCCCGGACGTCGCCATACAGATGCCAGGGTCACCGGTGACGGCACCGTAGGCGTCGGCCGCGTGCGCGGCGCCCTGCTCGTGCGCCATCGTGACGTGGTCAAGCTCGGAGTCGTAGAGCGCGTCGTAGACGGGCATGATGGCACCGCCCTGCACGCCGAACACCGTCTCGACGCCCGCCGTCTCCAGCGACGCGATGACGGACTCCGCGCCCGTCTGCGCCGTGGATTCGGTCGGCTCTCCGTCTTCGGCCGGCTCGTCGGCGGTCGCGTCGTCGGCGTCGTCGGGTTCGGTCACTGCGCCGTGGTCTGTCATCGATACCCCTCCCGCGGTGTCGCGTTCTGTGTGGACTGTGTCATGGCGGATGCTGCGGTGGCTGTCGGTTGTCGGTGAATCGGGTCGGTTCGTGGAGAAGTGGTGGTAGGGGAGCTTACGCCCCTACGATACCGACGAGAGCACCGCTGCCCGCGAGAAGACCCGCCTGTGTAGCGTCGGGCAGCATCGTAGCCCGACAGTCGGGCTCGACGAATAAAGCCGTTGCTGGGGGCGCAATACCTGCCGGACGGCATTACGCCGTCACCTCCTCCGTGGCGCGTTCGATACCGACCTCACCCGCGAACGCGCGGAGGACAGCGTCGGTGACGACTTCGTCATCGCCGGCGTGGGCTTTCACCTTCTTCGTGACCTCGCGTACCTCCTCGTCGGTCGGGTCGTACCCGGCGTCTTCGAGGTGATCGCGGACGGCGTGTGTGCCCGTGTGCTTCCCGAGCACGACTTCGCGCTCGGCCCCCACCATCTCGGGGGTCATCACACCCGGCTCGAACGTCTCGCTGTTCTCGATGACGCCAGCGGCGTGGATGCCCGACTCGTGGGCGAACGCGTGTGCGCCGACCACGGGCTTGTTCACCGGGACCGGGACCGACGACCGCTCGGAGACCAGCTTCGAGAGCTCCGTGATGGCGGTCGTGTCGATGCCGGTGTCCGCCCCGTAGAGGCTCTCGGCGGCCATCACGACCTCCTCGAAGGCGGCGTTGCCGGCGCGCTCCCCGATGCCGTTGACCGACACCTGCATCTGGTCGGCGCCGTACTCCACGCCGGTCAGGGCGTTCGCGGTGGCCAGTCCGAAGTCGTCGTGCGTGTGCACGTCGATGCGTGCGTCGGTGTGCTGGCCGACGTACTCGACGAGCTCGCCGAACCGCTTGGGCGTCCCGACGCCGCAGGTGTCCGGGATGTTGATCCAGTCGACGCCGACGTCGTCGACCGCTTCGACGATTTCGGCGAGGAACTGGGGGTCCGTGCGCGTGGCGTCCATCGGCGAGAACATCACTTCGACGTCGGCCGCGGCGGCCTGCTCGACGGCCGCGACCGAGCGTGCGACGACGTCCTCGCGTGTACTATGCATCGAGTCTTCGATTTGCACGTCGCTCGTGGACGCGAAGACGTGGATCATGTCCACGCCGGCATCCACGGCTGCTTCGACGTCGGACTCCACGACGCGGGCCAGCCCGCACGTGGTAGCCTCTGTCGAAGCCGCGATGTCGGCGACCGCCTCGGCCTCCTGCTCGCTGTTGGCCGGGAACCCGGCCTCGATGACGTCGACGTTCGCGTCGTCGAGCGCGGCCGCTATGGCGCGCTTGTCGTCGTAGCTGAATGAGGTCCGTGGCGTCTGCTCGCCGTCACGCAGCGTGGTGTCGAAGATTCGTACCGTCTCGAATTCGTTACGCTGGGCTAACGTGCCCTGGAAGAACTCGTTCCCCCGGACTTGCACCGGGCGCCTCGTTGTGAGACATCGTACCACTCTCGCGGAGCCCCGACTATTTACGTGTTTCCCCCTGACAGAAACTTGCCCGCGACGATTCTGCATCATCGTTCAGCCGGAACAGCGAGAATCGCAAGACGGCAGTACGTCAAATCGGATATAAGGAACCTATTTCACTACATACACCTGAATGTCCGAACGTCCGACTCGCTCCCCGATTCGGGGGTGAAAACCGGACATTCGTGGAGGGCGCGCGACGAGCGCGCGCTCGCCACACCCCGTCGCGGCCTGCGTAACGATTATGATACGCGATTGAAACGTGGTCGGTGTGCGACACCGACAGACTACACCCAGAACGCATCGACTCCAGACGCGGGACTCCCCCGCGGTGGTCGAATGAGCATCCGCGGCACCATCCGCGGGCTCGCCGAGCGCGCGAACCCGGCGTTCGCCGTCGCCGTCATCGGCATCCCCCTACTCGCGCTCGTCTACGCGACGACGTTCGCGGACGTCGTCCACCACACGTACGTCCACGTCATGGCCGGCGTCCTCTGGACCGGCATCGACGTCTTCATCGCGCTCGTGCTCGGCCCCGTCCTCGGCGGCCTCGACGTCGAACAGCGCGCGAACGTCTTCCAGCGACTCACCCCGAAGACGTCGTTCCTCCTGCCATCGCTGTCGGCCGTCACCATCGCCGGCGGCATCACGCTCGCGCTCCGCATTCCGGCCATCTTCTCGCACGCCTACGTCTGGCTCGCCATCTTCACGTTCGTCGCGCTCGTCCCGACGCTGCTGCTCGTCGGCTGGCAGTTCGACGCGTTCGGCGACTGGCGCTGGCAGGCGTGGTTCGGCGTCGTCCTCGTCGGCTCCCTCGCGTTCCTCGCTACTACCGTCCCGGACTTCGGGTGGACCGAACCCGTCTTCGTCGTCGCGCTCGCCATCGTCGCCGTCCTCAACGTGCTCGGGTTCGGCGTGCTGATGCCCGGCGAGGTCCGGATGTACCAGCAGATGACCTCCGAGAACCCCGACACCCAGGTCATCGCCGACATCGGCATGCGCAACGCCAAACTCGGCGGCATCCAGGGCGTCTTCCAGCTCGCCGTCGTCGCCACGATGGTGTACATCCGCTACGGCGGCTTCTGACTCGAAGCACCATCCACTGGCCCGCGCGTCAGCGCTGCCAGAACGACGGCGTGAACACGACCAGCACCGACAGCACTTCGAGGCGGCCAATCCACATCAGGAAGACCATGTAGAGCTTCCCCAGGTCCGAGAACAGCCGGAAGCTCTCCATCGGGCCGACAACACCGAAGCCCGGGCCGACGTTCCCCAGCGTGGCGATGGCGACGCTCATCGCGTCGAGGCCGGACAGCGTCACTTCCGGCGTGCGGAAGCTGTCGAGGTAGAGCAGCACCGTCGAAGCCGCGAACAGCCCGAAGAACAGCAGCACGAACGCGAAGACGTCCCGAATCGTCTCCTCGTCGACGACCTCCTGCTCCAGCCGTATCGCCCGCACCGCCTCGGGGTGGACGGCCGTGAACAGCGACCGGCCGATGGCGCGCTTGACGAGCACCCAGCGCACGATTTTGATGGAGCCGGCGGCCGAACCCGCCGAGCCGCCGAGGAAGTACGCGAACAGCAGAATCGTCTGCGCGGAGGCGTCCCAGTTGTTGACGTCCATGCTCGCGTACCCGGTCGTCGTCACGATGGCGACGACCTGGAACACGCCCTGTCGGAGCGCATTCTCCACGTTCCCCGCGATGGCGCTCACGTTCGTCGGCGTCTCCGCGATGCCGACGCCCGCGAAGAGGACGCCCGAGACGACCGCGCCGAAGCCGGCGACGGCGAGCAGGTACGACCGGAACTCCGTGTTGTCGACGAGCCGGCGGGGCTCGCCCTTGAGCACGTACCAGAACAGCGCGAAGTTCGTCCCGGCGACGAGCATGAACGGCACGAACGCCCACTGGACGACGGGTGCGAACGCCTCGACGCTCCGGCCCTCCGGCGAGAAGCCCCCGGTTGGGAGCGTCGTGAGCGCGTGCGCGACCGCGTTGTAGAGGTCCATATTCGGCGCGACGCCGACCACGTTGAGCGCGTAGTATACCACCGCCGCCAGCACCGTGAACCCGACGTAGACGGCCCACAGTGCGCGTGCCGTCTCCTGAATCCGGGGCGTCAGCTTCTCCAGCGCGAGCCCCGGCGCCTCCTGGTTGATGACCTGCGCGCCGCCGACGGACAGCTTCGGCAGGATAGCGACCATCAACACGAGGATGCCCATGCCGCCGAGCCACTGGGTGAGCTGGCGCCACATCAACATCGCGTGGCCGTGGCGCTCGACGGAAATCTCGCCGAGGACGGTCGCACCCGTCGTCGTGAACCCGCTCATGCTCTCGAAGAGGGCGTTGACGGGGCCCGCGATAGTGCCCGTCCCGGCGACGAGGTACGGGACCGTCCCGACCAGCGGGACGACCAGCCAGGAGAGGCTCACGAGGAGGAACGCCTCCCGGTTCCCGAGTTCCTCGTCGGTGCGTAGTCGTTCCAGCAGTGCGCCGACGCCGACCATGACGGCCGCCCCGACGGCGAACGGGACCGGGTCCTCCCCGTAGTAGAGCGCCAGAACGAGCGGGAACAGCGGCGTCACGCCGATGTACTTGAGGACAGTCCCGACGTAGGCGACGCTCACCCGGTAGTCGACGTACGTGCTCGGCATGCGGACCATCGAACGTCCACCACAACCGACTGGGGACAGATGGCCGTTTCGGCACGGCTCCGCGGCTCACTACAGTCAGTCGCCGAACGAAGAAACCGAACCGCGACCCTCAGCAGTGCGCCGTCAGTTCCCGCGGCCCTGCAGCTTCTCCTCTTCGGGGAGGTCGACGTTCGCCTCGCCCTTCATGCCGGAACCGATGTTCGCCGAAATCTCGGCGAGGCGCTGGGGGTCGTCCCAGTTGTTCACGGCGTCGACGATGGCGCGGCCCATCGATTCGGGGTCCTCTGCGCCGAAAATGCCCGAACCCACGAAGATGCCGTCGCACTCGTGGTGCATCATCAGTGCGGCGTCGGCGGGCGTCGCGATGCCGCCCGCCGCGAAATTCACGACCGGGAGCCGCCCCATCTCGGCGGTCTCATGGACGAGCTCCGCGGGCGCCTCGATGTCGCGGGCGTAGTGCTCGCGCTCCTCGTAGGTCATCCCTTCGAGCTCGCGGATGGCGCTCTTGATGGTGCGCTGGTGGTGGACGGCCTGGTTCACGTCGCCCGTGCCGGCCTCGCCCTTCGTGCGAATCATCGCCGCGCCCTCGTCGATGCGCCGGAGAGCCTCGCCGAGGTTGCGCGCGCCGCAGACGAACGGCGACGTGAATTCGCGCTTGTCGATGTGGTACTTGTCGTCGGCGGGCGTCAGCACTTCCGACTCGTCGATCATGTCCACGCCGACGGCCTCCAGAATCTCGGCCTCCTTCGTGTGGCCGATGCGGGACTTCCCCATCACCGGGATGGAGACCGCGTCGATGATCTCCTGGACGTCCGCGGGGTCGGCCATCCGCGCGACGCCGCCGCGCTTGCGGATGTCCGCCGGCACCGCTTCAAGGGACATCACGGCGACCGCGCCGGCTTCCTCGGCAATCTTCGCCTGCTCGGCGTTCACCACGTCCATGATGACGCCGCCCTTCTGCATCTTCGCGAACCCGCGTTTCACGAGGTCGCTGCCGCGCCGCAAGTCCTCTAGGTCGGTCTCGGTAGCCATACGAGGGTGTTGCGTGCGCCGCCGCTTAATTGGGTTGGTTGCGGAACGTCCGCTGTGGCGGCGACCACCGGGTACTGTGATGGCAAACGATTAGGGCGACCCCGCCGACGCACCGGTAATGGCTGACGGAGACGATTCGGACGCGCCACCCACGCCCGACTCCCAGCATCCGCCCGAGGGGGACACGGACGTGGACTTGGCGTCGCCGGACGCACCCGACCCCGAGGAGTCGGTCCGCGAGGCAATCGAGCGTTCGCGCAGCGGCGCGCCCGCAGTCGGCTCGGTCGTCCGCGACCGCTTCACGTCGAACGAAATTTTCCAGCGCATCATCGCGGCCGCCGACGAGGAGATTACCTCGGGCAGCCGTGAACTGTTCTTCAGCGCGCTCGCGGCCGGCTTCGCGATTACGATTACGTTCATGCTGTACGTCTCGCTGACCGCGACGACGGGCGGCGACCCCATCCTGAGCGCGCTGCTGTACCCGCTGGGCTTCATCTACATCATCATCGGCGGCTACCAGCTCTACACCGAGAACACGCTCCCGCCGGTCGCGCTGACCTTGGAGCGCCTCGCCAGCATCCCCGCGCTGTTGCGCAACTGGTCGGTCGTGCTCGCGGGGAACTTCCTCGGCGGCGCGCTCGGCGCGGCCGCGCTCGCGTTCGGCGGCGTCATCTCCCCGGAGGCCGCCGAAGTCGCGGTGTACCTCGGCGAGAAGGGCGTCTCGACGCCGTGGTGGAGCCTCTTCTCGAAGGCCGCGTTCGCTGGCCTCGTCGTCGCCGGCGTCGTCTGGGTGGAGTACGCCGCCCGCGACACCATCTCCCGGATGGTCGTCGTCTACATCGCGTTCCTCGCGATTCCGCTCGGCGGCCTTTACCACTCCGTCGTCTCGTTCACGGAGATGATGTACCTCGTCTTCCAGGGGTCGCTGTCGATGACGACCGGCCTCTGGGAATTCGTGCTCCCCGTGTTGCTCGGGAACACCATCGGCGGCGTCGTACTCGTCACCGTCGTCAACTACTTCCAGACGACCGAACACCGGCTCGCGTCCGCGCGCTTCGAGGGCTCCGACCGTCAGCTCTCCATCCGCGAGTGGGTGTTCGGTGGTCTCGTCGGCCGGTCGTACGTTCCCCTCATCGATCACACGAGCGAGGAGGCGCTCGCGGAAGCCGACGAGTACCGCATCGTCGTCCCGATATCGAACCCCCGCACGGAGACCAACCTCGTGGACCTCGCGTGCACGCTCGCTAGCCGGAAGCCCGGCGCAAGCGTCCACATCGTTCACATTGTCCAGATGCCCGACCGCACGCCGCGCGGCTACCGGGTCGACCAGCACGAGCGCATCGTCGAGGACTCCGACGAGCTGATGGCCGACCTCCGCGAGCGCGCGGCGGGATACGACGTCCCCTGCGAGACGTCGACGGTGGTCTCGCATCGCTCGTTCGAGGAGCTCTTCGACGTCGCGAAGCGCAAGCGCGCCGACCTCATGGTGATGGGGTGGGGCGACGACCGCCTCTGGTCGAACGGCCGCGCGGAGCGCCCGCTGGACGAACTCACGAACCGGCTGCCGTCGGACGTGCTCGTGTTCAGGGACCGCGGGCTCGACGCCTCCCGCATCCTGCTCCCGGTCGCGGACAACCCCCACGCCGACCTGAACGCGGAGGTCGCGCGCATCCTCCGGCAGACCGCCGGCTCGGAGGTCACGCTCCTCCGGGTCGTCGATAGCTCCGACGACCACGAGGCCGGCGAACAGTTCCTCGCCGACTGGGCGGCCGAACACGGCCTCGAAGACGCGACGTTCCGCGTCGACGACTCCGGCAACGTCGAGACCGCCATCGCCAACGAGTGCGGCGACCACACCCTCCTTCTGATTGGCGCGACCTCCCAGGGCTTGCTCGCGCGCCTCGCCCAGAACGCGCTCCACTACGACATCGTCCAGGACATCGACACGTCGATGATTCTCGCGGAGCGCGCGACCGACCGCAGCATCCTCGAGCGGCTGTTCGGTCGGTAGCCGGGCTCGGTTTCCGTCAAGTCTATGCGGCGGTCCCGCGACGCTCTCGGATATGTCGCTGCCGTCCCGGTCGGACCTCCCGTGGTATCTCGCGCCGCTGCCCGACTGGCTGGAGGGCCTCGCGCTCCGATTGGCGTGGGTCATCGTCGCCATCAACCTCGCGGGCACCGCGTTCGGGTTCTGGTACTACCGCGTGCAGTTCGAAGCCACGCCGATGCTGGCGTGGCCGGTCGTCCCGGACAGCCCCGTCGCGACGCTGTTCATCGGACTCTCGCTGGCCGCCTACAAGCTCGACGTCGACGCCGACTGGCTGCACGCGCTGGCCTTCTTCGGCTGCATCAAACTCGGGCTGTGGACGCCGTTCGTCCAGCTCGTCGTGAACGGCCAGGGCGACCTCTGGTGGGTCATGTACTGGTTCCTCGTCCTCAGCCACCTCGGGATGGCCGTCGAGGCGTTCGTGATTCACCGCTACGCCAAGTTCTCCGTGGGCGCGGTCGCCGTCGCCGCGGCGTGGTACGGCTTCAACGACCTCGTGGACTACTTCGTCAGCGTCGCGGGCGGCCCCCACCACACGCTCCTGCGCGCGGAAGTCGTCGCGGGCGTCGGCCACTCGATTCCCGCCCACGACCTCGCCGCGGCTGCCGCGGTCACGCTCACGCTCCTCGCGACGTTCCTCGCGCTCGCCACGCGCGTGAAGACGCTCGAATCCCGGCTCGCGGACTGAGTTCCTGCTGGCTTTTTCCCGCCTGCCGTCGTCCGTCCAGCCATGTACGACGCGATTACCGACCTCCCGGTGACAGTCGAGGCCGTCACCCTCGACCGCGTGGAACGCGAGACGCCCGCGTTCACGCGCGCCACCACGGTCGTCTCGCTCTCCGGAGCAGGCGAGACGGGCCGCGGCGAGGACGTCACCTACGAAGCCGTCCACCACGACGCACTCCAGGAACACGAGGAGAGAACACCCGAGGGCGAAGCGTTCGACCTCGCTGGCGAGTACACGCTCGCCGAGTTCTCCACAGTCCTCGACGAGACCGACCTCTGGCCCGTCGACGACCCGGCGCGCGAGGCCTTCGAGCACTACCGCCGCTGGGGGTTCGAGGCCGCCGCGCTCGACCTCGCGCTCCGGCAAGCGGGAGAGACGCTCGCCGACCGCCTCGACCAGACGCTCGACCCCGTGCGCTTCGTCGTCAGCAGCCGCCTCCCCGAGGGCGACACCTCGCGCGTGGAGACCTTACTGTCGCGCTACCCGGACGCCGAATTCAAACTCGACCCGACGACTGACTGGCCCGACGAGACGTTCGACTACCTCGCCGACTCCGCCGCCGTCCGCGTGCTCGACCTGAAGGGCCACTACGAGGGCACCGACGTCGACCAGGCCCCAGACCCCGACCTCTACGAGCGCGTCTTCGAGACGTTCCCCGTCGCCACCGTCGAGGACCCCGCGGTCACGGACGCCACGCGCGACGTCGTCGCCGACCACGCCGACCGCGTCGCGTGGGACGCTCCGATTCACGGCCTCGACAACGCGCTCGACGCGCCGTTCGACGTGCGCTGGCTGAACGTCAAACCCTCCCGTTTCGGCACGCTCGAATCCCTCTTCGAGACACTCGACTGGGCGTTCGAGCACGACGTCGCGCTCTACGGCGGCGGCCAGTTCGAACTCTCGGTCGGCCGCGGCCAGATTCAGGAACTCGCCGCCCTCTTCTACCCTGCCGGCCCGAACGACGTCGCACCCGGTTCCTACAACGACCCCGAACTCCCCGAAGAACCCCCGAAGAGTCCGATTTCGCCACCCGAGGACCACACTGGATTCGGACTGTAGCCAACTAAGCAGCCGGCATTCTGGCGGTCGCCGGGAGAGCACAGCTCTCCCGAGCCCTCGGAAATCTCCGATTTCCGGCGGATCGAAAGGGCGAGGCGCGCTCGCGTTCGCGTGGTCGTCTCGCGACGTAAGCACTGCAGTGAGCGCAGCGAACGAAGCGCGCAGCGAGCGAACGACCGCGAGCGGGCCGAGGGATTTCAATGAGTAGCGAAGAAGCAGTTAGTCGCGGGTCCGACCGGATTTCCAACTCTCCCTAGTCGTCGTTTTGGTGCGCGCGAACCCAGAGTTCGCCAATACGCGAGAGCCGCGTCCGATACGACTTCCCGTGCTCCTCGCGCTCGACGTAGCCCTTGCCGCCGGGGCCGAGTTTGTCGACAGTGTAGGTGACTTTCGACCGGAAACTGTCCGTGTACTCCTCGTTGAGTTCGGCGGCTAGGGTCTTCGCGAGGTCGCTGACGGAGTCGAACTCGCCGTGTTCGCCGAGCGTGAACAGGATGAGTTCCTCGAAGGGTTTGACGTTCGAGAAGGAGGCGACGGGGAGTTCGACGACGTGGCTGCCGTCGATTTCCTTCGCACCGATGGTGGTACCGCGCTCGTCGAACTCCGCGAGCAGGTCGCGGGCGTCGTCGAGTTGGTCGCGTACGTCGCTCTCGTCGACGTCGCCGTCCGCGACGGCTTCGAGGAGGTCGGCGCTCGCGCGCAGTTCCTCCGCGAGTTCGGTTTCGAGGTACTTCTCGGGGGCCGTGTAGTAGGTGTGGATGCGCTCGCGGTCCTCGGGGCGCTCGACCATGATGGAGTGGGCGGCGATGGCGAACGCGAACGAAACGGTGCGGGGCATCGACGCGATGTTCACCCAGACTTCGCCCTCGGGGTCGGCGTCGAGTTCGTCCTCGATGAGGTCGAACGCCTGCTCGAAGGCGGCGTCGTAGTCGTAGACGTCGACGACGGAGACGCGCTCGGTCTCGGCGCCGAGGAGGTTCCGGAAGTCGTCTTCGAGCTTCTGGGAGATACGCTGGCTGTACTCGACGTTCGCCTCGCTGCCGACCGCACCCTCCAGGAGAACGACGCGGTCGACGGAGAGCTGTTCGCGCACGAGCGGCGCGATGAGCCGGTCGTAGTCGAAGCCGACCGGGACGACGTGCGTCTGCATGCCCGAGTCTTGGGGAATCCCGCTGAAAAGGCTACCGTGGCGGTCGTGTTAACTTTGACATGATTCCACCAGACGGCGTGGGCTTGCAACCACGTTTCAGCAGTTGCTGGATCGACATGGCTGAAACAGTTTGAGAACGAAGAGGTTCGTCGTTCTACCTCTCTAAAGACACGTTCGATTGAATTTCTGAAGCCGTGTTGCTGGACGCGGTAGCTGTAGCCTTCTCGACGGAGTCCGCCGATTAAATCGTCCGCGTCATCGACGAGAAACACGGCGTCTTCGACGTCGTGTTTCTCGGATAACTCAGTGAGAAACTCTCGAGCAATCGGAATCGTATACGTCGGAAATAGCCGAGAGTGGAGGAATCTGTTCGTTTCTGGATCGACAGCAGCGTACAGCCAATACTGTTCGTTGTTGATTCGGATCGCTTTCTGATCGACCGCAATGCGATCCGGGCTTTCACCGTCAGCTGGCTGTAGATCGGCCTTCTGTATCCAGTTATGAACGGCGACACGACTCCGCTCGACACCCAAATCCTCAAGAAGCGTAACTGTATTCGAAAGTGATAGTCCTGCAAGGTGATAGCGAATACCCTTTTCAATAATCTCGCGGGGTGTCCGTTCTCGCTCCACAAAGTCCAAGTTAATACACTCGGTAGACTCGCTGAGGCGGTCTAATTCGGCCATAGGCATCCGAACTAATGACCGCCTCATCCTCTAACTTAACGCGACCACCGTGGCGGGGCGTACTTACTTGCCGGACGACGCCGATGCGACGAGCATGGACGCTGGTCGCGCTCGCACCCTCGCGGGCACGGCACTCGTCGTCGGCGGGGTGCTCACGGTGCTGGGTTTCGTCACCGCGGAAGTGCTCTATCCGGGGTACAGTGCGGCCGACCAGACGATTAGCGCGCTCGGCGCGGCGGGCGCACCGCCGGCCTCACAGGCGGTGTTCAACGCGACGATGGTCGTTGCTGGCCTGCTGGTGATGTTCGCCGCGTACGCGCTCCGGGTGGTGTACGACCGTCCGCTGTTTCCGGGCATCTTCGCGGTTGCTGGCGTCGGCGTCGTGGGGGTCGGTGTGTTTCCGTCCCAGACCGGCGTCCCGCACTTCGTCGCGGCGTTCGTCGCGTTCGGCGGCCTCGGCCTCAGCGCGCTTGCAGCCGCGGCGACCGTCCGTGGGCCGATGCGGTACGTCTCCATCGTGCTCGGCGTTGCGGAGTTGGTCGCGTTCGTCCTGTTCGTGTCGCTGGGCGATGGGACGCCGCTCGGTATCGGTGGATTAGAGCGCTGGGTCGCGTACCTCGGACTCGCGTGGGTTCTCGCGTTCGGTGGCTACCTCCTCGGCGGCGTGGACTCCCGGTAAGTCACTCGAACGCGGCGACCGTCAGCGGTTTCTTCGGCTCGCGCAAACACGCGGCTATGAGCAAGTGGTTGTCGTCGGGGCTGCGCCGCGACGTCTGCGTGGTCGTCGCCAGCGATGGCGACCCTACCCAGCAGTCGGTCAAGCGCGCCATCGAGCGGAAGAACGACGAGCGCATCCGACCGAAGCGGTTCAACGGCGCAGTGCGGAAACTCGAAGACGCGGGGTTCATCGAGCGCGAACCGGACGGCGTCCACGATCGCCTCCTGCTGACCGAAGCGGGCGAGCGACGCCTCCGTGAGCACCGCGAGTGGGTCGCCGAGCGCCTCGCCAACTGGTAGTCAGTCCGCCGCCTCGAAGTAGACGCTCGTGTCCTCGCTGGTGGCCTGCGCGGTCACCGCGGAGACGCCGACCGTGAGCACGAGCCCGATAGCCATGCCGACGACCGAGGGGAGCCAGCCCCAGTAGGCGTCCGCGAACACGGGGACGCCGCCGACGTACACGGTCGGGCCGAACACCGTCACGAGATAGAACAGTTGGCTGCCGCCGACGCCCGCGAGCATCCCCGAACGCGTGGTGTTTCGCCAGTAGAGCGCGACGCCGACCGGGAGCGCGAGCTGGGCGAACCCACCGAACGCGGTCTCCCCGATGGAGACGAGCGTGCCGGGCGTGAACAGGCTCGCGACGAACGTTGCGGAGGCGAACACCACGACGCCGATTCGCCCCAGTTTGTTCTCGTAGCCTTCGCTGGCGTCGGCGTTCACGAACGGCCGGTAGAGGTCCCGCGTGAAGTACGACGCACCCGAGAGCAGCATCGAGTCCGAGGAACTCATCATCGCGGCGAGCGCGCCCGCGACGACGAGCGCGGCGAACCAGCCGGGCGTGTACTCCGCGAGCAGCACGGGGAGGATGTTCCCGCCGTCTGGCATCGCGAGGCCGACGCCCTGCGCCCACGACCCGAGCAGGAACGCCGGGACGAACAGGAGCACGACGAGGACGGGCCACAGCGCGAACGTGCGCTTGAGCACTTTCTCGGACTTCCCGACGAAGAAGCGCTGGTTCACCTGTGGGAACATCGTGACGCCGAACGCGATGCCGATGGCTTGGGAGAGCATCCACTGTAGCGAGTAGACGCCGCCGCCGAGCGCGCGGAACTCCGTGGGCATCGCGGCGCCGATGCCGCCGGGTTCGGCGGCGAGCGCGCTCGCAATCCACGCGAACGCGAGCCACACCATCGACAGCATGAATACGCCCTGGAGGGTGTCCGTCCACGCGACGCCGCGCATCCCCGACAGCACGACGTACGCGATCATGAACAGCGTGATGAAGCCCGCGCCAGCCCAGTACGGGACCGTCCCGTTCGTAAGCGCTTCGAGCGCGGTGCCGGCACCGACCTGCTGGAGCATCACGTAGGGGAACAGCCAGAAGATGCTGACGCCCGCCACTAGCCCTCTGAGCGTCTTCGAGCCGAAGCGGTCGCCGAGCATCTCGCCGAGCGTGACGTAGCCGTGCGCGCGGCCGAGCAGCCACTGGCGGTAGCCGAGCAGGTACCACAGGAGGCCGAAGAGGACGCCGTCCATCAGTCCCATTACGAGAATCCACTCCGGTCCCGCGGAGAACGCGGTGTTCGGGCCGCCGAAGAACGTGAACGCCGAGAGGAGGGTGGCGAACGTCGTGAACAGCAACACCCCGGTGCCGAGGCCGCGGCCCGCGAGGTAGTAGTCCTCGGCGGTGCGGTCGGTGACGCGGTACGCGACCGCGCCGACGCCGAGCGCGACCAGCATGTACGCTGCGACGATACTGATTTCGAGTAGTGCGCTCATTTCGCCACCCCCGCGAACGTCCCCCAGTCGCGGCGCGCGAACGCGGCGAACGCCGCCGCGGTGACGACCATCCAGCCGACGTGCCACCACACCCAGACGGGCAGGCCGGCGACCATCGAGGCGTCGTTCCACAGGAACCACGGAATGGCGAGTGCGACGAGCACGACGAAGACGATTCCCCAACCGAGTGCCGAACGTGATGGCATGTTACTGCTAGGTGTCTACCTATCCGGGTTAAATGTTACTGAAAACCTCCGAAGAACACTTCGTAGAAAATTTTTCTCCTATCCGTGGACGTGTCGCGTCACACTCTCGACGAGGGCGATTCGCCCAGCCGAGCGTGTTCCCTCTGTTGCCGAAACCGTCGTTCGGCGGTAGACAGCGGCGCTGGTCGCCGTCGCGACAGCTATTTCCCGCACGCCTCCATACTTCTAGGAGAGCACAATACTGATGGAGGACACCGCGAAGTACCTCATCCACGCGGACTTCGTTGCCGACGGGGTCGTCGAGCGCACCGACGTCGTCGGTGCCGCCTTCGGGCAGACCGAGGGCCTGCTGGGCGACGACCTCGACATCCGTGACCTGCAGGACTCCGCGAAACTCGGCCGCATCGACGTCTCCGTCGACAGCGAGGGCGGCCAGTCCTTCGGCACCATCACCATCGCGTCGAGTCTCGACCGCGTCGAGACGGCGACGCTCGCGGCGGCCCTGGAGGCCGTCGAGCGCATCGGCCCGTGTCGCGCGCAGGTCGAAGTCGAGCGAATCGAGGACGTGCGCGCCGCCAAGCGCCGGGAAATCGTCGACCGCGCGAAGGAACTCCTCGCGTCGGCGTTCGACGAGGGCGCAATCGACTCCGAGGACATTCTCCGCGAGGTCCGCGAGAGCGTCCGCGTCGAGGACGTGACGGAGTACGAGGGCCTGCCAGCGGGCCCGCACGTCGCCACGAGCGACGCCGTCCTCGTCGTCGAGGGTCGCGCGGACGTCGTCAACCTCCTCCAGTACGGCATCAAGAACGCCATCGCTGTCGAGGGGACGAACGTCCCCGACGCCGTTGCGGACCTCACGCACGAGCGCACCGCGACCGCGTTCCTCGACGCGGACCGCGGCGGCGACCTCATCCTCCGGGAACTCCGGCAGGTCGGCGACCTCGACTACGTCGCGCGACCGCCCGACGGGGAGTCCGTTGAAGACCTCTCTCGGGGGGCCGTCGACGTCGCACTCCGCGAGAAGACGCCGGCGGACTCCGCGACGCTCGTGAGTGAACCCGACGACGTGGACGAGTCCGAGGAGACACAGCAGGACGAGCCCGCAGTCGCGGACGCGACATCCGTCGACGACGTGGTCGGCGGAACACCAGCGTCCGTTGTCGAATCCGTCACGGCCGACGAAGCGACCGCGGCGACCGACGGCAGCGCGACGCCCGCGCCTGCTTCGACCTCGTCAGCGACGAGCACGGTGCAGACCGAACCCGAGTCCCCCACGGAGCCACCCGAACCCGTCTCGAAGACCGTCGGCGACCACGTCGACGAGATCGTCGGCTCCGGGACCGTCCGGCTGCTCGGAGACGACCTCGACGTCCTCACGGAAGCCGACGCCGAGGAGGCGATGGAGACGCTCGACGCCGCGACGACGGTGCCGCGGGTCGTCGTCCTCGACGGCCCCATCACGCAGCGGCTACTCGACGTGGCCGCCCAGCGGGGCGTCGCGAAGCTCGTCGGCACCAGCGCTGGTGAGTTCGTCAAACAGCCCGCCGGCGTGCGCGTCCACACCGCCGACGACTACTGATTCTGGCGTAATTAGGCGAGACCGACCAGCAGCGCGAGCGCGCCGCCAGCGATGCCACCGGAGAGCGTCGCGAGGAAGTTCACGCCCTGGTTCCCCACGACGTCGCCCTCGATGACCGCGCCGGCGACGCTGTCCGCGGTCATCCCGACGAAGCCCGCAGCGACCACGACGCCGGCGCCCGCGAGTCCGAACCCGAAGACGGCGACACAGATGGCGGCGATGAGGCCCGCGCCCGCGAGCCCCGCGACTTCGCCCTGCCACGTCACCGCGCCGTCGGTCCCGGGTTCGACGCGCTCGAACGTCGTCACGAGCCGCGGCGTGTCGAAGAGCCCGCCGACCTCGCTGGAGAGCGTGTCCGCCAGCGCAGTAGCGACGGCGCCAGCGTAGGCGAACTGGTACGCGAGGTCCGAGAGCGGCACGTGTGCGTGCGCGGCGTACAACAGCAGCGCGACGAGGGCGGCCGCGGAGTTCCCGAGCACGTTCCCGGTGCCGCGGGCGCCCTCGTTGTCCTCGGCGACGCCGCGTTCGAGTTTCTGGTCGTAGCGGAACTTCGTCGTGAGGCTGCCGATGGCGAAGAACGCGATGAGTACCACGAACCAGCCGTAGTCGCCGAGCACGACCGCGAGCAGCCCGAGGAGCACGCCCGTCAGCATCCCGGCGACCGAGGTCGCGTCCAGCGCGTAGGAGACGTAGCCGAACCCGGAAGTGACGACGAGCGCGACGACGACGCGCTCCCACGCGGTCGTCGCCGAGACGTCGGCGAACGGTGCGAGCACGGCGAACAGCCACAGGAGGAGCGCGACCGTCACGAGCACGACCGGGTCGTCACGGCCGATAAACACCGACCGCAGAATCCCGGCGGCGAGCGCGCCGCTCGACGCGAGGAACACGTGCGTCGGGGTGACGACCGGCTGGCCGGCGAGTGCCGCGGCGACGCTCTGCCCGGCCAGCGCCGCGAGCGCGCCCAGCACGACGAAGCCGACCATCGAGAGCGCGCGGCTCTCCCGAGCAGCGAGTACGAGCCGCCGGCCGAGGTCGCCGTAGCCGACGACGAGCACGCTCGCGACGAACACGCCCACCGGCACCTCGAACAGCGGCACGAGCAGACCGAGGCCGGCGGCTGCAAGCGAGAAGCCGACGAGGGTCCACAGCCGTCCCTCGCGGCGGTCGCGCGGCGTCGAGAACACCTCGAACAGCCAGCCCTCGGGGACGACGGCGGCTGCCGCGGCGACGAGCACGAACGGGGCGGCCGCTGCCCGGCCGAGCAACGGCGCGAGCAGCGAGAGCGACGCCACGAGCGCGAACGCCGCGGCGCGCCGGAGACTCCAGTTCACGTCCGTCGTGGGTTACCCGGGACCCTACTTAACTTCCCCGAACCGGGAACCGCGACGCCCGCTACCCGCCGGGAAAAGGGTCGCCACGCCCGCAGACCCGCAAGGTTTTGCGTCGCGACGGCGGATGCGACGGTGTGGGCCTCTACGACCGCTACCTCGCGCTCCGCGTGCGCCGCCACGACGCCGACGCGCCCGACCACGTCGCGCTCGTCATCACGGAGCGCGACCTCCTCGAAGCCGGCGCGTACGACACGCTCGCGGACTTCTTCGGGTGGGCGTTCAACTACGGCGCCGACCGCGTCACTGTCTACGTGAGCGTCCTCGACGAGGCCGCCGTCCCGACGCTCGAACGCGAACTCGCGCGCGTCTCCGCACCCCGCGAGGTTGCCGTCCGCGGGCCGGACGACGACCAGCGCGCGGACGCCCCGATTCAAGTGAGCGTCGGCCACGGCGGCAAACAGGAGTTCGCGACCGCCGTCCGGAACGTCGCGGAAGCCGTCGACGCTGGCGAGATGAACCCCGAGGACGTCGACGAGGACGTCGTCGAGTCAGAACTCGTCTTCCCCGAGGAGCCCGACCTCGTCATCAAGATCGGCGCCGAGCGCCTCTCGGACTTCATGATTTGGCAGTCCGTCTACTCGGAACTATACTTCACGGACGTCAACTGGCGGGACTTCCGCAAGCGCGACTACCTGCGCGCGGTGCTGGACTACGAGAACCGGCAGCGGCGGTTCGGCCGCTAGGCCGAACGTCGACAGACCCGTCTGTCGGGAATTCGGCCGCTGAACCGAATCAGTCCGCTGACTGCCCCTCCGCCTCGACGTCTTCGGGCGGGTTCGGGAGGTGGTCCCGAAGGCGGTCGAGGATGCGCCGCGCCTCCCCGACTTCGCTGCCGAGCGCGCGAACGAGCGCGAGGGCGCGCTCCGCTCGTGTCCGCCGCCACGACGCTTCTCGGGACTCGTACGTACGGACGGCACGCAGGAAGTCGGTCTTCGAGAACTCCGGCCAGTACGGCGTGCAGAAGAACGCGGCAGCCTCGCTACCGTTGGCGTGCCACGGCAGGAAGTTCGACGTGCGCTCGTCGCCACCCGTGCGCACGATGAGGTCGACGTCGCGGACCGGACTCGTCTCCAGACGGTCCTCGATTTCCGCGACGTCCACGTCCTCGGGGTCGAGGTCGCCGTCCGCGACCGCCTCAGCGACGCCGCGCGCAGCGCCTAGCAGTTCCGCGCGGCCGCCGTACGCGACCGCGATGTTCAGCGTGAAGTCGTCGTAGCCGACGGTGCGGCGGTCGGCGTACTCGATGGCGTCCCGCACGCGCTCGGGGAGCATGTCGGTCTCGCCGATGGTACGAATCCGGACGCCCTGGTCGTGGACGCGGTCGGCGTCCGCGAACTCCCGGAACTTCTCCGTGAGGAGGTCGAAGAGATGTTGGCGTTCCGCCTCGGGGCGGTCGAAGTTCTCCGTAGAGAACGCGTACAGCGTGAGTTCCTCGACGCCGATTTCGGCACACCAGTCGAGGACGTTCTCGGTGGTCTCGGCGCCCTCGCTGTGGCCCTCGGTCGCGTCCTTGCCCCGTTCGCGGGCGTACCGGCGGTTGCCGTCCTGGATGACGGCGACGTGTGCGGGCGCGCCGTCGACCTCGTGGCGAAGGACGCGCTCGTAGCCGGCGTTCAGGACCGAACGGAGCCAGTCTCGCATCAGGCGAGTTGACGACGGTCGTACGTATCAGCCTTCTGCTCGCGCGCGACCGGGTGCTGCGGCGGCGAACCGCCACACGTATGGCTCGTAGGTGTGTCGTCTCGGCCATGAGCGAGACGGTCAACGAGGACCTCTACCGGGAGACGGTCGAACTCCTGCAGCCCGGCGACATCGAGCTCGCGGGCGCGGTCGTCCACACCACCTACGACTCCAGCGCGGAGAGCCTGCTCCACCAGCTCACCCTCGACGCCGGCAGCGCGGTCGCCGAGCACGCCGCCGTCGGCGACACGTACGTCTACTCGGGCAACGACAGCGACGAGTTCGGCGTGAACCAGCACCAGGGACTCACCCTTGACGGCGACGACTTCGTCTGGGAGTGCCAGCAGCTGCTCCGCGAGGGCACGTTCGACCTCGTGCTGTACTGGAAAGCGACCGGCGAGCACGACGCCGTCATCGACGACATTCGCGCCCTCGACGGCGTCGAGCGCGTGGTCGGCATCACCGAGGACGGCTTCGAGGGGTAACTCCGGGACAGCTGCGAGCCGCACGCGCTAATTCTCTTCGTTGCCGACTCACGGGCTGTATCTGTAATTCACGGTTCCCAGTCCGCGGTGTGAGTCGGGTCGTTTATGGTTCGCGCTCCCTCAGTAGTGGCTATGAATATCGCGGACCTCGACGACCGGGACCGCGCGGTACTGAACGCGTTCCAGGGGGGGTTCCCGGTCGTGCACCGGCCCTTCGAGCCGGCGGCGCACGCGCTCCGGTCGCGGGGCGTGGACGTCGACCCGGCGGGCCTGCTCGACCGCGTACGCCGCCTCGACGATGAGGACGTGCTGACGCGGTTCGGCGCGCTCATCAACGCCGAGGAAATCGGCGGCAACGCGTCGCTAGTCGCGATGCACGCGCCCGAGGACGAGTTCGAGGAAATCGCCGACGTCGTCAACAGTTACCGGGAGGTCGCGCACAACTACGAGCGCGAGCACCCACACCTGAACATGTGGTTCGTCGTGTCGGTCGCCGACGACGAGCGCGTCGAGGACGTGTTGGCGGATATCGAGGAGGAGACCGGCCAGCCGACGTACAACCTCCCGAAGCAACAGGAGTTCCGCGTGGAGGCGAAGTTCCTCGTGGACGGCCCGATTTCGGACGGCGACGTGGACCTCTCGCACCTCGGGCCGACGCCGGACCCGACCGACCGCGACACGCTCACGCCGGCGGAACGCGACCTCGTATTGGAAGTGCAGGACGGCCTCCCAATCGTGGAGACGCCGTATCAGGCGGTCGCCGAGGAAATCGGCCAGGAGACCGACTGGGTCGTGGAGACACTGCGGCGGTTCAACGAGGAGGGGAAGGTCCGGCGCGTCGGCGTCATCCCGAACCACTACTCGCTGGGGTACACGGAGAACGGGATGACCGTCTGGGACGTGCCCGACGACCTCGTCGAAGAGGTTGGACCCGCCGTGGCGAGCCTCGACTTCGTGACGCACTGTTACGAGCGCCCGCGCCACGACGGCGTCTGGGAGTACAACTTCTTCGCGATGACGCACGGCCGTAGCGAGGAAGAGAGCCAGCAGCGCATCGAGCAGGTCAGGGACGTGATGGCCGAGTACTGGGACGTCGGCGAGGACGACTGGGACACGCTGTTCTCGACGCGCATCCTGAAGAAGACGGGCATCCGGCTCGCCGAACGCGCTGACGCGAACACCGCATGAGCGGCCGACGGGGGCACACTCGGAGGCCGGAAGCGTGATTCCGCTGTTCCACGACTTCGCGGACGAGACCGTGCTCGTCGTCGGCGGTGGGCCGGTCGGCGCGCGGAAGGCTCGGAAGTTCGCCCGCGAGGCGGACGTGCTCGTGTTGAGTCCCGACTTCGCGGACGCGGACTTCGGTGACGCCGAGCGCGTGCAGACCGCGCCCGAACCCGAGGACGCCGCCGACTGGGTGGCGCGAGCGGACCCGGCACTCGTGGTGGCCGCTACGAACGACACGGACGTGAACGACGCGTTCGTGGCCGCGGCGCGGGATGCCGGCGCGCTCGTGAACCGCGCGGACGAATCTGGCGGCAGGGACGCCGACAGCGTCGTCGTCCCCGGGACGATTCGCGACGACCCGGTGGCGGTCGCCGTCGCGACCGGCGGCGCGAGCCCCGCGCTCTCGAAGTACCTCCGCGAGCAGCTGGAGGACGAACTCGCTGGCGCGGGCGCGATGGCCGAGTTGACGGCCGACCTCCGCACGGAGTTGCGAGCGGCCGAGGTCGACCCCGAAACCCGCCGGAACGCGGTCCGGGCGGTGGTGCGGTCGGGGCCGGTTTGGAAGGCTTTACGTACTGGTGGGACAAACGCCCGGCAAACAGCCGACGACGTCGTCGCCGACGTCGTGGGGAACTCAGAGTGGTCCACGTGAACGGAAACACAGGTGTCGTCTCGGGCGTGCGCGTCTCCCACGAGTCGGCCTCCCTCTCGGAATTGGAGGCCGCGAGTGCGGACAGCGAAGCGGACGCCCTCGACGCGCTGCTCGTCGAGCCCGCCGTCGAGGAAGCGTTCGTGATTCAGACGTGCCACCGGTCGGAAGCGTACGTCGTCGCGGACGAACCGCGGGACGGCCGCCGCGTGCTCGCCGCCGCCGGCTTCGACCCGGCGACAGAGGGCGCGGTCGCGATGGGGCACGAGGAGAGCCTGCGCCACCTCCTCCGGGTCGCCGCCGGCCTCGAATCCCTCGTGGTGGGCGAGGACCAGATTCTCGGCCAGGTGCGCGACGCCTACGACACAGCGCAGGACGCCGGCGCAATCGGTCACGTGCTCCGGCAGGCGGTGACGAAGGCCATCCACGTCGGCGAGCGCGCACGCACCGAGACCGCAATCAACGAGGGCGTCACGTCGCTCGGGAGCGCGGCCGTCCGCCTCGTCGAGGACGAGGTCGACGTCGACGGCGCGAGCGCGCTGGTCGTCGGGGCCGGCGAGATGGGCGCGCTCGCGGCGAAGGCGTTCGCGAGTTCGGGCGTCGACCGCGTCGTCGTCGCCAACCGGACGACCGCCCGCGCCGACCGCGTCGCCGACGCCGTCGACGCCGACACCGAGACTGCGGCGCTGGCCGACGCAGCCGAGCACGCCGACGACGCGGACGTCGTCGTCACCGCGACCAGCAGCCCCGACCACGTCCTCGACGAAGCCGAACTCGCCGACGCCGGCGAGACGGTCGTCGTGGACCTCGCCCAGCCGCGGGACGTCGCGCCGGGCGCATCTGCTCTCGACGCGGTGTCCGTCCACGACCTCAACGACCTCCACGCGGTCACGGAGTCCACGCGCGAGCAGCGCGAGGACGCCGCCCGCGAGGTCGAAGCGATGCTGGAAGCGGAGTTCCAGCGCCTGCTCGCCCAGTACAAGCGCAAGCGCGCCGACGAGGTCATCGCGCGCATGTACGAGAGCGCCGACCGTCTGAAGGCCCGCGAGGTCTCGACGGCGGTCTCGAAACTGGAGGCTGCGGAGGGCGAGGTCTCCGAGGAGGAGCGCGAAGTCCTCGAGTCGATGGCAGACGCGCTGGTCAGCCAACTCCTGGCGGCACCGACGAAGAGCCTGCGGGACGCCGCCGAGGAGGACGACTGGTCGACCATCGCGACCGCGCTGGAGCTGTTCGACCCGGACTTCGAGGACGGGATGCCGTTCGACGCGCCCGCCGGCGAGGCGACGCCCGCCGAGTCCGAGGACTAAGCGTACCCGAGTCTGATTCCTGCGGCGACGATTACTCCGGCAGCCAGTGGCGGCAGTAGCGCCACTGCGCCCGTGAGACCGGCGGCGTTCGCGGCGACAGCGACTGCAAGGACGAGCACGACGCCGACCACGGTGGTGACTGTCAACGACCAGTTCGCGTCCATCAGTTCCGGCGTCGTCGCGCGGGTCCTTCGCTGTGTCGGCGGGTACGATTATGTGACTGGCGTGCGACGGCACGACCATGACAGAACTCCTCTCCGACGACCAAGTCGAGGAACGACTCCCCGAGGGCTGGGAGCGCGACGGCGACGAAATCGTGCGCATCTACGAGTTCGACGACTACCTGAAGGGCGTGGCGTTCGCCTCGGAAGTCGGCGAACTCGCCGAGGAGCAGTTCCACCACCCCGAGATTCGGATTCGCTACGAGGAAGTCGAGGTGCGGTTCACGAGCCACGAGGCGGGCGGTATCACGACGCAGGACATCGAACTCGCGGAGCTCTGCAACGACCTCCGGTAGGATGGACGCGCAGTACGTGTTCGCGGTGCGGTTCCGCCTCGACCCCGACTACGAGGTTCGCGTCGACCCGCAGGTCTTCGAGACGCGCATGGAACGCATCGCCGCCGAGCCCGGCGAGCCCGGCTGGCTGTTCTTCCGGGACAACCTCTGGCGCGGTAACATTGGCGACCACGACCACTTCCGGGAACTGACGAAGGACGCTCTCGGCGTCCCCGTCGACTCCGTGGAGTATCGTGCGCTCGAAACCGACCGCGAGTACTACGACGCGCTCAAAGAGGAGATTAGCGCGCACCTCGACCTGTTCAAAGCCGACAGCACGCCCGAGGTGCTCAACAAGTACCTCGGTAGTTCCGTGGAAGTCGAGGACTGACACACCGGGGCAAAACACTTGTCAGGGCGTCCCTTACGCTCCGGTCTGATGCAGCCCTCCAACTACGACGTCTGGCTGTTCGACCTCGACGGCACGCTCGTGGACACCGAGTGGTCGTACACCCGCGAGGTGTTCGACCGCGTCGGCGACCGGGTCGGCCACGAGTTCTCGGACTACCAGGCGGAAGTGCTGTGGCACGGCCTGGGCGGCTCGCGGGACGTCCAGCTCCGCGAGTGGGGGTTCGAGCCGTCGGTGTTCTGGGACGCGTTCCACGACGTCGAGGACCCGACTGCGCGCGCGGAGGCGACGTACCTCTACGACGACGCCGCGCAGGTCGCCGACCTCGACGGGCCCGTGGGCGTGGTCACGCACTGCGCGGAGTTCCTCACCGAGCCCGTGATGGACAGCCTCGACATCGGCGACTGGTTCGACGTCGTGGTCTGCTGTGACGACGACACCGGCTGGAAGCCCGACCCGCGCCCCATCGAACTCGCGCTCGCCGACCTCGACGCGGGCCCGGACCACGACGGCGTCTACGTCGGCGACGCAGAGAGCGACGTCGGCGCCGCTCGCAACGCCGGGCTGGACGGCGTCCACGTCGAGCGCCACGACCCCCACAAGCGCGGGCACTGCGTGCTCGGCGACCACCGCGTCGAGTCCTTCGACGACCTCTTCCTCGCGCCCCGGAGCGCGGACTAAGCCTCGTAGCCCGCGAGGTCCGCGAGCACGTCCTCCAAATCGTCGAGCACGTCCGCGAGTTCCTGCACGCCGGCTTTCTCGACGCGTTCGGGGTTCGCGAGCGCGCGCACCGTCTGCTCGCCGACCGGCACGAATTCGAGGCCGAGGCGGTCTGCCGTCGCGCGCAGCGCGAGCCCGGCGTCGGCGTCGCCCTCCAACACTGCTCGTGCCGGGCTCTCCGTGCCTTTTGTCTCGCGCTCGTAGCCGTCGACGTTCTCGGCGAGCGTACGGCGGTCGCTGTCGCGCTCGTCGGCCAATTCGGCGAGTGCGTCGTCGAACGCGTCGCGGAGCCCGCTCGCGCCGGTGCGGTTCGACAGCGTCACGTCCGAATCCACGAGGTCCGCGATGCCGGAGACGGCGAGCGGATTGCCGGCGGGGACGACGAGCCCCCACTCGCGCGTCCACGACGCGAGTTCCTCGCCCTCACCTCTTCCATCAGTCGTCACGGCGACGTCCGGCACGCCGTTCCGGAGGCGGCGCGCGCCCTCGCGGGAGCCGAGCCCGAGGAACCGCGGGTTCAAGAGCCGGTCGAGCACGCGGTCGAACCCGGGGTCGCGCTCGCCGACGGCGAACACGGACGGTGGGCGGACGTCCGGCGAGAACAGTTCGACTTCGACGGTTTCGCCCTCGTCGAGATACTCCGTGTCGGCATCGACAGTCACAGTGCCGTCGGCCTCCACGAGACTCGTGGTCGCGCCCGAGCCCTTGTCGACCGGGTAGACGAGCGTCTCGCCGTTCCCGGACTCCACGAGGCCCGCTGGCATCAGGCGCGTGCGCCCCTCCGCGTAGCGCTCGCGCACTGCCATCTGCCCCTCGACAGTCGCCGAGCGCGGTTCCGGGAGGCCTGCTGCATCTCGGATTTTGGGTGCGACAAACGCCCGGAAGATGGTGAGCGCGGACACCGGGTAGCCCGGCAAGCCGACGTACGCTGACCCGCCCATCTCGCCGAGAAGCATCGGCTTCCCGGGTTTGACGCTGACGCCGTGCAGGAGGAGTTCACCGCGTTCCTCGACGACCTGGTAGACGACGTCGACCGCGCTCGCCGAGGTTGACCCCGAGGAGAGCACGAGGTCGCACTCGTCGGCGGCGTCGCGGAGCACGCGCTCCAGTTCCCCGTAGTCGTCGCCCGCGTGCGGGTAGAGCACGGGTTCGCCGCCCGCGTCCCGCACCGCGGCGGCAATCGAGTAACTGTTCACGTCGTAAATCTGGCCCGCGCGGTGGCTCACCTCGCCCCCCGGCCGGACGAGTTCGTCCCCAGTTGAAACGATGCCCACGCGCGGCTTCGCGCGCACCGGCACGCTCTCGACGCCGAGCGCCGCGAGCAGTCCGATTTCCCGGGACGTGAGCAGCGTCCCTGGGCCGAGCACGCGATCGCCCGCCGCGACGTCCGCGCCCGCGACCATCACGCCGTCGCCGGGCGCGAGCGAGGTTCTGACTGTGACTGTGTCTCCGTCGCGCGCCGTCCGCTCAACCATTACGACGGCGTCCGCGCCGGGCGGCACGGGCGCGCCGGTCGAAATCTCCGCGCAGGTCCCTTCGCCGACGCTGACGTCGGGCTCGCTGCCCGCGTGGATGTCGCCGACGCACTCGACTTCGACGGGGTCGGTCTCGCTCGCGCCGAACGTGTCCGCGGCGCGGAGGGCGTAGCCGTCGACTTTCGCGCGGTCGAACCCCGGGACGTCGAGGCGGGCGTCGATGCGGTCCGCGAGCACGCGGCCGTCCGCGTCGTCCAAGTCCACGCGCTCGACGCCCGGCGAGAGGTCGAGGCCGGCGATGACCTCGCGGGCTTCCTCGGGGCTGGCGAGGTCGCGGAACTGCTTGCGGTCGCTCATCGGTGCGCCTCCCAGTTCTCGACGGCGACTGTCTCGCCGGCGTCGATGCCCTCCGTCTGCTCGGGGACGACGACCCAGCCGTCTGCGAGCGCGACGCTGGAGAGCACGCCGCTCCCGCTCGCGCTCACCGGCTCCGCGACGCGCTCGCCGTCCGACTCTCGGAGGCGAACTCGCGCGAACGTCCGGACGCCCGGCTCGGAGCGAATCTTCCCGTCCAACCGCGCCTGCACGCTCGGCAGGTCGTCCAGGGGCATTCCGCCGACGCGCTTCACCGCGGGCCGCAGGAACTGCACGGCGTTCACGATGCACGCGACGGGGTAGCCGGGGAGCATCACGACCGGCGTCCCCGCGACTTCGCCGAGCGCGACCGGGTGGCCGGGCCGCAGCGCGACGCCGTGGACGAACACCTCGCCGAGGTCGTCGACGACCTCCGGGATAAGGTCGCGCTCGCCCACCGAAGACCCGCCGGTGGTCACGACGACGTCTGCGTCGACGTTCGCCTCGATGGCGTCCGCGAGCGCCGTCTCGTCGTCGGTCACGACGTCCTCGTAGCGCGGGCTCGCCCCCCAGCGCTTCACGAGCCGCGAGACCGTGAGCCCGTTCGTCTCCACGACCTCGCCGGGTTCGGGGTCGTCCTGCACGAGTTCCTCGCCGGTCGGAACGACGGCGACGTCCGGGCGCTCGTACACTTCGACCTCGCGCAGCCCGACGGACTTCAGCAGCCCGAGGTCGGAGGGGCGGAGGCGGTGCCCGGGCTCGTAGAGCCGGTCGCCCGCTTCGACGTCCTCCCCGACGGGCGCGACGTTCTCGCCCTCGCCGACCGCGGAGAATACTTCGACGTCGCCGTCGGCGGTGTCGGTCTGTTCGATCATCACGACCGCGTCCGCCCACTCCGGGACCGCGCTCCCCGTGTGCACGCGCTCGGCCTCGTCCTCGCGGAGGATGGCCGGCGACCGGTCGCTCGCGCCGAACGTGTCCTCGGCGCGCACCGCGAACCCGTCCATCGCCGCGCGCCGGTAGTGTGGGACGTCCCGCTCTGCGGTGACCGCGGTCGCGACGGTCCGCCCGTCCGCCTCTTCGAGCGCGACGCGCTCGGTGCGGTCGTGGACCGCGACCCGGTCGAGCAGCCGCTCGCGCGCGGCCTCGACGCGTGTTCGTTCCTTGAAGCCGGCGTCGTGCCGGTCGTGTTCGGTCATGAGCGTCTGTTGGGTTGGGGTCGGGGTAAAGGCTGCGCGGCAGTCCGCTGGACTGCCGCGTTAATGCGAGCGGGGAGTGCGTGCTCGACCGTAGGGAGAGCACGTTATGGCGAGCGGGGAGCGAAGCGACCCGCGAGCAGCGTGGCTGACCGAAGCGACCCGCGACCGACGCGGCCGACCCGTGAACACCCTAGCGCACCCACCCCGACGACCGAACCACCCCGCGAACCCGCCCAACAGCCCGAAAACCCCGCTTAATTCGGCTTAACCGTCGCTAATCCGGGGCGAGCGACTGCATCGTTGAATACCCCGGCGGTCTACGAGTCGGGTGGCGGCAGACGTTCGCCGCCGGTCAGGGCACACTGAGCGTCACGGTGCGTCGCCGGCTGCACTCCCCACATCCCCCTCTCGCCGCCGGCGACGCGGTCGGGCCACGCGATTCCCCCCACCGGCGTGGTCCACATCAGAGTCTGTCAGGACGCCATCCGGTGTGTCGAAGCACAGCCGGTTTCGCGCCCTCGCGGTCGTCCCCCGCCGCGAGTGCGCCCGTCCATCGCGGACGGTCTGCTCCGTTTTCGCGGTCGTTCCCGCCGACGACCACCGGGTTTAACGCTGCGCCGACCCAACGCCCGAGCATGTCCCGCTTGCGCGAAGCGCTGGGGAGCCTGCCCGATTCCGTGTTCGTCGACGTCTTAGAGAGTGACGACGCGTACGCGTTCGTCGTGGACGTGCCGGGCGCGACGGGCGACACCGTGGACGTCCGCGTGGAGGGTCGCACGCTCGCGGTGGACGCGCGCCGCGAGAAGGACGTGCCCGCCGAGTTCGACTACCGCAGCGAGGAGCGGTCGCTGTTCCTCGAATTAGAACTCCCGCTGCCGCCGGACGCCACCGACGAGGGCGCGTCCGCGAGCGTCGAGGACGGCGTGCTCGACGTTCGGCTGCCGAAACGCGGCACCGACAGCCACAGCGTCCCCATCGAGGGGTAGACGAGTGGCGCTGCTCAAGGCGTACCGGCGGTTCGCCGTCGTCGTCTGGCAGTTCTTCCCGCTCGTGTGGGGGTACTTGCGCGACCGCCGGCGGTTCGTGTTCTTCGGCGGGCAGCGCCGGGTCACGACGGAGATGCGGGTGGCGCGCGCTCGCCGGCTGCTTGACTCGCTGTTGACCCTCGGGCCGACGTTCATCAAACTCGGGCAGTTGTTGTCGACGCGGCCGGACGTGCTCCCGCCGGAGTACGTGGAGGTGTTGGCGGACCTTCAGGACCGCGTGCCGCCCGCGGACTGGGAGGACGCCCGGGTCGTCCTCGAGGACGAACTCGGTCCCGTCGACGAGCGCTTCGACGACTTCGACACCGAGGCCATCAGCGGCGCGAGTCTCGGTCAGGTGTACACCGCGAAGGTGGACGGCGACGAAGTCGCGGTGAAGGTGCGGCGGCCGGACATCGAGGACCTCGTGGAGGCTGACCTCCGCGTGATTCGGTGGACGCTCCCAATCGTCGCGCGGTTCGTCGGGGAGTCGCGGGCGTTCAGCCTCCAGAACCTCGCCGACGAATTCGCGAAGACCATCCGCGAGGAGATGGACTACGCCCGCGAGGCGGAGATGCTCACCGAGATTCGCGGCAACTTCGCGAACGATTCCGACGTTGTGATTCCGGCGGTCTACGGAACCCACTCGAGCAACCGCGTGCTCACGATGGAGTACATTCCGGGCACGAAAATCTCGAACGTTCAGGAATTGGACCGCCGGGGCGTCGACCGCTCGCAGGTCGCCGAGACCGTCGAGCGCGCGTACCTCCAGATGATAATCGAGGACGGCGTCTTCCACGCCGACCCCCACCCGGGGAACCTCGCGGTCCGCGACGACGGCTCGGTGGTGTTCTACGACTTCGGGATGAGCGGGCGCGTCGACGACTTCGTCCAGGGGAAGATCGTGGACTTCTACGTCGCGGTCGCCAACCAGGACATCGACGCGATTCTGGACGCGCTCATCGAGATGGGGACGCTCTCCCCGGAGGCCGACCGCGCGACGATGGCGGACGTGATGGAGCTCGCGATTCAGGACGCCCGCGGGGAGGACATCGAGACGTACCGCGTCCAGCAAATCGTCGGCCAGGTCGAGGACACCATCTACGAGTTCCCGCTGCGCCTCCCGTCGAACCTCGCGCTCGTGCTGCGGGTCGCGACCGTCGTGGAGGGCGTCTGCGTCACCCTCGACCCCGAGTTCGACTTCATCTCGGTGGCGACGGAGTATCTCACCGATCAGGGCTACCGCGAGGAGTCGGTCCGCCAGTTCGCCGAGGAGACCGTCGACCAGTTCCAACGCTCGGCGCAGTCGGCAGTCCGAATTCCGCCGAAACTGGAGTCCGCGCTCGACCGCGTGGAGCGTGAGGACTTCCACGTGCGCGCGGACCTCGAAGACAGCGACGGCGTCGTCGACCGGCTAGCGCGCCGGGTCGTGCTCGGCCTCGTGTTCGCCACGAGCGTGCCAACCACGGCACTCCTCTACGTGGAAGCCGACCTCGTCGCAGCGGGCGTCATGGCCGCGTTCACGGCCGCGGTCGGCATCGGCCTCTACCGGTCGTTCCGGAAGCGCCGCGGGACGCTGGCGACCCCGCAATTCACGCGCCAGAATCTCGGCGAGCGCCGCGAGGACTGACGGGCTGCCGACGCCGTCCCTGTTTTCACGCTGCCGCGCGAACGCCGGCTATGGACGTCGACCCCTTCGAGTTGGAGCGGTGGTTCGCGGCGTACGAGCACGAGGCGGACGTGATGCTCGCGGAGAGCGGCGTCCGCAGCCTCCCGGCGGACCGCTTCGACACCGACCCCGGCGACCTCGGCTACGTCATCCCGACTAACGGCGCGCCCGACGTCCGCGAGACGATTGCCGCGGACTACGGCCGGAGCGCCGACGAAGTGCTCTGTACTGTGGGGACGCAAGAGGCGAACTTCCTCGCGTTCCAGTCGTTGCTCTCGCCCGGCGACCACGCGGTCGTCGTCACGCCGACCTACCAGAGTCTCCACGCCGTCCCCGACTCCATCTGCGACGTAACACGAGTGCCGCTGAACGAGCCCGGTTGGACGCTGGACGTGGACGCGGTCGCGGACGCGATGCGGCCCGAGACCGAGTTAGTGGTCGTGAACAACCCGAACAACCCGACCGGCCGCAAGCACCCCGAGGACGCGATGCGCGCGCTCTACGACGTCGCCGCCGACAACGACGCCTACCTGCTCGGCGACGAGGTGTACCGGCTGCTCGCCGAGGACCCCGTGCCGCCGGTCGCGAGCATGGGCGAGTACGGTATCAGTACGGCTAGCCTCTCGAAGGCGTACGGGCTCGCTGGCCTCCGATTCGGCTGGCTCGCCGGCCCTGCGGAGGTCGTGGAGGCCGCGGAGCGCTGGAAGGACTACACGACGATTTCGCCGTCGAAGTTCGGCCAGCACGTCGCGCGGCAGGTGCTCGACGGCGAGGAAGAGACGCTGCGCTCGGAGGCGCTAGAGCACGTCCGGCAGAACCACGAGATTACCGCGAAGTGGGCGCGCAGCCACGGCCTCGACTGGCCCGACCCCGTCGGCTGCAACGTCTTCCTGCGCGTGCCCGACGGCTTCGTGGATTCGCGGGCGTTCTGCCGGACGGTCGTCGAGGACGCCGGCGTCGTGCTCGCGCCCGGGGACTGCTTCTCGACGGGCAGCGAGTCCTACGACGACTACTTCCGGCTCGGCTTCGGGCTGCCGACCGACGAACTCCGCGAGGGGCTGGCGCGCGTGGACGACGTGCTCTGAACTAGCGGGTTCGGTCCACTCTCACGTGGCCGTCTCCGCGAGTGTGGGGGCCTCTCCCGGCCGGAACGCGTTCCAAACCGTTTATACACGGCAGGCGTGAATCCGGGCGTATGGCGAAAGAGCAGACAGAAGTCCGGGAACTGCAGGAAGGTAACTACGTGATGATCGAGGACACGCCGTGTCAGATCAACGCCTACAGTACCGCCAAGCCCGGGAAGCACGGGAGCGCGAAGGCCCGCGTCGAGGCCGAGGGCGTCTTCGACGGGAAGAAGCGCAGCTTCAGCCAGCCCGTCGACGCGAAGGTCTGGATTCCTATCATCGAGCGAAAGCAGGGTCAGGTCGTCTCCATCGAATCCGAGACGGTCGCGCAGGTCATGGACCTCGACACCTACGAGACCGTGACGATGCAGATTCCTGCGGACCTGGACCTCTCCGCGGACGACAACATCGAGTTCCTCGAATTCGAGGATAAGCGGAAAATCCTCCAGTAACGGATGTTCCCCGGCGCCAGCCCCGTCGACGAGTCCGCGGACGCGCCGTTCGCCGACGCGGACTACGTCGCCGTGGGCGCGCCGCTGGACACCTCTACGTCGTTCCGTCCGGGCGCGCGGTTCGGCCCGGACCGAGTCAGGAAGTTCGCTCGCACGTTCGAGGACTTCCACCCCACGACGGGGACACACTTCTCCGAACTCCACGTCGCCGACCACGGCGACGTCCACGCGTGGCACGACACCGCGGAGTACCTCGACTACCTCGAAGGCGTCCTGACGGACGTCCACTGGGCGGACGCCGTCCCCGTGCTTCTCGGCGGCGAACACACCGTCTCGGTGGCGGGCGTGCGCGCTGCCGACCCCGACGTGTTCGTCGCGCTGGACGCCCACCTTGATCTCCGCGAGGAACTCGGCGGCGACCCGCTCAGTCACTCGACAGTCACCCGCCACGCGCTCGACGTCGCCGACGAAGCAATCGTCGTGGGCGCGCGCTCGGGCAACGAGGCCGAGTACGAGCGCGCCACCGAGAGCGACGTCACCGTCGTCACGCCGGAAGAAGCGGCCGACTGGACGCCCGACGTCAACGGCTCGGTCTACCTCTCGGTGGACATCGACGCTGCCGACCCTGCGTACGCCCCTGGAACGGGCACGCCGGAGCCGTTCGGCCTCGACTCCGCGACGATGCGGGACTTCGTCCGCGCGCTCGCGCCGCAGTCGGTGGCCTTCGACGTCGTGGAGGTCAACGACCGCGACGACGGCCAGGCCGCCACGCTCGCCGCGAAACTCGTCCGTGAGTTCGTCCACACGCACGCCGACGCGTAGCCCGCTACTCCTCGACGACGTCCGCCTCGGGCGCGTTCTGCATCACGCTGCGCAGCCCCTTCCACGCGTTGTGCTTGCGCGTGTAGCCTTCGCCGCTGCTCGCGATGACGTTGCCGTTGCGGTGGCGGAGCCGCCACCGGAACTCCCCTGCCTTGTCCTCGAACACCTCGAAGCGGGCCAGCGACTGCGATCCGTCGGCCGCCCCGACGGGAACCGCGCAGTCGGCCACTTCAGGGGCTTCGGACGACACATCGGCGTCGCTCTCTTCTTCAGCCGTTTCGCTCTCCTGGTCGCTGGTTTCGACTGCAGAGACGGCGTCGCTCGCCTCGTCGTCCCACTCCAACTCCAATTCGAGGCTCAGTTCGTCGCCCTCGCGCTCGAACTCCACTTCCAGCGAAAGTTCCGCGGGGACGTCAACGGCGACGGCGTCGTCGCCCTCACCGAGTCGAATCGACCCCGCCAGCAGGCCGTCGGCGACGTCGCTCAGTACGGCCGCGGCGTCCTCGGGGCTCGCGGTCACTTCGGATTCGTAGTCGTCTCGTGTCACGGTGGCACTACGCGCCCCGCCGAGTTAAACGGTTGCAGGGGGCTCGCCGCTCGCGATTCGAGACCCCTCTGGTCGGTCTCGCTGCCGACGCCTAGAAGTCCCCGGAGCCCACGCACTCGCACATGGACCTCTCGGACATCGTCGCGAAGTACAACCAGCGACTGCGCGTCGACGACTACGAGGACGCCGCCACGAACGGCCTCCAGGTCGGCCCGGATGACGCTGAAATCGAGCAGGTAGCGTTCGCGGTGGACGCCGCGACCGCGACCATCGAGGAGGCCGTCGGGTGGGGCGCTGACCTGCTCGTCGTCCACCACGGCATCGTCTGGGGTGGCATCGACGCGGTGACGGGCCGCGAGTACGACCGCGTGCGGGCGCTGCTGGACGGTGACTGCGCGCTGTACGCCGCCCACCTCCCGCTGGACGGCCACCCGGAACTCGGAAACGCCGCGCGGCTCGCCGACCTGCTTGAGCTGGAGAACCGCGCGCCGTTCGGCGCGCACGCCGGCGAACACCTCGGGTCGCGCGGCACCGCGCCGATGGGCTTCACGGCGGACGAACTCGCAGCGACGCTCGACGACGAACTCGACCCCAAGGGCGGCGTGCAGGTGCTGGACTTCGGGCCGGACGCGCTCGAGGAAGTCGCGGTGGTGACCGGCAGCGGCGCGGACTGGATTCGGGAGGCCGAGGCCGACGGCGTGGACGCCTTCGTCACCGGGGAAGGCAAGCAGAAGCTCTACCACGAGGCCCGGGAAGCCGGCATCTCGGTGTTCCTGGCGGGTCACTACGCCACGGAGACGCTGGGCGTGCGCGCGCTCCAGTCGGTCGTCGACGACTGGGGCGTGGAGACGACGTTCGTCGACCACCCAACCGGGCTCTGAGCACGCAGTCTCATCGAGGCGAAGTACTCGAACGACGACTGACGAAACAACCCTTCGTCACGTGGCGTCTTTCCCACGAAAAATATCTGTATGCCCCTTCTGTGTGGTGTTTTCGGGACCCTCGCAATACTTACTCTCGTTCGGGGAAAGGGAGAGTTAAGTAGCCGAATCGCAACCCAAGTTACTGTACGGACTACCGCGCGGGAGCCACTCAAGCATGAGAGACGAATACGACTTACTCATCGTCGGCGGGGGTATCAGCGGAGCTTCGCTGCTGTACACGGCCGCGAAGTTCACGGACATCGAGAACATCGCGCTGGTGGAGAAAGAGGACGAGATCGCGAGCGTCAACTCCCACCGCACGAACAACTCGCAGACACTGCATTTCGGCGACATCGAGACGAACTACACGCTCGAGAAAGCCGAGGAAGTCAAGGAGGGCGCGGAGCTGCTCGCGGGCTACCTCGAAGACGAGGACCCCGACCGCGAGATGCACAGCAAGCGCTCGAAGATGGTGCTGGCGGTCGGCGAGGAAGAAGTCGAGAAGCTCGAATCCCGCTACCACGACGAAGGGTTCGGCGACCTCTACCCGAAGCTCCGGGACATCGGCCGCGAGGAAATCGCGGAACTCGAACCGAAGGTTGTCGAGGGCCGCGACCCCGACAAGGAGATGCTCGCGCTCCAGACGCCCGACGGCTACGTCGTCGACTACGGGATGACGGCCCAGTCGTTTGTCGACGAAGCCGAGAAAGTCGACGGCGTCGACGTCTTCACCGGCACCGAAGTCGAGGAAATCAACGACACCGGCGACGAGTTCCTCGTGGAGACGGACGCCGGCTGGTTCGAGAGCGACGTCACGGTCGTCGCCGCGGGCTCGCACAGCCTCCAGATTGCCAAGGAGATGGGCTACGGCGAGAACAAGAGCCTGCTCCCGGTCGCGGGTAGTTTCTTCCTCGCGGAGGACTTCCTCAACGGAAAGGTGTACACCCTCCAGATGAAGAAACTCCCGTTCGCCGCCGTCCACGGCGACGCCGACGTCCACGACGCCTCCATCACGCGCTTCGGGCCGACCGCGAAGCTCGTGCCGACGCTCGAACGCGGCGAACTCGAAACCATCGGCGACTTCTTCGACGTGTTCGGGCTGAACGTCGACTCGTTCCTGAGCTACGGGAACATCCTCGCCGACCGCATCCTCTTCCCGTACGTCGTCCGCAACCTCGTCTACGACGTCCCGGAAATCGGGAAGCGCACGTTCCTACCAGAAGTCCAGAAGGTCGTGCCGAGCGCGACTCTCGACGACATCGAGCGCGCGAAGGGCTACGGCGGCGTCCGCCCCCAGATTGTCGACACCGAGAAGAAGTCCCTGGACATGGGTGAGGCCAAGATTACGGGCGACGGCATCATCTTCAACATCACGCCCTCGCCGGGCGCGTCGACGTGCCTGAAGAACGCGATGCGGGACACCGAGCAGCTGATGGAGTTCTTCGACGACGACCACGAATTCGACGAGGACGCGTTCCGCGACGCCACCATCCGGAACTTCCCGCGCATCGACGACGAAGAGGCAGCCGACGCCGAGCAGGACGACGCCACCGCGAGCGCTGCTGCCGACGACTGACCGGCCGCTCGACCCCTCACTCATTTCTCGCTTATCCGCCGGATTCGACACTCGTTAGCCGGTCGTCTCCGCTGGCTCACGTCGCTCTCGTCGACCGCCAGTTTAGCACAGGAACTTTTATTATATTCCTTGTCGCAGTAGGGGACAACTCATGTCGGTCGTACCTGTACGCGAGTAACTCCTTCCCGGCCGTACAGCCTTCAGACCGACTCTCCACACACTTCAGACGTGAGCACACATCCACAGCACGCGACCGAATCGAAACCGACCACCAGCGAGACACCTCCCGGGACGGCGACGCAGACCACGCCCGTCTCGGACGACACGGACCGACAGCACGGCGACACGCCCGAGTCGTGGGTCGCCCGATGCCAGTCCCAGTTCGACGCGGCGCACACCGAACGCCTCCGGAACCTCGCCGACGACGCCAACCACGCGATGCCGGACGGCGTCTGACTCCTTGACGTGCCTCGTAGCGAGTGAACGCTCTCGGAATCCTCTTGTCCGTGGCTCCAGTACGTCTACGCGGCCGATGACGACGCCACCGGGCCGACCCGGGGTGGCTCCCGCGGGACGACGAGCCCTATGAGTGCCGAGGCCGACTCTTCGACTTCGAGTACCTAGCCGAGCGTGACGAACGCCGCGCCAGCGACGACCACGAGCGCGCCGGCGACCACGCCGCGCGTGACGCGTTCGACGTCGCTGAGCAGGACGGCCGCGAACGCGGTCGTGAACAGCGGCGCGGCGGCGACAAGCGGGTCGACGACGACGAGGCGGCCGGCGGGGTGTTCGAGCGCGGTGAACAGCGACACCATCCCAGTGGCGGTGAGCACGCCGACGAGCGCGAACAGCGCGTACGTCTCCCGAGGTGCAGCCAGTTCGTCTGTGCGGCCACGGACGAGCACGTAGCCGAGTATGACGAGCACGGCGGCAGTTTCGTTGACGGTCACCGCGGGGAGCGCGCTCGTGCCGGCGGCGTCAAGGCCGGTGCGGCGGACCGCGTTCGCGGCGGCGTACAGCGCAGCGGCGGACAGCGGGAACAATAGGTCTCGCCGTTGCCACCCTCTGACGTCGCCGCCCTTCGACAGCGAGAGGACGACGAGACCGACGGTCAGCACGGCGGCACCGACGAGCGTCAGTTGGCCGACGCGCTCGCCGAGTACGACGGCGCCGATGACTACCGCGAACAGCGGGCGCGTGCTCACGCCGGCGGTGTTGATGGAGGCCCCGAGGCGGTCAATGCCGCTGTAGACCACGAGGCGGCCCACCGCTGTCCCCATCGCGCCGGCGAGCGCGAACAGCCCGACGGCTCGCGCGGAGAACTGCAATACGGCGGCTGGGCCGTGGAGCACCGTGGTCACTACCCAGAGCACGGCGGCGTCGACAGAGACGATGACGACCGCCGCCTGGAGCGGTGTGCCGCCCCGCGAGAGTGCGTACTTCACGACCACCGGGGTCAGCCCCCAGAGTATCGTCGAGAGCAGCGCCAGCGAGCAGACCGCGGGTGGTGCCGCCAGCCCGCAGTCGAACGGGAGCGTCGGCGGAATCACTATACCGGTCGTTCAGGCGGCCGGGAGAAAGGGCGTTTGGCCCGTTCGGTGACTGCTCGTTCGTGCTGCGTCGTCGTTTCTCACCGGAACTAGATAACCTATAGGAATATTTTGAGTTGAGATACTACCGCAAGTCATATCACCGCCGTCGGCGTCTGGACGGACAACGAATGAGCGACGACCACATCTCCACGACGCATATCGGCAGTCTCCCCCGCGACCCCGAACTCCTTGACCTCCTGCAGCGCCGCCAGGACGGCGAGGCCGTCGACCCCGAGCAGTGGCACCAGACCGTCCAGGACGCCACCGAGTCCGTCGTCCGGAAGCAGGCCGACGTCGGTCTCGACGTCGTGAACAACGGCGAGCAGCCCCGCGTCTCCTTCAACTGGTACGTCGCCAACCGCCTCTCCGGCATCGGCGGCGAGCGCGACGCGCCGCTGTGGGACGACCTCGCGGACTTCCCCGAGTACGCCAGCGACGCCTTCGACACCGAGACCATCGACCTCACGAAACAGCCGTCGGTCACCGGCCCCGTCGAGTACGTCGGCACGGAAGCCGTCGACGAGGAAATCGAGACGTTCACGGACGCGCTCGACGCCGTCGATGCCGACTTCGAGGGGACGTTCCTGACGGCGGCCTCCCCCGGCGTCGCCGCCGCGACGCTCGTCAACGAGTACTACGACTCCCACGAGGAGTTCGTCCACGCCGTCGGTGACGCCCTCCGCGAGGAGTACGAAGCCATCGCCGACACCGGCGCAATCCTCCACCTCGATGCCCCGGACCTGCTGACGACCGGGCACCGCGGCTTCGGGGACCGCCCCGTCGAGAAGCTCAAGCCCATCGTCCGCCTGCACGTCGCAGCGCTCAACGAAGCCACCTGGAACATCCCCGACGACCAGATTCGCGTCCACACCTGCTGGGGGAGCTACGAAGGCCCCCACCACCGCGACACCCCGCTCGTGGACGTGCTCCCGGAACTGTACGAACTCGACGTCGGCGGGCTCTCCATCGAGGAAGCCAATCCCCGCCACGAACACGAGTACCGCGTCTTCGCGGAACACCCGCTTCCCGACGGCTGGGACCTGCTTCCGGGCGTCGTCGACGTGAAGACGAACGTCGTCGAACACCCCGACGTCGTCGCGGACCGCATCGAGCGCGTCGCGGACGCCGTCGGCGACCCCACGCGCATCGTCGCCGCGCCCGACTGCGGGTTCGACACGCAGGCCGGCCTCGCGATGGTCCACCCCGAGATCGCGTGGAAGAAACTCGAAGCACTCGTCGACGGGGCCGCGGTCGCCACCGACCGCCTGTTCTAGTCCTCCGCGCTCTCGCCGGTCAGCCCGCGCCGGATGCTCCCCACGAGCACTTCGAGATCCTCGGGGTCGGCGTCCAAGTCCACTTCCAGCGAGAGCGCGTGCTCGCCGTCGCCCGACTCGCCGCCTTCGCCGTTTCCTTCCGCCGTCGCCGTTGCAGCGGCCTCGATTTCGTCGACGAGTGCCTCAACGTCTGAGACGTCCGCCGCATCCACGAGCGCCTCGATAGCCTCTTCGGGAACGTCTACGCCCTCGATTTCCGCGGCCGCTTCCACGGACTCCGCCGCCTCTTCGGCCGACTCGGTTGCTTCTTCCATCTCTTCAGCGGCTTCTTCGCCCTCTTCGGCGACCTCCTCGGCCTCGCCTTCGACTTCCTCTTCCGCTTCCTCGGCGGCCACTTCGGCTTCCTTGGCAGCCGCCTCGCCCGCTTCTTCGACTTCCTCGGCTGCTTCGGCCGCTTCCTCTTCGGCCGCCTCCTCCGTCGCTTCCGCTTCTTCCTCGCCTGCTTCGGCGGCCTCTGCTGCTTCTTCCGTGGCTTCTTCGGCTACCTCCTCGCCTTCCTCGGCTGCCGCTTCACCTTCTTCTGTGGCTTCTTCGGCCGCTTCACCGGCTTCCTCGCCGCCGACCGAAATCGTGATTCCGGGTTCGGCACCGATTTCGATGGTCACCGTCTCGCCCTCCTCGGAGATGTCGACGTCTGGCTCGGGCTCGCCGCCGTCGGGCTGGAGGTCGTCGGACCCGCCGTCCGCGGCCTCCTCGACATCGAGGTCGCCGCCCACGCTCAAATCCTCCAGGTCGACGTCGCCGTCGACGGAAATCTGGATGCCGTCGTCGTCCCCGACCGCGATGTGGACGTTCGTCCCGTCGTCTAACTCCAACTCGACTTCCGGCGGGAGCGACGTGCTGGCAGCTCCCTCTGCTACTTCGGCGGCTTCCGCGGCTTCACCCTCGTCCCCGGCTTCAGTTTCGGCTTCCGGGCTGATGCCGCGGCTCGCCTCGCGCGCGACGTCCTGCACCGACTCCACGGCTGATTCGGGTGTCGTCGCCGGCTCCTCGGCGACCTCCTCGACCGCCGACTCCGCAGCTTCGACTTCCTCGGTCGCGGGTTCGACGGCGGACTCGAGTTCCTCGCTTACCGGCTCCGCGCCGGACTCAACCGCTTCCGCTCCTGCTTCGGCTGCCTCTGCGACTGGTTCCACAGCCGACTCCACTTCCGTCGCCTCCTCGCCGGCTGCTTCGGCGACCGGCTCTACCGCCGACTCGACGGCTTCTCCCTCTGCTTCGGCCGCTTCTGCGACTGGCTCGACGGCGGACTCGACCGTTTCTTCGGCTTCCGCGGCGGCCTCCGCAGCCGGTTCGACGGCAGACTCTACTGCCGCGGCTTCGGCGGTTTCGGTGGCTTCACCGGCAGTTTCAGAAACTTCCCCGGCAGTCTCGGTGACTTCCTCGACAGCTTCGACGGCTTCGTCGACGGTCGTCTCGACGCCCGCCGCCGTTTCGGACACCGACTCGATGCGCTCGCGTGCCTGCTCCGCGGCCGTCTCGACGTCCGCAGCGGCCTCCTCGACCGCGACCGCGGTATCTTCGACGGACTCACTCGCCGCTTCCGCGCGCTTGGCTGCCTCGTGGGCCTCCGCCGCGGCGGCTTCGGCTGCCTCCCTCGCCGTCTCCGCCTGCTCGGCCGTGGTCTCGACCGTCTCCTCGACGTCCTCGGCGGTCTCGGCGGCGGACTCGGCCTCCGCGGCGACGCGGCCGACCGCCGCACCGGCTTCAGTCTCGTGTTCGCCGGTCGCCGCTTCGGCTGTTTCGCCGCTCGGCAGACGCTCTCCTTCGGGGAGGCGATACTGACCGTCCTCGTCGCGGTCCAGCAGGCCCGCCCAGTCGTACAGTTCCAGTAGGGTGGTGATGCCGCTCCGGACGCGACTCGCTTCGGGGTCGTGGCCCGTGATGGCGGCCACGAGCGGCACGAGTTCGTCCTCCGTACTGGGATTCCCACGGACGAGCCCGCGAAGTTCCTCGGTCACCGGCCAGTCCGCCAGCAGTTCGCGCGCGCGGCCGCTAGCGCGCTCCTCGTCGTCCACCGCGAGCGCGCCCGCCAGGGCTTGCCCGCGGTCCGTCAGCCGGTGCTTCTGTCCCTCCTCGGTGAGCACGCCGACGTCTTCGAGGAACCGCGTCTGTCGGCCCACCGCGTCGCTGATGTCCGTGGCGTCCTCCACGGCGGTGGTGTACTTCGGTTCCGCCGCCGCGCCGACGGCGTCCCAGCCGGCGATAATCTCCCGGAGCGTGTCGAGGCTCACGCCCTTCGGAATGTGGTGTGTCGCCATTATCGGATGTGCGACCCAGGCTGCCAAAAATCAGTTGGCCGTTCGAACTGTCGAAGTCCGTACGTGCGTGTTGCGGGTCTTCGCCGCGTCGACGGCTGGATGCCAACCCTTAACCGTGTACCCGGCCTTCGTATGGTTGTAATGGCAAACGGTACGGTTGACTTCTTCAACGACACGGGCGGCTACGGTTTCATCGAGACTGAGGACGCGGACGAGGACGTGTTCTTCCACATGGAGGACGTCGGCGGCGAGGACCTCACCGAAGGCACCGAGATCGAATTCGACATCGAAGAGGCTGAGAAGGGTCCGCGCGCGACGAACGTCGTCCGGCTCTAATTCGACTCTTTCCGTCGCCTCACAGCGACACAGACACTACGTTTCTTTCGGAACTACGACACACAGCGACGGCGTCGCGGTTCTGTGCACCCGAGCGAAATCCCGGCGCCTATTACGCAGTCGGTGCTACCGGCGAGCATGTACGACCGGATTCTGGTCCCGACTGACGGCGGCGACGCCTCGCTGAAGGTGTTCGCACACGCCGCAGACATCGCCGCGCGCCGCGACGCGACCGTCCACGTGCTCTACGTGGTCGACGACCGTGCGTTCCTCACGCTCGACGACGCGATGCAGAGCGAAGCCGTCGAACAGCTTCGCGCGGAGGGTCGGGGCGCGCTCAGTGACGCGAAACAGACCTTCGAGGCCGAGGGCGTTACTGTCGAGACGGAACTGCGCCGCGGCAACCCCGGCGAGGAGATCCTCGACTACGCCGACGAGTCGGACGTCGACCTCGTCGTGATGGGGACGCGGCGCGGCGACTTCGAGAACTCGATGCTCGGTAGCGTCTCCCGGGAGGTCGTGACCTCTGCGGACGTGCCCGTGCTCACGGTGTCGCTAACCGACGAGGAGTAGCTGGCAGCGTCGCTACGACGTCGAAATACGGGAAAAGACTGCAGAACTACTTCGAAGCCGGCGATTCAGTTAATGTGGCCTTCTTCGCGGAGCTGGTCCGCGTCCTGCTCGTCGTAGCGCCACTCGATGTTGGCCTTCTCGTCCTGCCAGTCCCAAGGTTCGACGAGGACGACGTCGCCCTCGTTGATCCAGGTTCGGTATTTCATTCGGCCGGGGATGCGGCCCATCCGGTTCTCGCCGTCTTCGCACTGCACACGCACGTGATTTCCGCCGTTGTGTTCGGTCACGACGGCGAAAAGTTCGTCTTCGTCGGGCATCCGCAGGTTGCGGCGCCCAGATTCTTCGCTCACACATAGTATAGCCGTCCGAGACGTTTAAATCAACGGGAAGGAGTGGTACCACATCTCACGTGATAGCTTGCCGTACGGCCTCCCCGATGCGGTCCGGTGTCGAAATACAGAAAGGCCCTACCTGCGAGCATCGAAACAAGCCGTGCTCCCGGACTCACGTCCCGTCGCCTCGCCCGCGAACCGCTCGCGCCGCCCGGAGGCCACTCGCTAATGGTTGACTTCGCCAGCATCTTCCTCGGCGCAGTCGGCCCCATCGTCGCCATCGCGGCCGTCGGCTACGTGCTCGCGACGCTGAAGGACGTCGACCCGCAGCCGCTGAACACCGCGGTCGTCTACGTGCTCGCGCCCGCGCTCGTCTTCCACAGCCTCGCGGTCACCGAGCTGGACGCCGCCACACTCCAGTGGCTGACGGTCGGCATTGTCGCGTTTACGGTGGCGATGTGGGGCGTCGCGGAGGCGACCGGCCGCCTGCTCGGCGAGCGCGAGCCGATTCTGAGCGCGCTCGTGCTCGTCGCCATGTTCTCGAACGCCGGAAACCTCGGCGTCCCCGTTTCGGACTTCGCGTTCGGCGACGTCGGCCGCCAGACCGCGGTCGTGTTCCTCTCCGTGCAGTCCGTGCTGATGTACACGCTCGGCGTCTATGCGGCGTCCCGGAGCGGCGGCTCCGCGGGACTGGTCGGCCTCCGTCGCGTGTTCCGGCTGCCGCTCGTCTACGCCGTCGTCGCCGCGCTCGCGGCCCGCGCATTCGGCGTCGTCCCGCCCGCCAGCAACGCGGGTATGGAGTCGCTCAAACTGGTCGGCGACGCCTCGATTCCCGTTATGTTGCTCGTCCTCGGCATCCAGCTCGCGCGCACCAACACGGGCGCGGCGGTCTCCCGGACGGCACCGGCCACGGCGCTCAAGCTCGGGGTCGCGCCGCTGGTCGCGCTCGGCGTCGCGCTCGTGATACCGTTCGGGGACGCGACGGTCGCGCGCGTGTTCGTCCTCGAAGCCGCGATGCCCGCGGCAGTCACGCCGGTCATCCTCGTCGGCGAGTTCGCCGCCGGCGCGCGCTCGGAGGGCGTCTCCGTCCCCGAGTACGTCTCGACGTGCGTGCTCGTCACCACGCTGCTCGGCATCCCGGTGTTGACGGTACTCATTGCGTTCTTGCGCTCGGGTGTCGTGCTCTAGGCGTGGCCGCTGCTCGTGACCTGGAGGCCGGCGATACCGACGACGACGAGCGCGATGCAGCCCACGCGCAGCGCCGACACCGGCTCGTCGAAGAGGTAGACGCCGAGAATCGCGGTCGCGACCGCGCCAATGCCCGTCCAGACGGCGTACGCCGTCCCGACCGGAATCTGTTGGACGGCCCGCGACAACAAGTAGACGGAGACGCCCATCGCCGCCAGCGTGGCAGCCGACGGCAGCGGCTCCGTGAAGCCGTCAGTGTACGCGAGTCCGATTGCCCAGATAGTCTCGAACAGTCCGGCGACGAGCAACACCAGCCACGGCGACATGGCCGGATAGAGAGCGCTCGGGTCCCTCAACGTGTCGGACCCGGGCGAGCGCTCAGTTCGTGGTGATGATTTCGACGACGTCCCGCGGGTCGAGTTCGTGGTCGGCGGCGATTTGGCGGTTCGCGCGGCAGTCCTTGGCGTGGAGGAAGCCATCGCCGACGTCGCTGTGGACGTGGTACGCGAACTGTTCGGCGGTCGCGCCCTCCGGCAGCAGGAAGACGTCCGGGAGCACGCGGCCGTCGGTTGTCCCGAGCCCGTTCGCGGAACCCGGGAAGACGGGGACGACGCCGAGTTCGTCGAACAGCGCGGCTTCGAGGGCTTGCTGGACGCCCGTGCCGCCGAATTCGCCGAGGAACTCGCGAATCGATTCGAGGCCGGCGGCCTGCTCGTCGCCGACGTCGCCGGTAATCTTGAAGTCGTCGCTGCCGGGGCGGTAGTCGACGACGCCGTTCTCGCTGGCCTGCTTGAGCGCCTTCTCGGCGTGCGCGCTCGTCGGTACGAACGTCAGGTGGTCGTAGTCGGGGTCGTCGGTGATGGTCTCCCAGTTTTCCTGCGCTTCGGGGGTGTCCATCTTGTTCGCGGCGACGACCATCGGCTTCGTGCGCTTGCGAATCTCGCGCGCGAGTTCCATTCGGTCGTCGTCGTCCCACGTCGCGGGGTCGAGTTCGAGGCCCAGCGCGAGGATGACCTGCTTGATTTCCTCGTCGGTGGTGCGGAACGCGCTCATCTGCTCGGCGAGTTCGACTTCGAGCGCGGTCTCGCCGGCGTGCTGGCCCTCGAAGCGCTCGATGCCCTTCTCCAGGATGTCGAGGTACCACTGGTCGAGTTCGTCTTCGAGGAAGTCGATGTCCTTCCTGGGGTCGTGGCCCTCGGTGGCCTCGCCCTCCATGTCCGTCGTCCCGGAGAAGTCGACGACGTGGACGAGCACGTCGGCCTCGTTGAGGTCCGTGAGGAACTGGTTGCCGAGGCCAGCGCCCTCGTGAGCGCCGGGGATGAGCCCCGCGACGTCCACGAGTTTCGTCGGAACGAACCGCGTGCCGTCCTCGCAGTAGCCCGTCGAGGGCGTGCACGTCTCGTCGAATTCCGGTGCCGCGCAGTCCACGCGCACGTAGGCTTCGCCGACCGCCGGGTCGATCGTCGTGAACGGGTACGCGCCCTCCGGCACGTCGTTCATCGTCGCCGCGTTGAAGAACGTGGACTTCCCCACAGAGGGCTTGCCCACGAGCCCAATCCGATAACTCATTGTTAGATACAGTGGACCGCCGTACAAACGGGTTGCGTCCCCGCTGTGGTCTGTGACGGCCTCTCATACGGCTGCCGGCGTCGAACGACCTTTCGCCCCACAGCACCCACTTCCGCGCATGGAAGCTCGTTCGCTCGCCGAAGCGTTCGCGTCGTTCGAGGAGACGTGGGAGCCCCGCGTACTCGCCGAACTGAACGACCAGCACGTCAAGGTCGCGCGGCTGGACGGCGAGTTCGTCTGGCACGCCCACGAGAATGCCGACGAACTGTTCTACGTCGTCGAGGGCGACCTCACCATCGAGTACCGCGAGGACGACCACGAGGACGCGGTCCACCTCGGCCCTGGTGACCTGACGGTCGCGACCGCGGGCGTCGAACACCGCCCGGTCACCCACGAGGAGACGAAAGTCGTGCTGTTCGAGCCGGCAGGCACGACGAACACGGGCGACGCCGACGACAGCGAGCGAACTGTCGAGGAACTGGAACGGCTCTAGATGCCGCCGCGGAGCCGATCCTGGAGCGGCGACTTGGGCTGTCGGGTGCCGTCGTTCTCCCCGCCGACATCGAAGTCGACGTTCTCGAAGTAGTTCGGCGGCTGGCCTGTGGTCGCGTACTCGTAGAGTGCGACTTTCGCGATGCCGTTCAGCGTCGACGCGACGACGAACGCCACGACGAATAGCGGGAGGCCGACGGCCGCCGCCGCAGCGATGCTGCCCGAGGCTACGAAGACGACGACGGCGACGAGCAGGGCCACCAGAAAGAGCGCGGCGTGGACGAACCCGAGGCCGAACTCCGCGCCCAGCGACTCGCCCCACGTGTCCCGGACGATGTCGACGCTGCGCCCGAACACGCCGCGGATGTCCTCGTCCTCGAAGATGGCGACCGGGACGACGAAGTACGTGATGACTGCCCACGACGTACTCAGCAGCACACCCGCGATGACGCCCGCGAGGTTGTCCGACTCCTGGAGCACGCGCACGACGAGTCCGACGAGCGTGCTGACGACCGCCCACGCGAACAGCGTGCCCTTGTGCTGCCACGCCGCCCGCAAGCCCGCGCGTACGCTCGGCTCGCGGCCCTCGATGGCGTCCTTCGTCGCGAACATCAACCCCGCCGTGAACAGCACCGCGAGGAACGCCGAGCCGAAGTAACCGACCGCGAGCGCGACGTACAGGGTTGCTTCGGGCGCGTTCACGAGCACGGTCAGCGGGAGCAGGCCGACTCCGACGCCGAACGCCAACACGACGAACACGACGCCAGCGGTGCCCGCCAGCAACGGGAACCACAGCAGGTTCGGGTGGTCGCGCAGCACGTCGATGCTGTCACGCGCGAGCGTAATCCCGTTCCGGAGGCGGCGTCGCAGTCCCATGCTCGGTCGTACACCGGCGCTCGGGATGAGTGCTTCCCCGCGCCCGCAGTCGCTGCGAACGAGCGAACGGTGCGGACAGCGACAGCCCTTACTTCGGTGACGCCCACAGATACGGGTATGAACCGTCGCGCGTTCCTCGCCGCCAGTGCCGCGGGCTCGCTGGCTGCGGTCTCGGGCTGTCTCGGGCTGCTGGGCTCCTCGTCGTCGTCGGTCAACCACGTCGGCAACCTCAACGCGGAGTTCCACGCGAACACCTCGCTACCGGCCGACGAGGACCCGGCCGACGGCTACCCACCCGAGTACGGCAACCCTGACGAGCGTAACGTCGACCCGTCGTCGTTCCCGACGACGACCACGAACGGCGAGACCATCCGGCTCGCGCCCATCGAGGTGGCGCGCTACTGGCACCAGCGCGCGGACGCCCGATTCGTGGACGCCCGCGGCCTCCAGCAGTACGAGCGCGCGCACATCTACGGCGCCGTGAGCAGCCCCGCCCAGCGCGGCTCGGAGGGCGGCGGTATCAGCGGCTGGTCGAAGGATGACCGCATCGTCTGCTACTGCGGCTGCCCGCACCACCTCTCCTCGGTTCGGGCGTCCGCGCTCCAGCAGGCCGGCTTCACGAACGTCTTCGTCATCGACGAGGGGTTCGGCCCGTGGTACGAGAACGGCGAGCCGATGCGCGGCACCGACTTCAGCGCGCCCCAGGAGGCGTTCGTCGACGGCGAGGTCGACCCCCAGCACGCCGGCGACTACGCGTGGGCGACCCACGAGCCCTCGGGCCAACAGGAGGCCGCGCCCATCGCCGCCGACGGCACGTTCAGTCTCCACCTCAAATTCTACGACGTCACCGATGACACGCCGATTCACGTCCAGACACCCGCCTTCGACGTCACACGGCCGCTCGGCGACCTCACCGGCACAGTGCTGACGGGCTGACCCGGCCCCGGTTGTTTTCCCGATGCGGCGTCTCCGCCCAACCGATGCGTAGTCGCGCGTCCGAACGACACCCCGTAGCCCGCGCCCGATAGCGTGTTCGCGTCACTGCTCACGCTGCTAGCGGGCGTCACGACGCTCGTCTACGGCGGCGACCGCGTCGTCGACGGCGCGAGCGAACTCGCCCGACATGCCGGCATCTCCACGTTCTTCGTCGGCGTCACCGTCGTCTCCGTCGGGAGTTCGGTGCCCGAAATCGCGACGTCGATGTACGCCGCGGCGTACGGCTCCGGCGACCTCGTCGTCGGCCACATCGTCGGCTCCGCGACCTCCCAGATTACGCTCGGCGTGGGTATTCTCTCGCTGGCCGCGCCGCTGTCGGTCGCCCGTGAGAAGACCCGCGTCTACGGCGGTGGAATGCTCGCCGCAATGGCGGTGATGGCGGTCGCGCTCCAGTCCGGCACCATCACGCGCGTCCAGGGCGCGCTCATGGTGCTGGCGTACCTGGGTTTCCTCGCGGTGCTTGCCGAGCACGAGGACTACGCCGAACACGTCGCGGAGTCGGAGCTGACGCTCCAGCGCGCCACAGGCTACGTCCTCCTTGGGGTCGCGCTGGTGGTCGTCGGCGGCCACCTCCTCGTGACGGGCGGCCAACGGCTCGCAGTCGCCGTGGGCGTCCCGAGTTACCTCGTCGGCCTCGTCACGGGGCTAGGGACGACCGCGCCCGAAATCGCGGTGGCGCTGGTCGCCGTCCGCCGCGACCGCACCGGCATCGCGGTGGGGACGCTGCTCGGCTCGAACATCACGGACCCGCTGTTCTCGCTGGGCGTCGGCGCCGCGCTCGCGGGCGTCCACGTCACCGGCGTCGACGCCGTCCTCACCTCCGTCGGCTACATGATCGTCGCGAGCGCGCTCGTGCTCGCGGTCGTCTACACGCGCCGGCCCGTCGGCCGCGCCGGGTCGCTGGCGTGTCTCGTGCTCTACGTCCCTACCTTCCTCCTCGGGTAGTGGCGGGTAGGCTTACAGTGGTGGCGTGGCGACGCTATAGTATATGCGACGAGTCGTCATCGTGGGTGCCCTCGGCCGTGACTTCCACGACTTCCTGACCGTCTTCCGCGACAGCCGCGACCACCGCGTCGTCGCGTTCACCGCCGCGCCAAGTCAGAACCTCGGTGAGACGGGCGACCACCACGCCACGTTCCCCGCGGCACTCGCTGGCCCAGACCACCCCGACGGCATCCCCATCGTCCCCGAACCCGAACTCGAAGCCGTCGTTGACGAGTACGCCGCCGACGAGGTCGTCTTCTCCTACTCCGACGTCTCCCACGAGAAGGTGATGCACGTCGCCTCACGGGCGCTGGCGGCCGGCGCGGACTTCCGCGTCGTCGGCCCCGACGAGATGCAACTCGACGCCGACGTGCCCGTGCTCGCGGTGGACGCGGTACGCACGGGCTGCGGGAAGAGCCAGGTGTCGCGGGCGCTCACCGCCGAACTCGAATCCCGTGGATACGACGTCGCCGTCGTCCGCGAGCCGATGCCGTACGGCGACCTCACCGAGAAGCGCGTCGAGCGCTTCGCCGACGAGTCCGACCTCGCCGACCTCACCATCGAGGAACGCGAGGAGTACGAACAGCACGTCCAGCGCGGGCACGTCGTCTACGCGGGCGTCGACTACGCCGAAATCGTCGAGCGCGCGAGCGCGGAAGCCGACGTCATCGTATGGGACGGCGGGAACAACGAACTTCCGTTCGTCCGCCCGGACCTCCACGTCGTGCTCGCGGACCCGCTGCGCGCCGGCGACGAACTGACCTCCCACCCCGGGGAGGCGAATCTCCGGGACGCGGACGTCGTGGTCGTGAACAAGGAGAACAGCGCCAGCGAGGACCAGATTCGGACCGTCGTGGAGAACGTTCGCGAGGTAAACCCAGACGCCGAGATTCTCCACGCGGACTCCGTCGTGACCGTCGACGACCCCGACGCCGTCCGCGGGAAGGACGCGCTCGTGGTCGAAGATGGACCGTCGCTCACGCACGGCGGCACCGACTACGGCGCCGGCACGGTCGCCGCCGAGCGCTACGACGCCACGCGCCTCGACCCGCGCGAGGAAGCCGTCGGCTCCATCGCGGACACTCTGGAGAAGTACGACCACCTCGACCGGCTGCTGCCCGCGATGGGGTACACCGACGAGCAGATAGCGGACCTCGAAGCCACCATCCGGAACGTGGACCCCGAGGTCGTCGTCGCGGGGACGCCGCACTCGCTGTCGGAGTACGTCGACGTGGACGCGCCAATCGTGCAGGTCGACTACCACGTGGAGTTCCACGACACCACGGTTGCGGACTTCGTCGACGCGCACGCCGACGACATCGGCCTCTGAGCCATCCGGGAGATTTACCCCCGGTGGCGTCGTCGCTGTCGCCATGACGACCACGGTAGCGGTGACTGGTGCGACCGGCGGCCTCGGCGAAGCGGTCGCGCGGGCGTTCGCCGACGAGGGGGCAACGGTCGTGCTCGGCGGCCGGGACCGACAAGCGCTCGATGCACTGGCCGACGAGCTCGGTGGCGAGTTCCTGCGGGCGGACGTGCGCGACGAGTACGAACTCGAACGCCTCATGGAGCGCGCGTCGAAGGCCGGCGACGCCTCCGGTATCGACGTGGTTGCGCCCTGCGCGGCCGTCTACCACGGGTCGGCGGGCGAGACGCCGCTCCTCGAGGAGTCCTACAGCGCGTTCGACGACACGATGCGGACGAACGCCCGCGGCGTGTTCGCGGCCGTTCGCGAGGCGCTCCCGCACATGGACGAGACCGGGCGGGTAGTCGTTCCGACCGGGAGCGTCGCCCGCGACACAGAGCCTGGGTTCGGCGCGTACGCCGTCTCGAAGGCCGCCGTCGAGGGCGTCGCGCGCCAGTTCGCGGCGGACTGCGAGCAGGCCGTCGGCTGCGTAGATCCTGGCGCCGTCGACACTGCGCTCCACGGGGAGGGGGGCCGCGACCCCGCGGAAGTCGCGGGGTTGTTCACGTGGGCGGTATCGGAGCCCGAGCGCCTCGACGGCGCGGTGCTGGACCTCGCGGACTGGCAGGCATCGAGCGAGTAGTCAGACGACGCGCACGCGCTCGGCGGTGACGTCGACGCCCGGGCTGTAGAGGAGGTGTGGGACGGATTCGGGCTGTTCGAAGCCGTTCGCGGCGAAGAGGTCGTTCGTGCGGAACGTCGCGTCGGCGTGCGCGAGCCGCCACGGGTCGTGGGCGACTTCGCCGCAGAACACCCGCTTGCGGCCGGCCGCGTAGAAGCGGTAGCGCTCCAGCAGGAACGCTTCGAGGGTGCCGGGACTCGCCGTCTCGGGCTCGCCGACCGGTCCGTAGGTCGCGTCGAACTCCAGGTCCGGGACGCCGGAGTGCGTGCGGTGGCTCTGGAACTCGACTGCGCCGTCTTCCTGGGTGACGTTCATCTTCGCGCGGTAGTACGGCAGCCGGAACAGGGTGCGCGCGAGCGCGACGCCGAGCCGGTCGTTCGCGTCGAGGTTGAAGAAGTAGATGCCAGGGCCGGCGTCGCCGGTGACGTACGTGCGGAGGTTCAGTTCGCCGAACGTCCGGCCGATGGACGCGGGAATGCCGAACGGCCGGACGTCCTTCATCACGAACGGGACCGCGGACAGCCACGCACGGCCGTCGAACGTGTCCACCTCGACACCGTCGGGGAGTCTTCTGGCGACGACTTCGGGGTCGACCGGCCAACTCGCGACCAACACGTCCCGCCACTCCATTGAGACGACGTCCATACTCGAAGTACGCAACCTGGGGTCTTCGGCGTGCCGGCCAACCGACACAGTATTAACTCTCCGGGAGAATTTAATAACTGAATGTCTGTCACGCAGTCCGTCGCGACGATCCGGGCGCGCACCTCGCGCCTCGGCGTCGTCAGTCTCGTCGCGTTCCTCGCGCTGTCCGCCTACGTCTTCAGCACGGGCGAAGCGCGGAAACTCCTCGGCATCGCGTGGGTCGCGTTCGCCGCGATGGCCGGCGCCGCCGCAATCGGCGCACGCGCCAGCACCGAACACCCAACAGGCCTCGTCTGGGGGTACGGCCTCGCCAGCGGCGCGATGGTCGCCAGCTCCGCCGCGTTCCTCGTCCCGCAGGCCATCGGCTACGCTCCCAAACCCGGCGGCTTCGGCATCGCCGCCGGCATCCTCGTCGGCTTCGGCGCACACACCATCGGCCACCTCGTCACACACCGCGACCTCCCGCTGGACCGCACGTCCGCCGAGTTGGCCGCGCACTCGCTGACCGCCGGCTCCATCATCGGCATCGTCTACACCGCGATGCCCGACCTCGGCCCGCTACTCGGGCTCGCCATCGTCTCCCACAAAGGCCCCGCGGGCTACGCCGCCGCGCGCCGGCTCACCGCGCAGGGCCGCTCCCCGATGATGCTGCTACTCCCATCCGCCGGCGTCGGCATCGCCGCGCTCGCGGTCACTATCCTCTCATTCCCAACGGACGCCACCTTCCGCGCCGTCATCTTCGGGTTCGCCGCCGGCATCTTCCTCCACGTCGCGATGGACTTCCTCCCCGAGTGCGAGACCGGCAGCGAAGTCCACGCCGCCGCCACCCGCGGCCTCGACGACCACGACCACGGCGTCCTCGACCAGCTCCGCCTCCACGCCGTCGCCTCCACCGCGCTCGGCGGCATCGCGGTCGCGACCGCGTGGCTGCTGCTGCAGTGACTCACTCTTCTGGTTCGCCGCGCGTGACCTCATACGCTTGCCCGCGGAACGTGAACCGCCGCGTGTCGGCATCGTAGCCAAGCGCGCCATCCACCGCATGCTCGTCCGTTCGCACCACCACGCGCTCGACGTCGTCTGTCGCTGCCGCGAGCGCGTTCCGTAGTCCGCTTCCCGCTCGGGCGAACCCGCCGTCGCCCATCACTCGTTCGGCGATGACGCGCTCGTCGGCGTCCACCACGCGCGTCAGCGTGAACGACGCGTCCGGCGGACGCTCGCCGTCGCCGTACCGCCCGGTCACCACCACCGCCGTGTCACCATCCACCTCAACGGTCGCATCCTCGGTCGGGGTGATGGTCACGGGATCGCCAACGAGTTCCACAAGCGCCGCGCTTTGGTCCTCGGGGTGGCCGTAGCCCGCGACGACGGCGTACTCGCCGCCACCGAGATAGCCCCGCGTCAGCCCGTCCCGGCAGCCACCTCCGCTCACCTCGCACGGCACGGCGTCGCCGTTGAACGCGCGTAGCGCCCACGACTCCCGGCTGCCCGGCGCGAGCTGCCGGCAGTCCGACGTATGCCCCATCGGCGCGACGTGGAACCACTCGCCGTCCACGAGCTTGTGGAGGTTCCAGTGCCCGCAGCCTACCGACTCGTGGCTGTGGTTCACCACCTCGAACGCTACGCGAGCGTCAAGTTCGACGCGCTCGCTGGCCGGTTGGACGAACACTTCTGTTGATTCGGCAGCGTCGTGGAACCACTGTACTGTCGCGTCTTCGGCGAGCGCCGGGACCGACCGGCCGTCGAACCGCGACGCCGCGTCCGGCCCTGGACTAGTCGTGTCCCAGACGGCGACCCGCGCGTCGCCGTCCCGGCCGCGGAACTCGTAGGTACCCGTTGGTCGCCCGTCCATCCCCGGCTCGCCGACGAGCACGTACTCCAGTTCGACGCGCTCGCCCGCCTCCATCGGCTCTGTCTCGGTCATCCATGGTCCAAGGTCTTCGACGCGCCAGTAGCCGGACTCGTCGCGCACCACCTCCGGCACCGTCTCCGCGAGATCGTTGTTCCCCGTCGGCGCGAAGTGCAGGCGGGCCCCATGGTCGTAGCCGCTCGGCTGTCGACCGTGCACTCGTCCGACGGCAGGAATCCACTCCACGTCAACCGGGTTCGCGTAGTCGCCCCGGTTTTCCAGCCACCCCCGCAAGCGCGCGGGGTGGTCGGCCGTTGCCGTGCGGTCGAACCACAGCGCCACCTCCACCTCGTCGTCGGTGCGCTGGCGCGTCGGCGCGAACGCGTACGTCCGCGGTCCCGTCTCTAACTCGACGATGCTCGCGTACGCCTCGGGCTCGCCCGAGGGCACGTCGCCGGCGCTCGTCGACGTTACAGGTCTAGTCGTCTGCGGGTCATCGACGGTCGTTCCGGTGCCATCGCCCGACGACGCACACCCCGCGAGGGCTGCGGTGGTCGCCGCCAGCGACGACAGGAGGGCTCGGCGTCGCATACTCAGACCTCCAGCGCCGGCAGTAAAGCCCTTCTGTGGACTCACACAGCGACTGAACCGTCAGTCCGCTCTGGTGGCCGCGACGCGCTTGGCAAACTCGACAACGTACTCGGGTACGTTCTCGTTTCCTTCGAAGTGCTCGTACGGCAGCCAGAACGCGCGCTCGACCTCGTCGGTGGCGTACACCCGTGGCTCGCCAGCGACGTACTCGCCGCGCGTCACCACGTTCAAGCACTGCGTCCCCTCGTCGGCGACGAACGTGTTACTGCAGACGTACTCGATGTCCCCGACCTCAATGCCGACCTCTTCGCTTACCTCCCGCCGGGCCGTGTTCTCGATGGCATCCAACCTTGTTCCTGTTCGACTTTCCCGCCCGGGAACGCGACAGTTCCCGGTGCGTGCTCCTCCTCGCTGCCGCGCTCGATGACGAGGTACTCGTCGTCTCTCACCACGGCGCAGTCCACGTTCACGACGTACGCGAACTCGTTCATATGCTCGCGTCACCCCAGTCGAGCGTGAACGTTTCGGAGGTGTGCTAGGCGTACTCGCGCCACCGACTCCCGCACTCCTTACATTTGAAGAAGCGCGTCGGCGGCTCGTCGGCGGCGCCAGTCTGCTTGATGGTGTACCACGCCTCGTCGTGGCCACAGTCCGGACAGATTTCCTCGGCCGTGGGTTTCCCCTCGAAGTTGGCCTCCTCGCTCGTCTCGATGACGTCGCTGGTGTCCTGAGCGGCGGTCGTGACGAACTCGCCGCTGTCGCCGGCGGGCTCGGTGTTCCCACAACCGGAACACACCCGCTCGTCGTCCTGCTTGTGCATCATCGACCCGCACTCGTCGCAGAACTGCATGTCTCGAGCTAGGGCTCGTCCGCGGAAAAATCACTCGCCTCGCTCTCCTCGCGGGCCGCGACCACCGGACAATTCACGACGCGGAAGTGGTCGGTGTCGACCTCCGCCTCGATAGTCGTCCCCTCGTGCGTGCACGCCGTCTCCGGCGGGTCCGAGAAATGCTCGCAGCCCTGGCAGAGCCGTTTCTCGACGACGCGTACGTCGCGGTCGAGTTCCCCGCTGGCCCCGGCTTCGACACCCGCCGACTCCGCGACGCCCACCGCGTCCGCGACCGGCTCGTCCGCGGACTCCGAGAGTTGCTCCCAGACCTCTTCCTCGTCGACGCTGCCGACGTCGACGTCCGTGAACAGCTCCTCGAACTCGTCGTCCGTCTCTGCTTCGCGGCTTCGCTCGACGTCCTCGCGGAGGTCCGCTAGCGGCTCCCGCTCCTCGTGTTCGTCGTCGCCGTCGTGTTCGTCACTCATCGCGCTCACCCTTCGGCTGGTCCTCGTCGAAGTCGTCCACGACCTCGGAGAGTTCGTCGCCCTCGACGCGCTCCGGGTCGACGACTTCCGGCCCCTCGTCGGCATCCTCGTCACCCTCGGCCATCGCTTCGAGCGTCTCGCCGTCGGTACCGAGCCA
>NZ_JAJJZG010000006.1 GCF_021028995.1 Halobacterium sp. KA-4 | reverse complement strand
CCCCGCCTCACTTACCAACGGTCGCCTTTGCGCACAGTATTACCAGAATTCGAATAACTCAACCACAATCGCTCGCCCGACTAGAATGATTTCCGACGGGGTATCCCCCGTATATACTAGTCGGACTCTGTCGTAACACATCACCCGGAATTGCCTTAATCCGCATATCTGGGTGCTCTAGTCCGGGTTTCTGTCGTAACGTCTGTCGTAACGGCTGGGATTATGTCATAACATGATGTAACACTCGGAACTGGCGCCTCTACTGCTTGTTTTCGGCCGATACCCACATCTGACGATTGGAGGCGTGCTGGGGCCGAAAAGCATTGATAGAATATTGATTCGTCGCCGTCAATGAGCTTGAAGATGCAGTCTCGAGTGGCGAGGCTATCCTGTCTCGTGGCGGTGCGCTCGGAGGCCCTTAGGCGAACCAACGTTCGAGGTGCGGCGGGTCTCTTGCTTGTCGGCCCAGTCTTGGACACCTTCGACCCCTAAATTAGATCAGCCAGTTACTGGTTTGGAGAAATGAGTTAGCCCAATCCTGTAGCCGTGGTCGGCGTCACCTGGTAGCCGATCAACGCTATCGAGTGCGACCGCTACGATCGGTCTCCAGTTGCTTGTTTCCGCCAAATCAAGTGGTTGAGTAGGGGTTATCGGTGATGAGGAACCATTTGAGGATTCGTGCTGAACCGCGTCGCAGTGTTTCGCTTGCTGTTGCCGCTTTGATGACATGTGAAGACGATAGATAGCACCGTGTCGGATTTTTTCGCACTGGCAGTCACCATCAGACCCACCTCTCATGCCGTTGGTAGAATTCGGACAAATTCATCGCTCGTGCTCGCCAGACTAGAATGATTTCCGACGGGGTGCCCCCCGTCTATACTAGTCGGACTTTGCTGTATGTTCTGAGCCGGTTTTTGGGTTTCTTCGGGAGAGAGGGTGTCTATCCTCGAAAAATGCTGCTAGAAATGCCGCTAGAAATGCCGTAATGGGTGGATGAATGCTGTAATATGGCGTAAGAGGGCGTTACTGCGGGGATTTCGCGGGTTCCGATAGTTGGTGAGTGGAGGCTATCTTTGGAGGGGTGATTTGCTGTAAGACGGTGTTATATTTCCGACTCGTCGAGGTTTTGAGGTCGATGCCCGTATCGTATCGGTTTGTTGCGCCACCTCGATATTCGGTCGTCCGCTCAAGGTCGAGCTGGTATCCTAACCGACGAGTGAACCAGTTTTTCGAACCCGGTGATATAGAACGCCCCGTCTCGCGATGCGTAGCGCGCCATCGAGACACGACACTTGGAGTGTTTCTCCGCCCTCAAATCGGCATAAAGAGTCGTAACCGCCATCAAGGCACGTATTTCGGCGTGTCGGACAGAGCGATACCCTTTCAGTTGTCGGCCCTGAAGCGTGTCGCTAATGTACATCGTCATCGTCGGCGCAGGTGACATCGGCGACCCCCTCACCGAGATTGCCACGAAGGGTGGCAACGAGGTCGTGGTCATCGAGCGCGACGAGGAGCGCGCGGAGCGGGCGTCGCAGCGGTACGACTGCCTGGTCATCAACGACGACGCGACGTCGAAGGAGACTCTGGAGGACGCCGGCGCGGACCGCGCGGACGCACTGATTTCGACGACCGACCAGGACGCCACGAACGTGATGGTGTGTCTGCTCGCGCAGGAACTAGAGGTCCCGGACGTCGTCTCGGTCGTCCACAACCCGGAGCACATGAACCTGTTCCGGCAGATTGGCGTGAACACGATGCAAAACCCCCAGCGCCTCATCGCGGAGTACCTCTACCGGGCGGTCAAGCGACCGTCCATCGTCGACTTCATGCGCATCGGTGAGGAGGCCGAGGTGTTCGAGATTACCGTCGAACCGGACGCCCCGATTACGGGGAAGACGCTACGGGAGGCCGACGAGGAGGGGCTGCTCGAGGGCGAGTTGCTCGTCGTCGCCATCGAGCGCGACGACGAGGGCGAACCGATAACGCCCCGCGGGAACACCCGCGTCGAGGCTGGCGACCTCCTCACGGTTTACTCCAGCAAGGGCGCAACGCCCGAGGTAACCGACGTCTTCGGCCACACGGAAGACCGCTCGTAGCATGACTCGACAGAACGGCGACCTGCTCCCGACGGACCTGCAAATCATCGCGCACGACGTCGGGTCGCTGGTGTTGATGGAGGCGGGCCTGATGGTGATTACGTCGCTCGTCGCGCTCGGGTTCCGTGAATTCCACGCCGCGCTCGCAATCTTCCTCGCGGCGGGCATGACGGCTGCTATCGGTGGGGCGACGAACCGCGCGTTCGCGGACGCGCCGGACCCGAAGATGAAACACGGAATGGTCATCGCCGCGGGTGGATGGCTGATGGTCGCGGCGTTCGGCGCGCTCCCGTTCTTCCTGACGGCGTGGCTGACGCCGCCGGCCGCCATGGAAGCGTTCGTCCCGGCGGCCACTGACACGAGCACGTGGGAGCCCATCGGCGTCGCCGGCACGACGACGCTGTCAAGTCTCGCGTACTTCCGGGACCCCCTGCACGCGTTCTTCGAGAGCATGAGCGGGTGGACGGGCAGCGGGCTGACGATGGCGATTCACGAGCCGTCGCTCCCGCGAGCGTTGCAGTGGTGGCGGTCGTTCATCCAGTGGGTCGGCGGCGTCGGCGTCATCGTCCTCACCGTCTCGATTCTCTCTCGGCCCGGCAGCGGGAGTTACGCGCTCTACCAGAGCGAGGCCCGCGAGGAGAAGATTCACCCGAGCGTCGTCTCCACCGTCCGCACGGTCTGGAAACTCGTCGTCGGCTACACCGTGCTATCGTTCGTCCTGCTGTTCGGCGCGATTCGCTACAGCGACAGCGAGTACGTCCAGTCGCTGGAACTCTGGGAGGTCGCGTGGCAGGCGCTCAACCACGCGATGACAGGGCTCACGACGGGCGGGTTCTCCGTCACCGACAACTCGATTGCGACCTACAACTCGCCGCTCGTCGAGACCGCGCTCCTCCCGATTATGATTATCGGGGCCATCGCGTTCCCGGTCCACTACGTCGTACTCCGGGACCGGACGGTCGGCGAACTCGTCTCGGACCTCCAGACCCGCTGGCTGTTCGCCCTGCTGGCGCTCGGGATCGCCGTCCTCTCCGCGCAGAACGTGCTGTCCGTCTCATCCACCACTGGAGCGTTCGCGACACAGTCGTTCCTCCCGTTCGCCGTGCCGTCGCTCGACGCGGCGCAACTGGACGCCATCCGCGACTCGACGTTCCAGTGGGTGAGCGCGCTGAGCTGCACCGGGTTCCAGTCCGCACCCATCGGCCGCTGGCTGGCCGGCGCGAAAGTGATGGTCGTCGGCGCGATGGTCGTCGGCGGCGCTGCCGGGTCGACCGTCGGCGGCATCAAAATCATCCGCGCGTACACGATTGCCCGCGGCATCATCTGGCAGTTCTCCCGCGTGTTCCTGCCGAAGAACGCCGTTGTCACCGCCCGAATCGGCGACCGGACGCTCGACCGCGAGTCAATGGAACGAGAGTTCAGCGAGGCGGCCATCGTCTCGCTGCTGTGGCTGCTCGTGCTCGCCGCCACCAGCATCGTCCTCGTGAACCTCGCCGGCCCCGAGTTCGGGTACGCCGACGCGCTCTTCGAGGTCGCTAGCGCACAGGGCAACGTCGGGCTCTCCTCAGGCATCACGGGCCCGACGATGTCGCCGCTCGCGGAAGCGATGTTCACGCTCAACATGTGGGTCGGCCGCCTCGAAATCATCCCCGTGCTCGTGTTCGTTCGCGCCGGGCTCTCGGGCCTGAACCCGTAACCGGGCGTCGTCGCGTCGCCGCGCCGCTCGGAGATTCGGCCTGGTTCAGTCGCCACAAAGCCTTTTTACTCCACAGCGAGCATCACAACCATGTCCGAACGAGTCCCCCGCAACTCCCGCAGCACTGACCTCGGCATCGGTGCCGCCGCCGGTGCCGTCGCGTACGTGCTCGGCTACCTCCTCACGTACCTCTGGCAGGGGTCATCCGTCCAAGAGCAACTCGAAGGCTACAACGCCATCGTGGAACTCCTCGGCGGCGACCCGATTCCGACGTGGAAGGCCGTCGGCTGGCTATTCTACAATGCCCATGGCGTCTCGTTCACCGTCCCGTCGCTGGGCAGCGGGCAGGCCACCCGGAACCTCATCGCGGACGGGAGCGCGCCGATGCTGCTGTACCTCGTGCCCGCGGTCGTCGTCGTGCTCGCCGGCTTCGTGCTCGCACGCCGCGCGAACGCCGCCGACGCGTCCGGGGGCGCACAAATCGGCGCTCGCGTCGTCCTCGGCTATGTCGTGCTCGCAATTGCTGGCCTGTTCGTCTTCGAGTACGCCTCGGGCGGGAGCGCGATTCACCCCGAGTACGCGCTCGGCGTGCTGCTCGCTGGCGTCGTCTACCCCGCAGTCTTCGGCGGCATCGGCGGCGCGCTCGGTGCCGTCACGTCGACCTAGAGGTCTCGGGCGACCATCTCGCCCCAGTGCTCGAAGCCGTAGCGCTCGTAGAACGCCTTCGCGCGCTCGTTCTGCCGGTCAACGTCTAACACCATCCGGTCCAGCGGTAGCGACTGCTCGCGCGCGACGCTGAGCGCGGCCTCCATCAGGTCGTCCGCGACGCTCGTGCCGCGGAAATCGGGTGCGACGTAAACCTCGTTGAGCACGGCGGCGTCCCAGACGAACGCCATCGATTCGGGGAGCACGAAGACGTAGCCCGCGAGTCCGTCCTCGCGCTCGGCGACCTGCACGCAACGCTCGTTCTCGGTGACACAGCGGTCGACCCAGTCGAGCCAGTCGCTCCGGTACGCTTCGTCGAGTTTCGCCTCGTAGGTGGCCTGCTTGGCCTCGTCGCCCGTGCCCTCGCCGAGTCCCGTCTCGAAGCCACGTTTTAATTCCCAGAGGGCGTCGCTGTCCGCGTCCGTGTACGGCCTGACCATACCTCGGCTTGGACTGTCGCGGCGTTAGCGTTTGGCTTCTCGGAACCGCCCGACGGCGCCCGCGACGGCGGTGAGCACGACGACCAACTGGAAGCCCGAGGCGACGACGGGGAACACGCGCTCGGCGTTCGCGGGGTCGCTGCCGCGTTCGAGGTCGACGCCCGTGTAGTAGTGCGTGTTCTCGGTCGTCCCGCCGACCGTACCGCCGCCTCCGGGCTCGTCGCCGAAGTCGACGAACGTCTGGACGACGCCCTCCGTGCTGGAGAGCTCCAGCGAGCCCGTGAACGTGTAGAAGCGGTCGTGCAGCGGGTAGAGGAGGTTCACGCCGTTGGTCATTAAGTCTGGGAGGATGCCGCCGAACAGGAGCGCAACGACACCCACGACCGCGACGTGCGGGCCGTCGCGGCCGAACTTCGCGTGGAGCCACGACTCCGCGCGGCGCGTGTCCCAGACGACCAGCGCACCGAGGACGGCGGGCAACAGCGCCGTGTGGAGGAGCGCGCGGTGGCCGCCGGCGATCCAGACGCCGAGGAAGGTGTCGACGTCCGGGAGCGCGGCGAACGCGCAGACCACTGCGAGCGTCTTCGCGTCGAACTCCCGGAGCAGCGCTGTCGCCACCAGCGCGCCGAACGCCACGTGGACGACCGTCGAAGGCATACGTGTGTCACTGTCTCACGTGAGAATGGGTCTTTCTCTTCGGCACGTGTCGAAGTTCTCCGGCAGACTTTTTGCCGGCGACACCTGAATTTCGGCCATGACTGACGACCCGCGCGCGGACCTCGCCGAGCGCATCGCCGGCGACATCACGCTCAGCGACGACCCTGGCGCCACACTCCGGAAGTGGCGCACGGACTTCGACGTCTCCCAGACCGCCCTCGCCGAGGAGCTCGACGTTTCGTCGTCTGTCGTCTCTGACTACGAGAGCGGCCGCCGCTCCAGCCCTGGCATCGCGCTCGTCACGCGCGTCGTCGAGGCGCTGCTGGACATCGACGAGCGCCGCGGCGGCGACCACATCCGCCAGTACGGCCGCGTGCTCTCCGCAGGCTTCGACAGCGACGTCGTCCTCGACCTCCAAGAGTATCCAACAGCGCTCCCCGCCGGCGAACTGTACGACGCCGTTGACGCCACCGAAGTCGTCGAGGGCGACCGCGACACCGTCACCGGCCACACCGTCATCGACTCCATCGAAGCCATCCGCCGACTGCGCGCCGACGAGTTCTACCGGCTCTACGGCCAGTCCACGAGCCGCGTGCTCTCCTTCACGAACGTCTCCCGCGGCGAGAGCCCGCTGGTCGCACTACGCGTCGTCAACCCCACGCCGAACGCCGTGCTCCTCCACGGCCTCTCCACAGACGACCTCTGGGAACACGCACCCGCGCTCGCACAACGCGATGGCTATTCGCTGGCAGTCACAGAAATGGATATCGAGGAGATGCTGGACGCACTCCGAGAACACGCCTGAAGCGAGCGCTCGTGCTTGAAGACCGTTAACTACTCGATGTAGGTGTATTGGCGCTCGTTCATTGGGCCCCAGCCGTCGAAGACGAATTCACTGTCAGGCTGCGTGAATGGCTCCAACTCGACGGATTTCTCGTGGTTGTGCCGGTCGTGAATCTGCTCGTACTCCGAGAACGAGAGGTCGTAGCGGCGCTCAACCTCCGCATCGACATTCAGTTCGGCGACCTCGTCCTCGAAGCCGGGCTGGACGGTCTCCTCGTGAATCTCGGCCTGCGCGCCGGAACCGTACGACGCCACGAGGAGCTTCTGACCGGCGAGGTCGCGGCCCTGCTCGACGGCGTGCTTGAGCGCGCTGACGCGCGCGATGTGGACCGAGCCCGTGTACCAATTCCCGACCTGACTGGAGATGTCCAGCGTCGGGTCGATGGCCTCGCCGTACCACTCGCGGTACGCGTCGGTCTCCTTGAGGTCGTCGACGTACTCTCGGATGGCGTCCTCGAACGCTTCGCGGGAGTCGAAGTCGTCGCGGCGCGGCTGCCGGCCGATGTCGTCGGCGAGCGCCTCCTCGACGTCCGTCCCGCGAATCATGTGCCGGTAGCCGAGTACCGCGGCCTTCCGCACCATGCCGGGGAACGGCGTGTGGAACGGGATGAACGCGTAGTCGTCGGGGTGGGTGTCGCCCGCGGCGCGCTCGAAGTCTTCGAGGGCTTCGCGCATCCGTGCGAGGTACACCTGAACCGAGCGCTTGCCGTCCACGCTCGGGAACTGCTGGTTCGGCTTCAGGAAGTCCGTCTCGTCCGCGGAGCCGTACCCCTGCTCCGTGGAGAGTTTCACGAGGTCCGGGTCCTCGGTGATGTACATGGCGACCGCGCCCGCGCCCTGCGTCGCCTCGCCTGAGGAGTCCCGCGCGTACAGCGCGGTGTCGGTCGCGATGACGAGCGCGCCGCGCCCGCGGTTCCGCCCCGCGAGAATCCAATTCACCGCGTCGTCCAGCGACTGCGTGCCCGCGATACACGCGAACTTCCGCTCGCCCTTGTTCGCGTGGTGGAAGTCACCGTCGTAGACCTGTTCGAGACACCCGGCGATGTACGTCGACACCGGCTTCGAGTTGTCGAACGAGGACTCCGTCGCGACGTCGATACGCCCGATGTCCTCGGGTTCGAGGCCCTTCCGCTCCATCAGGCGGTGCGCGGCGTTCGCGCCCATCGTCACGATGTCCTCGTAGGCGTCCGGGAACGACGACGAGAACAAGCCCAGTCCTTTCGTGTACTTCTCGGGGTCGTCGCCCTGCTCGGGCGCGAACGTCTCCGCGAGGTCGAGTTTCAGCCGCCCCGTTCGCACTTCGATGGCGTCGATGCCGACGCTAGTCATGCCCTCGTCTACGCGAAACGGTCATATGGGTTTGTCGATGGTTGATTTCGACGCGTGTCGACTATTCTGGTTTATGAATATGGCACTACGTCTCTGTCTTGCTCGATTCCGTCTTCATCGTACAGAATAACGCGAACACCCGTTGCTTGGTTCGCACCCTTCACATTCTCGGTCTGCGGTTGCGTGTCCTCGACTGCGATATTCTCAGTCTCCTCTCGGACTGTCCCATCCTCCAGTGACTGTATCACCACAGTCGCGTTGTCGTCGGTAGTGTCGGCACTGAACTCAACTTCGATGTTATTTCCGCCACCTGCAGCGCTCGCACTATTTATCGTGACTCCGTACGTCGGTCCATTATCGCTGTCACCGCTACGCGTCGCGTCAACGTCTACTCTCACACGCTCGTAGGTAGTGGCATTTTCGAGAATTCTGAGTGTCGCGTTCCCCGAAGTGCCATCTGTCACTTCGAACGTCGCTCGGCCGCTCTCGTCGGTTGGCGTCTCGTTCCGCTCGAACAACGCTTTTCCATCGCTGACGTTCACTCGAACGCCACTCTCCGCGTTGTTGAACCGGTCCCGCGCTTCCACAGTCACTCGGTCGCCACGATTCTCAACGAGCGTTAGGTAGTGCGCTGGCGGATTCTCCGTCCCGCTCCCGACGCCGACGCGCGCGGTCTGGAGCGTGAATTGGTCGGTCCAGTCCACTTGGACGACGACGCGGTCCTCGGGCGTGTCGACGACGTCGATGACGCCGGGGTGACTGCCGAGGTCAGTCCGGTCCTCCAGCTGACTCGCCGACAGTCGCGTCGGTACGGAGACGTTTACTGGCTCACCGGCCTCGTTCGGCTGGACCTGGACGCGCTGGTAGGGCGCGCTCAGCGTCTCCGGACTGACTGTCACCGAACTCGCGCGCGTCGTGCTCAGCGAGCCGTTGAGCGTGACGAGCGTGATAGTCCGCGTCTCGTTGTCCACGAGCAGCTGCTCGGTGAGCGGAATCGCGGTGCCGCTGTTCGTGTTCGGGTAGAAGTTCGAGAGTATCGACGTCTCATAGAGGAGATTCGGCGCATTGTCGTACTCGTGGTAGTTCGGCTCGTATTCGAGATACTTCGTGGACGCCGTCCAACTCCCGTTCAGGAAGTGTCTGGTCTCCTCGTTCGTCGCGTTAATATTCGACACGCGAATCGTGCTGTTCTCGTAACTTCCCGTCCGCAGCGTGCCCGTCGCTGGCGGCGGGTTCATCAGAAAGACCCGAGAAGGGTACTGGGTGCCGAGCGCGACCGAGACCGGCTGCGAGTTCCCAGTTGCAGCCGAACGGAGCAGTCCGTTCCGCACGTCCGTCATCTGATTCTGGACGGTCTGGCTGTGCTTGTACTCGATGTCGGCGTTCTGCGAGGGGACGACTGTCGCCTGGTAGAGCGAGAGCGCGATGATGAGCGTGGCGAAGAGCAACACGGCCCCGATCTGGACCGTGACAGCCCTGTTGTCGTCCCTGAAACGCACGGTTGTGTGGACTCGTGCGGGCAGCGGCATAAACGCGACGCCTACTGCGGCGTCGCCAACAGTAGCCTGCGGCAGGCTGGCTCGCGGTCGTCAGTCGTCGTCTTCGATGACTTCCGGGTCCGAGAGCGCGCTCTGGAGGCTGTCGAGGCCGTTGACCCACTCCGTGACGAGGCCGTACTCGACGTCGTCAAGGATGTCCATGTTGAGGTCGTCGCCGTCGATGACGCGCGTGCCGGCGCAGGCGCTCAGGCCGAGCGCGCGGTCGAGGTCCTCTTCCTGTTCGGCTTCGACGGCGGCCTGCACGTAGCCGGTGACGTCAGTCTCGTCGGCGACGCCGTCGGCGATGTACTGCTCGGCGCTGTAGAACACGCAGACGAGGCTCGTCTGGACGCCGTCGACGAGCATGAGCTTGTCCTCGTCCTCGAAGTCGGGCTCGGAGAGCACGACCTCGCGGATGTCGGTGAGCTCTTCGAGGGCTTCCTCGTCGTCGATGGCGTCGTTGTCGTACGCCTTCAGGATTTTCGCGACCGCGATGGCGACGTCGTCCTGGAGGTTCAGGAGCAGGCGCGCGGAGTCCTCGTCCTCCGGATCGATGTCCTCGTCGCGCAGCCGGTCGAGCCAGTTCTGCCAGCGTTCCTCGGAGTAGAACTCCTCCTCGGGGGCACTCATACTCCGTACGCCGGCCGCCCGAGACAAAGGCCTTTCCTTCAACGGAGCGGCGAGTCACGCGTCCGCACGGTCCGTGACAGCCCGGGTCCACCGCCTGCTTGTTACTCGTCGAGTGTCCCGCGGGTGTCGATGCCGTAGACGGCTTCGGGGGTCTCGACGTGCGCGAGCCGGACGGCCTCGTCGTGGCCCTTCTCCTGGAGCCAGCGCACGCGTCGCGGCACCGTCTTCGGCCCCATCACCGCGCCCGGACGGTCGGCGTCGTCCACGAAGTCCGTCTCCATTAGGAACGGCTCGCCGACCTCGACGGCGGTCTCCAGGTACTCTTTGTCGCACATCACGCTCTTCGTGACGCCGTCGAGTTCACCGCTCGCGTAGTGTTTCACGACGCGCTCGGGCGGCAGGCCGGCGGCCTCGGCCCACTCCGCGATGTCCGTGAGGTCCTCGGTCGATTCGGTGTGGAGTTGGAGCGCGACCCCGGTCTCGGCGGCGCGCGTGCAGGCGTGCCGGATAACCTCGTTCGAGGCCTCCCAGACCGCGTCGCTGACGTCGTAGTGCGGACGGCCGGACTTCAACGCGACTGCGTGACCGTCGCTCGCGTACTCTGCGGCGACGTCGATGCCCGCGCGCATCAGTTCGCCCGCTTCCTCGGGCGTGAAGCCGCGGTCGTCCACCAGTCGCGAAATCAGGCCGGGATGGACGCCGAGCACGGGCCACGCGCGGCCCGGTAGGACTTCGCTGGCTTGCTCGACGAGGTCGATGGTCTCTTCGAAGACGGGCCGGAAGTCCGCGCCCTCGTCGGCTTCGATGCCGTGGTGCCACGACGGCTTGTTCACGACGAGCAGGTGTGTTCCGCCGAGGTGAGTGAAGTCCTCGACGGCGTCGATACTGCGATTGTCGGCGTCGAGGTGGAGGTGGTTGTCCAGTACGGGCGTCCCGAGGTCGGTCATGGCCCGGGGTTGGCGCGTCGCCCTCGAAAATCTGTTCGTCTACTCGCCGAGCACGACCGCGTCGTCGGCGGCGTTCCGGAGCGCGTCCGACCGCCCGTGCTCGCCGGGCGCGATGGCGAGCGTGCGGATGCCTCGTCGTCCGGCGGTCTCCAACACGGGCTTGAAGTCCGTGTCTCGGGAGGCGACAGCGAGCACGTCCACGCCGCCCTCAACGACGAGTTCGGTCGCGTCCACCGCGAGCTTCACGTCCACGTCGCCGCTGGTCACGCGGACGTCGTAGCCACGGGCCTCGGCGGCCTGCATCAGTTCGGGCGTCGCGTGCTCGTCGACGTACAGCCGCGTCACGGCCAGCCGGCCGGCTGCCTCCGCGGTCTCCCGGACGTCGTCCAAGTCAACGTTGAACTCCTCGCGGAGGACGTTCGGCCCGTCCACAAATAGGGCGACGGCTGCATCGCCGTCCCCATCGAGCAGGCCACTGAGTCGCTGCATACCCGCGTTCGGGCGCGCCCCGACAAATGCGTGCCGGAAGCACGGCGGTACACTGTAGTGGTTCGGGACAATACCACCGTTTGTGTCCGACTCCGAGGACTTGACTGAAGCCGACATCCGAGACGTCGTCCGCGAGGAACTCTCGAAGGCAGCGCGCTCGATGCTCTCGACGGTCGTCTGGACAGTGCTCGCCGTGCTTGGCGTGCTCGTCGGCCTGCAGTCGATCCAGGTTGCGTTCTACAGCCTCGGGATGGCCGCGCTCGGATTCGCGCTGTTCGGCGTCGTAGTCACGGCGTCCAGCGTGTACCTCCTCTATATCCTCCACGCGAAGTAACAGCGAGCACGAGTGCCCGGTAACCGGGTTGTCGTGTGCCGCCCGGGATACGAAAACATTACTTGTCGGCCGCCGACGCGAAGAGTATGGCTCTCCGAACGCCGCCGCTGTACGGTCGCCACGACGACCGCGGCGCGCAGTTCACGGAGTTCGGCGGGTGGGAGATGCCCGTCGAATTCGACTCCATCCGGACTGAGCACGCCGCCGTCCGGGAGTCGGCCGGCGTCTTCGACGTCTCCCACATGGGAGAAATAGAAGTCGGCGGCCCGGACGCCGAGCGGTTGATGCAGCGGCTCACGACCAACGACGTCGCCGCGCTCGACCCGGGCGACGCCCAGTACTCTGCAATCACGGACGACGAGGGCGTGCTGCTCGACGACACTATCGTCTACCGGCTCCCCGAGGGCGACGACGCCGAGTACCTGTTCGTGCCGAACGCTGGCCACGACGAGCAGATGTACGAGCGGTGGACCGACTACCGCGACGACCACGACCTCACGGCGACCGTCGACAACGTCACCGGAGAGTACGGTATGGTCGCCGTGCAGGGCCCCGACGCACCGGAACTCGTTGCGGCGCGTGCCGACGACTCCGTGCTTGACCTCGGTCGCTTCGAGGCGAAGTACGCCGACGTCGCGGGCGTCGAGTGCTGGGTCGCCAACACCGGCTACACGGGCGAAGATGGCTTCGAGGTTGTGTTCCCGGCGGACGGTGCGGGCGCGGTCTGGGACGCGTTCGCCAACGACTGCCAGCCCTGCGGGCTCGGCGCGCGCGACACGCTCCGGCTGGAGGTCGGCCTTCTCCTCTCCGGACAGGACTTCCACCACGAAGAGAACCCGCGCACGCCCTACGAGGCCGGCATCGGCTTCGTCGTTGACCTCGACACCGAGTTCGTCGGCCGCGACCGCCTCGCCGCCCAGAAGGAGTCGGGCGTCGACGAGGCGTTCGTTGGCTTCGTCCTTGAGGAGCGCGGCGTCCCCCGCCACGGCTACGACATCCAGAAGGACGGCGACGTCATCGGCGAAGTTACGAGCGGAACGATGAGCCCGACGCTCGACGAACCCATCGGCCTCGGCTACGTCGACACCGACTACGCCGATGACGGCACCAGCGTGGAGGTCGTCGTCCGTGGCACCGGCAAACGAGCAACCATCACCCCCACACCTTTCATCGACTCATGAGCTTCGACGTTCCCCAAGACCTGTACTACCTCGAATCGCACGAATGGATAGACCCCGACACCGGCCGCGTCGGCATCTCGGACTTCGCGCAGGACGAACTCGGCGACGTCGTCTTCGTCGAACTCCCCGCCGTCGGCGACGACCTCCAGCAGGAGGAAGAACTCGGCGTCGTCGAATCCATCAAGGCCGTCTCAGACATCTACGCGCCCGTCTCCGGCGAAGTCACTGACGTCAACGACGCTCTCGAAGACCAGCCCGAACTCGTCAACGGCGACCCCTTCGGCGACGGCTGGCTCGTCGAACTCGACTTCGACGAATCAGAGCTCGACAACCTGCTCGACGCCGGCGAGTACGCCGACCAAATCGCATAGGGACCTTTCGCGTTCGCGGCGCTCGTCCGCGTTGCTTACTCCCGTATGGTCCGGTGATATTCTGAGTTCTATCGGCTACTCGGTCGCCGGATACCCGCGTTTTGTGCCGAACGTTCTTGTCGTGCTGGTGTGACTGTTCTCGAATGGCACCGACTGTCGACGACTTGCGGAACGAGATTCGAGAGTCCGTCGGGCGGTACACGCGCGTCGAGTCCACCGGCTTCACGAAGGAGGCGCTGGCGGCCATCTGCGGGACGCTGGGGTACGACGTCCAGAAGGGGAGTCTCCCGTCGAAATCCGTGATGCGTGCGGAAATCCGGGCGCGCGTCGGGCTGGCCGATGAGCCGGACCCCGAGAGCGCCGGTGGGGCGTTCCGGAAGGCGGACCTCGAAGCCATCGCTGAGGCGCTCCGCGAGGACTGAGACTCGCAACGCTTGCCATTAGAATACCTCGTTCGTGACCATTTCGACGTTCGACATCGACTATCGTAACACATTCGCGCATACTTTTCGAGTTGGTTGTGTTCCGGAACCGGGGGTATCTTGGTTGTCCGTTCCGCAAGTCCCGCGTATGTCTGGATTCGATGGCGGTCCGTCGCCGGGAGGACGACCATGAGTGGGCGCGGCAGTGGGAGCCCGTACGCGCCACACACGGACGCCGAGACCGAAGCGATGCTGGACGCCGTCGGCGTCGACGACGTCGAAGCGCTGTTCGACATCCCCGACTCCGTGCACTTCGACGACAAGTTCGGCATCGACGCCAAGTCCGAGCAGGAAGCCGTCGTCGAGACCAAGAAGCGCCTGCGGCGCAACGACGACCTGACGGAATTCCTCGGGCGTGGCCACTACGAGCACTACGTGCCGTCGCTGGTCGACCACCTCGCCCAGCGCTCGGAGTTCCTGACCTCGTACACGCAGTACCAGCCCGAGGTCACGCAGGGGTTCCTGCAAGCCCTCTTCGAGTACCAGTCGATGCTCGTCGAAATCACTGGGCTGGGCGTGGCGAACTGCTCAATGTACGACGAAGCGACCGCGCTCGCGGAGGCCGCGCTGCTTGCCAAGCGCGTGCGCGCCGCGGACGGCGACCGCGTGCTCGTTCCCGACTACGTCCGCGACGGCCACGTCAGCGTCCTCGAGAACTACACGAACGGCGCGGAGGTCGTCGTCGAGCGCTACGGTACCGACGCTGGCAACGTCGACGTCGACGCGCTCGCCGACGCCATCGACGACGACGTCGTGATGGTGTACGCCGAGAACCCCACGACGACCGGCGCAGTCGAGGAGCACCTGAACGAAATCGGCGACCTCGTCGACGACCACGACGCGCTGTTCTGCCTGGGCTCCGACCCGGTCGCGCTCTCGCTCCTCCAGCGTCCCGTCGACGTCGGCGCGGACGTCGTCGTCGGCGACGCCAGTGTCCTCGGCCTCCCCACGAGCTACGGGATGGGCCTGGGCGTGTTCGCGTGCCGCGAGGACTTCCTCCGGCAGGTCCCAGGGCGGCTCGTCGGCGCGAGCGAGGACGCAGACGACAATCGCGCGTACACGCTCACGCTCCAGACGCGCGAACAGCACATCCGCAAGGAGCGCGCGACGTCGAACATCTGCACGAACCAAGCGTGGGTCGCGCTCCGTGCCGCCATCCACGCCGCCTCGCTCGGCTCTGAGGGGCTCGTGAACCTCGCCGAGCGCATGGTCGAACTCCCGCGCGACCTCGCGGCGGACCTCGACGACATCACGGGCGTCCGCGCGCCGGTCCACGACCGCCACCACTTCCGGGAGTTCCTCGCACATACCGACCAGCCCGCGCCAGCCATCGCCAGCGACCTCGAAGCCGAGGGCTTCGCTGTCCACGCCGTCGGCGACCACCGGCTGCAGGTCTGCGTCACGGACGCCAACGAACACGCTGCCGACCGCCTTGTCGCCGCGGTCGAGGAGGTGACCCACTGATGGAGCACTACGACCAGGCCGCCTACCGGCAGGTCGACGACGACCAGTACGAGCCGCTGCTCGCCGAGAAAGACGAGACGACCACCGAGGTCGAGTCGCCGCTCCCCGACGAATTGACGCGGGACGAACTCGAACTGCCGAGCCTCGCCGAGCCCGAACTCGCGCGCCACTACGTCCGGCTCAGCCAGCAGAACTACGGCGTCGACTCCGGCCCGTACCCGCTGGGCTCGTGCACGATGAAGTACAACCCCCGGTTCACGGAGGACGTCGCCGCGCTCAACGCCGCGAGCGTCCACCCGGACCGCTCCGCCGAGAGCGTCCAGGGAACGCTCGAACTCCAGCACGACCTCCAGGACTACCTCGGGCGCATCGGCGGCATGGACGCCGTCACGCTTCAGCCGCCCGCGGGCGCTGCGGGCGAGTTCGCGGGCATCCTGCTCGCGGACGCGTACCACGAGGCCAACGACGAGGGCCACCGCGACGAAGTGCTCATCCCGGACTCCGCGCACGGCACGAACTTCGCCTCTGCTGCACTCGGCGGCTACGACGTCGTCGAACTCCCCTCGGGCGACGACGGCCGCGTCGACCTCGACGCCCTCGACGCCGCGCTCGGCGAGAACACGGCCGCGCTCATGCTCACGAACCCGAACACGCTCGGGCTCTTCGAGCGCGACATCGAGCGAATCGCGGACATGGTCCACGACGCGGGCGGCCTGCTGTACTACGACGGCGCGAATCTCAACGCGCTGCTCGGCCGCGCGCGCCCCGGCGACATGGGCTTCGACATCATGCACTTCAACGTCCACAAGACGTTCGCGACGCCCCACGGTGGCGGTGGCCCGGGCGCAGGCCCGGTCGGCGTCACCGAGGCCCTCGCGGAGTTCCTTCCCGAACCCCACGTCAGGCAGACTGAGACTGAGAAGTACGAGCGCTACACGCCCGAGCACTCCGTCGGGAAGGTCCATGGCTTCTCGGGGAACTGGCTCGTCCTCGTGAAGGCGTTCGCGTACATCGACCGCCTCGGCGACGACGGCCTCAGCGACGCCTCCGCGAAGGCCGTCCTGAACGCGAACTACCTCGCCGAACAGGTGGACTACAACGTTCCCCTGGGGCCGTTCCACCACGAGTTCGTCGCGAGCGCGGGCGACCAGGACGCCGCCGACGTCGCCAAGCGCATGCTCGACTACGGCGTCCACCCGCCGACGACGAAGTGGCCCGAACTCGTCGACGAAGCGCTGATGACCGAACCCACGGAGGTTGAGACGAAGGACAACCTCGACGACCTCGCGGACGCGTTCAACGCTGTCGCCGCCGACGACACGGAGACGATCGAGAACGCGCCGAACCGGACGACGGCCCGGCGAATCGACCAGACGAGCGCGGCCCGGAATCCCCGCCTCTCGTGGTACGACCTCGATTAACTTGGCGTCGCTGAGCGCGCGTAGTTAGCCAATCCTTATTACTCGAACCCGCCTCGATTAATACATGACCGTCGTCAGCGTCTCGATGCCCGACGAACTCCTCGAACGACTTGACGAGTTCTCCGAGGACCACGGCTACACCGGCCGCAGCGAGGTCGTCCGGGAGGCCGCGCGCAACCTCCTCGGCGAGTTCGAGGACAAACAACTGGAAGACCGCCCGCTCATCGGCGTCGTCACTGTCCTGTTCAGTTACGAGAACTCCACCGTCGAGGAGCGCATGATGAACCTCCGCCACGAGTACGAGGGGCTCGTGACGAGCAACGTGCACAACCACGTTGGCGACCACTACTGCATGGAGCTGTTCATCCTCGAAGGCAAACTCGACGAAATCTCGGAGTTCGTCGGGCGCGTGCGCGCCACGAAGGACACAATTACGGTGGACTACTCGGTGATTCCCGTCGACGGCTTCACGCCGCTCTCGGAGCGCTAGTCGACCACCCGTGGCTCGTAGATGCGTTTTCTCGCGTCCGGGATGTAGACGCGCTCCTGGACGAGGTCGGCCTCTTTCAAAAGCGAGAGCCCGTGGCGCGTCGTGCGCTTCGAGAGCCGCGTCCGGTCGCGCAGTTCGGCCTGCGTGAGCGGCGAATCGTACTCCAGAACCTTGAACACGAGTTTCGCGCTCGGCGGCAGGTCGGCTAAGCTGTCCCGGTCAGGCGTCGGTGCGTCGTTACCGTCGGCAAAAACGACCACTGGTCTCTGCCATACACGTCAGCCGACGACGGGCGGATAGTTAGGTGTTTGGCTCCTCCCAGAAACGGCCGGCGACCGACGTATTTTGATATAGCGATATACAGTTTACGAGTTCTGTCTCGGACGAGTGGTCAGGTGGTACACGGACTGACTGTAGGGCTCGGCGACCAATTCCTGCCAGTTGTGGGTGTACCGGTCCATCACGTCGCCGACGTCGCCGCGCAAGTACTTCACGAGGTAGCCGTCCTCGGTCCGTTGGCGCATCTCCGTGGTGAAAAAGTGCCGGAAGTAGTGGGGCGTGACGTTCTCTTCGACGCCTGCACCCGTCGCGTACCACCCGTTCTCCCGTGCCAAGTCGGTGACGTACGTCCGCACCATCTCGCTCGTCAGTCGCTCGCCGTAGCTCTCTGAAACGTTCACGAACAGCGGCTCTGCCGACGACGTTACGTCCGGACGAATTGCCAGCCACTCCACGAGCGCGCGCTCCACTTCGGCGTCGACGGGAATGCGCGTGTCGCGGTGGCGTTTGTTCCCCTCCGTTCGCTCCTCGCCGTTCACAGTGTCGCCGACGTCGATGTCACTAGTCACGAACAGCGTGTTCTCACGGTCGCTGATGGCCGCCCGCGGCTGGCTGTCGTAATACTCCGCTATCTCCCGATTCCCGAGATTGACGTCCCGCAAATCGAGGTTGCACAGCTCGCCGACGCGGATGCCGGTCTTCGCCAGCACCAGTACGATGGCGCGGTGGAGCGGATTGCGAATCGTTCCGACGAACTCCCGCATCTCTTCGACGGCGATGCGCCGCCGAGTCGGTGACGAGTCGCCGCGTTCGCTCATCTCCTCCATCACGACGACCATCGGATTCTCGTCGAATTTGCCCGTCTGTACCATGTACCCGTAGAAGCGGTTGACGTGGACAGCCTTCGTCCGTATCGACCCCGGTGCGTAGCCGTCCTCGCGCAGGGACTGAATCCACTGGAGGCAGTCCCCCCGAGTCGCGTCCTCGATGGGCGTGTCGTGGGCGGCAAGGAACGCACGGAGCTGCCGGAGCGTCGTCCGGTAGTCCCCGATGGTGCTAATAGACCGGCCGTACAGCTCCATCTCGTCCAGGAACGTCTGCACGGGGCCGTCGTCGTAGTCGGTCGCGGTGTCGCGCTGCGCCACGGTCAGTCCCCCTCCGTGCGGACGACGAGGCCGTCCTGTTGGATGTCGTAGTCGATCTTCCCGGTATCGTCGAGCCGGGAGAGGCAGTCGGTGATGGTCTGCTCGATGTCGCCAGTGATTTCCTGGACGACTGCGTCGCGACTGGCGCCGTCGGCGTCGTCGATGATGTCGACGATGCGCTGTTCGATGACGTCCTCTAGAGTGGTGTCTTCGCCGCCTGGACCCTGGGGGTCGAGGCCGAAATCCCGCCGTCCAGAATTCACCATCGCGCGGACGTAGGCGGACCGGCTGGCGAACCCCATCTGTTCGGCCTCCTCGTCGTAGACGTCGCGCTGGTGCTCGGGGACGGCGACGTTGAGTTTCACGTCCTCGTTCATGTTGTGCTGACCGTCTCGCGATGGGGGGTTAACGGTTTTGGTGTCTATAGGCGGATTAGGGAGATAAGCCCGCCATAGATACCAGGAGAGTGCCCACGCTCCACCCTGTTTTGGTGTTTGTAGCAGGGTTACTGCGGTAAGCAGTCTACAAGCACCACGAAATCCGGCCCTGTCACGACCGGATTTTCGCTGTCAAATCGAGACGCCACGGGCGACTTTCTCGGTGCTACGGCTACCTCTCCAGGACGCCCTCGTCGGAGCAGGCCTCAGTGTTTCTCCCCGACCGGAATTCCCGTCGCACACGTCACTCTTCTCCATCACGGCACAGCGTGCCTCGGAGAACGAGGACGTAAAGTGGTTCACATCGAGGAGGGCGAAGTCGATCTCGAGTGCAGGCACTACGACGGCCAGCTCGAGTTCCCGACTACCCTCCAACGCTTCTCGTCCGCTCTGGCGCACGTGTGTGGCCGCCACATCGGGAAAATAGCACTTCGCGGTGGTACCGGGTTACTGTTCAATCGCCTACTGTAAACCCTGTCTCGATGTGAATCCGACCGCCGCAGCAGTCCGAGCCGGACGGTGATTGGCAGCGCTCGCTTCACTCATCGAATCCGGTCACACCTGCCTGCGCGTGAAGAGGGCGATGCGGAACGTGAACGGCGGGAGAATCGAACCGGTATCTCCGGGTGATACCCTCGGTTCGCGGGTCGAGAAGCCGGCTCTAGAAGCAGCGGTGCTCGTCAGGCGCTGGCGGAGGAGTCGATGTCACCGTCGATGCGGATGAACCCGTACCCGCACTCGGGGCAGTTCCACTTCGTCTTCTGCCCGAGGTGAATCTGGGTCGCCGCGGCGCGGTAGAACGTCTGTTCCTCGCCGCACTTCGGACACTCGTGGTCGAGTTCGCGAGCCATACTCGGCGTTCGGCGAGCCACCCCATTCAACGTACTGGTTTCCGGGACCGAGACGCCACGAATCGAACTCGTAAACTCTATGCTGAGATACGAAACTATCCGTCGTCGGGAACGAACACGTCGCCCCGAACGTCCGTCTGCACGCCGTGTCTGGCGTCAGCGACGGAGTCTGGTGGCTCGTCGTCACCGTACCGGCTAGTGTAGCTCGCGCGCACCGCGTCCCGGACGCAAGCGCGCGCCGCAGCACCGACGCGCGTGGCGCTCCCGGAGAACGCCGCGCTGTCGCCCGTTGGGTCACAGGCCGCGACGACCGCGTCCGTCGTCGTCCCCGGGAAGCCGACTGTATCGAGCAGCGTCGCGGTCTTCGCTTCCGCGGCGACGGCAATGAGGTTCGCGAGCGCAGCGTCGTCGAGCGCGCGCGTCGTCCCGACGAACACGTTCACCGTCCCCGCGACAACTTCGGGTTCTTCGGGGAGCGTCCCGCCCGTGGGCTCCATCGGGAGCGCCGCCGGGTTCGAGACGCCGACAGTCGCGACGGCTTCGACCGGGCCACAGCGCGCGCCGCGGGCGTGGCGCTGGGCGACGCCAGTGAGCAACACCGGGTCGTCGCTGGTCCGAGAGAATCCCGCGTCCGCGAGCCGGCCATCGACGTACGCGCTGAGGTCGTCGGGATTCCAGCCCTCGGGGACGGTGACGTTGAACGCGCGGTTTGCGTCGACGAGGCCGCCGTCCCAGCCGGTCGAGAGCCAGCGCGTTCGCTCGCGTTCGAGCGCGAGCACGCCGTCCCGCTTCGACGCGTCAAACATCCCCGAGCACCGCCAGTAGCCGGTCGTTCTCCTCTGGCGTGCGGACGGCGACGCGCACGTGGTTGTCGAGCCCGCGGAACGTCGTCGCGCCCCGGATTGCGACGCCGCGCGCTTCAGTCTCAGTCAGGACGGTGTCCACGTCGCGGTCGCCGACCTCCAGCAACAGAAACGGCGCGTCCGAATCGTGGACGGTGAAGTCGTCGGCGAGTTCGCGCGACATTCGTCCGCGCTCGCTGGCGACGCGCTCGCGGGTTTCGGCCACGAACTCGTGCTGGCGCATCGCGTGCGCGCCGACGGCTGCGGCGGGCGTGCCGAGGTTCCACGCGCGTCGCGCCGTCCGCAGGTCGTCCAGCCGGTCGCCGGTCGCGACGAGGAAGCCCGCGCGGAGCCCGGGCATCCCGAACAGCTTCGTGAGCGAGCGCGCGACGACGACGCCGGGCGTCCCAGCCAGCGATTCGGCCTCGGTGAAGCCGAGGAACGCCTCGTCGACGAGCAGTTCCGTGTCGGACGCACGACATCGCCGTGCGAACTCGCGGAGCGCGTCGGTGTCGTAGCGGTCACCCGTGGGATTGTTCGGATTGCAGGCGACGGCCATCGCGTGCTCGCTGGGGTCCGCGTCGAGGACTTCGTCGTGCGGAACGAACGCGGAGTCAGCGCCCTGGAGGTCGACCTCGCGCGCGTACTCGCCGAAACTCGGGTACGGGACGAGCACGCTGTCGCCGGGTTCGACGCGCGTCTCGATGGCGAGCCGAATCCCGGCGAGTCCGCCCGGCGTCGGGACGACGCGGTCGGGCGCGCAGTCGACGTACTCCGCCGCAGCCGCCCGGAACTCCGGATAGCCGTCGTTCGGGTAGCGGGCGGCGTCGTCGAGCGCGGCCTCGTACACCTCGCGCACGCCGGGCGGCGTCCGGGGGTTGACGTTCGCGGAGAAGTCGAGCACGTCGGGGTCGTCGCTGCCGCCGTGGGGCACGCGGCCGGCGTCGTGGACGGCGTCAGGATCCATCGTTTCCCTCCACGTTCCCGCCGGGTTTCGATGCGTCGGTCCGTGGCGCGAGCAGACGTTCGGCGAGCGCGACGTCCGACCGGTGGTTGACGTTCACCGCGAGCCGCACGTCGTAGCTCCGGAACACCGAGTCCTCGTCGTCCGCGACGACGTTCACGCCCGTCGGAACCCACTCGCCTTCCTCGTCCGTGCTCGCGCCGAGCGCGTCCTTCAGCGCGGCCGGGACGCGCACGCTCGTGGAGCCCTCGGCCGCGTCCAGTACGGTGTTCACGACGTCGCCGTCGAGCAGCGGGAGGTCCGCGGCGACGGTCAGAACGGGCGTCTCCACGGCGTCGAGCGCGGTCGTCAAGTCCGCGACGTAGCCCTCGCCTGCCGTCTCGATAACTGCCATTTCTCCCCGGAGATGCGCGTGTGTCTCGGGAGCGTTGGGGGAGACGACGGCGTACGTGGCGTCGACGCGGCTCTCGGCGAGTGCGTCGCGCACGTAGTCGACCATCGGCCTGCGCGAAATCTCGAACCGCGGCTTCTCGACATCGCTGTCGAGGCGCGTCCCGCGGCCACCGCACATCAGGAGAGCGTCCACGCGACCACCCCCAAATGGAGGCCGACGACGCGACCGACCTCGTTGACCGCGCCGAAGACGTCGCCGTTCACCCCGTCGAGCAGCGATTCGAGCCGCCAGAGGACGAGCAATCCGGCGAGGGACGCACCGACGAACGCGACCGCAGCTGCCGGCGTCGGCCACGAGAGCGCCGCCGCAGGAACAGCGACGAGGACGGCGGGGAGCAAGTCGCGACCAGTCGCACGTTCCGTGAATTGCGAGCCCAGCCCCTCGTGCGCGGCGGTTCCGAGACAGGCCACGGTCGCCATTCCGACTTTCGCGCCGACTTCCGCAGCGACCACGACTGCAATCCCGGGGCGGGTCGGGAGCCCTGCGACGCCGAGCGCGCCGAGCGCGAGTCCGACAATTGCGACTGCGATAGCTGCAATCGCTCCGACTCCGGCTGTCGTGTCCTTGAGCACGCGTGTGCGCTCCTCGCTGTCGCCGTGGACGACGAGCGCGTCGCCGACGTCCGCGACGCCGTCGAGGTGGTTGATGCCCATGACAACGAAGATGGCCGCGAGGTACGCGAGCGCGACGGTTCCAGCGGGGAGCGCGTCGACGAAGACGAACGGGACCGCCAGCAGCGCGCCGACGACGTAGCCCGCCAGCGGAAACGCCCACGGCGACCCGCGGAACGCCGCCCACGCACGCTCGCTGTGGCCGACGCGGAGCCGCGTCAGAAACCCGAGCGCACCACGGAGCGCGGTCACGACCACGCGACCACCCCCGCGGCGAGCGCGTACGAGAGCACGCCAGCGACGCCGACGACGCGGACGCTGCGCTCGCTCTCCGAGACGGTCGGGAACTCCTCGCCGAGCGGCAGGTCGTAGACGCCCGGCTTCGCGAGGCGGACCCCGAGCACCGCGGCGAGCGTTGCCATCGGCCACCCGGAGTTCGGGGACGGCGGCGCATCGGCGTGCTCGCTGGCGCGAGTCAGCGAACCAAGGTCCCGCCCGGCGAGCGCGACGAGCACCGCGCTCAGGCGCGCAGGCAGCCACATCACGACGTCGTCGAGGCGCGCACTCACGGTTCCGACCGGCTTCGAGTGGTAGCCGAGCATCGAGTCGAGCGTGTTCACGCCTTTCACCCAGGCCGCCGCGCCCGCCGCGACCGGCAGCGAGACGAGCGCGCCTAATGCGAACGCGAGCAGCGGTGCGACGAGGCCGTCTGCGAGATTCTCCGCGGCGCTCTCGACGGCTGCGCTCCGAAGTTCGCCGGCCGAGAGGTCGCTCGCATCACGCCCAGCGAGCGACTCGAGACGTTCGCGCGCGGCATCCAGGTCGCGCTCAGTCGCCGCGACGATCGCACGGGCTTCCCCCAGCAGCATCCGCAGGCTGGTCGTCGTGAACAGGACGAGCCCGGCGACGACGGCAGCGAGCAGCCAGTCGACGCGACCCGCAAACGCGACCAACGAGGCGACGAGAGCGGCAGCCGCCAGTGGGATGACGAGGGCGACGAGCGCGCCGACGACGTTGGGATGCGCCCACTCGCGGTCGAACGGTGCGATAGCGCGTCCGAGCCACGCAACGGGGTGGACGCTCGTGGGTGGTTCCGCGAGCACGACTTCGAGCGCGAACGCGAGCGCGACGGCGGCGACCGCGGTCAGCGACACGCTATCGCCTCCAGTTCCGCCGGAACCGCACGGAGCGTCGTCTCGACGAGGAGAATCGCCCGCCCACCGACGGCTTCGACGCCGCCGTCCGTCGCGGGGTCGTCGCCGACGTGGACGAGCGACTCGGGTTCCACACCGAGGACGTCCGCGACCGCCGCGAACGCTCGCGGGTCGGGCTTCCGCCAGCCGCAGCCGACGCTCGTCACGACAGTTTCGACGTCTAGGTCGGCGCGGTCGAGCGCGCATTCGACGAGGCCGGGGACGCTGCAGTTCGAGAGCACGGCGACCGGTCCGTGCTCGCGGGCGGCGTCGAGGGCTTCTCGCGCGCCCTCACGCACTTCGACGGGTCGGTCGAACGCGGCGAGCGTCGCTGCGCGGACGGTGTCTGTATCGGCGTCGACGCCACGGCTCTCTAGGGCGGCCGCGACGTGGTCCGGGAGCGGCTGTTCGGCACCCTCGCGCACCGACTCGTGGGGCTCCCGGTAGGCGTCTGTCCAGTCCTCGGGGGCGGAAACGCCGTGCGCTGCGAGCGCGTCAGCGACGGCGTTCGCGGGGCGCTCGGGACGCTCGGCGCCGACTAGCGTCCCGAAGAGGTCGAACGTCGTTGGCACTGTGCTTTACTTACTGCAAGTGAACTTGAATCGCTCGGTGGGCGCTACGGCGGGAGGTCCAGCACCGCGAGGTCGACGTGCTCGCGCACGAGGGCGGCGGCCGCGTCGTACGGTGACTGCTGGTCGCTGGCCGCACTCGGCCGCTCTCGGCCCGCGTGCTCGTACACGGCGTCGACGAACGCCGCCCGCGCGTGCTCGTTCTCGAAGAGTCCGTGGAGGTACGTGCCGAGTACGCGCTCGGTCGCGGCGCTCGTCGGCCCGACCGGGTTCGGCAGCGACTCGGGGGCCTCGGTCCGGCCCATGTGAATCTCGTAGCCCGACACCTTACCCGTCACGCCCGCGAGCGGACCCGCGCCGGCCAGCGTTCGAGTGACCGCTTCGACGCGTTTGTCCTCGCGGAACGTCGTCTCGACGGGGAGCAGCCCGAAGCCTTCGACAGTATCGAGGTCGTCGGTGGACTCGACGCCCGCGTTCGCGATGCGCTCGCCGAGCAGCTGGTAGCCGCCACAGAGCCCGACGACCGGGCCGTCGAAGCCCGCGAGCGCGTTGCCGAACCCGGCCGCACGGAGGTCGCGGAGGTCGTCGACGGTGTTCTTCGTCCCCGGGAGCACGACCGCGTCCGCGTCGTCGAGCCCGGTTTCGGGCGGCACGTACGCGACGCGGACGCCGGGGACGCGCGCGAGTGGTTCGAGGTCCGTGAAGTTCGAGATGCGCGGCAGGCGCGGGACCGCGACCGTGACGGCGTGTTCGGCGGGCACCTCGTCGTCGCCCAACAGTACGCGCTCGTCGCCGTCGGGGAGCGAGAGGCTGTCCTCTGCGGGGAGTCCGGGGTCGTCGTACGGGAGTACACCCAGAATCGGGACGCCAGTTCGCTCCTCGATTTCTTCGATGCCGGCGTCGAGGAGCGTGGGGTCGCCGCGGAACTTCGTGATTATCGCGCCAACCACGCGCTCGCGGACGTCCATGGGGAGCAGTTCGAGCGTGCCGTAGAGGCTGGCGAACGCGCCGCCACGTTCGATGTCCACGACGACGAGCACGTCCGCGTCGGCGAATCTCGCCGTTTCGACGTTCGCGAGGTCGCGGTCGTGGAGGTTGACCTCCGCGATGCTGCCCGCGCCTTCCGCGACGACGACGTCGTGTTCGGCAGCGAGACGTGCGTGAGCCGCTTCGGCGGTCTCACGAGCCTCGTCCCAGTGCTCGTCGTAGTAGTCGCCGGCGGCGTAGTGGCCGACCGCCTGCCCGTCGAGGACGAGTTGGCTCTCGGCGTCCCCGCGCGGCTTCAGGAGGACGGGGTTGTGGTCCGTGGTCGCGGGGACGCGCGCTGCTCGTGCCTGCACGTACTGGGAGACGCCGATTTCGCCCCACGAGGCCTCGGGTGCGGCGTCTGATGCAGGGACGGCGCGCGCGTTGTTGCTCATGTTCTGGCCCTTGAACGGCGCGACCGACACGCCCGCGTCGGCGAGGTGACGGCAGAGCCCGGCGGCGACGGTGCTCTTCCCGACGTGGGAGGCCGTCCCCGCGACGAGCAGCGTCCGGGCGTCGGCCATCAGTACTCGGTTCCCTTGCGGGCGCGCTGGCCCGCGTCGATTGGGTGCGTCTGCTTGCGGACTTCGGTCACGAGGTCCGCGCGCTCGGTAGCGTAGGCGGGTTCGTCGTGGCCACCCGTGAGCACGAGTTCGAGGTTCTCGGGCTTGTCCTCGATTAGCGAAACCACGTCCTCGGGGTCGACGAGCCCGCGGTTCGCGGCGTACAGGAGCTCGTCCAGAATCAGCATGTGGACGCCGTCGTCGGCCGGCCGGTCGAGCGGGAGTTCGCCGTCGGCGTCGCGGGCGGCGTCGACGAGGTCGTGGGCGCGGGCGAGGCCGCCCTGCGCGCGTGCTCGATGCTCGTCGTCGTCGCTGCCGTCGAGGAAGCCGTGCCAGCCGTAGTGTCCGGAGTTCTCGTACGTGAACCCCGGAACCTCCGCGATGGCGTTGTACTCGCCGCGCACGTCCTCGACGCTCGCGGTGCCGCCCTTCATGAATTGGAGGAGGTGGACGCGGTGGCCGTGGCCGGCCGCCCGGAAGCCCATCCCGAGCGCCGCGGTCGTCTTGCCCTTGCCGTCCCCCCACCAGACCTGCACGAGGCCGAACTCCTCGGGCGCGGTCGGCGTGATTTCGCGCGCGGTCGGCGTTCGTCCCTTGCCGGGTGTTCGTGCGTGCTGGTCGGCCTGCTCGTCGGTCGCGTCTGGTTCGTCGGTCATAGGTTCTCGATGAATGCGTCGAACGCGCCGCTGTCGGCGTGCACATGCGCGTACGTCCCTAGCGTCTGGTACTCAGTCAGTCCGTCGTGCTCGTCCGTGATGCCCGTCCCGCGCTCGACGTCGAACGCGAACCGCGCGTCGCTCGCAACCGCTGCTTCAGAGTAGTGGAACTCGTGACCGCGTAGCGTCTCGCTCGCGCTCGCGGTAAGGGTGTCGTCGCGTGCCTGGAGTTCCACGTGGTCGAGTGCCTGGTAGCGCTCGCACATCGTCACGTCTGCGGGGAGCACGCCCGCCATCTCGTACGTCTCGCCGTCCGTGGTCGTCAGCGACTCCGCGAGCGCCATCAGGCCGCCACACTCGCCGAACACGGGGAGGCCGTCCGCCGCTCGTTCCGAGAGCGAATCGAGCACAGGAGACTTGGCGAGCGCCTCGGCGTGGAGTTCGGGATACCCGCCCGGAAGGTAGACGCCGTCGCACTCGGGCAGGTCGTCGCCCGCGACCGGCGAGAACGGCACCACCTCGGCACGCTCGCAGAGACGCTCCCGGGTCGCCGGATACTCGAAGCAGAACGCCGCGTCCGAAGCGACGGCGACGCGCTTGCCGGTCGTGGGCCTCGATTCCACGGGTTCGGGTCGCGGTGGTTCGCGCGCGAATTCGACTATCTGTTCGGCGTCGACGTGCTCGGCTGCCGCGTCGACCGCGTCGGGGTCGACTGGCGCTTCGTCGCCCATGTGGAGGCCGAGGTGGCGGTCCGGGATGTCGAGGTTCTCCGTCGGCGGGATGCGGCCGAGGTACGCGATGCCTTCGGGGAGGGCGTCCTTGATGCCCTGGGCGTGGCGGCCGCCGTGCGCGCGCTGGGCGAGTACGCCGACCACGTCCACGTCGTAGCCGGCTTCGGCGGCGTACTCGCGGAAGCCGAGCGCGGTCGCGCCGACGCTCTGCATCCCCGCGCTCGCGTCCACGACGAGCACGACCGGGAGGTTGAGGACTTCGGCGACGTTGGCGGTGCTGGCGACGCTGCCGTCGTACAGTCCCATCATTCCCTCGACGACGCAGACGTCGCCGTCGCCGCGGTAGTAGTTCCGGCGCACGCCCTCGTCGCCGGAGAGCCACGGGTCCAGCGAGCGCGAGGGCTTGCCTGCGACTGGCTCGTGGTGGCTCGGGTCGATGAAGTCCGGGCCGGCCTTCGCCGGCTGGGGATCGTAGCCCGCGGTTTCGAAGGCGCGCAGGGTCGCCAGCGTCGCGACGGTCTTGCCGACGCCGGAGGCCGTGCCGCCGAGGATGACGCCCCTCACGGCGCGGCCTCCCGCTCGGTCACGCGGTCGTAGACCGTCTCGATTGCGTTCCGAATCGAGTCCATGCCGACGCCCGCCTCGTCGGCGAGTGCGAGTGCGCCGCCCATCCCGACGCCCTCCTTGGCTTCGCCGGCGAGATACGCGGCCATCGCGGGGTGGTCGTCCCGTTGCTCGAAGCCGGGGTCGGTGACGGTGAGCGCGAGGTCGTTGTCGGCGGCGAGCGCGCGCACGTTCGCGGAGTCGTCGGCCGCGACGAACGACGTGGTCGCGAGTTCGAGGTCGTCCGTGAGCCCCGCGTGGCGGACGAGCGCGCCCGCGGTGGCGAGTTGGGTGCCGCCCGCGAGCACGACTTCGGTGTCGGCTTCGAGCGCACCGACCGCGAGGCCGGCGACGGCGGCGAGCACGGGGTCGCCCATCTGCCGGATGGTGTCCGTGGGTTGGCCGGCGAGGTCGCCGCGGGCGAGGTCGCTGGCGTCGAGGCCCGCGTCGACGACCTCGCGTTTGAGGTCGAGGGGGTTCTCGGGGAGCGACGAGGAGACCGTGCGGCGCTCACCGAGCGCAGCGAGGACGCCCATCGCGGTGGTGGTGCCGCCGGGAATCGTCTCCGCGAGCACGAGGCGCTCCGTGGGGAGGTCGGCACCGAAGCGCCGCGCGTCCGCGAATATCGAGCCGGCGTCGGGGACGGGTTCGGGGTCGCGCACGTCGCCGCCGCGCGCCGCGCGCACATCGACGGTGGGTGCGCCCGTGGGCTCCGCGAGGCCGGCGTCGACGACCACGCTCTCGAAGTCGACGCGCTCGTGGACGGCGCGCGTGACGACTGCGGGCGTCGGGCAGCCGGAGGGGCTGACGGGGACGACCGGCGCGCGCACGGGCCGGCCGTACGCGAGGATTTCGGCGTCCGCGCTGGGCGTGTGCGCCATCAGCGCGGGGTCCGCGCCGGCAGCGCTGATGCCGTCGATGGCCGCCGTCTCGGTGGCACCGGCCACGAGCGCAAACAGCGTCTCGGGCGTGTCAGTCACGTTCCCCGAGAGAACACAAGCGAACTTTAATTCAGCGGTCGGGTTCGTCAGCGATGGCTTCGTTGGGGACGGCCAGCGCAAACTATTAGGGGAGCGCGCCCGCGATGTTATGCAATCCCAGTTGGATTAGAACAATCCAACTTTACCACCATGACACGCGACGCTCTCGTCCTGCTCGGCCGGGACACGCCCCACGCCCGCGAAACGCTCGCCACCCACGCCAGCCGCCTGCGCGACCGCGGCGTCGCGGACGCGGTCCACGCTTGCTACTTCCGCCACGAGCCGCGGCGGGACCTCCGCGACCAGCTCGGGGCCGTCGACGCCGACCGCGCGTTCGCCGTCCCGATGACAGCCGCGCACGGCCGCGAAACGACCGTCGGCGTCCCCGCCGCGCTCGACCGGCTCGACGCGGCCGTCCACTACTGCGAACCGGTCTGTCGTAGTCCCGTGGTTACCGACGCGCTCCGCGACCGCGCCGTCGACGCCGCCGACGGCACCCCGGACGCGCTTGGCCTCGTCGCGCTCGGCGCGAGCTCCCGGCCCTACCACCGGCAGGTCGCGGAGTATCACGCTGCCCGCCTGCGCGCGAACGGCGACTACGACGACGTCGCCACCAGCTACCTCGTCCAGAACCCCGCCGCGGAGTGCCTGCGCTACAACCTCGACGCCGACGACGCGGTCGCCGTCCCGCTATTCGTCACCGGCGGCGACGCCACCGACCGCGACATCCCAGAGCGCCTCGAACTCGACCGCGGCGGCCTCGCGTACGCCGACCCGCTCGGTGCTCACCCGCGCTTGACGGACGCGATCGAAGCCCAACTCGCTCAGCAGCGCGTGCTCGCCAGCCACGACGCCGGCACGACGTTCGAGGCGTCTCTGACCGCCGACGCCGCCGCGTTCGCCGCCGACGGCGACGGCCGGTAGCAAGCGGCTTCCGCTCGAAATACGTACTATTCGGGTTTCGTTTGCGCCCCTGCGGTAACTATTATGTCTCTTCTCCCGGTACTCGGCGTGTGTCCGACTACTCGCCCCCGTCCCTCCCACGCTCGTGGACCGTCGCCATCGTTGCCCTCCTCGTAGCCGTGTTCGCGTACTCGGTGCTGATTGCTCACCAGCCGCTGCTCGGCTTGCTCCCCGCGTTCGTGGCCGGTGTCGGCTACTTCGCGTGGCGGCTGCTCGCCGCGCTCGAAGCGATTGCCGGCCGAGACTAACGGCTACGCCCGTCGGACGGCCAGCACCGACAAATCCGAGAACGGCGTCTCCTCGCCGGCGTGCTCGGCGAGGTCGCCGAGTGTCGTTCGCGTGATTTCTTCGTCGTCGTGCGTGAGCCGCTCGAGCACGAGCGCCCGCAAGTCGGGAGCCGCGCCCGCGTCCAGCAAGTCTGCGGCGACGTCCCCAGGCATAAGATCGAACGGCCTCGGCAGCACGAGCAGGTGGCGCTCGCCCACGGCCTCGCGGAGTCGTGCGAGGTCGGACGCGAGGTCACCGCTCTTGTGCAGCGTGACGAACTCGGTGTCCTCCATCGGCGTACGTGCACGGCTCGCTGCCACCTGGAGCGACGAGATGCCCGGAATCACTCGCACAGGCACCTTTACCGCGCGCTCGACCTTCCCGAGGAACTGGTAGCCCGAGTGGTTCGGGTCGCCCATCAGCACCGCCGTCCCGCGCTCGCCGGCCGCGACGCGCTCCGCGAACGCCGCCAGCGTTTCCTCTTCGTTGCGGTAGCCACACGTCAACAGGTCGGCGTCCGTGTGGTCCGCGACGAAGTCCACGACCGTCTCGAACCCGACGACGACGTCGACTTCGCGTATCGCACGCTCGCCGCGCGGCGTCAGGAACTCGGGGTTCCCGGGACCGACGCCGACCGCGTGCACGACGGCGCCGTTCTCGCGGGCCGGTTCCGGGTCGCTGGCCGCGAACGCCGCCGGGTCCGGCCCCGCGTCGAGGTCGTAGTCGTCGCTCACTGTTCGAGGTCGAGGTCTCCGTCGCGGGCGTCGCTGGCGACGTGCACCAGTTCGTTCGTCAGGCCGGCGGCGAGCCCGCTGCCGCCGCGCCGCCCGACGTTCGTAATCGCGGGCACGCTGTGCTCGCCGGCGACCTCGCGGAGGCGCTGTCGGCTCTCCGCGGCCTTCACGAAGCCGACGGGCGTCGCGACGACGACCGCTGGCCGGGTGCCATCCTCGATGCAGTCCGCAAGCGCGAGCGCCGCCGTCGGCGCGTTCCCGACCACGGCTATCGCGCCGTCGTAGACGCCCTCCTTGTCGAGTTCGAGTACGGATGCGGCGGTGCGGGTCATCCCCGTCTCGGCCGCCAACTCGGCGCCGTTCCCGATTGCCTTCCGCACCGCGCAGTCGTGGCCGCGGCCCGTGATTCCCGCCTTCACCATCGTGATGTCCGTCACGATGGGGGCCTCGTCGAGCACCGCGCGCGCTCCGGCGCGGACCGGCTCGGAGTCGTCGCTCCCCGTGAACCGCACGAGGTGCTGGAACTCGGGGTCGCCGGTCGCGTGCACGGACTTCTGGCGCACGCGGTCCGCGAGCGTCTCGTCGGGCACGAGTTCGCGTACGCGATCCATGCTCGTCTCCGCGATGTCCATCGCGTTCTCCGTCGTCGCGCCGAGGTCCGCGTACGACTCGAAGTCGCCGTCAGTCGTCATCCGAGGACACCTCCGCGCTCGCAGCAGGGGACTCGCTGGCTTTGGCTTCGAGGTCGCCCTCCACCTGGAGGTTCAGGTCGCGCAGGCGCTCGGCGGTCTCGTCGTCGGCGTCCCAGAGCCCGCGCTCGATGGCCTCCAGGAGCGTGTCCGTGATGGAGTCTAGCGCCCACGGGTTCACGTCCCGCAGCCACTCCTGTCGGTCCTCGTTGAGGGCGTACTGCTCGGCGACGTCTTCCCAGAGACGGTCGGAGACGACGCCCGTCGTGGCGTCCCACCCGAGTGTCACGTCGACCGTCGACGAGAGGTCGCCTGCGCCCTTGTAGCCGTGCTCCTCCATCGAGTCCAGCCACTCGGGATTGAGCACGCGAGCGCGCATCGCCTTCCGGACCTTCTCCTCGTTCGTGTAGACGTCCACGTTGTCGGGGTCGCTGGAGTCCCCCACGTAGGAGGCGGGCTCCTCGCCGGACTCCTCCGCGACGGCAGTGATGAACCCGCCGTGGAACGCGTACCAGTCCGAGGAGTCGAACTCGTCTTGCTCCATCGTATCCTCGATTTTCGCGGTGGCGTCGACGTTCCCGAGGCGGCGCTCGAAGGCGTCGTGGGCTTCCGAGACGCGGCCCCGCGACCCCATCGCGTAGCCGCCCCACTGGACGTACACGTCCGCGAGGTCCGAGCGGTCTTCCCACTCGCCCTCGTCGACGGCCTTGTTCGTCCCCGCACCGTAGCCGCCCGGCCGGGTCGTGAACACGCGGTGCTTGGCCGCTTGCTCGGGGTTCTCGACGCCCTCCGCTTCGAGTTCCGCGGCGTCCGCCTCGACGTGCTTCTTCACGTAGTTCTGGTCGTGGGACTCGTCGAGGTCGACGACCGCCTCGACGGCGTCGTGAATCACGCCCGCAGCCTGTGGGAACGCGTCCCGGAACAGCCCGGAGACGCGCGTCGTCACGTCGATTCTGGGGCGGCCGAGTTCCTCCAGGGGTATCGGCTCCACGCTGTCCACGCGGCCGGCGTCCGTCCACACCGGGCGGACGCCCATCAGACCGAGCACCTGCGCGATGGTCTCCCCGCGCGTTCGCACGGTCGGCGTCCCCCACGCGACCACGCCGACCTCCTCGGGGTACTCGTTCTCTTCGTCGCGGTGGCGTTCCGCGATGCCGTCCGCGACCTCCTTCCCCACGTCCCACGCGGTCTTCGCGGGCACCTTCCGCGGGTCCAGCGTGTAGAAGTTCCGACCCGTCGGCAGCAGGTCGACGCCGCCGCGCGTCGGCGCGCCGCTCCCGCCCGGTTCCACGTACTCGCCGTTCAGTGCGTCCGCCGTCTGGGGAATCTCGGTCTCCGCGCCGAACACCCGCGGCGCGGCCTCCTCGCAGATGAACTCCAGCACGTCGCGGAGGTCGTCGTGCGCGCCCGACTTCGCCCGCGCGTCGCCGAGCGTGTCGATGTCGACCACGAGCAGATTCATGTTCACCTCGTCGTCGGCTTCGCCTTCGACGTTCGACGCGGGCACGTCGAAGTTTTCTGCGGCCAGCGTCTCCACGAGGTCGACGCTCGTCTCGTGCACCGCGTCGGCTGCCTCGGCGTACGTCATTCCCAGTTCCTCGTTGTACGCGCCCGGGGAGTCGAGCATCGTCTCGTAGTCGACGCCGAGCACGCCCGCGACCGACTCGCGCAGCGACGGCGCGCCGGGGTTTTCGAGGCGCGTGAGCGCGACGAGATACTCCACTAGGCGGTCGTCTTCCGGGGGTTCGCCCATCGTGTGGAGCCCCAGCCGAATCTGGGTGGTCTTCACGTCCGTCACGTACTCGTGGACGCGCTCGACCAGTTCCTCGATATCCACGTCGTCACCCGATACGTCGCCTTCTGCCAGCGACGTCCCGGCTTCCTCGGGACCTCTCACGTCCGCCTTCTCCGAGATTTCGCCCGCGATCCCGAGTTCGACCGCGAGGTCGAGGTCGTCGACGTGCTCGCGGATGCGCTCGGCGAGGTGGGCCTCGCTGTCGGCGCCCGAGCCAGTGCCGGCTTCTCGGTAGCGCGACGCCAGTTCTTCGAGTTCGGCGAGTTCGTCGTACGTGCCCGCGTTGCTCATCACGGGCGTGAGGTAGTCCACGACCGCGGCGTACGACCGGCGCTTGGCCTGCGTGCCCTCGCCGGGGTTGTTGACGATGTACGGGTAGACGTTCGGCAGGTCGCCGAGCAGCGCGTCCGGCGCGCTCGCCGAATCGAGACCGACGGTCTTCCCGGGCAGCCACTCCAAACTCCCGTGCGTGCCGAGGTGGACGACCGCGTCCGCGTCGAAGTCCTCGCGGAGCCACGCGTAGAACGCGTAGTAGTCGTGGGGCGGCTGGAGGTCGCTGTCGTGGTAGACCTTCTGTGGGTCCATCCCGAACCCGCGCGGCGGCTGGACGGTCACGAGCACGTTCCCGTACTCGACGCCCGGAATCGCGAACGGGCGCTCGGGCGGGTCGCCCCACTCCGCGACCACGTTCTCGCGGAACTCCGGGTCGGCGTCCGCCCACCAGTCTGCGTACTCCTCGGTCGAAACCACGTCGACGCTGTGTTCACGGACGTCCTCGGGGGCGACCCAGCGGTCGTCCAGCGTAAGCTGGCTCGTCAACTGCTCGATGAGCGCCTGTCCCTCGGGGGGCGTCTTTCCGCCGAGATTGTACCCGCGTGCGTCCAGTTCGTCGAGCAGATTGACCGTGCTCTCGGGCGTGTCGAGGCCGAACGCGGTGCCGATGCCGTCGTCGCTGGGCGGGTAGTCGTGGAGCACGACGGCGACGTGCTTCTCGTCGTTGTCGAGGTGGCGCAGTCGCGCCCAGTTCACCGCGAGGCTGGCGGCGTGGTCGACGCGGTCTTCGATGGGGAAGTGCTGCTTGGGCGCGGTGCCGATGCCCGCGTCGTCGTCGGTGCGTTCCTTCCCCGAAATCGGGTGCGTGATGACGTTCCCGTCGAACTCCGGGAGCGCCACGGAGAGCGCGAGTTCGAACCCCATCACGCCCGTGTCCGCGGACTCGTACCGGGAGCGCGAGCGCATCGTCGTCACGGTCTGGAGCACTGGGACGCCGAGGCGGTCGAGGAACACGTCCTCGGCCGAATCGCCCTCGTCGGAGGCCGAGCGGCCGCGCTCGTCCATCGACAGCGAGAACATGAACGAGGAGAGCACGGCGTCGACGACGGGCTCGCCATTCTCCAGGAGCCACTCGTCGGTCACCCACTCGGCGTCCTCCTGCTCGTCCGTGTCGGTCGCGGGATTGCAGAAAATCGGGAGGGCGTTCGCGCCCTGCGCCTCTAAGGCCCGGACGACGCTGTCGACGTAGCGGGTGTTCTCGTGGGTCCAGTGGGACTCGTAGAACCAGACCGCGACGGTCGGCGCGTCGGGGTCGAAGGTCGCGCGGAGTTCGTCGTACGCGACGCCCGGGTGGTCGGGGTGGTAGACGCCCTCCGTCGGGAGCGCGACGGGGTCGTCGTGCGGGCGGTCGGCCGGCGAGTAGCGGTCGACGAGGAAGCGCACGCAGTTGGCGACGTTCGCCGTGCCACCTCGGTCGAGGTACTCGTAGACGGCGTCGCGGTCCTCCGCGGCGACGGTGGTGTCCTCGACGGCGTAGGCGTCGCCCGTAGACTTGACGACGAGCGGGACGCCCTCGTCGGCGAGTCGTCGGGTCGCGCGGTCGTAACCGGGCATGCTGTCCTCGGCACCGTGTAGCCAGAACACGGCGGCGTCGGCGTCCGCGGCGGCGTCGACGAACGCCTCGACGTCGGTGTCGTCGTCGAGGTCGCTCTCCGAGCGCGCGAGGAGGTCCGCCTCGACGCGCTCGGCGGCCGCCTGGATGGAGCCGAGTTCGTTCTCGGTCGCGGTGTAGAGTGCAATCTCAGGCATAAGTATGTTAAACCCACGTTGTGGTATTACAACTATGGTTGAATTAGGAAGCGGCAAAAAGCTGTCGCAGGCGAGCCGCGCCGGTGTGCCGTTCCCGGCCGTCGTCGGCCAGCGCGACCTCAAGGACGCGCTCCTCGCGGTCGCCGCCAACGACGCCCTCGACGGCCTCCTCGCGACCGGCGAGAAGGGCACCGCGAAGTCCACGACGGCGCGAGCGCTTACCGACCTCCTCCCCGACCAGCGCGCCGTCGCCGACTGTCCCTACGGCTGCCCGCCCGACGACCCGAAGCGCCAGTGCGTGGACTGCCGGACCCGAGACGACCCGCCCGTCGAGACGCGACCAGTTCCGTTCGTCACGCTCCCGCTCGGTGCGTCCCGCGACCGCGTCGTCGGGTCGCTGTCCGTCCCGGACGCGCTCGACGGCGACGCCGAGTTCAACCCTGGTTTACTCGCGCGGGCGAACCGCGGCGTCCTCTACGTCGACGAAGTGAACCTCCTCGACGACCACCTCGTCGACGTCCTCCTCGACGCCGCCGCCTCCGGGGTCAATCGCGTCGAGCGTGACGGCGTCAGCGTCACCCACCCCGCTGAGTTCACCCTGATTGGGACGATGAACCCCGAGGAGGGCGAGCTACGCCCGCAGTTCCGCGACCGCTTCGCGCTCCAGGTGCGCGTCGCGGGCAGCGACGACCTCGACGACCGCGCGGCAATCGTCTCGCGCGCGCTCGACGGCTTCGACGGCGACTACGGTGAGGCGACCGAGGAAGTCCGCGAGCGACTGCTCGGCGCGCGCGACTTGCTCTCCGAAGTGGACCTTCCGGAGTCGCTCGTCCGCGAGATTACCGAACTCTGCCGGGACGCGGGCGTCGACGGCCACCGCGCCGACGTCGCCACCGCTCGCGCCGCGCGCACGTTCGCCGCGCTCGACGGCCGCCCTACTGTCACGGAGGCCGACGTCCAGCGCGCCGCCGAGTTCGCGCTCCCGCACCGCCTCCAGTCCCGACCGTTTGAGGACGCGCCCGACCCCGAGGACGTCGTCGACGACCACTTCGAGGGCGGAACGGACGACGCGGAGCACGACGGAGAGAGCGGCGAATCAGACGCCGAAACGGACGACGAGTCGGTCGACTCGGGAGCGGACTACGAGCCGGACGACGAGCACAGTAACGAGTTACCGACAAATCCCGATTCCAGTGGTTCGGAGGAAGAACATGGAGGCGGCGGGAACGCCGCGGAGGCCGAGCAGTCCGAGAACGAATCGAGCGACGAGGGCGACGACGCCGAGGACGCAGCTCCGCTCGTTCCCGGGCAGTCGCGCTCGGAGACGGTCGAGCCGGGTGCGGGTGCCGCGCCGGAGACGGCCGCCGCGAGCGCGCTGGCCGACCGCGGCGCGGAAGTGCTCGTCGTGGACGCCGGGGACGGCGGTCGCGCGAGCCTCGTGGACGACGTGGTACGCGCTGCTGGCGGCGAGCGCGTTCCCTTGGACGCGCTGACGCCCGAGCGAATCGACGGCGCCGTCCGCACTGCGGGGGGTGAGCACTGATGGCTGGCCTCGGCGCTGGTGCCGGCCTCGGCGTGCTCGGTGCGGCGGCCGTGCTGGGCGTGACGCACGCGCTCGAACCCGACCACGCAGCCGGCATCTCCGCGCTCACCAGCGCCACCGACCGGTGGACGCACGCCGCGTTCGTCGGCGGGAGTTTCGCCGTCGGGCACGTCCTGGTCGTGGTCGCGTGGGTCGCCGTGCTCACGCTGCTCGGCACCGCCGCCAGCACCGTGCCCGCGGTCGTCGACGAGTGCGGGACGCTGGTGGCCGGTGGGATTCTCGTCGCCGTCGCCGCGCTGCTCGCCATTACCGGGGCGCGCCGACTCCGCGGGCGGTCCGCGCGGCCGTCGCCCGAGGACGCCTCGAATCTGGTCGGGCGCGTCCTGTCGCGGGCGCACGCCCACCTCCACAGTCACAGCCACGAGACGCGCCGCGACTACCTCCGCACCGGTGTCGTCGGTTCGCTGTTCGCGCTGTCGCCGCCGGTGAGCATGCTCGCGCTCGTCTCCGCCGTCCTGCCGACCGCCGGCCTCGATGCGACGGCTGCAAGCGTCGGGGTGTACGGCGTCGCGCTGACCGTCACGATGGTCGGCGTCGGCACCGGACTCGGCGGCGTGTTCACGGCAGCGCGCGAGCGCGGCCAGCACGCCCACGCCGCGGTCGAACTCTGCGCGAGCGTCGTCGTGCTCGCGTTCGCGGTGCAGTTACTCGCCTGAAAACAGGGTCAGTCGAACAGCCGGAGCCGGTACGCGCCCCGCTGTTCGCCGTCGTCGTGGTACGTGACTGGTTCTTCGACGCCCGTGACGCGGTCAGCGTCGATTGCTGCGGCCGTGACGACGCCCGGTGCGCTCCACGACTCCGTGCGTCCTCCCTCGACGTCGTAGACGCGGACGCCGTGTCTCGACGCATCGCGCTCGCGGAAGTGCTGTGCGACTGGCACTGCGAGCCGGTCACCGTGAATCGCCGTCTCGTGAGAGAAGCCGCCGACTTCGTCCGCGAACGCGACGTCGCCGTCCGGTGTCACCCCGACCGCGGTGTGCTCGCTCGGGTGGCGGGCGTCCGTCTCGCGGCCCGCCTCGGGGTAGGTATTCCCGGTGACGAATACGGCTCCCGCACCGGTCGCGTGGACGTGGTTCGGATACGCGTACACTGTCTCGTCGCCGCGCTCGACCGGCCGCCCGAGGTCGACGGCCCACCGGACGCCGTCGCCGTCGATGCGGTAGCCGCGGTAGTCCGCGTGGCTCGCGGCGACGAACCCGCCCGGGGCGAGCGCGACGTCGCCGACGCGCCGGTCGCCGCCTCCCGGCGGGTCCCAGCGCCGCCGCTCCTCGCCCGTGTCGGCGTCCAGAACGACCAGCCCGGCGCCGTGGTCGCCGGGACAGCGGTTGTACGCGACGGCCACGCGGTCGCCGTCCGCGGCGAGGCTAATCGGCGACGCGTCGGCCGCGAACCGCCACGCGACGCTCCCGTCCGCCTCGAACGCGTAGACTGCGCTCCGGAAGTTCCGGCCGCCGTCCGGGCCGCGCTCGTAGCGGCGCGCAGCGACGAACGCGCGCTTCCCGCCGTCGCTCACTACCGCGTCGGCGACGAACGGCAGGTAGAACCGCGTCTCGCGTTCCGGGTCGCCGATGTCGTCTGCGGTCCGGTACCGCCAGCGCACGTCGCCAGTGTCGGCGTCGTGGAGGCGTATCTCGCCGTCCACGCCGCGCTCACCGGCGAGCACGCCGTCCGCGAAGGGTGCGAGCGCGACGACGCTCCCTCGGTGGTCGGCCTCGTTTCGCCACCGTTCGGTCGGGTCGCCGTCGAACGCCGCGACCGTCCCGTCAGCGAGGCCGGCGACGGCGCCGTCGTCGGTGAGACAGACGCTCGACCGGCGGCCGAGTTGCCGGGAACCGTTCGGTTGGACGCCCCCTAACTCGACCGCGCGGCTACTCGTCTGCCGGGAAGGCATCGTGCAGCGAATGGTGGGTCTCACCGAGGTCGTCGAGGAACGAGTCGCCGTGGTCCGCGAGGCGGGCCAGCGAGCGCTCGGCGTCTCGCACCGCGATGAGGCGGCCACGGAGGTAGTCGTACTCGGGGTCGCTCTCGTCGGTCGCGGCGACCTCCTCTTCGAGGTCGACGAGCGCGGCATCGAGGTGGCGCTGGAGTTCCGAGAGGGAGTCGGCGTTCGCCAGCCCTTCGATGGGGCCGTCGAGGTGTCCCTCTAGTTCTTTCTCGGCGTGCTCGCGGGCGCTCCGGTCGGTAGTGCCGAGGACGTTCATCAGGCCGAGTCGTAGGGCTTCGAGTTCGTGGCAGGTCATAGTAGCTGTGAGTCGAGGTCGGCGACGATGCGCTCGCGGTCGAGGTGTGAGGCGACGATGCGGTCGGCGTCGTCGGGGGCGACGCGCTGGTACCAGACGCCGTCCGGGTAGACGGCGACGTTCGGGCCGTCGCCGCACTGGCCGAGGCACGACGAGCGCGTGACGCGCACGTTCCCGCCGTCGGCGTCCCGGGCGGCTTGCCGGAGGCGTTCGAGGACTGCGGGCGCGCCGTCCGTCGCGCACGTCTGGTTCGTGCAGACGGCGACGTGCTTGTCGGGCGCGTCGTGGGCGTGGGGGGCGTCGGCGACGTTCTCGCGGTCGGCGTGGGCTTCGCGGTGGTCGAGCGCGCGCAGCATCGCCTTCGCGCCGCCGACGTCCTCCTCGTAGCCGTCCAATTCGACCTTGTACTTGCAGGTGTCACAGGACATCTCGACGCTGCCCGTGCGGGCTTCTTGCCAGCGGTCGCCGAGCACGTCCAGCAGCCGGGGGTCCGTGCCCAGCGGGTCGCCACAGGCCGCTTCCACGTAGGGGTATTCAGCGTCAAAGTCGGCGGCTCCGTCCCGGATGCGGCCCGTGAGCACGCCGTCGCCGAGCATGTACGGCAGGACGACCACGGCGTCCGGGCGGTGTTTGGCGACGTCGTGGAGCGTGTCCGCGAGTGTCGGCTCCGTGACGCCGATAAACGTCGCGTCCACGCGGGAGAACTCGCGGCCTTCGTAGAGCAGGCGAGCGAGTTTGTGGACGTCGGCGTTCGCATCCGGATCGCTGGACCCGCGAGCGCACAGCACGACCGCCACGTCGTCGCTCGCGCGGTCGACGCCGAGGTCGGCCTCGACGCTCGCGGCGCGGTCGTCCAGCAGGTCGACGATGGCCGGGTGGACGCCGAGATGCGAGCCGTTGTCGAAGGCCACGTCGGGGTGGTCGGCGCGCGCCTGCCGGAGCGCCGCGGGCACGTCGTTCTTGACGTGGCTGGCGGCGAACAGCGACAGGTGGACCACGGAGATGCTGGAGACAGCGGGCGCGAGCGCGTCGATGGCGTCCGCAATCGACGGCTCCGCGAGTTCGAGGAACCCCGCGTCCACGGGTACGCCCAGCCGCGCTTCGAGGTCCGCAGCGAGCGTGCGCACTTGCTCGTTGGACTCTTCACGGCGCGAGCCGTGGCCGACCAGCAGGACGGCTTCGTCGTTCAGGCTGGCCGTCGCCTCGTCGGTGCGGCTCACGGCCCCACCTCCAGCGAGACGTCGACGTCTTCAGCCTGTTCGAGGCTCCGCCGGAGCTTCCGGCGGCGCGACGGCGCGAACAGCCCAGACGCCTCGCTGCCCTCGTAGAGCCACGCGCCGACTTCCGGGACGGCGTCGTCCTCGACGCTGAAGTAGTAGCCCGAGGAGGCGTCGGCCAATTCGCCGTACGGCGCGTCCACGGGCGCGTCGTCGAGGAGCGACTGAATCGTGTCGAGGAGCGCGCGGTCGTCGTGGACGAACGAGAGCCCCACGGTGCCCGACGAGGACTTGAAGCAGACCGTGCCGCAGGCTTCGACGAGTCCGCGGAGGAGTTGGCGGTCGTGGTCGGCGAGCGCGTCCAGCCGGTAGCCGCCCGCGTCGCCCGAAATGGGCAGGCCGAACGCGGCCGCCGCGCGGGCCGCGAGCCCGCCGAACACCTGCACGGTGTACTCGTCCTCGCGGCGCGTAATCGACGTGTCGTGGGCGTACTCGCGTTCCTCGACGTGGTGGCCGGTGCGCTCGCCGCCGGCGATGGCTGCGAGTTTGTCGGCGACGGCCTCGTCGCTCGTCTCGACGGTCACGCAGGCGTCGCCGAGTTCCCCCGCGCCCGCGACGTACCCCCAGAAGTACGCGGTCTCAGGGTGCGCGGCGAGCGCGGACGCCGGCACGGCCACGTCGGACTCGTCGGTACTCACGGCTCGCCCTCCACGGCTTCGACGGTGATGGCGTCGAACGGGCACGCTGCTGCGGCGTCCTCGGCGTCCGCGACGCGCTCGTCGTCGAACGTTCCGACCACCGTTTCGTCGTCTCGCTCGATGGTACCCTCGTCGCTATCCTCGGGCGGCGCGGGGTCCGCGTCCGGGTCGAGCGTGGCGATGCCGTCGTCGTCCTCGACGAACCGCGGGTCGCGCGTCAGGCACGCGAACACGCCGTCGCAGGCGTCGCGGTCGATTGTCACTCGGTACATCAGTAGTCGTACTTCGTCTCGTAGCCGCGCGGGGTGACCATCCGGTCGTCGAAGACGTACGTGTCCTCGTTGCCGACGACAACGGTCGTGGTCATGTCCACGAGGTCGGTCTCGCCGTACGACTCCAGCTCGCCCAGCGTCGTGAGTTCGACTTCCTCGTCCTCGCGGCCCGCGCCGTGGACGATACCCACGGGGGTGTCCGCGTCGCGGTGCGCGAGCAGAATCTCGCAGGCCTTCTGGAAGTTCTCGCGACGCTTGCGGCTCCACGGGTTGTAGATAGAGATGGTGAACCCCTCGCCGGCGACGGCGTGCAGCCGCGACTCGATTTCCGGCATCGGCGTGAGGTGGTCCGACAGCGAGACGCTCACGGAGTCGTTCACGAGCGGTGCGCCGAGCCGCGCCCCACAAGACTGGGCTGCGGGGACGCCCGGCACGACCTCGAAGTCCAGTGCGGACGCGGTCGCACCCTTCGACTCCACGATTTCGAGTGCGAGCCCCGCCAGCGCGTAGACGTTCGGGTCGCCGCTCCCGACGATGGCGACGTCGTTGCCCGCGAGCGCGCGGTCGATGGCCTCCTCCGTGCGGGAGACCTCGCCGCACATCGGCGTGTCGTAGATGGCCTCCGCGTCGTCGGTGATGTCGTCGGGGATGAGGTCGATGTACGTCGTGTACCCGACAATGTGTTCGGCGTCCGCGAGCGCGCCCTTCGCCCGCTCAGTCATCCCCTTGGGCTGACCGGGGCCGAGGCCCACTGCGGTGAGTTTGCCGGGGTCGGCGTCGAAGTCATCGGCGGTCGAGCCAACCTTCTCCTCGGTGCTCTCGGACGCGCCACACGACGAAGACGACGAGTCGGTGCTGCTGGACGCGCCGCACTTCGACTCGCTGGACGAGTCCGTCGTGCTCGCTGCGCCACAGTTGGAAGTCGATGCGTCGGTCTCGGTGGTGGTGTCGTCAGTGCTCATCAGAAGTCCTCGACGTCACGCCCGCCGCGCGGGGTGACGAGGTGTTCGCGGTGGTCGTTGGTCCATACCTCCGTCTCGTGGTTCCCGACGAGAATCGAGGTGCCCATGCCGCCGACCTTCTCGTCGTGGTCGGCGACCTCTCCGAGCGTCGTCACGGTGTGCGTCTCGCCCTCGGTGTTCCGGCCGGCGTCGCCCCGTCCCGCGTCGTTGACGATGGCGACGGGCACGTCGTCCGCGCGCTCCTCGCGGAGCACCTGGACGGCGCGCTCGTAGTCCCGCCAGCAGTTGTAGAGGACGACGACGAACCCGCTGATGGCGGCCGCGCGGAGTTTCTCCTCGATTTCCTCCCAGCCGCGCCACTTCTCCGACAGCGAGATGGTGCAGAAGTCGTTCGACAGCGGCGCACCGAGGTTCGCCGCGCCGCCCAGCGCCGCCGTCACGCCTGGCACGATTTCGATGGGGACGTCGTACGCCTCGTCCTCCTCGGCCATCAGGTAGACCAAGTCGGACTTGCCGTAGACATTCGGGTCGCCGCCGGAGACGTGCGCGACGTCCTCGCCGTCGCGGACGCGCTCGAACGCCTCACGCGCGAGTTCGACCTGCCGCCCCATCGTCGAACGCACGATTTCCTGGTCGGGACGCTCGCCGGCGTCCTCGGGCGGGAGCGTGCCGTCGCGTCGCAGGAACTCCTGGTAGAGGTTCGACGCGACCACGCAGTCCGCCGTTCGCACCACGTCCTTCGCGCGCTGAGTCATCCCGCCCGGGAGGCCGGGGCCGATGCCGACGACGTACAGCGTACCGTAGTCGCTGGTGTCGGTAGCAGTGGCGGCATCGCTGTCGGTAGATGTATCAGCGCTCATCGTCCCACCGCCACTGTCACGGCCTCGTCGTAGCGCTCCTTCTCAACGAGCAGGTCGTGGTCGTGGCCGCCCGCGATTGCGGACGCCTCCGCGATGCCGGGCCAGCCGATGAGTTCCTTCGAGCGCGAGGGCGTCGGGCCCTCGTGGTCTTCGAGGGTCTCCTTCTCGAAGGAGACGACGCCCAAATCGAGTTCCTCGGCAGCGGCGAGCAGTCCGTCTTCGTCCGCTTTCCGGGTGCCCGTCGCGATGAACTCCACGTCGTCGAGGTTGTAGTCCGTGGGTTCGAGGCTGGCCGCCCACGCGTCGAGGAACTGCTGTTTCTTCGCGCCGGAGACGCTGCCCGTTCCGAGGACGACGCCGTCGTCGCCGTTGCGCTTGAGGACGGTGACGTCGTCGTCGGCGAGCACGGCCGCGGGGCCGTCGAGGCGCGCGACCGGGCCGAGATTCTCGTCGAGGACCGCGAGATTCGTCGCGACTGTGGAGTCGCCGTTGACGACGTGCGCGTCGAGGGCTCGCGCGCGCTCCTCGACGCCCTGCTTGCCCGCGGCCTCGCTGGCCGTGGTCACGGCCGGTACCGCACCCATCGACGCGAGGTCGTCGGCGACCTGGTTCGCGCCGTGGTGGCCGCCGGTGAGTGGAATCGCCCACGTGAGTTCCTCGTCGACCACGACGACCGCGGGGTCGTCCCACTTGTCGTCGAGCAGGCCCGCGGTCTTGCGCATCGCGATGCCGGAGGCCATCAGTCCGACGAAGCAGTCGTACTCGCCCCAGTGCTCCTCGAAGACGTCGCCGTGGTACTCCAGAATCTCGATGGAGTCGTAGCGGTCGCCGATGCCCGCCACGATGTCCTCGGCGGTGCTCATCTTCCGCTCAAACGCCACGATGGCGATGTCTTCGGCGACCTCGCCGTCGGAGTCGGGCGTCGAACAGTGCGCTCCAGAACCGTCGCTGTCGTTGCTGTCGGTGCTCATGGTTAGTCGTCCGCCTCGCTCTCGCTGCCGCTACGGTTCGCCCAGTCGCCGTAGAGGTACGAGCGGTCGTAGTTCGCGCCCGCCCCGGCGTCGCCGATAACGACGAGCGCGGAGGCTCGGTACCCCGCGTTCTCGACTTTCTCGCCGATGGTTTCGACGGTGCCCTCGATGACGTCCTCGTCGGGCCACGACGCGTGGTAGACGACGGTAACGGGGGTGTCGGGGTCGTGGCCGTCGTCGCGGAGTCGGTCCATCACGTCCGGGATGGCGTGCGTGCCGAGGTAGATGCAGGTCGTCACGTCGCCCATCTCGACGAAGTCGGAGACGTGGTCGTCCTCCGGGTCAAGTGTGCGTCCTTGCGGGCGTGTGAATGCGACGTGGTTCGCGGTGCCGTTCAGCGTGAGTTGCGTGCGTAGCGTCGCCGACGCCGCGAACGCCGACGTGACGCCGGGAACGATGTACGTCGGGACGCCTTCTTGTTCGAGGGCGTCCATCTGCTCCAGGGCCGCGCCGTAGATTGCGGGGTCGCCGCTGTGCAGGCGGACGACGGTGCGGCCGTCCTCGTGGGCGTCCCGCATCAGCGGTATCAGTTCTTCGAGGTCCTTCCCCACGGAGGAGACGGTCTCGGCGTCCGCACAGTACTCGTCCAGGAGTTCGCTGTTCACGAGCGAGCCGGCGTGTACGACGAGGTCTGTATCCTCGACGAGTTCCTTTCCGGTCACCGTGAGCAGGCCGGGGTCACCCGGGCCAGCGCCGATGAACGGGATGCCCTCTTGGACGTCGCCGGCGGTGTGCTCGTAGACGCGGGGGTCGCGGCCGCGTTCGCGCTGCTCGCTGGCGGCGTCGATGGCGGCCTGCGGGTCCGTCGCGTCAGTCACCGCCGACCACTCCATTAGGACTGTCTGCACCGTCGCGGGCGTCCTCGAAGGCCGTCGGGCGGTCCTTCTGTAAGTCCGCGCGTTCGGCGTACGCGAGCGTGTAGTAGTCCCGCTCGGCGATTTCGGTGGGGTCGCTCGTCACGCGCTCGTCGCCCTGCTCCATGAACAGCCGACGGCCGTACGTGACGTCGTAGCCGGCGTCCACGAGGCCGTCGTGGGTCGCGGGCGCGTCCGTGACCTTGAACAGGACCATGCGGTCCGGGCCAGTCGGGGATTTCCCCTGGGCGGCCTCGCGGAGCGCGAGCCCTGCACCAGCGTCGATTTCCACGCCGAGCGCGGTGGCGAACGCGGTGACCGCGCTGACGCCCGGGACGACCTCCACGTCCACGTCGGGGTGGAAAGCGTCGAGCGTGCGGCGGAGGTGGCCGAACGTCGAGTAGACGTTCGGGTCGCCGAGCGTCACGAACGCGGCGTCCCCGTCGCTGGCACGCGGTGCGACTTCCGCGGCGGCGTCCCGCCACGCGTCGCGGAGTTCCTGTGGGTCCCGCGTCATCGGGAAGTCGAGGTCGCCGATGCGCGACTCGAGGACGTGTTCGGTGGCGACCGTCCGCGAGAGCCGGCCAGGCGAGTAGACGACGTCCACGGTTTCGAGGACGCGCTTCCCGCGTACGGTCACGAGGTCGGCTTCGCCAGGACCGAGGCCGACACCGTAGAGGGTCATCGGTCGCCCTCCGCGGCGTCCTCGGTGGCGCTCCCGACGAGCATGTAGACGGGGTTCTGGGAGTCGAAGGAGGTCGCGCCCGCGAGCTCGTAGCCGTGGCTCACCTGGAACTGGACGACCTCCTCCAGGAGGTCGCGTTCGCGGAACGCCTCGGTGGCAGCGCCCGCGACTTCCAGGCGGGAGACATTCATCACGACCGTCTCGACGCTCGCGTCGACGGCGTAGTCGAGGACGGCCTCGTAGTTCCGGCTGCCGCCGAGGAACAGCGCGTCGGCGTCCTCGGGGAGGCCATTGGGGGCTTCGGCGTGGCGGACGTCGACGGCGTCCGCGAGGCCGTTCGCTGCGAGGTTGCGTTCGGTGGTCTCGACGCGCTCGCGCTTGCGCTCGACGGCGGTGACGCGGCCAGCGTCGCGGGCTGCGTCGGCTGTGACTGCGCCCGTGCAGGAGCCGACTTCGGCGAAGTGGTCGTCGGGCCCGAGCGCGAGCTTGGCCCGGAGGACTGCTCGCACCTCCGATTTGGTCGGTCCGGCTTTGGCGTCGTGGGGGAGTCGGGTCTGAGCCATCACCGAACACAACAGCAGTAGCGCCTAAAACAATTTTGGTTGTATTAGAGAAAGTGTGGTTTTGTTATGGCTGGCGAAACGGCCAGTAGCGCAACCGAGGACGGAGTTTGTACAAAGATACTTGAATTAGGGACGCGTCAGGTCGTGGTGAATGAGCGATTCGAGCACCGTTGGGGAGCTGGGGGTTCTCCGGAGCAAGCGCAACGCCACACGCTACCAGATACTCGTCGAAATCGCCGAACGCCAGCCCGCGGTCAGCCAGCGCGAAATCGCGGAAGCCATCGGCGTCACCGCGCAAGCGGTCAGCGACTACCTCGGCGACCTCGTCGAGGACGGCCACGTGCGCAAGCACGGCCGCGGCCGCTACGAGGTCACCAAGGAGGGCGTCGACTGGCTCATCTCCCAGACCGACGACCTCCGGTCGTTCGTGGAGTACGTCTCCGAGAACGTCATCGAAGAGGTCGAGGTCGACACCGCCATCGCCACCGCGGAAATCCAGGAGGGCCAGCGCGTCACGCTCGCGATGCAGGACGGCGTGATGCACGCCACGCCCGGCGACGTCGGCAGCGCCACCGCCGTCGCAGTCACGTCGGCCGAACCCGGCCAGGACGTTGGTGCCGCGGAGTTCGAGGGAATGCTCGACTACCAGCCCGGCGAAGTTACCGTGCTCTCGGTTCCGACTGTTCGAGAGGGCGGGAGTCGCGCGCTCGCCAAGGACGTCGTCGAAGACCGGCTTGCGGAACACGACCGCGTGGCTGCTGCGGGCGTCGAAGCACTCGTCGCCGTGCGGGACGCTGGCGTCGAGCCTGACATCCGCTTCGGGACCGCCGAAGCCGTCCCGGAAGCCGCGAGCAAGGGACTGTCCGTGTTGCTCGTGGCGACGACTGACCGGCTCTCCGAGCACACCGACCCGCTGCGCGAGCGCAACGTCGGCTACGAGGTCGTCGAAGCCGGCGACTAGTAACTAGTAGAGTTCGCCGCCCAGCGGTACGTCCTCGTCCGGGCCAACGAGCATGGGGTTGCCATTTTCGTCCGGGACGCCGACGGTGAGCACTTCCGACTCGTAGCCCGCGATGTTGACCGTGCCGAGGTTCGTCGCGCACAACACCTGCCGGCCGACGAGGTCGTCGGGGTCGTAGTTGTAGCCGGTCTGCGCGGCCGACTGGACGACCTCCTCGCCGAGGTCGACGTCAAGTTTCACGAGTTCGGGCTTGCGGGCTTCCGGGAACGGTTCTGCGGCGACGACTTCGCCGACGGCGAACGTCGTCTCGAAGAGGTTCGATGGCACGCACGAGGCGACGGAGTGCGGGGGCAAAACGGTTCGGGACCAACTACTTTGCCGCCGCCCCGCCAAGGGACGGTATGGGTCTGATACTCTACGAACTGGACGGCTGCCCGTACTGCGAGAAGGCCGCGAACGCGCTTGACGACGCGGGCGTCGACTACGAGACGGTCTGGGTGGACGCGATGCACTCCGAACGCAACGAGGTCAAGCGCGTGAGCGGCCAGCGCGGCGTCCCCGTGCTCGTGGACGACGACCACGGCGTGACGATGGCCGAGAGCGAGAACATCCTGACGTACGTCGAACGCACTTTCGCATGAAAATCTACACGCGCCGCGGCGACACCGGGAAGACGGACCTCCGGGACATGACGCGGGTATCGAAGACCAGCCCGCGCATCGAAGCGTACGGCACCGTCGACGAGGTGAACGCGCTCATCGGGACGGTGCGGCCGACTGGCGTCGAGGAACTCGACGAGTACCTCGAGGCCGCGCAGAATCACCTCCACGTCGTGCAGGCGGATCTCGCCAACCCCGAACCCGAGGAGGACGACCCAGTCGTCACCGAGGAGCACGTCAACCAGGTCGAGGCGTGGATAGACGCCTGCGAGGAACAGTTGGAACCGCTGGAGTCGTTCATCCTGCCGGGCGGCGACGAGGCCGGCGCGAGCCTCCACCACGCGCGAGCGGTCTGCCGGCGCGCCGAGCGTCGCGCGGTCGCGCTCGCCGACCACGAGGACGAAGTCAACGAGACCGCAATCGCATACCTGAACCGGCTCTCCGACGCGCTGTTCGTGTTCGCGCGGCTGGCGAATCTGGAAGCAGGTGTCCGCGAGGAGTCGCCGTCGTACTGACGGCGCGCGGACGAGATGATGCCTTCGTCCCGTGTGGGACGCGGTTGGTGCCGACGGGTGACAGGCTGGGACAGACGCGGACGGACGGCCGGCGGCGTCCGCCGCACGAGTTTTAGGTTTGCCCAAAACGACTAAAATCTATCGGTGGCGGGCATCGGGGCGTGGTTCGGTGCATCACTCCGCGCGTCGACTAAACGCAAGCCTTAATGGCGGCCTGCGGGTACTATCTGGTGCGCGGGTCGGTGGTCTAGTCCGGTTATGACGGCTCCTTCACACGGAGCAGGTCGGCGGTTCAACTCCGCCCCGACCCACTTCTCCTTGAACCGACGCCAGCCAGCGACGCGTGTGTCCCTGGCTGCGTCGTGACTGCGTGAATGGCGTCGGAAGGGGTTGAACCCTGCAAGTCGCGCGCAGCGGGGCGGGCACGGCTTGCTCTGGTTCAACTCCGCCCCGGCCGTCTCGCTCCGCTTCCATTCGCCTCGACTGACTTCTTCCGGTTTGAATCCACCTACTCCTCGTACGGTTCGTGCGTCGCTTCCCAGCCGTCCAGTGTCGGTTCGACGTCCGTGACTTCGTGGAAGCGAATCGCCTGTTCTTGTTTCGTTCGGACGCGCGTGTCGTAGTGGTCGGCGGCATACTCGAAGTCGTCTCCAGAGTCGTCGACGAACGCGCGGTGGTCGTCGAGGCGGCTGGTGGCGAACTCCCGAGAGAGCGCGGGGGCGTCGCGGATGCGGTCGTCGAAGGCGTCGGCGAGGCCGTCGTCGCGTTCGACGCCGACGGAGTGGCGGCCGGCGATTGCGGCGGCGAGGCTCGTGGTGCCGGTCCCCCAGAACGGGTCGAGGACGGTGTCGCCGTAGACGGAGTACATGTTCACGAGGCGGTAGGGGAGTTCCAGCGGGAACGCCGCCGAGCGCTCCCGCAACTCGGGGTCGGCGAGCGTCTGGTGCTCACCGTTGAGGTCGTCCCAGACGTCCGAGAACCAGCGGTTGCGCTCCTCCCAGAAGTACGCGGCCTCGTAGCGGCGGTCGGCGCGCGGCTCGAACTCGCGGCGCTGGCCGTTCCGGAAGACGAGGACGTGCTCGCGTTCGAGCGTGACGTACGCGTTCGGCGGCACCATCCCGCTGCCCATGAACTTCGCGGCGGAGTTGGTGGGTTTGCGCCAGAGCACGCCCGGGAGCGGGTCGAAGCCCAGCGACTGGAAGGCGTCGGTGACGCGCGCGTGGTTGTCGTAGACGCGGAACCGGCCGAGGTTGCGGGTGGCGTCACCGACGTTGACGACGGCGATGCCACCCGGGGCGAGCACGCGCGCGAGTTCCGCCCACGCGTCGTCAAGCACGGAGAGCATCAGGTCGTGGGCGCGGTCGCCGTCGCCGGCGTCGAGCGCGTCGCCGACGGCGGAGTCGAGGGCGGCGAAGACGTCGTCCCACATCTCGATCATCGGGTACGGCGGCGACGTGACCACGAGGTCCACGGAGTCGTCGGCGAGTGGGAGGTCGCGGGCGTCGCCGACGTGGACGCGGTGGGTGGTCTCCATTCACTCAGTCGTCCGCACGCCCACACGTAGGCGTTTCGCTGGCGTCAGGCGTCGCTCATGCGGCGCGCGTCAGTGGCGTCACAGACCAGACACCGGCTCACGCGGTAGGGCTCCCGCGAGCAGCCGGGGTTGTCCACGGCGTGGTTCTCCACGCGGAGCTCGATGCGGACCGCGTGGCGGGTCGCTCGGTCGCAGTCCTGGCAGAACTCCCGGAGGTTCGAGTCGGGGGCGGTAGTAGTCATCGTGTCCGATTGGTCAATCGGCTAGAGTATAAACCGGGGATACAGTGGCCGCCGTTTTGGGACGGTTAAGCCGAATTAACGACGATTTACGGGCTGCTGCGGCACGAGGGGAGAACCAGAACTGCTGGCCGCGGCCGTTGGACCTAACTACCAGCGTGGTGTGTATTCACACGCCGGTCGCGTGGCTCGGCCAGGGGTGTCCGAGCCCGCAGCGACCTGCGCTCCGTCCTCACGTTTCTCACCGCACAGCCACGGCTCCCGGCTGCTCGTTTCCGAAAGAAAAGCGGCGCGTGCCGGCTACAGCAGGTCTTCGATGTCGTCCGCGACTTCCTCTGGGGTGTCGCCGACGGGGACGCCTGCCTCGTTGAGCGCGTTGATTTTGGACTCGGCAGTACCGGTGCCGCTGCCGGAGACGATGGCACCCGCGTGGCCCATGCGCTTGCCCGGCGGCGCGGTGCGGCCCGCGATGAAGCCGGCAACCGGCGTGTCCATGTTCTGCGCGATGTACTCGGCGGCCTCCTCCTCGTCCTCGCCGCCGATTTCGCCGCACATCACGACGGCCTCGGTCTCCTCATCGGCCTCGAACAGTTCGAGGGCGTCGATGAAGTCCGTCCCGATGATGGGGTCGCCCCCGATGCCGATGGCGGTGGTCTGGCCGATGCCGCGCTGGGTGAGCGAGTCCACGACCTGGTAGGTCAGCGTGCCGGAGCGGGAGACGAGCCCGACCTTCCCCTCCGAGAAGATGTTCCCGGGGAGGATGCCGAGTTTCGCCTCGCCAGGCGTGATGATACCCGGGCAGTTCGGCCCCTGCAGGCGCGTGTCGGTCTCCTGCAGGCGCTTGTTCACCTTCGCCATGTCCTGGGTGGGGATGCCCTCGGTGATGGCGACGGCGAGGTCGAGGTCCGTGTCGAGGGCCTCGAAGATTGCGTCCGCGGCGAACGCCGGCGGCACGAAGATGACCGAGGCGTCGGCGTCCTCCTCGTCGACGGCGTCGTGGACGGTGTCGTACACCGGGACGCCGGCGACCTCCTGGCCGCCCTTGCCCGGCACCGCGCCCGCGACGACGTTCGTGCCGTAATCGATCATCTGTTCGGCGTGGAACTTTCCTTCCCCGCCGGTGATACCCTGTACCACGACGCGAGTGTCGTCGTCGACTAGAATGCTCATTGTTCTGCCTCCGTGTCAGCGTATTCGACGGCGCGCTGCACGGCGCCTTCGAGCGTTTCCTCGACGGTCACCAGCTCGTCGTTGAGAATCTCGCGGCCCTCCTCGGCGTTCGTGCCGGCGAGGCGCACCACGACGCGCTTGGGAATCTCGTCGAACTGTTCGAGCGCGCTGTTGATGCCCTTTGCGACCTCGTCGCCGCGCGTGATGCCGCCGAAGATGTTGAACACGACGCTGTCGACGTTCTCGTCGCTGAACACCATGTCGAGGGCGTTCGCGACGCGTTCGGCTTTCGCGCCGCCACCGATGTCCAGGAAATTCGCGGGCTTGCCGCCGTAGTAGTCCACGAGGTCCAGCGTCGTCATCACGAGTCCGGCGCCGTTGCCGATGATGCCGACGTTGCCGTCGAGGCGCACGTAGTCGAAGCCGTACTCGTTGGCCTTGGCTTCGAGTTCGTCCTCGGCGGCCTCGTCTTCCATCTCCGCGAGTTCCGGCTGACGGAACAGCGCGTCCTCGTCGATGTTCATCACGGCGTCGGCCGCGATGACTTCGTCGTCGCTGGTGACCATCAGCGGGTTGACCTCGACGTCGCTGCCGTCGCGGTCCTCGTAGAGTTCGTAGAGGGTCGTCAGGATGGATGCGACGTCGCCCGCGACCTCGCGGGGGATGCCGGCGTCGTAGACGACCTTCCGCGCCTGGAAGGGGTGGAGGCCGAACGCGGGGTCGACGTGCTCCCGGGCGATGGCCTCGGGGTCTTCCTCCGCGACTTCCTCGATGTTGACGCCACCTTTCTCGGAGACCATCACGACGGGTTTGCCCTCGCCGCGATCCATGGTGACGCCGACGTACAGTTCGTTCGTGAAGTCGACTGCTTCCTCGACGAGAACCTTGTCGACCGTGTACCCCTTGAGGTCCATGCCGAGGATGGACTCGGCGGCCTCGCGGGCTTCGGTTTCGTTCTCGGCGAGTTTGATGCCGCCGGCCTTCCCGCGGCCGCCGACGTGTACCTGGGCCTTCACCGCGACGGGGTAGCCGAGGTCACTCGCGGCCTCAACGACCTCGTCGACGGACGTGGCGAGCGTCGACCCGGGGGTCGGGATGCCCGCCTCGGCGAAGACCTGCTTCGCCTGATACTCGTGGAGCTTCATTTTGCACTCGGAAGGCTGTCGCGGGTTCGCATAAAGCCAACCCTTCTCACTCACCCCTGCCGCTTTCCGGCGGTCGGGTCGTGGACACAGTTCGGGACGGACGCTGCCCCGCGATTTTGCTGGTCTGTTCAGTCGCCCTGGCGGTACAGATAGTACGAGTAGCCGAACGAGACGACCGCGACGACGAGCGCGGGAGCGAGGATGAACGCGAGCGCGTACGCGGGAACGAAGACCCCGAGCGCCGCGACGACGCCACCCACCTGAAAGAGGCGGCCGACGACGCGGTTGGTCTGCTCCCAGACGGCTTCGTCTTCGAGCGTCCACGGCGTGCGCACGCCGACGAACCAGTTCTGTTCGGCGTGGCGGGTGACGGTGCCGGCGACGACGTAGACCGCGCCGATTGCGGGTGCCAGCGCTTGGAGGAGTTCGAATGCGTAGCCGAGGTTCGCGAGCACGACCACGACGTCGAGGTACGCGAACAAGCCGAGCGTCGTGAGCGCGAGCGCGTCGTACGCGGGCCGGAACGACTCGTAGTCGGTTCGTGGATCCACGCGCGGGAGCGCGACGAACAGCGCGAACAGGCCGGCGTTCAGCACTGGGAACAGCACGAGTCCGAGCGCCCGCGGCATCGTGTCGTTGACGTCGCCGCTGGCGTTCCAGTGGGTCGCCATCTCCGCGGGCATCTCGGGGTACGCGAGCGCGCTGACGACGGCGGTGAGAGCGACCAGCGCTACGCCGCCCGCGACCAGGCGTCTGTCGGAGGGCATGAGCGGGTGTTGACTGCTCTCCCACTTAAACGCGGGCGGCGCTCGCACGGTGGTTTTGTGTACGTGATGACAACGGATAATAAGGTTAATCTGTCTTACCTGAAATGCGACAACCATGACACGCGTGCTGAAGACGTCGGGGTTCCTCGGCCTCGCGGTCCAGATGCTGTACGGGATGCAGAACGCCTACCTCGTCATGCCCGGCGGGCCGAACCTCCCGGGATGGATGGTCGGCGCGCACGCTCACCTCGGCGTGCTCTCGATTCTCGCGGTCGTCGTCGGCTTCGCCGTCGACCACTACGACCTGCAGGGCCGGGAGCGCTCGCTCGTCCAGTGGTTCTACGTCGTCGGGCAGTGGGTTGTCCCCGGGAGCGTCGTCGCCGCGGAAGGGCTCTCGATGCCGCCGCTGCACTTGCTGGCGTTCGTCGCGGGCACGCTCCTCTTCCTCGCGATGGCCGACTTGACGTACCGCGCGGCCACCCACGAGGGCTGACGCTCGTTCGCGGGGCTGTGGCGTGGGCTTCGCTCGCAAACCGTACGCTTTTTAACTGACGGCGCGGGTACGGCGTGGTACAACATGACAGAACGAGAAACCTGGGCCACGAGACTCGGCTTCATCCTCGCGGCCGTCGGGTCGGCGGTCGGCCTCGGAAACATCTGGCAGTTCCCGTTCAAGACCGGGACGAACGGCGGTGCGGCGTTCGTCTTCGTCTACCTGCTCGCCGCCCTGCTCATCGGGCTCCCCGCCATCCTCGGGGAGTTCGTCGTCGGGCGGCGCGCGAACATCAACGCCGTCGAAGCGTTCGACCGACTGAAACACCCCGCGTGGACGGTCGTGGGCGCCATCGGCCTGCTCACGGGTCTGTGGATTCTCTCCTACTACAGCGTCGTCGGCGGCTGGGTCATCCGGTACGTCTTCGGGAGCGCGACCGGCGCGTACTTCGGTGACGCCGCCGGCTACTTCGCGTCCGTCTCCGCAGGCTGGGAGGCCATCGCCTTCCACGCCGTCTTCATGGCCATCACCGCGGGCATCGTCGCGTTCGGCGTCGAGGAAGGCATCGAGAAGGCGACGAAGCTGATGGTGCCGTCCATCGTCGTCATGCTCGTCGCGCTCGCCGTCTACGCGTTCACCCTCGACGGCTCCGCGGCCGCGTACAGCTACTACCTCTCCCCGGACTTCGGCTACCTCGCGAACAACCTCGGCAGCATCGTCCCGTTCGCGGTGAGCCAGGCGTTCTTCTCGCTGTCCCTGGGGATGGGCGCGATGATTACGTACGCGTCCTATCTCGGTGACGACGACAGTCTCCCCGCGGACGGTAGCCTCGTCGTCGTGCTGAACACCGCGGTCGGCCTGCTCGCCGGCCTCGTCGTCATCCCGCTGCTGTTCGTGCAGTTCGGCGGCGTGCCGGACGCCGCAGCGGGCGGCGGCCCCGGTGCGCTGTTCGTCGCCGTCGCGCAGGTGTTCGCCGACCTCGGCGCCGCGGGGCAGGCGCTCGGCGCGGTGTTCTTCCTCGTCGTGCTCATCGCCGCGCTCTCCTCGGCAATCAGCCTGCTGGAGGTCGTCACCTCCTACGTCGTGGACAACTACAGCTACAGCCGCCCCGGCACCGCGTTCGCGTTCGCCGGCGGCCTGTTCGTCCTCGGCACGCTCTCCGCGTGGAACACCGCGTGGCTCGGCTGGTTCGACACGCTCGCGTACAGCGTGTTGCTCCCGCTGTCGGTGCTGCTCGGCGTCATCTTCGTCGGCTGGGTGTACGGCCCCGAGGCCGTCGACGAAATCAAGAAGGGCACCAGCGGCGGTGAGACGTTCGCCACCGCGTGGCTCTGGTCGATTCGGACGTACGTGCTCGTGGGCGTGTTCGTGACCCTCTACCTCGGCGTCACGGACATCTACGCTGCGCCGCCGATTCCGGGACTCTAGGAACCGTCACCGCCGTGGCGATTATGGCGCGGACCCACAGTTCTATAACGGTCTTTTAGCGTCGTTCCGTGGTGTTTTCTACGGTTTGACGGTTCGTCAGTCGCAACCCTCAAATGCGGGGGGTTGCTACGGCGTACCTAATGACACGCGAGTCCTGGCAGACACGAATCGGCTTCATCCTCGCGGCCGTCGGCTCGGCCGTGGGGCTCGGGAACCTCTGGCGGTTCCCGTGGATGACCAGCGAGAACGGCGGCGCGGCGTTCCTCCTCGTCTACCTCGGCATCGTCCTGCTCGTCGGCGTCCCCGGGTTGCTCGCGGAGTTCGTCATTGGCCGCCGCTCCCGACGCAACCCCGTCGGCGCGCTCTCCGACCTCTCCGACTCGAAGTACTGGTCGGGGTTCGGCCACGTCTTCGTCGTCACTGGTATCGTCCTCCTCTCCTTCTACAGCGTCGTCGGCGGGTGGATTCTGCGCTACTTCGCGGAGAGCTTCACGGGCGCGTACTTCGCCGACCCCGGCGCACACTTCGGCGCAATCAGCTACGGGTTCGACGCCGTCGCGTTCCACCTCCTCTTCCTCGGCATCACCGCGCTCGTCGTGCTCCGTGGCGTCCGACGTGGCATCGAGCGAGCGACGAAACTGATGATGCCGGCCATCGTCGTGTTGCTCGTCGCGCTCGCGGCGTGGGGCGTCACACTCGACGGCGCAGCCGAGGGCGTCGCGTTCTTCCTCTCCCCGGACATCGGCTTCCTGCGCGCGAACTTCTTCGACATCCTCCCGCAGGCCGCCGGCCAGGCGCTGTTCACGCTCTCGCTGGGCGCGGGCACGATGCTGACGTACGCCTCCTACCTCGGCGAGGACCGCTCGCTGGTCACTGACGGCACCGCCATCGCCGTGCTCAACACGGTCGTCGGCGTGCTCGCGGGCGTCGTCGTCTTCCCCATCCTGTTCGCGCTGGGCGCTGGTGCGGGCGGCGGCGGTCCGGGCGCGCTGTTCATCAGCCTCGCGGGCGCGTTCGGCGCGCTCCCCTACGGACAGGTCGTGGGCGTCGTGTTCTTCGGCGTCGTGTTGCTGGCCGCGCTCTCCTCGTCGATTTCGATGCTGGAGATTCCGGTCTCGTTCCTCGTCGACGAGTACGGCGTCTCGCGGCGTCGCGCCGTCGGCGCGCTCACCGGCCTGTTCGCCGTCACCGGGAGCGTCTGCGCGCTCGACGCCGAGATATTCGGCGTCGTCGCCGGCCCGGTCGTCGACCTCCTATTGGCCGGTGGACTCGTCGGCTTCCTGCTGTTCGCGGGCTGGGTGCTCGGCACGGACGCAGTCGACGAACTCCAGCGCGGCGCTGGCTCGCTCGCGCGGTCGCTGGCGACGCCGTGGCTGTACGCGGTCGGCGTCGTCATCCCCGTGTTCCTCATCTTCACGTTCGTCTCCGGGCTCGCGGGCGCGCTGGGCGTCGCTGTCGGCCCGCTCTCGCTGCTCGGGGTCACCTTCGACCAGACGCGCGTGTTCCTCGTAATCACCGCGGCGGTCGCCGTCGCGTCGTTCCTCGGACTGCGGCGCTCGCGCTCGGTCCTGTAAACAAGCGCCGCCGCTGCGGGTTGCGGTCGTCTCGGAATCCTTTTGCCGCCGGTGGGGAAACGAAGGCACAATCAGATGACGATGGAAGAGCGCATCGAGGAACTGCGCGAGAAGACCGAACGCGCACTCCTCGGCGGCGGCGAGGACCGAATCGAGTCCCAACACGACAAGGGGAAGATGACCGCCCGGGAGCGCATCGACTACTTCCTCGACGACGACACGTTCAACGAGTTCGACCAGCTGCGCACCCACCGCAGCCACAACTTCGGCATGGAGGAGAAACAGCTCCCCGGGGACGGCGTGGTCACGGGCTACGGCGAGGTGAACGGCCGCACCGTCTTCGTGTTCGCCCACGACTTCACCGTCTTCGGCGGCAGCCTCGGCGAGGTGTTCGCCGAGAAAGTGACGAAGGTCATGGACAAGGCCGTGGAGGTCGGCGCGCCCGTCATCGGGCTCAACGACTCCGCCGGCGCCCGCATCCAGGAGGGCGTCGACGCCCTCGGCGGGTTCGCGGAAATCTTCACGCGAAACGAGAAAGCAAGTGGTGTCGTCCCCCAGATTTCGGCCATTATGGGGCCGTGCGCGGGCGGCGCGGTCTACAGTCCCGCGATTACGGACTTCATCTTCATGGTGAAAGACACCAGCCACATGTTCATCACCGGCCCCGACGTCATCGAGACGGTCACCGGCGAACAGGTCGGCTTCGAGGAACTCGGCGGCGCGACCACCCACTCCTCGGAGTCCGGCGTCGCGCACTTCGCCTGCGACAGCGAGGAGGAAGCCCTCGACAACATCAAGCGCCTACTCTCCTATCTCCCCCAGAACAACGTCGAGGACCCGCCTAGGGTCGAACCCTACGACGACCCCGAGCGCCGCGACGACGCCCTCGAAACGATCGTCCCGGACGAACCCCGCAAGCCCTACGACATGACCGACGTGGTGGGCAGCGTCGTGGACGAGAACTCCTTCTTCGAGGTGCAGGAGAACTACGCGAAGAACATGGTCGTCGGGTTCGCGCGCCTGGACGGCCGGTCGGTCGGCGTGGTCGCTAACCAGCCCCGCGTGAGCGCGGGCACCCTCGACATCCAGGCCTCCGAGAAGGCCAGCCGGTTCGTCCGATTCTGCGACTCGTTCAACATCCCCATCGTCACGTTCGTCGACGTCCCCGGGTTCATGCCGGGCACCGACCAGGAGCACAACGGCATCATCCGCCACGGCGCGAAACTCCTCTACGCGTACTCGGAGGCCAGCGTCCCCCTCTTGACGGTGATCACGCGGAAGGCCTACGGGGGCGCGTACGACGTGATGGCGTCCAAGCACCTCGGCGCGGACGTCAACTATGCGTGGCCGACCGCCGAAATCGCGGTGATGGGGCCGAAGGGTGCGGTGAACGTCCTCTACCGGGAGGAGCTCGACGACGCGGAGAATCCGGACGAGCTCCGCGACCAGCTCATCGACGAGTACCGCGAGGAGTTCGCCAACCCGTACACGGCCGCGGACCGCGGCTACCTCGACGCCGTCATCGAGCCGACGGAGACGCGGCCGCGGTTGATTCAGGACTTGGAGATGCTGGCGAGCAAGCGCGAGGAGTCGCCCGACAAGAAACACGGCAACATCCCGCTGTAATGGCCGCTGACTACGACATCTCCGTCCCCGACGACGCGACCGAGGCGGAGGCCGCCGCCATCGCGGCCGCTGTGAGCGCGCACCTCGCGCGCCTCGAAGCCGAAGCCGCGGCCGCTGAAGGCGGCGAGGAGTCGTGGGACGGCGAGAAGTGGACGTTCGCGGGCCGCCTCGAAGCCGTCGACGGGCACGCCGACCGCGTGCCCGACGGCGCGCCGACGGACCCGTGGACGGCAGCGGGCCGCAGGGACCGGTTCTGAGGCAAGGTTCTCGTTCTCCGAGTGCGACCGTTTGTAAACCGGACTGTGCCACGTAGTGGACGGTTTAGAACCGACAGTATCAGTAGGGCGTCCGCAGAACGGTCTCCCAAGAATGTTCGAGAAGGTTCTCGTCGCGAACCGCGGCGAAATCGCCGTCCGCGTGATGCGGGCGTGCGAGGAACTCGGTATCGAGACGGTCGCCGTCTACAGCGACGCCGACAAGCACTCGGGTCACGTCCGGTACGCGGACGAAGCCTACAACGTCGGCCCCGCCCGCGCGGCGGACTCGTACCTCGACCACGAGGCCATCATCGACGCCGCCCAGCAGGCCGACGCGGACGCGATCCACCCCGGCTACGGCTTCCTCGCGGAGAACGCCGATTTCGCCGGGAAGGTCGAAGCGACGGAGGGTGTGACGTGGGTCGGCCCGTCGGCCGACTCGATGGAACAACTCGGCGAGAAGACGAAGGCCCGACAGACGATGCGTGCGGCCGACGTTCCCATCGTTCCCGGTACGACCGAGCCTGCCGAGTCCGCCGCGGAGGTCGAGGCGTTCGGTGACGAGCACGGCTATCCCGTCGCCATCAAGGCGGAGGGCGGCGGCGGCGGCCGTGGCATGAAAATCGTCCACAGCGCCGACGAGGCCGACGAGCAGTTCGAGTCCGCGAAGCGCGAGGGTGAGGCGTACTTCGACAACGACAACGTCTATCTCGAACGCTACCTGCAGAACCCGCGCCACATCGAGGTCCAAATCGTCGCCGACGAGCAGGGCAACGTCCGCCACCTCGGGGAGCGGGACTGCTCGCTGCAACGCCGCCACCAGAAGGTCATCGAGGAGGGCCCGAGTCCCGCGCTCACGGACGACCTCCGCGAGGAAATCGGGGAGGCCGCGCGCCGCGGCGCGGACGCCGCGGGCTACACGAACGCGGGGACGTTCGAGTTCCTCGTGGAGGACGACCCCGAGCGGGAGGCGGGCGAGTTGCTCGACGCGGATGCGGAGTTCTACTTTCTGGAAGTGAACACCCGGATTCAGGTCGAACACACCGTCACGGAAGCGTTGACGGGCATCGATATCGTGAAGTACCAGCTCCGGGTCGCGGCCGGCGAGGAACTGGACTTCGCGCAGTCCGACGTCGAACTCGAGGGGCACGCCGTTGAGTACCGCATCAACGCCGAGAACGCCGCGGACGACTTCGCGCCCGCGACCGGCGGGAGCCTAGAGACGTACGACCCGCCGGGCGGCATCGGCGTGCGGGTTGATGACGCGCTCCGGCAGGGTGACGAGTTGGTCACCGACTACGACTCGATGGTCGCGAAACTCATCGTAGCGGGGAGCGACCGGGAGGAGTGTATCGCGCGCTCACAGCGCGCGCTCGCCGAGTACGACATCGAGGGCATCCCGACCATCGTGCCGTTCCACCGGCTAATGCTCACCGACAACGCGTTCGTCGGCGGCACGCACACGACGAAGTACCTCGACGAGCACCTCGACCCCGAGCGCATCGACGAGGCCCAACAGCAGTGGGGCACGGAGCCAGTGGGGGCCGAGCGCGAGGAGGACGTCGTCGAGCGCGACTTCACCATCGAGGTCAACGGCAAGCGCTTCGAGGTCGAACTCGAGGAGCGCGGCGCAGCCCAACTCGCCGTCGGCGGGGCCGAGAGCGGTGCCGGCGGACCACCAGAGCCCGCGGGTGGCGGCGAGGAGTCCGAGACGGTCGTCGAGGGCGGCGGCGAAACCGTCGAGTCCGAGATGCAGGGGACGATTCTCTCAGTGGACGTCGAGGAGGGCGACGAGATCGAACCAGGGGACGTGCTCGTGGTGCTGGAAGCGATGAAGATGGAGAACGACGTGGTGGCCTCCCACGGGGGGACCGTCACGCGGGTGGCGGTCGAGGAGGGCGACAGTGTCGACATGGGCGACGTGCTCGTCGTCATCGACTAACTACCGACGCCCGAATTTTTATTACCTGTTCTATCCCTCTGTGACATAATGCCGAGGGTGGCGGCGTCGTCGTGCGACGAGCCGTGGACGCTCGTTGATTTGTCAGCAGCCTATCGTTGGCGAAGCCGGCGAGCCACGCTATCGTTCGTCGCGGCGGCGACGGTTCTCGCCACCGGTCAGACTAATCGTCGCGCCTGCGACAGTCCGGTACTGCGACGCGACACCAGTGCCATGGCAGACGACACCCCCAGCCGCGAACCGATTCGGTCGACGCCCCGGACTGCGCGCTCGTGTAGCGAGCGCCTGACCGAACCACGTCGGCCACGCCCCGAGCAGGTGCAGCGATGAGACCGGAGTTCGAGCCGCTGGTCAACCCGGACGGCCTCCTCGTGCGCGACCCAATCGAGAACGCGCAGTTCGAGCTGTACACTGACCGGGTGGTCGACCCCGTCGAGACGGACACCGAACAGTTCGTCCTCCCGGTGGACAACGCCGTCACCGTCACAGCCGGAGAACTGGAGATTCCGCGGCTGGTGAACGTTTATCTGTGGGACGACACGGGGACGATGGTCAGTGAGTCCGTGAACCAGCGAGACACCGAACGACCCCCGGGCTGGTACTCGCTGGACTTGCCGCTCGGGCCGATGAAACTCCAAATCGTGGTCGAGAGCGGATTCTCTGTCCACTGGTCGGAGAACACGACGCACGTCGACTTCGACGAAGCGGCCACGTTCCAGTTGGGTGTACGTTCACTCCACGAATCACCCGCCGGGTCGATTACGATCGGCGACGACGTCGAGGATGCGATGCGCGCGGTTGCGCTCAGCAGTTCGGCGCTCAAGACTACGTCGCCGGAGCGGTCCTTCCCGACGCTCCGCGGCCACCCGCCGCTCATCGAGCGCGGCGACGGCTTTGATGCGCCGGACGTATTCGAGCGCCCCGAGACCGGTGTCACCATCGAGATTCCACGCGACTACGGCGACCTCTTCCGCGTAAGTTCACTAGCGTACTACCTCGGTGCCGACGTTGTTCCTGGAGACGAGCGCGTCCTCGACGCCGGTGGCGAACGCTACGACCTCGACACGGAGCGCGGCTTCGAGGCCGAAGTCTCGAAGCTGCTCAAGCACGTCTTTTTCCTCGACTGTGTCACCCGAACTGAGGGGTTCTACGAGGTCGACCTCCACGAGCGCGCGGCGGTCGAAGACGACCTCCCGATCGACCTCGCGGCCGTTTACGAGGCGACTTCTGCGGAGCGGATCCGCACGTACCTCGACGTTCCCTACGACGTCACCGACCCCAACATCCCCCAGTGGAAGCTGACCGCAGACATCGATCCCGACCCGGACCACGTCGAGACACTGCCGTTCGTCGCGAACGAACTCGCGACAGTCCGCATCCCCGAGGACGATGAGGAGCCGGAAGTCCACGACGAACCCGAGGAACTGACCGAGTTCTACCGCACGGACGGCGCGACGGTGCGGAGTACCTCGGAGACGGAGTCCGCGACCGACTGGTCGAACGTTGTCAAGCCCGACGAGACGGGCGCTATTGAGCACGCGTGGATTGCGGAGGAGTTCCCGCTCGGCGCGAGTAAGACGCGAGTGGAATCATACCTCCGCCGGCTCGACCGGCCTGCCCGCGAGCAGGATTCCATCAGTATTGACATCGTCTGCAACGAGGACGAGATGGACGAGGAGGACATCGTCGAGAAGTTCTATGGTACAAGGGACATCTTCGAGTTTGACATCACCGTCCACTACGACCTCACCGGCGAGCAGTTCGCGGATGTCCTCCGAAAAAACACGGATTTCCTACACTATATCGGTCACGTCGACAAGGGCGGCTTCCAGTGCACGGATGGGATGTTCGACGCGCGGACTTTAGAAGCGGTCAACGTTGACGCGTTCCTGCTGAACGCCTGCAAGTCCTACGAGCAGGGTGACGCACTCGTCGAACGTGGGAGCTACGGCGGCATCGTCACGCTCGCGAACATCAGCAACGACCCCGCGGTTCGTATCGGACGTGCTCTCGCCCGCTTACTAAACAACGGCTTCACACTGCAAGCGGGGCTGTCAGTCGCACGAAACGTGACGCTGTTCGGGAGCAAGTACATCACCATCGGCGACGGCACCCTCCAGCTCGTGCAGAGCAAGGATGGGACGCCGGTTTCGACCGAACTCACGAGGACCGCGGAGGGCTACGAGTTCACGATACGGGGCTATCCAACCCCCCGGTCGTCCATCGGGTCGCTGTACCTCCCTCACATCAAGAAGAACACAAAGCAGTACCTGAACTCCGGTGTCATCGATACATTCGACGTGACGGTGAGTGACCTGCGGGAGTTCTTCAACCGTGGCGTGGTCCCAGTGCTGTTCGACGGTGAACTCACATGGAGTGACGAACTGCTGCAGAACGAACTCGATTAGGGGCCGCTCGTCGTGGTTCCGTGGGCCGCGGCGGCCGCCCCCGTGCTTGACAGGAACACCATCAGGCTGAACAGCACGCCGATCATTCGCGGGTTGTCCTTGAGGAACTGCGTGAACTTACTGTCTGTCATCGTCTACCTACACCATACTCCCGGGTTATATTCAATTTATTTGAAGATAACAGAAATAAAATATAGGAAAATTACTCGTAGTAAATTCAGTGGTGACAACAACCTCCTCGGAACACCCGTTTCAGCACCCTAAGCCCGTTTCTTCAGTCTTTCCCGCAAATGGTGGGACTTTTGCTGGCGTAGCGGGTAACTCACCGCGATGAATGAGACGCGCCGTGCGGTTCTGGACGCGCTCGCTGACGGTCCGGTTACGGGTCCCGCGCTTGCCGAGGACCACGGCATCTCGCGGACCGCAGTCTGGAAGCATGTCGAAGCGCTCCGCGAGGCTGGCTTCGAGGTCGAGAGCGCATCCGAGGGGTACACGCTTGCAGGTGTCCCCGAGTACGGCGCGGAAGCCGTCGAATTCGGACTGGACGCGCCGTTCGATGTGGAGTACTACGACGACCTCCCGAGCACGAACGACCGCGCGCGGGAACTCGCCATTGAGGGCGCCAGCGACGTCGTGGTGCTCGCGGACCAGCAAACCGGCGGGCGCGGGCGGCGCGGCCGCGAGTGGTCGTCGCCCTCAGGCGGCGTCTGGATGAGTCTCGTGCTCCGGCCGGACGTCCCACCTGCGCGCGCTCCGCTGGTGACGCTCGCGGCCGCAGTTGCAGTCACCGACGCCGCCCTCGAAGCTGGCGTGGACGCCGCTATCAAGTGGCCAAACGACTGCATCGTGCCACGCGAGGATGCGGAACGGGGCGGTGACAAGCTTGCTGGCGTGCTTACGGAGATGAAGGGCGAAGCCAGTCGCGTCTCGTGGGTGGTCGTCGGCGTCGGCGTGAACGTCAACGTCGACCCCGAGGAACTAGGACCAGATGCGACGAGCGTGCGCGCCGAAGCAGGCGACGTGGAGCGTCGCGTGTTCGTCCAGCGCGTCCTCGAACGGTTCCACGAAGTCCGCGACGACCCTGACGCGGTCCTCGATGCGTGGCGGGACCGCGCAGCGACGCTCGGGCAGCGCGTGCGCGTCGAAACCGCGAATGGCGACGTCGTCGGCGACGCCGTGGACGTGACCGAGCACGGTGCACTCGTCGTCGAAACAGCGGATGGAAGAAAAGTCGTCCACGCCGGGGACTGCCAGCATCTCCGGCCCGCGGACGGCGGTTAGTCCTCGCTGTCGACGCGCACCGTCAACACCGGCACCGATGACGACCGGACGACTTTCTCCGTGACGCTTCCGAGTAGCAGCCGGTCGATGCCACCGCGGCCGTGCGTCCCCATCACGACGAGATCGCAGTCCTTGTCCTCGGCGTACCGGACGATTTCCCGGCTGGGGTTGCCGTCGACGAGCGCGCGCTCGACGGGGATGCCGCGGTCGGTGGCGATGTCCTCGACTTCGTCGAGCGCGGCTAGCCCCTCTTCGTTCATCATCGCGGCGACGCTCTCCCACGAGGACTCCATCGGGAGTCCGGAGAAGCTCGCGGAATTGACGACGTACAACGCGTGGATGGTCGCGTCGTGTTCGGCGGCGAGGTCGATGGCGTGCTCGACCGCCTCCCGTGTCTCCTCGCTACCATCGGTCGGGACGAGGATGCGCTCGTAGCGGCCCATGTGTGTTAGCGATTGTCGGGGAGTGGCTTAACTTTCGGGGCGGATTCCCGACTTGCGGCTACTCCGCTAGCGATTCGGGCGTGACGACCCGCTTCACGTCGCTAGCGCCGGCGCGGCGCACGACCGCACGGACCGGGTCGCGGACGCCCGTGAGGTTGTCCGAATCGCCGTCGAGCACGAGTAGTCGGGCTTCGCGGCCGGCTTCGAGGACGCCGTGGTTCTCCCCGATTGCTTCGGCGCCCGCGCGGGTTGCCATCCGTAGCACGTCGGGGGCGGAGACGTCGAAGAGCTTCGACGCGAACGCCATCTCGCGGAACATCGATGGGCTGTTCGTCATCACGTTGTCCGTGCCGAGCGCGACCGTCGTGCGGTCGAGCAGGTCGCTGACGGGCGGCAGGCCGACGTCCGTCACGAGATTCGAGCGCGGGCACACCGCGACCGGAATCTGGTTGTCCTCCACGCGGTCGAGGTGCAGCTCCTCGGCGTGCACCATGTGCACAAGCAGGTCCGGGTCGAGGTCGATAGCGGGGTTGATGTCCCGCGAGTCCACCTCGCCGGCGTGGATGGCGAACGGCTTCCCGGCGTCCCGGGCGGCATTGCGCTCGCGCCCGAACTCGCCGTCCGCCGCGCCGCTCGCGCCGAACCCGTCCGCGACGTCGAGGACTTCAGGGGTTTCCCGGCCGAAGATGAACGGGTCGACGCCAGTCCCTTCGGCGGCCTCGCGGAGCGCGTGCACGCCCTCGACGCCACCCTCCCGGAATTCGAGCGTGCGCGTCGTGCCCGTCTGGTGCATGAATTGGAGGCTGCGGCGCATCCCTGCGACAAGTTCCTCGTGGCTCGCTTCGCGGAGCAACTGGTGCTTCAGGCCGTCCGGCGGCGCGACGAGTTCTTCGAGCGTGAGCCCGCGCCCCGCCTCCTTCGCGATGGAGTCGCCGAGGTGCGTGTGTGCGTTCACGAACGCCGGCAACACGATGTCCTCGGAGTCCGTCAACTCCTCGTCCAGTCGGACGACTTCGCCGTCCTCGACGACGAGCGTTCCCTCTACGGGCTCGTAGTCCTCGCCCCAGAGGACGGTACCGGAGAGTTCCATACCGGGAGGTACACCTCTGGTACCGTGAAGGTTACTCGACGCGGCGGGTCGGGCACGCTGCTCGCGGGTCGCTACGCTCCCCGCTCGCGTTAACGTGGCTCGCTTCGCTCGCCACGCTACTCGAACTCTGCCAGCGACGCGTACCGCCCGGGCGTGTTCACGTCGCTGATGAGCGCGCCGTCGGTTTCGAGGCCGAGCACGCGCTCGGCGGCCTGCCCGACGGCTTCGACGTGCGATTCGGGAGCGTAGACGCCAAGACGCCACTGTTCGCGCTGGGCCACCTGGAGCGCGCGGACGAGCGTGGACTGTTCGTCCAGCCGCCGGACTTCGCCGCCGACGAGCACGCCTGTCGTAGATTCGCGCATCGACGGCCTTCCCGGCACGTCGAGGACGACGGCGTCAGGATCGACGTTGGCGTCCGCCGCGACCTGTTCCTCGAAGTTGCGGACTTCGTCGTGGTCGGCGTCGAGGAGGGCGTCGCTAACGTCGCCCATCTCCGCCCAGACGGCGCGCTTGTACAGGTCGCGCTCGACGAGCCGGCGGCCGAACTGTTGGCTCTGCTCGTGGCTGCGCAGCGCGACGGAGAGCTCGTGGTCGTCCATGCGCCGGAGCTGCTCGGCGTCGATTTCCGCGGTGCCGAGGAGGGCTTCGGTGCCGCGCCGTAGCATCGACTTGCTGATGCGGGCGACGTGGTGGCTGTAGACGGTCGGATTCATCAGCGCGCGCGCCAACAGCAGGGATTCGGCACTCTGGACGTTGCCCTCGTCGAGTACAAGGTCACCGTCGATGAACGTCAACTCGCGGACGAGGCGGCCGTGGTCGATAGTGCCGTAGGGGACGCCGGTATGGTGGGCGTCCCGCACGAGGTAGTCCATCCGGTCGACGTCCAACTCTCCCGCGACGAGTTGGGCGAGTTCGCCGTCGCCGCGAATCAGCGCCGTGACCTCCTCGGGGTCGACGTCGTGGTTGTCGAGGACGGCGGCGACGCGACCCTCGGTGACGAGTTCGTCGACGTCGTCGTGTTCTTTCCCGGTACGACGGGCGACGACGCCCTCGATGTTGTGGCTGTACGGGCTGTGGCCGACGTCGTGGAGAATGGCGGCGGCGCGCACGCGGTCCGCGCGCTGGCCGGCGATGTCGAGGTGGTCGAGCGCGCGGTCGGCGAGGTGGAAGACGCCCAGGGAGTGCTCGAAGCGCGTGTGGTTCGCGGAGGGATAGACGAGCGCGACAGTGCCCAACTGCTTGATGCGGCGGAGCCGCTGGACCGGCGGCGTGTCGAGGAGGTCCGCGGCGACGCCCTCGACCTCGATGTGGTCGTGGACGCTGTCCTTGATGGTCATCATTACGCGGGCGTTCGACGTTCTCGCCTAAAAACCCGTGGCCCGGCCGTCTGCGGGCTGACGGTTGCGTCCGCTACTGTGGCCGCGTTCGGAGGGGTTTTCCGCTCGCCCGCCGAATCCGGTGGCATGCGAAAACAGATTGCGGCTGTCGCCGTCGCAGCCCTCCTCGTGTTCGCCGGCTGTAGCGCCGGCGGGAACGGCGGCGCGACGACCGCGCCCGAGACGACAGCAGCCGGCGGCGACCCAGTGTACGACTCGCCGCTGGACGCCCAGACGGTCGCACAGGCCCACGAGTCGGTCGTCCGCGACGCCGGCTCGTTCACGCTCGTCTCGACGTCGAACCAGACGCAGGGCAACCAGTCGTTCGGCGTCGAGTCCTCGACCGCGGTCGACCTCGCCACGGCCGCGTACTTCTCCCGACAGGAAGCCAGCGGGCAGACCATCGAGCAGTACGGCTTCGGGAACGGCACGGCGTACCAGCGCATCTCGATGGCGTCCGGCCAGACCCAGTACACGGTCCCCCAGCAGAGCCCGAACACGTCCCAGTTGGCCGGTAGCCAACTCGCCTCGTTCGTCGGGGCGTTCTCGTTCTCCCACACGGGCACTGAGACTATCGACGGCACCGAGACCTACGTCTACGAGGCCAGCGGCGTCGAGGACCTCAACCAGTCCGCGCCCGGCTTCTCCAGCCTCGACACGGAGAACGTTACGAGCATGAGCGCGCAGGTCTACGTCACCGACGACGGCCTCGTGAAGCAGTTCGGCTACTCGCTGACGGTGTCCACGAGCAACGGCGAGGCCAGCGTCGCCACCGAGCAGCAGTACGTCGACGTCGGCTCGACGACCGTCTCCGAGCCCGTGTGGCTCGACGAGGCGCGCGCGAACACCTCCGCCTGATTCGCTCCGGTCTACTTCTGCGTTCGTACTCCGGTGACGCAAGGGTTTACCGGACTGCGCTCCGACGACGAGCCATGACGACGTTCCTCGCCGGGGGGACGGGCACCCCCAAACTCCTCGCGGGCGGCCGCGAGGTCTTCGACCCCGCCGAACTCACGGTCGTCGCGAACACCGGCGACGACGTGGAACTCGGCGGCCTGCTCGTCTGCCCCGACGTCGACACCGTGCTCTTCGAAGGCGGCGACGTACTAGACCGCGAGACGTGGTGGGGCATTGAAGGCGACGACGCGACGACGCACGACTACCTCACGGACATCTCGCGGAACGCCGGCATCGAACCCGGCCCGCGCTACCTTCCCGACGACCGACAGACGGCGGGCCGCGACCTCGCGCGCTGGCGGCGCTTTTCGGGGGCCTCGGAGTTCATGTTCATCGGCGACCGCGACCGCGCAGTCCACGTCCTCCGCACCAGCCTCCTCGACGAAGGCGACTCTCTCACCGAGGTCACGCGGACGCTCGCGGACGCGTTCGACCTCACGGCCGACGTCGTGCCGATGAGCGACGACCCCGTCGCGACCATCGTCCACACGCCCGACCGCGAACTGCACTTCCAGGCGTTCTGGGTCGCGGAGAACGGTGACCCCGCAGTCGAGGACGTGGAGTTCCGGGGCGCGGAGGACGCCGCACCCGCGGACGCCGCCCTCGACGCGCTCCGCGACGGCCCCGTGATTATCGGCCCCTCGAATCCCGTCACGAGCATCGGACCGATGCTCGTCCTCGACGGCGTGCGCGAGGCGCTCCGGGAGTCCACAGTGGTCGCCGTCTCGCCGTTCGTCGAGGACGAGGTGTTCTCCGGGCCCGCGGCGAAACTGATGGACGCAGTCGGCTACGAGCCGTCGACAGCAGGCGTCGCGGACGCCTACCCGTTCGCGGACGCGTTCGTGCTCGACGACGCCGACAGCACGAGCCTCGACCGGACGGTCGTGCGCACCGACACCGAGATGAATGACGAAGCGGACGCCGAGCGCGTCGCTCGCGCGTGCCAGCGGGCCGTCGAGCGCGCGAACGGGGAGGTGGCCTGATGTTCGCGCCGCGCGTCGCGCTCGCCAGTCTGAGCGGCGAGCGCGCGAACGGGGAGGTGGCCTGATGTTCGCGCCGCGCGTCGCGCTCGCCAGTCTGAGCGGCGAGTCCGACGCCGAGTGGGCGGAAGCCTGCGCGCGTCCCGCGGGCGCAGCCTTCCTCGGCGGCATCGCCATCGACGAACCGACCCGCGACGCCGCTCGCGAAATGGTCGAACGCGACCGCGAGGAGTTCCTCCCCGCGGACCCAATCGCGTTCGTCGACGACCAGCTCGCCGAACTCGACGACACGTTCCTGCGCGCTGGCATGAACGTTCGCGCGGTCGAACTCAACCCGCTGCGCGAGGCTGCGACGGTCTGCGCTAACCACGACGCGATACTCGAAGTGAACGCGCACTGCCGGCAGGACGAGATGTGCAACGTCGGCGCTGGCGAAGCGCTGCTCCGGGACACCAACCGGCTCTGCGAGCAGGTCGAGGCTGCAAGCGACGCGGGCGCGGCGGTGTCCGTGAAAGTCCGCGCGGAAGTCGACGGCGTCCACTTGCCGACGCTCGCGAAAGCCATCGAGCGCGCGGGCGCCGACGCGATTCACGTGGACGCGATGGACTCGCGGCGCGTCGTCCGCGACGTCGCCGAGGCCACGGACTGCTTCGTCGTCGCGAACAACGGCGTCCGCGACCGGGAGGACGTCTTCGAGTACCTCGCGTACGGCGCGGACGCGGTCAGCGTCGGCCGGCCGAGCCGCGACCCCGAGAAAGTCAAATCTGTGTACGCTGCGGTCAAGGAGTGGTTCCTGTGACGCCAGCCGAGCACGGCGAACTCGCGTTGCTCGTGGAGGTCGCGGGCACGCCGAAACCCGGGAACGTCGACCGCGAGCGTGACCTCGCGGACCTCCACTTCGAGCAGTTCCTCGCCGGCGCGGTCGGCGCGCGCGACGGTCTCGAAGCCGCGGAGGACGGCCCAGTCGGCGACGCGTTCGAGACGGCGGTCGCTGGGATGGCCGACGGCAGCAGCACGAACACGCAGTTCGGCTGCCTGCTGTTGTTGACGCCGCTCGTGCGCGCCGCGAGCCGCGACGACCTCTCGCCCGACGGCGTCACCGAGGTCGTCGAGGCGACGACCGTCGCGGACGCCGAAGCGTTCTACCGCGCGTTCGAGCACGCCGAGGTCGCGGTACCGGACCCGCCCAAGGGTATCGACGTGCTGGACGCGCGCCGCGGCGCGGCCGCGATTCCCGCGCTCCGTGAACGCGACCTCACGCTCGAGGACGTGATGGAACTCAGCACCGACCACGACGCCAACGCACGCGAGTGGCTGCAGGGCTTCCCGCGCGTCTTCCGCGCGGCCGCCCGCATCGAGGCCGAGCGCGGGCCGCTCACCGACCGCGCCGCCTCGGCATTCCTCACGCTGCTGGCCGAGGAACTCGACACGCTCGTCGTCACCGAGCACGACGAGGGCGTCGCTCGCGAGGTCCAAGAGCGCGCGCTCTCCCTGCAGCGCGCCGACACCGAGGAAGTCCGGGAGTTCGCCGACGACCTCGTGGAGCGAGGTATCAACCCCGGGACGACCGCGGACCTCACCGCCGCCGCGGTGTTCGTCGCGCTCGAACGTGGGGTATCCGTCCATGGCTGAGTGGCCCGTCGCGCTGCGCGGAACGACGGAGACGGTCGTGACGACGCGCGGGCCCAACGACCTGTGGAACGTCGCCGCGCTGGGGGTGCAGGCGTCCGCAGGCGCCGAACGAGCGAGCGGCGACGCTCGTGAGTCGCGAGCAGCGCCCGAGGACGGAGGTGCGGCGACGGCAACGACGTGGGGGAACACGCGCACGCGCCGTAACTTCCACCGCGAGGGTGGCGGCTACGTCCAGTTCGTTTCCGACCCCGTCATGTTCGTGGACGCTGCGCTCTCGATTCGTGAGGAGCGCGAGCGCGTGCTCGACGCGGCGGACGCGTGGGTCGAGGTGGAAGTCGAACACGTCGGGACGGACGAGGACGACGGCACGCAGCGCGAGTACTGGGAACTCCGCCCCGTCGAGAGCGAAGTCGTGCGGGCGTCGCCGGCCACGATAAACCGCGGATTCAACGCGGTTGTGGAGGCGACGGTGGCGGCCTCGCGGCTGGACGTGCCCGCTTACGACACCGAGACGCTGCGCGAGCGCCTGCGGTTCTTCGCTGACGTCGCGCGCAAGTGCGGCGGCGAGCGCGAACGCGAGGCCATTCAGCGAGTGCGCGAGCATGTCGACGGCGAGTGGTGATGCGGGTGGCCCAGTTCGACGTCGACAAAGCACTTACCCGGGCCGTCGAAAGTTGTGGGTATGCGACGACGTGCCCTCCTCGCGTCGGGTGCTGGACTCCTGTCGGCGGGATTCGCCGGCTGTCTCGGCGACACTGACGACGCTGGAACTGGCTCCGCGCCTATCCAGACGACCACTGACCCGACCACCGACGAATCGACGACCGAGCAGACGTCCGTCTTCGACGCCACCGTCGACGCGAGCGTCGACCGTATCCAGCCCGGCGTCGCGTTCATGGGCATCGACTCCGTCGGCATCGTCGGCGACGGCAATCAGTACGTGTTCTACAAGGTCGAGGTCACCGACGGCGACCCGCCGGAGCGGTCGGCGTTCGGGTTCCGGTACGGCGGACGGGTAGTGTCGCCGGGCGTCGAGACGGGGTCGGGAGCGACCCTCTGGCGCGCCAGCGAGTCCAGCGACCGGTACACCGCCGACCGGGGCGCCGGCTGGCTGGTCTTCGAGTTGCCGGCCGAGATAGCCGCCGAGCACACCGGCCTGACGCTGGGCAGCCAGGAGTGGCCGGTCGCGGACCGCGTCCGCGACCGCCTCGAGAACCCTGCGCCGGAACTCTCCCTCGACTGGCAGGTTCCCGAGGAACAGCCCGCTGGGACGTCCACCATCGGGTTCGAGGTGACGAACGACGGTGACCGCGACACGCGGTTCGTCGGTGGCGTCAACGCCGTCGACATTCGGGTGGCATACGCGCCGGTCGCCGTCGAGAATCGCGAGATTCCCGCCACCGAGACGGTCACCTGGGAGATAACACACGACAACGGCCGAGAGCCGGGTGAGGAGAGCGTCGGCGACGGCGAATCCGACGGCGAGTACCGCCTCGACTGGACGCAGGGCGAGCGCGTACAGACGGTCCGGTTCGTGGCGCCCGAGTAGTCCTGATTCGATGTCGGGACGTTCAAATTCGCGCGGCCACTAGCCGGTGGCATGACCGACGAGACACGCGACAACGTCCTCCCGGGCTCGGACGGCGAGCTGGACACCGAGGATGTCCGCGGGTACGACTTCCGCGGGGACTTCGACTTCTTCGACATGCTGGACGCGTACGCGACAACGGGCTTCCAGGCGACACATCTCGCTGAGGGCGTCGACATCGTGCGGGACATGCAGGACGATGACGCCACCGTCTACCTGACGTTCACGTCGAACATCATTTCCTCGGGGCTCCGGGAAGTCGTCGCGCACCTCGTCCGCGAGGGTCACGTCGACGTCATCATCACCACCTCCGGATCGCTGACCGAGGACGTCATCAAGACCGCGAAGCCGTTCAAGATGGGCGAGTGGGACGCCGATGAGGCCGCGCTCCGCGAGGAGGGCATCAACCGCCTCGGCAATATCTTCGTCCCCTCGGACCGCTACGTTTGGCTCGAGGAGTACCTCTACGACTTCTTCGAGGACTTCTTCGCCGAGGAGAAGGTCCGCACGCCCACCGAATTCGCGAAGGAACTCGGCGAGACCTTAGACGACGAGGATTCCGTCCTGAAGAACGCAGCCGACCAGGACGTCCCCGTGTTCTGTCCGGCACTCACGGACGCCGAAATCGGGAACTTCCTCTACTACTACCGGCAGGGGTACGACTCCGACGTCGGCATCGAAATCGTCGACGACTACGACTCCCTCATCGAGGAGGGGCTGCTCGCGGACACCACGGGACTCATCGCGGTCGGCGACGGCGTCCCGAAACACCACGCCATCATGACGAACCTCTTCCGCGGCGGCGCCGAGTACGCCGTCTATATCTCCACCGGTATGGAGGGCGACGGCTCGTTGTCGGGCGCCCCGCCCGAGGAAGCCGTTTCCTGGGGGAAAATCAAGGACGAAACCGAGACCAACTATACCCAGATCGAGGCGGAAGCGACGCTCGTCTTCCCGCTGCTCGTCGCCGGTGCGTTCGAGCACGATTCGGAGTAGCGCGCCATAACTGATTTCTTCGGCTCGTTCTCCTCGAAAGCCCCGGCTCACTGAACCGTCCGCGACTCGATGAGCTCCAGTCCGTGCTTGCGTCGTCGGGACCGGGTTCAGCGACCCATCCCTTTCAGTCCGCCCGTATCCGGTTGGGCAGCCGGTAACTGGTGGGCTGAAAGGGACCATGCTGCTGACGAACCCAAGCACCGCAGGCCGTAGGCCGAGGAGCACAGCGAGTCCTGGGAGTCGACAGCACGGGGGCTTTCGAGGTGCCGAAGACGGTAACATCCCTTACTCAGGGCACACCTCCAGAAGCCGAGTCGTGCTCGTGAAACGAATCCTTTTAACGCACGGCGAATGAACCAGACCGTATGGCCATCAAGCCCGACTACGTCAAGAAGACGGGGAACATCCTCATGGAGCGATACCCCGACGCGTTCAGCCGCGAAGACTTCGAGCACAACAAGGAAGCCGTCACCGAGCTCACGAACGTCGAGTCGAAGCCGGTCCGCAACCGCATCGCGGGCTACATCACGCACAAGCGCGAGTAGTTTTCCTGCGGCGTGCGCCGGGGAACGTGCCGAATTTTCCACGACCCGAAGGGGTTTCACTACCCGGTTCTGAGAGTAGGGTATGACATCTGTCGGCGTACTCGGAGCGACTGGCGCGGTCGGCCAGCGATTTATTCAGTTGCTGGACGGCCACCCGGAGTTCGAACTCTCAGTACTCACCGCGAGCCCGGAGAGCGCAGGGAAACGATACCGCGAAGCAGCGAAGTGGCGACTCGACACGCCGATTCCCGAGGACGTGGCGGACGTCGAGGTCCACGACACCGACCCCGAGGAGATTCCCGACGACACCGACCTCCTGTTCTCCGCGCTGCCCTCCAGCGTCGGCGAGCGCGTCGAACCCGCGCTCTGCGAGGCCGGCTTTGTCGTCTCCTCGAACTCCAGTAACGACCGGGCGGCCGACGACGTGCCGCTCGTGATTCCGGAAGTGAACGCCGACCACCTCGACCTCATCGACGTGCAGCGCGACGAACGTGGGTGGGACGGCGCGCTCGTGAAGAACCCGAACTGTTCGACGATTACGATGGTGCCGACGCTCGCCGCGCTGCGCCAGTTCGGCCTCGAACGCGTCCACGTCTCGACGCTGCAGGCGGTGTCGGGCGCGGGCTACTCGGGCGTGACGTCGATGGAAATCATCGACAACGCGGTCCCGCACATCGGCGGCGAGGAAGCGAAGATGGAGACTGAGTCCCGCAAACTCCTCGGCGAATTCACGGACACCGAGGTCTCCTGGCACGACGCCAGCGTCTCAGCCTCTTGCAACCGCATCCCGACGCTGGACGGCCACCTGGAGAACGTCTTCGTGGAGACCCGGGATGAGCCGACGCCCGCGGAAGTCGCCGACGCGTTCGAGAACGCGCCAACGCTGGACCTGCCGAGCGCGCCCGACCAGCTCGTGCACGTCTTCGAGGAGCCCGACCGCCCGCAGCCGCGCCTCGACCGCATGCTCGGCGGCGGGATGGCGGTCGCAGCCGGCGGCATCCAGGAGACCGACACAGGCATCCAGTACAACTGCCTCGCACACAACACGATCCGTGGCGCTGCGGGCGCCAGCCTCCTCAACGGCGAACTGCTCGCCAGCGAAGGCTGGGTCTGAGACGCCACCTCTCGTTTTAACTCCCCTTCGCGCGAACCCTCGGTCGTGACGCACGTCGAGTGGACGTACACCGCGGAGACGAGCCGGCTGCTGCGCACGCTCGCTCTCGCCGCGTTCGGTGCTATCGGCGGGCTGTTCGTGCTCGTGGCCGCGCTCGCAGTGTTCGTCGTCGGAAGTTCTCTGCTCGCGGGCGAGTTCGCCATCCTCGCGCTCTTGTTGGCGTTCGGCCTGCTCGGCGCGCGCCGGCTGGCGACCCACACCGCGCTCGCGCACAGCGAGAATGGTGGCCTCCACGACTTCTTCTCAGCACGCGAACTGCTCGTTGCGAGCGTCGGGTGGGCCGCGTTCCTCGGCGCCCTCCTCGCACTCAATGTCCCGTCGCAGGTCGTCTACGCCTGCATCCTCGTCGCCGTCTTCGTCTGTCTCCCAGTCGCCGCGGCGCTCCGGAGCGATGGCTACGTGGACACAGCCGAGGGCGTCTTCGAAGCGAACGACCGCGAGGTGTCACTGGCAGTTGTCGACGGCGTCCGCCAGTACGACATCGGGCCGGTTTCGGTGCTGCGCGTTCGCTATCACGACGGCGCCACGAGCGCGTCCGACCCACGAATCGTCACGGTTCCCCGCGAGGACGCCGACCGTATCCGGACCGCCATCGAGTCGAGCGAGGCGGAACCGCCGACGAACTCCCGGAACCCGACGATTACGCGGACGCTGTACGCGTTCGGCGTGGGGTCGTTCGCGCTCGCCGCGGCGTTCGCGTACTTCGCGCTCACCGCATCCGGCGACGCGACGATAATCGGCGGCTATGTCGCGGTGTTCGCGGGGTTCTTCGGCCTGCTGTTCGTCTGGCTGGGCTACGTCGAGGGTTAGGCGACGCGGTTGCGCAGTTCCTCGTCGGTGCCGAGGCGCGGAACGTTCGTCGCAAGAATGTCCGCGAGTCGGTCCCAGTACTGGGGGGTCTGGCCGGCCGTGTGGGGCGTCACGACGACGTTTTCGAGCGACCACAGCGGGTGGTCTTCAGGCAGCGGCTCGGGGTCGGTGACGTCGAGCGCGGCGCCGCGGATATCCTCCGAACGAAGCGCAGAGACGAGGTCGTCCGTGTCGGCGACGCCGCCGCGCGCGACGTTCACGAGCACGCTCTCCGGCGGTAGCGTGTCGAGTGCTTCCCGGTCGACGAGGTTTCGTGTGGTGTCTGTGAGCGGGCACGCCAGCACGAGGTAGTCGGTGCGCGCGAACGCGTCGTGGAGAGCCTTGTCGTCGAAGCCGATGACCTCATCCGTGGGTCCGCCCTTCTCGGGCGTGTATCGCACGCCGATGGTGTCCACGTCGAACCCCTGAAGGCGCTTGACGATACCCTGCCCGATGGCGCCGAGGCCGACGACGGTCACCGTTGAATCCTTCAGTTCGTACGCCTGATAGTGGCGGAACTCGCGGTTCTGCTGGCGTCGCCACCCCTCGTGGAGGCTGCGCGCGAACGTCAACACGTACCCGAGCACTTGCTCGGCGGCGCTCGGCGCGTGCACGCCCGCGGCGTTCGTCACGGCGATGTCTCGGGACTGGAACGCGTCCAGCGGCAGGTGCTCGTAGCCTGCGTACGCGCCAGCGAACAACTCCAGTTCCTGGGCTCGCGCGAGCAGGTCCTCGTCGATGTCGCAGCCCGTCACCACGCGAGCGTCCGCGACGAGTTCGCGCTCGTCGGCCGGCGTCCGTGCGAGCGCGATGTCCTGCTCGGGAAGGCGGTCGCGCAACGCGGCGGCGTACTCCGACATCGGGGTGCCATGGGCACCCGTCCGCAGTACTGTGATGTCTGGCATCGCCTCGCTCGTCGGCGGCGACCACCCTAAGCGTTGTGCGACGGGGACCCTACTCGCCGCTTTACGAAGGGTTTTTGGCTCGTGTCAACTACGCGGAAGTGATGAGTGAGTCCGAGGCACTGTCGTGCGCGGCGAAACTCGCGCGCGTCGTGCTCGACAACTGCGGCCCGCTCTCCCCGGCCGAAGTGGCCGAGGAGGCACGCCTCTCGGAAGCCGACGCTGCGGACGCGCTCGCGGAACTCGACGCCGCCGGCCTCGCCGAATGCGTCTGCGGGCTCTGCGAGACCAAAGAACAGGTGTACGCACTCACCGAGACGGCAGAGGCGTAACCCTCTTTCTACGCGGCCGCCTACGACTCTGTGCGCGCCGTTTGTCCCCAGCCGAGTCTGTCCATGCGGACGCGATGACCGCTCGGAGAACCCCGGCGTGCGACACTCCGGCAGCCCGACGGCTGCCCGGTTGGTGGCGTCACACACCACGTAGCGAGCCGGTTGACGCCGGCTCAGCAATCGACGGCTTACGCCGTCACGACACTCGGAGTGCTCGTAGAGCACTCCCGCCTCAGCGGCTATCGCCGCTTCGGCAATTGGCGGCTTCGTAGAAGCCGCCCGCCCGCCACGAGGGTTTCCCGGCCAACGGGGCACGCCGCCCACGGATGAGGTCGGTCGTTAGTGTCGCGGGCGTACATTTCGACCTTCTGTAGCGCGCGCTGTGTCCTCCCGGGAACTTGGCCAAACACTCAAGACTCGCGTACGCCTATTTCACGTATGGCGACGATAGAGATCGATGATGACGTCTACGAGGCGTTGCAACTTCCGGAGGGGGAGCGGCCGTCCGCGATGAAGCGGGAGTTGGCGGTCTCGCTGTACGCCCGTGGTGTCCTCTCTTTCGGGAAAGCGCGTGCGCTAGCGGAGCTGTCAAAACAGGAGTTCCACGAGATTCTCGGGGAACGCGAGATTCCGCGCCACTACGGCGAACGAGAGCTCAGCGAAGACCTCGACTATGCCGAATAGTGGGCTGGTCGTCTCGGATACCTCCCCACTCCTGAATCTCGCGCTCATCGACCGGCTCGATCTCCTCGAAGTGCAGTTCTCCGGCGTTACGGTTCCACGGCAGGTCTGGAGTGAACTCACTGAAGGGGATGACGGCTTGGAAGCCCTCCGAGGTTTGCGAGACGACGGAGTTCTGCGCATCGTCGAAGTGGAGCGTTCAGATCTGTTCGTTGAGATTTTTCACGAACTCGATCTGGGGGAGACAGCGGCAATCTGCTATGCGGTCGAACACGATACCGACCTCGTTTTGCTCGACGAGCGTGACGGTCGACGTGTCGCCCGCAGACACGATTTGGACATCACTGGCGTTATTGGAGTCCTACTCCGGGGATCGAAGACCGGTGAGGTTGATTTGAAGAGTGAACTTGACGCTCTCCGCGAAGCCGGGTTCTGGATCTCCGACGATTTGTACGCACAAGTGCTCTCCGAGGCCGACGAGTAGTCGCCGCATCTCTTACGAGCGGGAGCTTCCGCGTGTTAAGCGGCCTGCTCCACCTTCACTGTGCCTACTAGTAGATTGTTGCCCGGTAGTGTCGCGGGCGCACATTTTCCGATTGCGTACTCACGTGATTAGACGACTCTGAACTTTGTTCGAGGGTGAACAGGTCGGCGTACGCTCTCAGTCGTTTTAAGCGGACTTGAAGCCCGTCGTCAACCGATAGATGACGTTCTCGTGCGTCCCGCGGAGGCCAGCGAACCCGAAGGTGTATCGCGCTCTTCCGGTGATTCACCCGGCCACGTGGACTCACGGGATGGAAACGCCTTTTCGCCGGCCGCCCCTACGGCGCGTATGGACTACGAAGCCGTTGCGGACCTCGGGCCGGACCGCCGCCGCGCGCTGTTCGAGCGCATGGCCGGCGTTGAGTCGGTCCGGTCGACGGTCCGGGACATCGTTGAGCGCGTCCGCGAGGAAGGCGACGTGGCGCTGCGCCAGTACGCCAGCGAGTTCGACGACGTGGAACTGGGGAACGTCGACGTCACGGACGAAGCCGAGCGCGCGTACGAGGAACTCGATGACGAGACCCGCGAGGCCATCGAGGCGGCCGCCGCGAACGTTCGGGAGTTCCACGAGGCACAGACGCCCGAGGACTGGCGGCGCGAGTTCTCCGAGGGCCGCGAACTCGGGCGGCGGTTCCGCCCCATCGAGCGCGTCGGCGTGTACGCGCCCGGCGGCACCGCGGCGTACCCCTCCTCAGTGTTGATGGGCGTGATTCCCGCGAAGGTCGCGGGCGTCGAACAGGTCGCGGTCGCGACGCCGCCCGCCGAGGAACTGAACCCGGTGACAATGGCGGCGATGCACGTCGCAGGCGCGGATCGCGTGTACGCCTCCGGTGGCGCGCAGGCCGTCGCGGCGCTGGCGTACGGGACCGAGACCGTGGACCGCGTGCAGAAAATCGTCGGGCCGGGCAACAAATTCGTCACCGCAGCGAAAGCCAAAGTCCGGGGCGACGTGGACATCGACTTCCTCGCCGGTCCCTCGGAACTACTGGTGGTCGCCGACGAAACCGCCGACCCCGGCTACGTCGCCGCTGACGTGCTCGCGCAGGCCGAGCACGACCCCGACTCCAGCGTCGTCGTCGTCACCGACGACGAGGCGACCGCCGACGCGGTCTGCGAGGAAATCGAGGCGCGCATCGACGACCGCGAGCGCACGGAAACGATTCGGGACGCCCTCGACAACGACGCCAGCGGCGTGTTCGTCGCGCGCTCGATGAGCGAGGGCGTGCTGTTCGCCGAGGAGTACGCCGCCGAACACCTCTCGATTCAAGCGGCGAACGACGAGGAACTCCTGGACCGCATCGACTCCGCGGGCTCGGTGTTCCTCGGGCCGTACGCGCCCGTCGCGGCGGGCGACTACGCTACCGGGACAAATCACGTGCTCCCGACGAATGGGAAGGCGAAGGTCGCCGGCGGGCTCTCCGTGGACACGTTCCTCCGGTCGACGACCGTTCAGCGCCTCGACGAGAGCGCGCTCGCGGACCTCCGGGGGACCGTGACGACGCTCGCGGAGGCGGAAGGCCTCGATGCGCACGCGGCCAGCGTGGACGCGCGCTTCGAGGACGACGAGTAACTGGTCGCGGCGGCCCTGTGGGGTGGCACCACGCTTATGACTGCGGCCCCCGAATGTATTCGACATGAGCGCGACCGTCGAGAACGGGGACGGAGACACGGTGGTCACCGCCACGGAGCCCGCGGCCGAGCAGGCCCGCGAGCTCATGGAGGGCGAAGACATGGACGTCTCGGAGGCCGGCCTGCGGCTGTACGTCCAGCAGGGCGGCTGCGCGGGGCTCTCCTACGGGATGCGCTTCGAACCCGAGCCCGAGCCCGAGGACCAGATTTTCGAGAGCAACGGCATCCGACTGTTCGTCGACCAATCCAGCCTGAACTACGTCGGTGGCAGCCAACTCGCCTTCGAGGGCGGCCTGCAGGGGGCTGGCTTCCACGTCCAGAACCCGAACGTCGAGAGTGAGTGCGGCTGCGGCGAGTCCTTCCGAACCTAGTTCTCCAACTCGAAGGCGATTTCCACTTCGACCTGGTACTGTCGGTTCTCGACGCTGGCGATTTCGACGCCCTGTTCGACGACTTCCGCCCACTTCACGTTGTCCAGGGTGTCCTCCGCGCGGTCGATTGCGTCCTCCGCGGCGGCGTCGAAGCTCTCCTCGCTGGTCCCGATGAGTCGAATCTTCTTGAATACCATCGCCCGACAGTTTTCCAGCGAACCGGATAAAGTTACTCGCTAGATACAGGTCACTCGCTGGCGGCGTCCTCGATGTTGGCGCGGATGGCGTCGGTGACGTCGCCGAGGTACGCGGTCCCCCAGACGCCGACGACGACCGCGCCGATGGTGTTGAACGCGAGGTCGAGCGTGACGTCGTCGACGCCGTAGATGGTGAGCACGGTCGCGCCGACGGCATCGCCGAGCGTCCACGCAGCGTACTCCAGTATCTCCCAGAGCACGCCCAGCGCCATCACGAACAGGACAACGAAGACGAACGTAAAGTTCGGTGGGAACGCGACGTCGTCGTGGTGTTCATCGATCGCGCGCACGGTGGCGTAGCCGGCCGCAGCGACCACCGTCGAGGAGAGGAAGTGCGTGAGGTGGTCCCACCAGAGCGGCGGGTTCGGGCCGTAGAACTGGTCGGTGACGCCGGGGACGCCGAGCGTGCCGAGCACGTGTAGGAACACCGCGGTCGTAATCCACAGCGTGAGGCCGGCGTCCATCGGGATGCTGTAGTCGCGTTCGAGCACCGCCGGGAGGTGTGTGACCGCGAGCGCGGCGGCCGCGTTGACGGTGACGGCGACGTTCCACGTGAGGACGCCGACGGCCGTGAACGCCGCGAGCGCGAGTTGCATCCCGCGCGTGGCCTGTCGCTGGCGGCGCTCGGAGATGCCGAGGCGGTCGCGGAGTTTCACTCAACGACCACCTCCAGTTCCGCGGGGAGCCGGAGGCTGGCGTCCGCGCGCCGCCGGAAGTACCAGACGAACACCACCGCGGCGAGCACGCCCGCGACCGTCGCCGCGATGAAATCCTTCACGAGCGCGGTCACGGCGGCGTGTTCCTGTGCGACGGTCAGCGGCGGCTCCGCAGGGAGGACGAACGCGGTGCCGACGGCGAGGTCCGAGAGCCAGCCGAGCACGGCGAGGAAGCCCGCCGTCGCCATCGTCGCGACGACGACGAAGACGACCGAGAACCAGTTCGCGAGGCGGACGTGCGTGAAGACATCGAGTTCGACGGCGACGACGAGCGCAAGCGCGGCCACCCCGACGTAGGTCGACAGGTCGCTGGTCAGCCCGGGGGCCGCGAGCGCCCGGCCGACAGTGGGGAGTGCAGCGAGCGCGAGCACTTCCCACGGGAGCATCGCGCGGGCGTCCTCGAACGCCATTGGTGGGAGGACGGCGACCGTGGCGGTGACGAGCGCGAACACGACCCAGACGGGGTCGTTGGGCACGCTCGCGACGACTGACGCGGCGACGACCGTGACGAGCAGCCACGAGAGCGCGGCGTTCGCGCGCTCGGCTCTGACGAGCGCGGCGAGGCGTGAGTTGCGGGCCACGATTACCTATCTCGGCGCCCGCCTAACAAGTGCTGAGGCCGCTGGAGAACAGTTACGCGAGGCCCGTGGTGTACGCGACGCCATACGCGAGCGCGGCGAGCGTGACCGCTGCCAGCCCGGTCACTATCGCGGTGGGCAGCGACGGCAGCGTCAGCGAGCGCTGGCGGAGTTTCGGTGCGGGGACGACGCCGACGAATCCCACGGCGACAACGCTGAACACGAAGTGGTAGGAAGTGTCCATCGTCGGCGGTGGCAGCACGAGTACAGCGAGGGCGTACGCGGCGCCGAACGCCGCCCGCGAGTTCACGTGATCGGTGAAGCGGTGGCCGGTGAGCCAGAGCGCCGCGGCGACGCCCAGCCAGATGGCGAACAGTTCGACGCCGAACGCACCCAGCAGGTGGACTGTCGGGTCGGCGGACAGCGCGACGCGGCCGTCGAAGACGGTGACGTCGAGCGGGTAGAGCAGCTCCGGCGGTTCCCCGGTGAACAGGTCGCCGAACGGGTGGCTGAGGAGACCAACGAGTGCGACCGCGAACAGACTGGTACCGCGGACGCGGTAGGCGTGGGCGGCGCGCGTGACGAGCCAGCCGCCGGCCGCGAACAGGCCGACGATGACCGCGGGGAGCGGGCCGGAGAACGCGGCGACGACGCCGACGAGCGCGGCGAGGGCGGCCGCGGCAATCCGGCGGTGGGTTGGCGCGAGCGCGAACGCTGCGGCCGCGGGCACGGCGACGACTAGCGAGTGCGTGACTGCGCGATGGACGACCGTCGACGCGCCCCAGAACGACTGCGCGACGGCCATGGGGCTCGTCGGGTCGACGGCGACGAGGCCGACGAGGGCGTAGGCCATGTCGACATCGGGGACGGCGGCGAACAGGCCGGCGGCGACGCCGAGGGCGAGCGCGCGCTCGCGGGACGCCCCGAATCGGGTGGCAGCGAGCGCGACGACGCCGAACGCGAACATCGCGTGCCCTACGAACATACCCGAAGTACTCTACGAAGCGGGATAAACTCGCGGGTGCCCCGCTAGCACGCCGCGTTCGCGCCTCACTCCGCCTTCTTCGTCCACTTCTTCTCGACGTCGGCGTTCGCACGCACGACCGTGTCGTCGTCGACCCGGAAGCGGGTCTTCCGCAGTTCGATGGCGGTGACGACGCCGGTCACGTCGCCGGCGACGACCGTGTCGCCGGGGTTGAAGTCGGGGTCGCGCAGGAGGTAGATGCCGGCGACAGCGTCCGCGAGCATCCCCGAGAGCGCGTACGAGACACCGAGCGCGAGGAAGCCGGAGGCGGTGCCGAGTGCCGCGGCGATTTCGGGGAGGCCGACCGCCGACAGGAACCCGAGCAGCGCGCCGAACCACAGCACGACCGAGGCGAGCGTGCCGCCGAGTTGGACGTAAATCGGCTGGTCCGGGTAGACCTGTCGCAGGACGACGCGCACAGCGGTCGCGATGACGCGGATGAGAATCGCCGCGAGCACGAGGAAGACCAGCCCCGTGAGAACTCGCGGGAGCGCGCTAGCGACGTTGCCGACGAACTCGTCGACGGTGTTGTTCAGGAGGTCGGTCAGCGACGACGGCGACTCTGGCTGCATACCGGCCCATCGCGGCCCGGGCACGTAACTCCTGCCGCTGGACGGGACTCGTGGTGCCGATTCCCGAACCTTCTTGCTAACGCCCGTCTGGGGTTCGGACATGACTGACGCGCCAGACGTCGGAGAGTTGTCGCCGCCGCAGCGAACGCTGATGGGGCCGGGGCCGAGCCCGGTCCACCCGCGCGTACTGAAAGCGATGAGTACGCCGCTGGTGGGCCACCTCGACCCGTCGTTCGTGGACATCATGGACGAGACCCAGGAACTGCTGCGGTACACGTTCCGCACGGACAACGAGTGGACGATTCCCGTTTCGGGGACCGGTTCCGCCGCGATGGAAGCCGCCATCGGCAACCTCACCGAGCCCGGGGACACGTTCCTCGCGCCGACAAACGGCTACTTCGGCGACCGCATGGCCGAAATGGCGCGTCGCGCGGGCGGCGAGGTCGTGCGCGTGGACGCGCCGTGGGGCGAGCCGCTCCAGCCCACGGACGTCGCGGACGCGTTCGCCGAGCACCAGCCAGACGTCTTCGGGTTCGTGCACGCGGAGACGTCTACCGGCGCGAAGCAGACGAACGTCCCCGAACTCACGGACATCGCTCACGAGCACGACGCGCTCGTTATTGCGGACACCGTGACGAGCCTCGGCGGCGTCGAACTCCGCGTCGACGAGTGGGGCATCGACGCGGCGTACTCCGGCCCGCAGAAGTGCCTGTCCTGTCCGCCGGGCGCGAGCCCACTGACGCTGAACGACGACGCCATGGACAAGGTGCTCTCCCGCGAGGCGGACCCGCGGTCGTGGTATCTGGACCTCTCGCTGCTGGAAGGGTACTGGGGCGACGAGCGCGCGTACCACCACACGGCGCCCGTCTCGAACGTGTACGCGCTCCGCGAGGCGCTGCGACTGGTCGCCGAGGAGGGCATCGAACAGCGCTGGGCGCGCCACGAGCGAATCGCGGGCGCGCTGAAGGCCGGCGTCGAAGCCATGGGCCTCGGCCTCAACCCCGAGGACGACTACTGGCTGCCGAGCCTGAACGCCGTGCGCGTCCCGGAGGGCGTCGACGACGGCGAGGTCATCGACTACGTGCTCGACCACTACGACCTCGAAATCGCGTCCGGCCTCGGCGCCTTGGAGGGCGACGTGTTCCGCATCGGCTGTATGGGCCACGGCGCGCGCCCGGAGAACGTCACACTCGTCGTCGCCGCGCTCGCGGACGCCTTCGACGCGCTGGGCGCGGACGTGGACGCGGCTGCCGGGCTCGCCGCTACGCGGGAAGCGCTCCGATAGAAAAACCGACGCGCCCCTAACTGACCGGCGGGGCGCGCGCTACTTCGTAGTCACCGTCCTCCTCGACACCCATCACCGCCCACTCGTAGGGCGGGTCGAGCCGACGCAGCTGTCGTTCGAGCGCGTCGGTGTTCTCGGCCCACGTCACGAAACAGCGATAACCGCTGTCGTGGTCGGCCTCGACTCGGTCTGTGACGGCTGTCACGCGTATCTCTTTCCAGTCGCGCGTGGCGGAGAACTCCGCGCCGTCTCCAGCGAGGCTGTACCCGAGGTCGTCGAATATCGACCGGGCCTGCTCGTCGGGAGGGGTGGTAACAGTCCCCATGCACTCGTACCGTTGGGGGACTAGGTAATAAGTTTTCCTGCCGCATGGTAACAGTTCAGAATTGCCGAGGCCAGCGCGTCTCAGTCGCTAGTTTCGTGGAGCCGCCACCGCTGGTAGTAGCAGTCCAACCCACCGTTATCGGTCGGTTCGAACGTCAGTGGCACGCGGTCGCCGCCCGCCGAGACGGTGTAGAACTGGTAGTCGTCGCGGGCGGTCGTCTCCGGGAACGCGGTCAGCGTCTCCTCGCCGAGCGCCGTCGACAGCGTCACGTCGAGGCTCCCAGCCGCCGGCTCGACGTCGGCGGTCGCGGCGCTCCGGAACGACTTGTAGGTGCCCGCGACACGCCGGCACTTCGCGCGGAGCGCGTAGAACGACACCACGTCCTCGGGGTCCTCGCCCTCCACGAGCGCGAGCAGCGCGGGCCCGACGTACATCGGGTGGACGTCCGGCGCCGTGTTGCACGCGACCGCGACGCCGACTTCGCGGTCCTCGAGGAAGCCGAGGTAGGCCGAGGTCACGGTCAGCGTCCCCGAGTGGCCGACGAGGTCGTCGTCAAGGAACGGTCGCCGCATCCAACCGTAGCCGTATCGCTCGTCCGGACCGTCGAGGCGCTCCGTGCGCGTCGCCTGCGCCGCCTGCGCCAGTTCGCGCTGCGCGTCCGGGAGTACGGACTCGTCGCCGTGCATCGCAAACTGGAGGTACGTCGCGAAGTCACGTGCCGTGCTGAGCATGCCGCCCGCTGCACCCACGCCCTTCACGGGGTAGTCGGCGCACGTCACTTCGCCGTCTTCGATGCGGTACGGCGTCATCGCGTCGTCGTAGTCCTCTGGGTCCCCGCGCACGACCGAGCGGTCCATCCCGAGCGGTGCCAGCACCTCCTCGCGGGCGTACTCGGGGAACGAGCGCCCGTCGATTGCTTCGACGAGTTTCCCGAGCACCGTGTAGCCCGTGTTGTAGTAGAAGAACCGCTCGCCGGCCGCGCGCTCGTCCGTCGACTCCCGGACGTGGCGGCGGAAGTCCGCGTCCGAACTCAACGGCGCAGTCTCGGTCCCCTCGCCGAGTAGCCGGGCGATGAGGGTGACGCTCGCGCCGTCGCTGGGCATCCCGGACGTGTGCGAGAGCAGTTCGTGGACCGTCGGCGACTCCGCTAATTCCTCGAAGTAGGGGAGGTGTTCGGTCACTGGGTCCGATAGCGAGAGGTGGCCGTCGTCGACGAGTTGGAGGACGCTCGTCGCCGCCACGGACTTCGTGATGGACGCGATCCCGTACAGCGTGTCCGGCGTCGCGGGCGCGTTCGACTCCAGGTCGCGCGCCCCGAACCCGTCCACGTAGACCACGTCATCGCCGTCCACGAGCGCGACGCCCGCGCTCGGCACGGTCTCGTCGATCAGCCACTCGCCGACGAACGACTCCACGGCGTCCCGGGTCTCGGGGTCGAGCGTGCAGCTACGGCTCATGGCTGCGCAATCGCCGACCCAGTGGTTAAAACTCGGGTTGTGGCTACTCGTGGGCGGAGTCCCACTCCTCGGGCTTCGTGAAGTTCCCGCAGCCGTTGCACTTGATGCGGCGCATCGAGTCCATTGCGACGTCGATTGACTCGCAGTTCGAGCAGTAGAAGCCGTACCGGCCCTCGCGGTCCTCTGTCCGGTAGACCACGTAGAACGGGCCGTCCTGACCGCGCTGCCCCTCGTCTTCCGCGACGTACAGGGTGTCGTCGTCGCTCGCCACCGTAAGCATATTCACCAGTAGCCGGCTCCCGCATTTAGCCCTGTCCGTCCCCGCGCTCGCGGCGGGAGTGCCGCTCATCGAAGCGCTCTTCCCCGCTGCGGGCCTTCAATTCGATAATGGCGGTCCGGATTTTCCACTACTCCGATTTGGAGAACGTCTACGACTCGCCCACGAAGGCCGGCCAGCTCGCGTCCGTGCTGCGCGACCGCGGCAGTGCGATTGCGGCGGGCTCGGGCGACAACACGGCCCCGGGCGTGCTCTCGCTGGTGACCGAGGGCCGGCAGGCACTGGACCTCTACGACGCCGTCGAGCCCGACGTGGAGACGTTCGGCAACCACGACTTCGACTACGGCGCCGACGTCACCGGCGAAATCGTCGCCGACTCCCCGCAAACGTGGGTGTCCGCGAACGTCTACCGGGACGGCGACCGCGTCGCTGGCGTCGACCCGTGGACCATCGTCGAGGTCGACGGCGCACGCGTCGGCTTCCTCGGCGTGCTCGACGACGCCACGCCGTCGCTGAACCCGATGGCGAGCGACCTCACCGTCACCGACCCAATCGAGGCGACGCGGGAGGCCAGCGAACAGCTCCGCGAGGCGGGCGCGGACTACGTAGTCGCTCTCTCGCACCTCGGCCGCGGCGACGAGGAACTCGCCGCTACGACGGACGTGGACGCGGTGCTGGGCGGCCACATCCCCGCCGAGCGCGTCGAACGCCTCGACGACACCCTGCTCACGCGCCCCGGCTCCGGCGGGGAGGTCGTTCTCGAAGTCGACCTCGAAGCCGGCGAAGTCACGCGCCACGTCGTCGCCGACGCGCCCGTCTACGAACCACTCGCCGAGCGCCTCCGCGAGCGCATGGCCGAGACTGGCCTGAACGACACCGTCGGCCACGTCGCGGAGCCGATGGAGCGCACCGAGTCGACGCTGTTCCGCGGCGAGTCCCGCATCGGGAACTTCGTCGCGGACGCCTACCGGTGGGCCGCCGACACGGACGTCGCGCTCCAGAACTCCGGCGGCGTCCGCGACGGCCCCGCCATCGCGGGCGACGTGACCGTCGCGGACCTCGTCAGCGTCGTCCCCTTTGAGGAGTCGGTCTCCGTCGCCGAACTCACGGGCGCGGAACTGCTGGACGTGTTCCGCGGCGCGAAGGGCGGGTCGCTGGGCTTCGCGGAACCCGACTGGTGGCACGCTCACGTCTCCGGCGCGGAACTCACGTGGGACGAGACCACCGACGAACTGCTGGAAGTCCGGGTCGCCGGCGAGCCCGTCGACCCCGGCGCGACGTACACGTTGGCGACCACCGACTACCTCTTCTACACGGACGACGAGTTCCCCGCGCTCGACGAAGCCCACCGCGTCGACCGCCTCGGCATCCAACACCAGGTGCTTGCGGAGTACGCCCGCGAACACGGCATCGACCCCGAAATCGAGGGGCGCGTCACGATGCACGCCGACGACTGACCGGGCAACGGATAAGGGGTTGGTTGCCGTCGTCCCGGTATGGCAGACGACGCTACGGGGACCGCCCCCACCCGGAGCGAGCCCGAGTTCGAGTTCACGCACGACACCAAGCCCAGCGACGCACTCCTCTGTGGGTTCTCCGAATTCGGGCTCGCCGGCCTGACGGCCGCGGACTTCCTCGTGGACCACCTCGAACTCGAACAGACCGGCCACGTCGCCGTCGAGGGCCTCCCCGCGATTACGCCGTTCGAGAACGGGACGCCGCGCCACCACACGCGCTTCTTCTCGAAGCCCGACGTCGACGTCACCGTGCTCGTCGGCGAACTGTTCGTGCCAGTCTCCGTGTCGGGCGCGTTCAGCAGCGCGCTCGGGACGTGGTTGGACGACAACGACGTCCAAGAGACCGCGGTGCTGTCGGGCGTTCCGGTCGCCCACGGCCCCGACGGCCACCGCACGTTCTACATCGCGACCGACGACTACCAGGAAGCCCGCCTCGAAGACGCGGACGTGCCGCCGATGGGCAACGGCTTCCTCGACGGCGTGAACGCGGAACTACTCGCGCACGGCATCGACAGCGACCGCCGGGCGTGCGTGTACACGACGCCGGTCCACGCGCAAGCGCCGGACGTCGAAGCCGCGATTCGACTCGTGGACGCCGTCAGCGACGTCTACGACCTCGACGTGGACACCGCCCCCCTCGAAGCGTTCGCGGCGGAAGTCGCCCAGCACTACGAAGAGTTGAGCGAGCGCGTCCAACGCGCCGACGACGACGAGCAACCCGACGACCGGATGTACATGTAGGCGCGGGCCGCCGGTCGAACGTGTCGCGTCACCGACCGCCGACCGCAGGGTAAAAGAGCGGGGTCACCGTGGGTGGCGGTATGAGCGACGAGGACCTCCGCGAGACGGTCGAACGAGTCGGCGCGGGGTTCGACCTCGGCGAGTACGAAATCGAGGCGTACCTCACGGTGCTACAGCACGGCGAACTCACCGCCAGCGAAATCGCCGACCGCACCGAAATTCCCCAGCCGCGCGTGTACGACACGGTGCGGAGCCTCGGCGACCGCGGGCTCGTCGAGCTCCGCGAGTCCCGGCCGATGAAGGTGGTCGCCATCGACCCCGAGGAGGCGTTCGCGGACCTCCAGACGAACTTCGCACAGATGGTCGCCTCCCTCGAGGAGGCGTACACCACGCCCGCCCGCGAGACGGAGGCGGTGTCGCTGGTGAAGTCCCGGTCGACGATTCTGCGCTACTTCGGCGACGTCATCGACAGCGCGGAGTTCGAACTGGTCTGCTCGCTGACGCCGGGGCTGCTCGACCGCTTCGCGGACGACCTCGCGGCCGCCCGCGACCGCGGCGTCAGCGTCGACCTCGTCGTCACGCCGGTCCGCAACGCCCCCGACCCCGACGACTTCGACTACGGTGAGATCGCCACCACCGCGCGCGGCCGGCGTGGTGTCACCACGCCCGTCGTCGCCGTCGCCGACGGCCAGTACTCCGTCTACGCGACACAGGGCGCGGTCCGCGATGACCCCGAGAAGTACGGCGTCATCTTCAACCGCTCGGCGCTGGGCTTCCTCGTCTCGGGCTTCTTCGGCACCGTCATCTGGTCGACCGCCAACGACACCCTCTACGAGAGCAACGCCGCCGACATCGAACTCCCGCGGACGTACGCCTCCATCCGGCGCTGCGTGAAGGACATCCGGACGCTCGACGGCGACGTGTACGCGACCGTCCACGGCCGCGACGTGCTCAGCGGCGACGCGCGCACGGACCGCGGCCGCGTCGCCGAGACGAAGTTCGAGGAGACCGAGGAAGTTGCAACGCTCGTCCTCGACACCGACGCGGGCCGCGTCGAGATCGGCGGTCGCGTCGCCGCCTACGAGGACGTTGAAGCCCACGAAATCACGCTCGCCCGCGACAATCCGCCGCGGGAGTAGCGTTCTCGTTCGCGTAGATTCGTCGGTACACTTACGCGAACGTCAGCCAGACTCTGGTCTATGACAGACGAGACCACCGTCTCGTTCGTTGAGCGCTGGCAGACAGGTGCCGCCTTCCTGCTGGCGTCGGCGCTCGCCGGCGGGATTCTCGCAGCAGTTCTCGGGAACGCCGATGTGCCCTACGGCGCGCTCGTGGGATTCGTCGGCGGTGCCGTCGTCTGCTTTCTCGTGCTCTCGTACGCGCTGTACGGCCGCTGAATCCTCGCTTTCTCGCGATACGAGGCCCATTATTGGGACGACCGGACGTGCGTCGCCAGCCAACTGACGGCGGAGCCCGTGGCGTAGCCGAGGACGCCGAGGAGGACCGCGAGCACCAGCCCGAAGTTGAGGCTTGTCTTGACGCCGCCGAGGAGTTCGGCGCGGGCGGACCCGTACGCGAACCCCAGCATTCTCGGGGAGGTGTATCGACCGCCGCCCGTCCACTCGCCGGCGACGTATCCGATCAGCGGCGGGAAGACGTACCCCCAGACGCCGACGAGCCACAGCGATCCGATGGTCGGCACGAGACCGGCACCGAGAATCCCGCCGGCGACGGCAATCCCGGGGACGATGACGAGCCAACCCGAGAACTCGTAGAACCTGACGTTCAGTCCGAGCAGAAACGCGACGGACGCGACGCTGACGAGGGTGATAGCGGAGAGAACGACGAGTCGCCGGGGGTGACGGTCACCGGCGAGGTGGTTCCAGACCCGGTCGGCGTCGAGATGCCGCATACCTATTCGTTCGCTGCCACGCCGTTAGCCGTTCCGGCAAGCCTCACGCGCTGCGCCCGCTCGTGCGCTCGCACCCGGCCGGGGTCGCGTGGCGGAACGGGCCAGCCACTCCGATTAAAACTCGCGGACGCCTTCGTCAGTCACGACCGAGTCGAGCAGCCGCGTCGGCGTCGCGTCGTAGGCCGGGTTCTTCACGTCGAAGCCCTCCGGCGGCTCGCGGATGACCTCGCTGGCGTCCCGGAAGTCGTTCTCGAAGCGGAACCCCTCGTCGACGAGCTTCGCGCTCGACCCCGCGACCGTCACGGGCGTCCCCGTATCGTTAGCTGCTGCGGCCAGCGGGTACGTGCCGACGCGGTTGTAGTACGTGTCGTCGACGATGCAGTCCATTCCGAGCAGCACCCGGTCGCACTCCGGGAGGTAGTAGCCCGACGCACCGTCCACGATGAGCGTCGGCTCGATGCGGTCGATGGCCGCCAGCGTCCGCGCGGTCTTCCGGCCGAGGTGTCGGGGTCGGGCCTCCGTCACGTACACGTCGAGGTGCTTGCCGTCCTGCGCGGCCGTCTCCAGCGCCTCCAGCACCGTCGAGGAGTAGTCGTGGGTCAGCAGCGTCTGGCCGTCCTCGACGCGCTCGGCCAGCGTCGCCGCGGCCTCGTGTTTCGCCTGCTCGACGGACTCCACGACATCGTCGATAGCCGCGGCCGTGAGTTCCTTCGCTTCCACGACCGACGCCGGCTCCGCGTCCCGCACCCGCTCGACGATGTCTCGCTGGGTCGTCACCAGCGACGCGTGCGAGGGGTTTGCGCGCCGGAGCGCGTTGCTGTTTCGCTCCAGCGCCCGCACGTACTCCTCGACAGTCGGGTAGTCGTTGTCGATGAGGTCCCGGAGCGCGCGAGCGGCTTTCACGGCGACGACCGAGGAGGAGTGGGTCCGCATCTCGCGAATCTCCTCGGCAGTCTCGTCTATCATACCCGATGCATCCGTGGGTCCGTCCTAATGTCTTCCGGAGTAAGCCACTCGTAAGCCCTCCTCCCCCGCGAACGGCGCTGCGCGCCGCTCGCGGCGTCGTCGCCCTCACAGTCCACCAGGCCGGTATTCGTGGATTTCCACGGAACGCACTCGTCGCACGACGGCGCGACACTCAAACCGCTGGCCGCCCAACTCAGGGTATGGTCGACGTGTCGTACTACTGTCCTCGCTGTGGCGCCGTCGCCGAGCTGGACCGCGACCCCTACCTCGCGGACAAGTCCGTGACGCCGTTCCCGCTGGAGGGGTGGACGTACGTCTCGCCCGCGGACGAGGGCGCGGAACGTAGTTTCGCGGAATCCGCGAGCGGTGACGAACCGCGAGCGTACGAGAGCGATGACGCTGACGGCGTGAAGTTCGTCTGTGGGGCGGACGCTGCGGCGTGGTCACATCCACCCGAGTCAGACGCGGACGGCGAGCCGGGCTGCGGGGAGCCGTTCTACTTGAACTTCGTGCGCTACGAGAATGGCGAGGAAGTCAGCGGGCAACCCGAATCCGAGTACGTGCAGTTGGCGGAAGGCATGGCACCGAGCGGGCCACAGGGACCGAACGGCCCGGGATTCTCGCGGTAACTACCCCTTGATGTTCGCGATAGGGAACGTGCGAACGACGAGGTCGCCGATGTCGAGGGCGTCGGAGACGCCGACGACCTCGTCGACGTCCTTGTAGACGCCGGGGGCTTCCTCGGCGATGGTCTCGCCGGAGGCGGCTTTCACGTAGATTTCGTTCTGCTCGCGGAGGTCCGCTTGCACCTCGCCGCCGCCGTACTCGCGCTTGGCCTGCGTCCGGCTCATCAGGCGGCCGGCGCCGTGTGCCGTCGAGCCGAACGACCGCGACAGCGACTGCGCGCCGCCCTTCAGGATGTAGCTGCCCGCGCCCATGCTGCCGGGGATGATGATGGGCTGGCCGACGTCGCGGTACGCCTTCGGCACGTCCGGGTGGCCGGCGGGGAACGCGCGCGTCGCGCCCTTCCGGTGGACGTAGAGGTCGCGCTGGACGCGGCCGCCGTCGCCGTTGAGGCTGTAGCCGTCCTCGGTGACGTACACGTCATGAGACTCCTTCTTCGCGATGTTGTGCGCGACGTCGTACAGCAGGTCCATCTCCAGGGCCTGCCAAGAGGTGTCGAAGACGTCCGCGAATGTCTCGCGGACGGCGTGCGTGATGAGTTGGCGGTTCACCCACGCGAAGTTGATGGCGGCGCACATCGCGCCGTAGTAGTCGTCGGCGAGCTCGGAGCCCGCGGGTGCCGCCGCGAGGTCCTTGTCCGGGAGGTTGTCGGTGAAGTCCGGATACTCCTGTTCGATGCGCCGGAGGTAGTCCGAGCAAACTTGGTGGCCGAGCCCGCGCGAGCCACAGTGAATCAGGACGACGACCTGATCCTCGTCGAGACCGAACGCGTCGGCGGTCTCGTCGTCGTAGACGTCGGTGACGCGCTGGATTTCAAGGAAATGGTTGCCCGAGCCCAGCGACCCCATCTGGCTCGCGCCGCGGTCCTTGGCCTTCTTCGAGATGGCCGAAGGGTCCGCGTCCGGGCGGCGGCCTTCGTCTTCGCAGTGCAGGAGGTCCTCGCGCACCGCGTAGCCCTCTTCGAGACACCAGTCGACGCCGCGTTCGAGCGCGGCTTCGAGGTCGGTGTGCGTGCCGTCGTGGACGCCACCGCCGCCGAGCCCGCAGGGGACGGCGTCGAACAGCGCGTCCACGAGTTCCTCCTCGCGGCCGCGGACGTCCTCGTAGGTGAGGTTCGTCTTCACCATCCGGACGCCGCAGTTGATGTCGAAGCCCACGGCTCCGGGCGAGATGTAGCCGTCTTCGGCGTCGAAGGCCGCGACGCCGCCGACCGGGAAGCCGTAACCCTGGTGGCCGTCGGGCATGCAGAGCGCGGGCGCGACCACGCCAGGCATGCAGGCGACGTTCCGGAGTTGCTCGAGGGTTTTGTCGTTCTGGATGTCTTCGAGCAGCGTCTCGTTGGCGAAGATGCGCGCGGGTACCCGCATCTCGTCGTCGCGTTCGAGCTCCCAGACGTCGTCCTCGACTTCTCGGAGCGTGACGCCGTCGGCGTCGAACGTGTTCATACTCGGCGATGGGCGCGGAGCCCGGGAATACGTTTCGTCTGGGCGCTACTCCGTCGAGGTGGCCAGCGGCGAGTACTCCGAGACCGCGGCGAGCCGTTCGTCCAGCGAGAGCGGGCCGCCGCCGGTGACGAACAGGGCCGAGGAGAGCCCAAACAGCGTGATGTGCGCGAGCACGGGGTCGTCCGGCAGCCCGAACAGCGTCGTCGTCAACACGACGAACGCGACCGCGGCAGTCGCGCGCGTGAACAGCCCGACGAACAGGCAGATGCCGACGGCGAGTTCGGTGAGGCCGGCGCCGACGACCCACATACCGGGGTCGACGGGGACGACCGCCGTGAGATCGTACTTGTCGACGACGGCCAGCGCCATCCCGGGGTTCGCGAGTTTCTCCCAGAACCCTAGCAGCGCGAAGTTGAAGCCGACACCGAGCCGGATGACCGTCGGCGCGTACTGCTCGTAGGGACCGACAATATCGTTAAACTTCTCGACGAGCGGATGCAGCGGGTCGAAGCGACCGTAGATTGTCCCTCTCGCGGCGGCGACCTGTTGGAGCAAGTGGTCGGCGCTGGGGCGGCCGGCGCCCAGCAGGAGCACGCCGAGGAATCCGCCGATGTACTCGCTGGCGAGCACGAGCTCGGGGCGGAGCACGAGCCCCGTGAGGTACGCCAGCAGGCCGACGAGCGCGACCGCGCGGGTTGCCAGCCCGAACAGGAGGAAGAAGCCGATGAGGACCTGGAGGATGCGCGTCGGCGCTTCGACCGACGGTGAGAAGAAGTAGCCCGCGAACCCCGCGCCGACCAGCGGCAGGCCGACCGCGAGTCGGAGCATCCACGGCAGGAACGCGTGGTAGTCCTCGAGCGTGCTGCGGAGCGCGCGCACGTCCGCCGCTGCCGGCTTGTACTTGATGTACGCGACCATGCCGGCGACGACCGAGAGCGCGCCACCGAGCAGGAGCACGGCGTTCAACGGGTTCGAGAGCACCTCCACGAGGAACTCCACCGCGCGAACCGTCGGCGCGCCCTCGACGACGTAGTCGACGTGACCGAGACCTGTGCCTGTGAACATACGGTCGCCAACGCGTCGCGAACGCAAAAAGGTCGGCCAGTCCGGATTAAACGTCGAAGACGACGTACGCGTGCCACCCGCCTGCTTCCTCGCGCTCGGAGAGGTCCATCTCGGAGTACGTGACGGCTTTGAGGTCGCGGGCGTGGACCTCGTTCAGCGGGACGCCGAGTGCACTCGCCTCCACGACCCACTCACCGCCTTCCTTGCTGACCGTGGCGTCGTGGTCGACCGGGAGGACGTTGCGCACGTCGCGCTCGTAGATGAGGCGGTCGAGGTAGTCGAACAACAGCGCCTCACGGTTCTCGGCGCGCTCCTCGAACGTGAACCGGCTCCCCGTGTCCGGCGTCTCCTCGGTCATCGCCGCCGCCATGCCCTCGGCGACCGCCGCGAACACGTTACCGAGGCTGTCCGCGGTCGCTTCGACGGCGACGTCGGCGGTGTGTTCTCTGAGCTCGTAGCTCATTCGCCGTCCTCCGGCGTCTGCGTCGGCGCGATTTCCTCGCCAGTCAGCCGTTCGAGGCGCTCCCGTGAGAGCCCCTCGGTCGCGCCTGCCTCGGAGGACACCGCGACGCCCATCGTCACGACCGCGCGCATCCCCTCCTCGACGCTCATGTCGACGTCCATCACGCGCTCGGCCGGGACGTGCGTGAGGTGGCCGCCCATCACGGGGTTCGGCGCGAGCGGCAGGAACAGCGTCAGCATCTCCTCGTGGCCGGCGGCGTCCTCGATGGCGCTCGGCGTCTCTGTCGTCAGGAATCCGAGCGTGTACGCGTCCTGATGGGGGAACTCCACGAGTTTCACGGACTGGAAGTTGTCCGCTTCGCCGTCGACCATCACGTCGCCCATCTGCCGGAAGCTCTTGTAGACGGCACCTACGCCCGGGATGCGTTCCAGCGCCGCGTCGAAGTACGCGAGCACGCGCTCTCCGGATCGGAACGACGCCGCGAACCCGACGAGAACCGTGATTGCGACCACCACGAACACACCGACGAGGTCGACGATCATCTCGGAGGCGTTCGGCGCGACGTTCGTGCTGTTCAGCACCTGTGCGAGCGGCTCGAGGAGGTCGTCGACGACGCCGACGGCGATAGAGAGCACGTACAGCGTCACGAGCAGCGGTACGACCACCGTGACGCCCGTGAGCGCAGCCTCGCGGACGCGGTCGTACGCGGACTCGCTGGCGCGCTGCATCGCCTCGCCGTCGGGGCGGCTACCGCCTAGCATCGTTCGCGGAGACGCCGACGACGCGTGAAAGGGTTTCGGCGTCCGCCGACGGTGGAATTATATTCGCTGGCCTGCTACCCCCTCTCAGTGAGCGTCACAGTCGACAAGCGCGTGGTTCCACCGGGGCGCGACCAGCACCTCGACGAAGCGTGGGACCTCAAAGAGCGCATCCGGGAGGACGAAGGCCTCCTCAAGCAGCGACGCGGGTTCTTCGCGAACGCCTACCGTCGCTCGACGGTCTACTGTTTCCTCGACGGCGACGACATGGTTGGCTTCGCGGCGGCGCGCTCGGACGGCTATATCTTGTTTCTCGCGGTCGCCCCCGAGTACCGCGGCGAAGGCTACGGCGAACGACTCGTCGCGCGCGTCACGGAGGACGCCGGGAAAGCCTCGTGTCACGCCCGGCAGAGCAACGAGAGCGCGGTCTCGTTCTACGAACACCTCGGCTTCAGCGTCGAACGCGACATCTCGAACTACTACGAGGACGGCGAGGGTGCCTACTACCTCCGCCTCGGCGACCGCGCCCGCATCCGGGATCGGATTTCTGAACTGCTGCGTGGACGGTAGTTCTCGCGTCTGACTGTGTAGCCCGCTTTTCGCGTAGCTACCGCTTCGACAGCGACGTCGGGGCTTTTCGGGCGTCGAAAATAACGTCCGCTCTACGTCCTGCATCATCACACAGACGAGAGAGACGACACGCATTTACCCGCGGTCGGCGTACGCGTTTCCCGCTATGGAGGAACGGACCCGCGCGTATCTCCGGGGGCGCTTCGGCGACTTCTATCGCCGCTCGGAGGTACAGCTCCCGCCGCGTGCCGACGACCGCGAGTGGGGGTACATTCCGTGGACGTCGGGGCCGGACACGACGATGGTTCGGCACAAGTCCACGCTCGATTTGGGGAACACGTCGGCGTTCCTCGAACGGGAGCGACCCCGCCACGTCTACTTCTCGGCGGGGTTCTACGAGACGCCGGGTGCGTCGACGATGGAGCAGAAGAACTGGCTGGGGTCCGATTTGGTCTTCGACCTGGACGCCGACCACTTGCCGAGCGTGACGCTCGGCGAGGACACGTACGCGCAGATGCTCGCGAAGTGTAAGGACGCGCTCTACCGACTGTTGGATTTCCTCGAACGCGACTTCGGCTTCGAGGACCTCACGGTGACGTTTTCCGGCGGCCGGGGATACCACGTACACGTTCGTGACGAGGGCGTTCACGACCTTGAACGCGAGCAGCGCCGGGAAATCGTGGACTACGTGCGCGGGAACGAACTCGAACTCGACTCGCTCGTGCGCGAGGAGACCGTCGAAGGACTCGGATTGAAGAATCCGACGAACAAGCGCGTGCTCCCCGCTGACGGCGGTTGGGGGCGTCGGGTCACCGAGCGCCTCGGCGAGTTCGCCGACGACCTACTGGAGCGCGGCGAGGACGACGCCGTCGAGTACCTCTCCGGAATGGAGGGCGTCGGCGAGAAGTCCGCGCGCGCTATCTACAACGCCGTCGCGAATAACACCGAGGCGGTGCGCGCGGGAAACGTCGACGTGCATCCGGCATTCCTGAAGGTTGCGCGAAAGTACGTCGCGGAGACCGTCGAGGCGGAGAACGCGCCCATCGACGAGCCCGTGACGACGGACACGAATCGCCTGATTCGGCTGCCCGGGACGCTGCACGGTGGGAGCGGCCTGGAGGTCCAGCGGCTCACACGGGAGCAACTGGACGACTTCGACCCGCTGGTGGACGCCGTCCCGGAGACGTTCGTCGGCCACGATATCACCGTCGACGTCCAGGAGGAGCGCACGCTGGAACTGCTCGGGGAAACGCTTACGGTGCGACCGGGCGTCGTCTCGGTCCCAGAGTACGCGGGCGTCTTCCTGATGGCCCGCGGCACCGCGGAGAAAGCCAAGCAATGAACCTCGAAGACTTACGGGCGGCCCAGACTCGGGAGCGCGCGACCGACGGCCTCCAGGAGCTTCGGGACTCGTTCTACGCCGACGTCGCGGAGTACATCGCGGAGCTCAAGGACCGCCGGGAGGCCGCCGCGAGCGCGGCCGACGACCCGTTCGGCGACCCCGAGGTCCAGGAGCTCACGGACAAGGTCGAGACTGCCGAGCAGGTCGCGGAAGCCATCTACGAGCGCCGCATGGGCAAGCTCGTCAAGCAGGCGAGCCTCGCGGCTGCGGGGATGCCCGACGACGCAGAAGGGCTTACCGACGAGGAGCGCGCCCTGTACGGCGACCTCGTCGAGCGTATCGAGTCCAACAAGAATCACGTGCTCGACGTCATCTCCGGTGACGCCGAACCGACGAGCACCGAGTCGGAGAGCTCCGAAACGGGACCGCTCGGCGACGCCGCCGACCAGACGCCGACAGACCGGACGCCCGAATCCGCCGAGGATTCGTCTGCGGCGGCCGCGATGGGTGGGGGACTCGACGACGCGGACGCGGAGCCAGCCCCCGAGCCGGACGCTGGCGAGGACTTACCCGAATCAGACCGCGTGCCTGCCGAACCGGAGCCACCCGAAGCCATCGCCGAAAACCTCCAACGCGTCGCCGACGACGAGGAGGCAGTCGAGGACACGGAGTCCGACGAGGACGTGACCCGGACGAAGGTGCGCGTGACCGACGACGTCGGCGAGATTTTCGGCGTGGACGAACGCCCGTACACGCTCGAAGCCGAGGACATCGTGACGCTCCCCGAGGAGAACGCGAAGCCACTCGTCGAGAAGGACGCCGCCGAGAAACTGGACTAACAGCGGCTCGCCGGGCTTAGCGCCGAAACTGTATTCTATCGAGAATAGCGTCGCGGCTGCTCAAGCGGGGTGAACAGCAAAGGAGTGGGTAAGTCAGCAGCATACGCGCGGCAGAGCTGCGCGTTTCACCGCTCGCTACGGCGAGCGGGCTTTTTTAGCGTAGATTTTTGCAAGCGGTGGCGCGCTTCGCGCGCCGAGCGCTGCAAAAAGGTACTATTGGAACGCCCCGGGGGTCGTGGGTTCTTCTTCCTCGGGGGTGGCTGCCTTCTCGAATTTTCCTTCGAGTTCTTCGTACTGCTCGCGGACGTCTTCGTCGACGCTCGGCGTGATGTCCGAGAGCGCTTCCTCGAAGTGCTCGGCGGTGATGCGGACGTTACCGACGGATTCGATGGCTTCCTCGGGGTCGACGGAGTTGATGAACTCCCGGGTGGCGTTCATCGTGGCTTCGCGGACGAGCGCTTCGATGTCCGCGCCGACGAAGTTCCCGGTCTCGCTGGCGAGGTAGTCGAGGTCGACGTCGTCGGCCAGCGGCTTGTTCCGCGTGTGGACTTCGAGGATGGCGCGGCGTGCGTCCTCGTCCGGGACGGGAACGTGGACGTGGCGGTCCAGGCGGCCCGGACGGAGCAGCGCGCTGTCGATGAGGTCGGGGCGGTTCGTCGTCGCGACGACGACCACGTCCTCCAGTTCCTCGATGCCATCCAGTTCCGTGAGGAGCTGGCTGACGACGCGTTCGCCGACCCCGGAGTCGCCCATGTTGGAGCCACGTTCGCCGGCGATGGAGTCGATCTCGTCGAAGAACACCACCGTGGGGGCGTTCGCGCGTGCCTTCTCGAAGACCTCGCGGACGCCCTTCTCCGACTCCCCGACGTACTTGTTGAGGAGTTCGGGCCCCTTCACGGAGATGAAGTTCGAGTTGGCCTCGTTGGCGACTGCCTTCGCGAGCAGCGTCTTCCCGGTGCCCGGCGGGCCGTACAGCAGGACGCCCTTCGCGGACTGGAGGTCCATGGACTCGAAGACCTCGGGGTAGTCGAGCGGCCACTGGATGGTCTCGCGGAGGCGTTCTTTGGTGTCTTCGAGGCCGCCGACCTGGTCCCAGGTAACGTCCGGGACTTCGACGAACACTTCGCGGAGCGCGGAGGGTTCGATGCCCTTCAGCGCGGCCTTGAAGTCGTCCTCGGTGACCTGGATGGATTCGAGGAGTTCGGCGTCGATTTCGTCGGCTTCGAGGTCGATTTCCGGACGGACGCGCCGGAGCGCGTTCATCGCAGCTTCCTTCGCGAGGCTCTCGATGTCCGCGCCGACGAAGCCGTGCGTGGATTCGGCGAACGCGTCGATGTCGATCTCCTCGGCGAGGGGCATGCCGCGCGTGTGGACCTGGAGAATCTCCTTGCGGCCCTCCTTGTCCGGGACGCCAATTTCGATTTCGCGGTCGAAGCGGCCGCCGCGGCGGAGTGCGGGGTCGATGGCGTCGACACGGTTGGTCGCCGCGATGACCGTGACGTCGCCGCGCTCTTCGAGCCCGTCCATGAGGCTCAGCAGCTGGGCGACGACGCGGCGCTCGACGTCACCCTGCGTCTCGCCGCGCTTGGGCGCGATGGAGTCGATCTCGTCGATGAAGACGATAGCGGGGGCGTTCTCCTCGGCCTCGTCGAAGACTTCGCGGAGCTTCTCCTCGCTCTCCCCGTAGTACTTCGACATGATTTCGGGGCCGGAGATGGTCTGGAAGTGCGCGTCGATTTCGTTGGCGACGGCCTTCGCGATGAGCGTCTTCCCGGTACCTGGCGGCCCGTGGAGGAGCACGCCTTTCGGCGGCTCGATGCCGAGTTGCTGGAACAGCTCGGGGTGGCGCATCGGTAGTTCGATCATCTCGCGGACCTGTTCGAGTTCGCGGTCGAGGCCACCGATGTCCTCGTAGGCGACGTTCGGGGTGCTGTCGCCGCCTTCGCCGGCCGGAGCGCCCGCGGCGATTTCCTCGGCGGGCTGCTCGGAGACCTGAATCTCGGTGTCGTTGCTCACGACGACCGTGCCGTCGGGGTCCGTGTCAGCGATTTTGACGGGAATCTGTTGCCCGGAGACCGTGCTCATCCCACCGAAACCGAAGGAGATGGGGATGGTCTGTCCGGTGGTGACGGGGCGGCCGCTCAGGCGGTCGCGCACCATCGGCGTGATGTCACCACGCACGCGGAGGTTCTGCGGGAGCGCGACCGTGACGGCGGTCGCGGGCTTGATGTCGGCGGGTTCGACGGCGACGTTGTCGTCGATGCCGACGTCGGCCTCCTGGCGGAGGCGACCGTCGATGCGGACGATGCCCTCGCCTTCGTCTTCGGGGTAACCCGGCCAGACGCGAGCGACGGCGCGACCCTGGTCGCTGCTGAGGACGACGTAGTCGCCGTTCTCGAGGTCGAGTTCGTCCATCGCCGCGCGGTCGATGGCGGCCAGTCCACGGCCTGCGTCCTTCTGCTTGAGCGGCTTGACCGTGAGTTTCATCGTTCCACCTCGACGGTGACGATGCCGTTGTTGATAAGCGCTTTCGCGACCGTGCCCGCGGGCACGTCGAATTCGTGTTGGTGCGGCTCGTCGTCGGTTTCGACGACGAGGATGACCGTTTCGTCGACGATGTCGATCGAGACCGCATCGTCGGCGACCCCGAGGTCCGCGACGAGGACGGTTTCGTCGCCGTAGTCGAACCGTCGTGCCGGCGCGTCGAGTTGCTCGGTGAAGGATTTCGGGTTCATCTAACTAACGTAAAGTTACCCGTGCACACTTATAAACTTACCGGCGATCGGTGGGGGACGGTTCGGCGATGGTACTACAGGTAGAATTGCGGTTCACACCTCCGTAGGTGTTTTGGCGCTGGTCGCCCTCGCCGGAATCATGCAGACGGTCACCCATGACGGCCGTACGACCGCCTACCGTATCGAGGACCGCGGGGGCAGCGGAACGCCGCTACTCTGCGTCCACGGCAGCGGCGGCACGCACGCAGTCTGGAAGGCACAACTCGCACGCCTGTCGAGCGAGCGCCCAGTCGCCGCCCTTGACCTCAGCGGCCACGGCGAGAGCGACGACGTGGACACCGAGCCCGGCCCCGAGACATTCGCCGCGTACGTCGAGGACGTGCGTGCGGTTGCCGACGAGGTGGACGCTGGCGTGCTCGTTGGGAACAGCCTCGGCGGCGCTGTCGCCCTCACCGCCGTCCTCGACGCGGCGTTCGACGCCGACGCCGTCGTGCTCGCGGGCTCCGGCGCGAAACTCTCGGTGCTCGACGAACTCCGGGACTGGCTGGCCGGCGAGGGCGACGGCTTCGACCGTGCCGTCGAATTCCTCCACCGGGAGGACATGCTCTTCCACGACCCCAGCGAGCGCGAAGTCGCCTTCTCGAAGGACGCGATGCGCGAAGCCGGCCGCGAGGTCGTCGAACGCGACTTCCTGTCCTGTCACACCTTCGACGTCCGCGACCGCCTCGACGAAATCGAGACGCCCGTGTTCGCGCTCACGGGCGAGTACGACCGCCTCACGCCCCCACAGTACCACGAGTACGTCGCAGAACACGTGCAAGACGGGGCGTGGACGACCGTCGACGACGCCGCCCACCTCGCGATGCTGGAAGCGCCCGAAGCGTTCAACGACGAAGTCACGTCGTTCCTCGACGAGCGAGGGCTTTGACTGGCGCCGTCCCGGCGGCCGCGCGCGGTTGGTGTCGTCTGTCCCCCTGAAGGCACTTTACGCTGGTCGCGGTACTCCTCGTCATGAAGCGGCGAATGGTCCTCGCCACGGCTGCGGTCCTCGGATCGGGCGCGTTAGCGGGTTGTCTCGGCGGAAACTCGGCCCCCGCGAACGAAACGACCACGGGCTCGCCGACGACGGACGCGGTTCCGCCAGACTGCCAGCCGCTCCCGGACGTCGAAGGCCTGCCCGCCAGGCCCGAGTCGCTGACCGCCGACAGCGTCGCATCGTACGTCGAACAGTTCGAGACTACGTACGCTGTCGCCGAGAACGAGGAGTACGAGGACGCCACCATCGCGCGGACGTCCGACGTCCAGCAGGCGGACGGCCGCTACGAAGTCGCGCTCGACGTCGAAATCGAGTTGGCGACGAGGGGGACGGAGGCCCCCGCGGACGCCACAGAGTACCGCGCGAGGTACCTCGTGTACGAGAACCGGCTGGTGCGCGAGCGCCGCGGCGTCGCCGGCGGCCGCGTCCTCTCCAGGCAGTGCTGGACGTCCGAGGCAGCGTGACCGCGGGCGTCAGTACAGGTCGTCGACGTCCTCCTCGACGTGACTGTGCTCCTCGGCGGGGAACTCCCCCGACTCGACGGCGTCGACGTAGCCCTCGACGGCATTCTCCATCTCCGTTTTGACGTCCCCGAACCGTTCGGCGAACGGCGGACTGCGCTCGGAGAGCCCAATTGCGTCGTCCACGACGAGCACCTGGCCGTCTGTACCTGGGCCGGCACCGATGCCGATGGTCGGGATGTCGAGGGCGTCCGTGACGTCGCTGGCGACGTTCGCGGGGACGTGTTCGAGCACGAGCGAGAACGCGCCCGCATCCTCGTGCTCGCGCGCGAGATCGAGAATACGTTCGGCGGCGCTCTGGTCGGTTCCCTGCCGGAAGTAGCCGCCGAGTTGGTTGACGTGCTGGGGAGTCAGCCCGAGGTGGGCCATCACGGGAATCCCGAGGTCCGTCAGCCGGTCCGTGAGTTCGACCGTGTGCGGGCCGGATTCAAGTTTCACCGCGTCGGCGTTCGCCTCCTTCAGCATGCGGCCGCAGTGCTCGATGCTGTCGGCTTCGTCCGCGCCGAAGCTCAGGAACGGCATGTCCGCGACGACCACGGCGTCCTCGGTGACGCGGGACACCGCGCCGGTCGCGCTCGCGATTTCGTCGACGGTCACGGGCACCGTGGTGTCGTAGCCGAGCTTCGCGTTGCCCATACTGTCGCCGACGAGAATCACGTCGACGCGCGCGTCGTCGACGACGCTGGCGGTCGGCGCGTCGTACGCAGTCAGCATCGTTATCGGCTCGTCGCCCGCGTTCCGGCGGACGTCTCGGACGGTCGGCATACTTCGTGGTCGCGCCGGCGTCGTGATAAACGTACGCGAACCGGGCCGCACAACGGGGAAGTTATGCCGGGGGCCACCGTGCTCTCGCGTGTGCCGGAGCTACAGGAAGAGACCGACCCGGAGGGCGTCGACTACGGCTGGGTGATGCAGACGACGTTCGTGCTCACTATCGTGGTCGGCGCACCCACAGTGGTCGCCCTGTCGCTGTTCTACACGCTACCGACGTGGGCCGCGCGAGTGTCGTTCGCGGTACGCGTCGGCGCGGTCGTCTGGCTGTTGACGGCGCTCGCGACGTACTGGTACGCGCGCCGGAACGTCGAGGAGTAGCTACGCCCAGCGGAACGACGTGCCTGCGCGCTCGGCAGTCACTTCGTCCGAGGCCGAGTCACCGACGAACAGCGCGTTCTCGGGCGCAACGCCGAGTTCGTCCAGCACCCACGTCAGCGCCCGCGGGTCGGGTTTTCGCGCGGGAACCGTGTCGCGACCCGCGACCACGCGGAACGAGTCCAGCAAGTCGTGGCGCTCCAGCGCGGTGCGGCACGCGTCCTCTGCGTTCAGCGAGCAGACCGCCGCGGGCACGTCGAGGCCCGCGAGCTCGTCCGCACCCGGCAGTCGCTCCGCGCGGGTCGCGCCGTCGCGCTCGTGGCTCGCGATGAGGTCGTGGACGTCGCTCCCGATGCCCGCGTCCTCGGCGGCGTCCAGCATCTCCCACATGTCGTACGCGCTGGGGTCGACGCCCGCTTCGCGGAGCCGCGCGGCGACCTCGCGTTCGACGACCGCCCAGTCGACCGCGAGCCGGACGAGCGTTCCGTCGAGGTCGTAGACCACTGCCTCGTAGTCAGTCACGACTCCGCGTAGGCTGTCCCGATGGTTAGCAACTTCGGTGGGTCAGTCGACGAAGCCGAACCCCTCTTCTTCGAGTTCGTTGCTGACGTGGCCGCTGCCGCGGTCCGTAATCACGTAGTAGTCGTCGGTGTCAGCGAACGTCCGCACGAAGTTGTCCTCGTCCAGTTCAGCGAGTGCGGCGTCTACCTCGACGGCGGTCGGCGCGTCGTCGAGTACGGCGTCGAGGTTCGTTGAGACCACGTCCGCGGTGATGGCGACGCCCGCCTGGTGGAGCACCCGCAACACGGGTTCGACGACGTCGCGCTGCCAGTCCTCGGTGTCGGTCATGTCCGGAGCGTCGGCGCGCTCGCCCAAAGGTGGTGCGGCCGCTCAGTCCAGTAGGCCGCGCGCGATGACCTCCTTCTGAATCTCGGAGGTCCCCTCGTAGATGGTCGTAATTTTGGAGTCGCGGTAGAACCGCTCGACGTCGAAGTCGGTGGTGTAGCCGTAGCCGCCGTGAATCTGGATGGCCTCGTTGGTGACGTCGACGGCGGCCTCGCTGGCGAAGTACTTCGCCTTCGCCGCGGCGTCCCGGTGGTCCTCGCCCGCGTCGGCTCGCCGGGCGGCGTCACGCGCGAGCAGCCGCGCGGCCTGCGTCTGCGTCTCCATATCCGCGAGTTTGTGTCGAATCGTCTGAATCGCCGAGAGCTTCTGGTCGAACTGCTCGCGCTGGTCGGCGTACGAGAGCGCAGCGTCGAGGCCGGCCTGCGCGAGCCCGACGGCCTGCGACGCGATGCCGATGCGGCCACCAGTCAGGATGTGCAGCGCCGCGGACATCCCCTTGCCTTCCTCGGTGAGCCGGTATTCGGCGGGAATCCGGCAGTCGTCGAACAGCAACGCGGTGGTGTCGCTGGCGCGCAGGCCGAGTTTGTCCTCCTTCTTCCCGACCTCGATGCCGTCGGTGTCCTTGGGCACGAGGAACTGCGTTATCTTGTCGTCGTCGCCGTCCACCTTCGCGAAGACGATGGCGACGCCGGCGCGCTGGCCGTTCGTAATCCACTGCTTCTTCCCGTTCAGCACGTACTCGTCACCGTCGCGGACGGCTTCGGTGGTCATCTGCGCGGGGTTCGAGCCGGCGTCGGGCTCCGAGAGCGCGAACGCGCCGACGGGCCGGCCGTCGGCCATCTCCGGCAGCCACTCCGACTTGAGGTCGTCGCTGCCAAACTCCGCGATGCACGACGTCGCGAGGCAGTGCACGGAGAGCGCAGTCGCCACCGACAGTGCGCCGTACGCGACCTCCTCGTTGACGACGCTGTACGTGAGGCTGTCCACGTCCAGGCCGCCGTACGCCTCCGGAACGGTCATCGCGGTCATCCCCATCTCGGCGAGGCCGTCCCAGACGTCCTCGGTGAACTCTTGCTCGCGGTCGGCGTCGGCCGCCGTCGGGCGAATCTCTTCGGTCGCGAAGTCCCGGACGGCGTCCCGAATCTGGCGCTGCTCGGCGGAGAGGTCCATACGCCACCAACGCGTCTCGCCTGAAAAAAGATGACTAATTCCCGGCCGCCGCCGCGACCAGGCCGCGTTCGGCTTACTCGTCGCTGAGTTCCACGTCTAGGCGCGCTTCGAGCGCCGCGACGACCGACCCGCCGACGCTCGCCTGCGTCGCGCGTGCCTGCTCGACCGCGAGCAGGTCTGACTCGTCGATGTCGAGTTCCTCGGCGAGTTCCTCGCGCTGGAGGCCGGCCTCCTGGCGCGCGCGGACGACGCGCTCGCCGTAGTCCGAGACGAGGTACGGGAGCTGGTCGCGCTCGTAGTCGGTGCCGTTCTCCTCCCAGTGACTGGAGTCGCCGGTCGCCTGGTCGAGCGCGCGGGCCGTGTTCTGTGCGGCCTGCTTCTTGCGTTCCTGGTCCTCGTCCGGAGTCCGGTCGGGGCTCTCGTCGTGGCTGCTCGCGCAGTCGGGGCAGACCGTGAGCTCCGCCCCCGCGACGTCCGCGGTATGGAGGGAGTCGGCGGACGACCCGCAGAGCTCGCAGGTCTGTCCGCCCCCGCCGCCGCTGGCACCGCCGGTCGAATACTTCGGCATACCCTGCCGTATGGAGGTGCCGACATTTTAATACCCCGCTTGCCGGCCGTAACCGCCAGAAATCTCGCGGGCGACAGTTAAGTACCCGCGGCGTCAGCGCTCCCGTATGCCCGCCGACTTCGCTGACAGCGTCTACCTCGCCTCGCTGACCAGCGAGGACCTCACCGACGCCTTCGGGAAGGGGTACGCGACCGCCGCGGAGCCGCCCGCGGTCTCGGACCTCCTCCGCAGCCTCGCCGACACGCACGCGTGGGCGACCCGCAACACGGACGTCCTCACGGCCCTCGACCGCGGCGACTACGTCTTCTTTCACCACGAGTTCGGCCTGCGCTGCGTCGGTCAGGTGTGGGCGACAACCGCAGACAGCAGCGAGGTCGCCCGCTATACTGATATCGAGGAGCCCGCAGGCGAGTGGGGCGTCGTCACGCTCACGAACGTCCAGCCCGCCCTCGACCACGTGTCGTTGCTCTCGCTGGGGATGGACGACGCGCGCCGCGACGACTCACTCTACCGGCTGCCCGAGGCCGTCGCCGCGGACCTCCGCGTGGAGTACACGACGCCCGCCCGCCTCGTCGAGGACGCGGTCGCCGACCCGCTTGCGTTCGATGTCCCGCCCGGCGGGACGCCCGGGGACCGCCGGCCCGACCCCGAACCGTTCGAGGCGAGCACGTCGGCCGTCACCGGAACCGAGACGCTGCTCGACGCCCACCTCGACGCACTCGACGGCGTCCGTGCCGTCGCGTGGCGCGTGCTCGGCCTCACGGCGTTCCTGCTCGCCGCGACGCTTGCGGTCGTCGCGGTCTTCCGCCCGCCAACCGGCTCCCGAATCGTGCTCACTGGCACCGTCAGCGTCGGCGTCGCTGCGGTCGCCGTCGGCACGGCTATCGCGGCAGGCGTGGCCGTCCACGCCGCCGTCGCGCCACGACCCGGGCTCGCCGCGTTCACGCGCGAGCAGACCGCGGCCGTCCAGCGCGCGGGCACCAGCGAATCCCACGGGGACGCCGCGACACACGTCGCGGGGAAAGTCGAGGCGTTCTGCACGCACCTTGCCGCCCGCACGCGCCGGGTCGGGTTCGCCGTCGCGGCCGCCACCGTCACCGTGCTCGTCGGCTGCGTCTACGTCGCGTACGGACTCGGCGTGCAGGTGTCGCCCTCGGTCGAACCCCTCTCGACCGTCGCACTCGCGGGCTTCCCGGTGCTCGTCGTCAGCGCAGCGCTGGTCGTCGTCCGCCACCACGTCCGCGCGGTGCTCCCGGAGCGCTCGACGGATGCGTCCGGGGGTGGTCCGTCGAGTCCTGAAGCCTCCTTCGGAGAGCGCTTGGACGGCCTGAAGCGCCGTGTCTCGGGACTTACTGGGCGATTCCGCTGACGAACTGGGTCGCGAAGGAGTTGTTCTCAGACGTTTGGAAACAGGGGGGTTCATTTACCCGGAGCGAGCATACGCTCAGGTAGCGATGACCGCCAGTGAGGAGTTCACCTTCGTCTGCCCGAGTTGCGGGGAGTCCATGGAGGTCAACCCCGCGATGCGGGACGCCCTCGTCGAGAACGGGTGCGTCGTCTGCGGGGCTTCGGTCACCACCGAGGCGTTCTCCCCCGTCGACACACCCGAGTAACGACTCCGTTCGACGGGTCGCTCCTCGCTGGCAGTACGCGCGCCCGCGGCGCGTGTCCGGGTTTTCCGCACTCCAGATAGGCAAGTATAAAGATACTGCCGAACAAGCACGACATGTCTACGATGGCCCTGGAGAAGCAGACCGAGATGACGCAGTCGGACACCGACGCGCTCCTCGGCCGCCACGAAACCGGCGTGCTCTCGCTCGCCCGCGACGACGACCCGTACGCGATCCCCATCTCCTACGGGTACGACGCCGACGACCGCACGTTCTACCTCCGCTTGGTCTCCACGCCGGAGAGCGAGAAACGCGAGTTCCTTTCCTCGAACCCCGACGCCCGCCTCGTCGTCTACGAGGAGGACGAACCCACCTACAAGAGCGTCGTCGTCACCGGCACGCTCACCGAGATTTCCCGCGACGAGATGACCGTCGAGCACGTCGAACAGTACGGCGAAGCGAAGCGCCCCCTGTTCGAAATCTGGGGCGAAGCCAAGCCCGACCTCGACATCAAACTGTACGAACTCCGCGCCGACACCATCAGCGGCCGCCACATCGAACTCTCCGAGCGCCACGACTGACCGCGCTGCTTCTCCTGGACCCACGCTTTCCCGCCGCGATAGACCCGCACGCTCAAGTACGGAGCCAGCCAACGGGCTGCTAATGTCTGGCGGGATTCGCGTCACCGTCGAGTTCCCCGCGCCGGCGGTCTGCCCCATCGCCGACCTCTCCGAGCGCGCCAGCACCACCATCAGCGACGTCTCCACGAGCGTCGCGGCCGCCGATTCCGCGGACTGCGTCACGGAGTTCCTCATCGACGCCGACGCCGTCCCGGAGGACTACGACGACCCAGTCTTCGAGTACGCCGACCGCCACCTCTACCGCGTCACCCACGACACCGACGCCGACTGCCCCTGCGTCTGCTTGGGCGAGTTCGACACGCCCGTCGACCGCTTTTTTGCGCACTCGGGCGACCTCGAAGTCGTCTTCCACGCCGAGAGCTTCGACCAGCTCCAGACCATCGTCGGCGAGTTCCGCGACCGCTACCCCGAGGTCGACATCCAGCGCCTCGTCCGCGCGCCCACCGGCGGCGCGCCCCGCGATACGGTGTTCGTCGACCGCGGAAAGCTCACCGAACGCCAACTCGAAGTCCTCCAGACCGCCTACGACATGGGCTACTTCGCCCAACCCCGCGAAGCCAACGCCACGGACGTCGCCGACGAACTCGACATCACGCCGTCGACGCTCACTGAGCACCTCACCGCCGCCCAGCGCAAGCTCTTCGCAGACGTGCTCGAAGAGGGTTCCTGACTGGCCTCGTTACGCTGCGAGCGGCCCGCTCCGCCCATCTTACTTAAACCCCCCTCGATACCGGGGTCGTACACTCCTCCCCCCGGAGTGCATTCTACGAAATATGAGTCAGAGTCAGCTGCCCGCCGGCATCCGCACCGACTGCGACGACGGTCCCACCACGCACACGGACACCGAGGACGTCCAGAACGTTCTCGACGCGCTTGACGACGCCGACTGCCGGACGATTCTGGAAGCCACCCGGGACGCCACGCTCACCGTCGGCGAAATCTCCGAACAGTGCGACCTCCCCCAGTCGACAGCCTACCGCAAGGTCGACATTCTCGCGGACGCCGGCCTCCTCGAAGAGTCGCTGCGCGTGCGCCGCTCCGGCAAGCACGTCAGCGAGTACGACTGCGGCGTCGAGGACGTCACGCTCTCCGTCGACGCGAGCGGCGTCGCCCTCACCGTCGACCACGTTGACACCGACGCAAGCGCCACGTTCGCCAACTCCCTCTCCACCCAGACGAATGTCGCAGACGACTGACCGACACAGTCGGTTCGCGTCGTTGTTCGTCGACCTCACCGGCACGGAGACGATTACGCAATCCCAGCGCGACGCCGACTCCCGGCGCGTCGAAGCCGCGGACGAACGCGACGTCGCAGACTACGTCGCCGACGCCACCCAGCAGAGCGGCCTTGACGACGCCATCGACGACCCCGAGACCGACAACTGACTCTCTTCCTGCCGGCCGCGGCGCTGGCCAACTCGCGTATACGCCAACGACAGCAGCGCTGCTGTCGAGTGTTAGGTCAGCAGAATTTTGCGTGGGTGATGTCCCAGAGGGGATATCACCGTGCATCGCGTTGCCTCGACGACGAAGCCGTCTCGGCGTCGGTGGACTTTGTCCACCCTAGCGATGCGTGGGACCGGATTTGAACCGGCGAACCTCTACAGGACAGCGCCCTCAACGCTGCGCCTTTGGCCTAGCTTGGCTACCCACGCTCGCTACGTGCGTTTGCAATCCACCGTACCCGCCGACCAATTAAAACCCCTACGATTTGGCCGTCCCCTGCGAGTCGCCGACACGGAAACCGCTATGGGGCGCGCGTCCGAACCGCCGACCATGACAGACGGGTTCGCGCGGCGGCACGTTCGCTCGCTGACCGCGGTGCTCTCGGTGGCGTCGCTCGCGCTCGTAATCGCCGCCGTCCGCGGGTTCGTCCCCGCGTCCGCGGTGCCGCACGCGCCGGACGCGGTTCTGCACGCGCTCCCGACCGTGAACGCCGCGCTCAGTGCGGCCGCTATCGTCACCATCGCCGTCGGCTGGCGTGCGATTCAGAACGGGGACGTGAAGCGCCACAAGGCCGCGATGTTGACGTCGACGCTGCTGTTCGTGCTGTTCCTCGCGTTCTACCTCTACCGTATCGTCGTCGAGGGGACGACGGGATTCGCGGGCCCGGACGTCATCTACACGTACGTCTACCTCCCGATTTTGATTGTCCACATGGGACTGGCGATGGTGTCGATTCCGCTGGTCTACTACGCGCTGTTGCTCGCGGGCAACCGCCCGGTGAACGAGATTCCGGCGACGAAGCACGCGAAGGTCGGTCGCGTCGCGGCGTCGCTGTGGCTGGTGTCGTTCGCGCTCGGCATCGTCGTCTACCTCCTGTTGTACGTGCTCTACTGACTCCGGTTTCGCACCCACGCGGGCGGCTCGACAGTCGTCGCGTTCGACCACGTCACGTCGAGCGTCCGCCGCCCGACGGCCGTCGTCGTGTTCTGGTCGCGAACCGTGGACAGCGAGAGCACGCGCCCGCTGGCTGCGACCTCCAGCGTCGCGGCGTTCCGCGAGGGGTCGTCGTCGCTTAGCGTCGTCTCGTCAGCGCTCAGCGTCGTCACGGTCCGGCCGTTCCGTCGCTCGGTCCCGACGACCTCGAAGTCCAGTGATTCGAGCGCAGCCCGGAGCGGCTGCGCGCGAACCACGCGCTCGACGACGATTGGTGCGTCGCCCCGGCGCTCAACGCGGACCGAGGTCTCGTTCTCGTACGCGATTCGCTCCAACACCGTCGTCTCGTTGGCGTACACCTCGTAGCGCTCCGGTGCGGTCTCGTTCCCACTGACGCGAACGCCCCACGAGACAACGTGAATTCGAGTCAGATTGGGCGTCGAACGAGCCGTCGCGTTCGTCTCGACTGTCCGTGGTTCGCCGCCGATTCGCACCGTCGTCGTGCCGTTCGACGTGACGACAGCGCCGTACGTGGTGACGTGGTCGCGGTGCGCGTCGACAAGCGCGGACGCGTTCGAGACGCCGTCCGCCGTCACGCCAGGCGGGTACGGCGTCGTTTCGGTCGAATCGTCGGGGAGGGGAGCCGGGCCCTGACCGATACAGCCAGCGAAAAGTAACACGAGGACGACGGCGACCTGGAGGGCGAACCGCATACTCGGCGGGTCGTCGCCTCGCGTAAAAGGTGCTGTGGCGCTCAGTCGTCGGCAGGCGCTTCGACAGGGTGGTCAATTTCGCGGTCGGTGGCCTCGCCGGGGATGTCGTAGGGGTACTCGCCGGTCACGCAGCCCGCGCAGAGGTCCGCCTCCGACCGGCCGATTGCGGTCGTGACGGCGTCCAGCGAGAGATACGAGAGGCTGTCCGCGCCGATCTGGTCGGCGATTTCGCTGGCGGTCTTGTCGGCGGCGATGAGCTCGTCACGAGTCGCCATGTCGATGCCCATGTAGCAGGGCGCGCTGATGGGTGGCGCGCCGATGCGTACGTGGACTTCCTCGGCACCGGCCTCCCGGAGGAGGTCGACGAGCTGGCTGCTCGTGGTGCCGCGGACGATGGAGTCGTCGATGACGGTGACCGTGCGGCCCTCGACGGTGGATTTGATGGGGTTGAGTTTGAGGCGGACGGCCTGCTCGCGGGCCTCCTGCGTGGGCATGATGAACGTGCGGCCGACGTAGCGGTTCTTCATCAGGCCCTCCGCGAATTCGACGGTCGCACCGTCGTTCTGTCCGGCTTCGGCGTACCCGGAGGCGAACGCGCGCCCGGAGTCCGGGACGGGCATCACGACGTCCGTGTCGACGCCGTTCTCAGCCCAGAGCTGGCGGCCGAGTTCGCGTCGCACCTCGTAGACGAGTTCGTCGTCGATGACGGAGTCCGGGCGCGCGAAGTAGACGTACTCGAAGAAGCAGTTCGCGGTGTTCTCGGCTTCGACCAGCTGGTGGGAGTCGTAGCCCTCGCCGTCCTCGTGGAGGACGACCAATTCGCCGGGCCGGACGTCCCGAACTAGTTCGCCGCCGAGCGTGTCGATGGCAGCGGACTCGCTGGCGAGCACGTAGCCGTCGTCGAGTTCTCCGAGAACGAGGGGGCGGTTTCCGAGCGGGTCGCGCACGCCGAGGACGGTGTCGTCGTGCATGATGGTCAGCGAGTATGACCCGTGGACGCGGTTCATCGTCGTCTCGACGGCGGCGACGAGGTCGTCGTCGAGGAGGTTGCGCGCGAGGTCGTGAGCGATGACCTCGGTGTCGCCGTCGCTGGTGAACGCGTGCCCGCTGCTGGCGAGGTCGTCGCGGATTTCGTCGGCGTTGACGAGGTTACCGTTGTGGCTGAGCCCGAGCGCGCCGCCCTTGAACGAGACGGAGAACGGCTGCGCGCAGGACTTGTCGACGCTGCCCGCGGTCGGGTAGCGCACGTGGCCGATACCGGCGCTGCCGACGAGGCCCTCGATGTCGGACTCGTCGAAGGCCTCGCCGACGAGGCCCATGCCGACGTGCTGGTGTTGCTGGAAGCCGTCGTGGGTGACGATGCCAGCGGACTCCTGGCCGCGGTGTTGGAGCGCGTACAGCGCGTAGTACGTCGGGAAGGCGGCGTCGCGCTCGGCGAGGGAGACGCCGACGACGCCGCACTTCTCTGTGGGATGGTCGAACTCGGGGCCGTCCTCGCGCCCGGGTGACATGGACGCTCCTACCCCGGCAGGCAGGGTAAAACTTCCGCAACCGTGTCGAACTCGCCGCGACACACAGTCGTTGTATACACGAACGTGCTAACTGTGGGTTGGCGTGCTATCGTGGACCAAGGGGCGAGCCAGACTGTTTAGCCGCTACGAGAGCGCAGGCTCTGGGTCACGAATGTTCGGAACGGAGAACGGCTGCGTCGCTACGGAGTCGCGAGAAACGCAGGAGAAACGGTGTCGTTAGTTGTCGCCGGTCTTGCCCTGCCAGTTGTAGCCACGGCGCTTCGCGGACTTGCCGAAGCCACAACTCGAACAGACCTTCTTCTTCGTGTGGTAGGACTTCTCGCCGCACCGGCGGCACTTCGTGTGCGTCGTCGTGTTCTTCTTCCCTTGGCTCGGGGTCCCAGCTCCCGTCATGGTTTGATGGTAACGACGTTGTCGCCACGGATAATCGTTGTGTCTTCGCCCTCCAGCACGATGTTCATGTGCTGGTCGTAGCCCGTGAGGACGCCGGTGAACTCTTCGCCGTCCTTGAGTCGGACCGTGACGGTCTCCTCTAGTGACTCCTCGAGTACGTCGAGTGGTCGGCCGCTCATACACCAACGGGTGCGTGTCGCGTCTATAAGCGTACCGGACCGCGGCCGCGACCCGGTCTCGACGCCCGCTGGCACCGCTGGCGTCCTCAGACGTCCACTGCGAACGACTCCCGGTCGGCCTCGCGGACCGCGAACGCCGCCAGCAGGTCCGCGGCGTCCTCGACATCCTCGGTATCCACGACTTCGGCGGGCGTGTGCATGTACCGGTTCGGGATGCCGACGGCGACGGTGGGAATGCCGCTGCGCGCCCGGAAGAACGTGTCCGCGTCCGTCCCCGTCGTCGTGGACATCGCCTCGACCTGCACGTCGATGTCTTCCGCGTCGCCCGCTTCTCGAACTGCGCGCGCCACTTCGGGGTGACTCGACCCGCCACGAGTGACGGTCGGCCCGCCGCCTAGTTCGACCTCGCTGGCGTGGTCGCTCGGGTACGACGGGTTGTCCGCGGCGTGCGTGACGTCCACGACGAGCGCGACGTCCGGGTCAAGGTCGAACGCAACCATGCTCGCGCCCCGCGTCCCGAGTTCCTCCTGGACCGTATTGACCGCGTACACCGTGCAATCCGCGCCCTGCTCGGCGGCGCGCCGGAGTGCTTCCGCGGCGACCCACGACCCCGTGCGGTTGTCGAGACCGCGGCCCGCAATACGCGTCCCAGCGAGGTCGTGGACGCCCGCCGCGAGCGTCGCCGGGTCGCCGACCTCCACGAGTTCGCGGGCGTGCTCGCCGTCCTCGGCACCGACATCAACGTGCTGCTCGGTGACATCCGCAGGCTCGTCCTCGCCGGCCTCCCGGAGGTGAACCGCGGTCTGACCGACGACGCCGTTGACGGTACCCTCGTCGGTGTGAATCGCGACCTGCGAGCCCTCCGTGACCGAACGGTCGACGCCGCCCAGCGGCCGCACGCGCAGGAAGCCATCGACGGTGATGGCGGTCACGACGAAGCCGAGTTCGTCGGCGTGGCCCGCGAACGCGATCTCCGTATCTCCACCGTCGTAGACGGCGACCGCGTTCCCGTACGCGTCCGTGCGTACGTCGTCGGCGAACTCCTCGACGTAGTCGACCCACACACGCTGTCCCGCCGTCTCGAAGCCGGAGGGGCTGGGCGCGTCGAGCAGGCGGCGCAGGAAGGCGTCTCGGGTCTCGTCCATACGTGTGCTGTCGAAGCCGCGGGCAAGAATCCTCCGGGAGCGACGCGGGCAACCCCACAACGGATTTATGGCCTCTCGGCGAACTGACTGGTATGGGACTCATCGAGTTACACTTCCACGAGTCGGAGTTCGACTTCTCCCCGTCGATGGTCACGGGCGCTAGCGAGAAGGCTCTCGAAGCCGGTGAAGTCGAAGAGAGCGACGAGGCCGCCGACGAGGACGTCGAGAGCGTCGGCTGGAAAGACGAGGAGGCGGAGTCGAGTAGCGCTGCTGGGCTGGGTGCGCTCGTCGCGCTCGTCGTACTGGTCGTGCTCGCGGCGCTCGTCGGCTGGAAGCACCGCAGCAGTGACGACGAAGACGTCGAACTCGAAGCGTAGGCCGCGAGCAGCAGAAGGGCTTTGGCCGTTCGTCGCCGACTTCCCCTATGACGCTTTTCGAGAGCGCGCGCACCGTCGCGGGCGCTAGCGGGACCGGCGCTATCGACTGGGACGCCGTCGCCGAGGCCGCGAAGGCCGCCACTGACCCCGGTGACCTCAACCTCTCCGAGTCCGAGGCCGAAGCGTACGCCGCCGACGTCCGGGACGCCCGCCAGCAGCTCCGCGAGGTCTCCGGGCTCGACTTCGACGTCCCCGAGACCGTCGAGATTCAGAACCGCCACCACTGGATCGACGCCAACGTCGAGACGTTCCGGCGCGCGTTCGAGCCGCTGAACCAGCGCGCCAGCTACCTCCCCGGCGTCGCGCGCTCACTGAACACGGCGACCACCGCGGGCGCGCTCGCGTTCGTCTCCCGGCACGTCCTCGGACAGTACGACCCGCTCCTGCTCGCCGACACGTCTGACCACGCGCTCTACTTCGTCCACCCGAACGTCGTCAAGGCCGCCAACAGTCTCGACGTCGCGTTCCCGCGGTTCCGGCGCTGGATTGCGTTCCACGAGGTCACCCACGCCGCGGAGTTCGGTGCCGCGCCGTGGCTCACCGACCACCTCGAAGACCGCCTCGAAGCCGGGGTCGCCGCGCTCGCCGAGGGCGAGGTCGAACGCGAGGCCTTCGAGGAACTGCACGTCGCGATGACCGCCGTCGAGGGGTACGCGGAACTATTGATGGACGAGGCGTTCGACGGCGAGTACGCCGACCTCCGTGCAAAACTCGACGCGCGCCGCCGTGGCGGCAGCCCGCTGACGAAGCTCGTCAAGCGCGCGCTCGGCCTCCGATTGAAGCGCGAGCAGTACGAGCGCGGCCGCGAGTTCTTCGAAGCGGTCGCCGCCGAGCGCGGGCTCGCCGGTGCGAGCCGCGTCTGGGACAGTCCAGAGTACCTCCCGACGGACGCGGAACTCGACGCGCCCCGCGCGTGGCTCGCCCGCGTCCCCGAGGCGCCGGACGAGACTGCCGAGTAGACTTATCAGTCTTCGTCGCTAACTGTCCCCTATGAGCCGACTCAAGCGAGTGTTCAGTCGTGCGAAGTACGCAGCCATCGGTGCCGCTGTCGGCGGTGCGCTCGGCGGTATCGTCAGCCGGAACGCAGCGAGTACAGCGGCGGGCGTCGGTGCGCTCGCGGGCGCAATCGTCGGTGAGAAGCGCGTCGACGTCGGTACGATAGTCGACGACGTCAAAGACCGGAAACCCGACACGGAAGTCGTCTCGCGCTCCAGCGACAACTAACTCTTTCCTGCGCTCCCCCGGCTATAAGTGTCGGCAGCCTAATTTATTAGCTGAGGGAGACGGCATGCCAGCCACCTGTGGCATCTGTGAGGAGGACGTGCCACTCGGGCACGCCATCCACGCGACGATACACACCAAGACCGACGCGGGCGTCGTCGACTACTACGTCTGTCAGCCGTGCTACGAGGACGAACTCGCGCCGCTGTTCGAGAACTAGTGGAAGCCGCGGCCGACGTCGTCCTCCTCGACGAGATCGTCGAGTTCCGAATCGAGTAGTTCCTCGGCGTCCGCGAACTCCTCCTTGAGGTCGTCCATCGCGTCCGGCCGGCCGTACGGGTCGTACTCCATCGGGCCGAACGCCGGACTCTCCAGGGCGTCCATCACGTCGTCGAAGAAATCCCCGGGTGTCGTCGGCGCGTCCGCGTGCGCCTGTACCACTTGCTCCAGTTTGCTCGCGCGGTCCTTGGCTTCGTTCTCGTCCTCGACGGGCTGCTGGACGGCGAACCGGCCGCTGTCCCCGTCCGGGAGGTAGTCCGCCAGTCCGTCGTCGACTTTCCGTGCGACCCGCGTCCCCACCCCGCGCACCTCGAAGGGGTTCTTCGCGTACGTCTTCAAGTGGTAGACGCCCCGCGATGGATGGCCGAGGTAGAAGTCCTCGCCGACGCCGGACTCGCGGTCGCCGGCGAGCGCGCGCCACCCCTCGGGGTCGGCGTTCGACTCCACGACGTCCGAGACGATGTCCTCCCAATCCCGTACTCGCATCACCTGCGACTAACGCGCAGGCTGACTTGAGTGCGTCGGCAGCGGCCCCGCTCGTCGTTTCGTGCTGTTTGCGTTGCTTCGCGGTTTTACAGTGACATCCACGCTGATCGCGGCTCACTCCGTTCGACGCTCGTGTTTACGTGGCCTCGCTTCGCTCGGCCACCACGTAACGTGCGTTTTATAACCGCGACGGGAGTAATCGGGCGTACGACTATGCCGAGCTCCAACGGACCCCTCAACAGCACTCGCGAGAAACTCTCGAACGACCCCCGCGACCGCGGCACGTCCCCGCCCCAGCGCGCCATCGCCGAATACGACGAAGGACAGAAAGTCCACCTGAAGACCGACCCGAGCACGGCGAACGGTCGCTTCCACGCTCGGTTCGACGGTCTCACCGGCGAGGTCATCGGGAAGCAGGGCGACGCGTTCAAGGTCGAAATTAACGACAACGGCAAGGACAAGGTCGTCATCGCGGCGGCAGCCCACCTCCGCGCACAGCAGGACTAGCATGACCATCTTCAAGGAAACGCTCGACGAGGAGTTCCTCACCGTCTCCGAGGCGAAGGAGCTGCTGACCGACGTGGAAGCCGAGCGCGCCGCCGAGGAGGACCGCGAACTCCGCTTCGAGCTGGCTCGTGCGGTCGAGCACGTCAACCGGTTCGCAATCCTCGAACCGGAGGAGTCCCGCGAACTCGTCGAGGACCTGCTCGCCCTCGAACACGTCAGCGACGAGTCCGTCGCGTACAAGATCGCCGACCTGCTCCCGCGAACCCGTACGGAACTGCGTGCGGTGTTCGCGCAGGAACGCTACGCGCTCTCCGGCGACGAACTCGACGACATTCTCGACGTCGTCGCGAAGTACGCCTAACTCGGGTCGAGTGGCCGACCGTTTAAGTGTCGGCTGGGCGTAGCAGTTCGTATGAGTGATTCGTCTTCGACCGAGGACGAAGAGTACGCTGTCGTCCTTGACTTCCTCGCGCACGGCCGTTCGAACGGCGGCCGCGGCTACGGCGACGGCCCGCTCGCGTACGCCGTCTCTACTGACCGGTTCGTCCTCTACGAGCTGAGTCTCGAAGCGGACGCGGACATCTCGATTCTGGACCGCGTACGTATCCGTCCCGACTTCGAGGAGGGCATCGAGCGCGGGCACGTCGTGGACTACGACGACCTCTCGGACGGCGCGCGCTCCGAACTCGACTACGTCGTCGAGGACGTCGTCGAAGCCAACGAACAGCGGTTCGTGGACTTCTACAACGACGCCCAGCCCATCTCCCTGCGCCTCCACCAGTTGAACCTCCTGCCGGGCATCGGCGACAAGCTCCGGGACAACATCCTCGACGAGCGCAAGCGCAACGGCCCCTTCGAGAGCTTCGAGGACATCGAGGAGCGCGTCGACGGCCTCCACAACCCCGAGGAGATTATCGTCGAGCGCATCCTCGACGAGATGCGCGAGGACGACCTGAAGTACCAGAACTTCGTGCAGGCCTAACGAGGACGTACAGAAGGTAGCCTTTAGGGAACGGCGGGGGATACTCCGGGTAATGAGTGATTCGCGGGACCCGGACGCGCTGATTCGGCGCGCCGGCCGGCCCGACCCCGAGCGCGACCAGCACTTCCTCGTCGACGACCGCGTCCTCGACCGGATTCCGACGTACGCGGAGGCGTTCGACCGGTCGCACGTCCTCGAAATCGGTGCCGGGACGGGCGCGCTTACTGACAGGCTGCTAGAGCACGCCGACCACGTCACGACCGTCGAGCGCGACCGCGGGTACGCGCAGTTCCTCCGCGAGGAGTTCAGCGAGGAAATCGCGGCCGACCGCCTCACCGTCGTGCAGGGCGACGCCCTCGACGTGGAGTTCCCCGAGTACACCTGCTGCGTCTCGAATCTCCCCTACGGCGTCTCTAGCGAGGTCACGTTCCGGCTGCTGCCCGAGCACGAGCCTGCGGTCCTGATGTACCAACTGGAGTTCGCCGAGCGGATGGCCGCCGAACCCGGCACGAGCGACTACGGCCGGCTGTCGGTCGCTACCCAGCACTACGCGCACGTCGAAGTTGTCGAGACCGTGCCCCCGGAAGCGTTCGAGCCACAGCCGCGCGTTGAGAGCGCGGTGGTGCGGTTGACGCCCCGCGAGCCCGACTACGAGGTCGCCGACGAGCAGTTCTTCTTCGACTTCGTGAAGGCGCTGTTCACGCAGCGCCGCAAGACCGTGCGCAACGCCATCCGGAACACCGGCCACATCTCGGGGCTGGACGACCCGGACGCGGTCGTGGACGCCGTCGAGGAGGACGTGCTCTCGAAGCGCCCCGGCGACCTCGCGCCGGAGACCTTCGCGGCGCTGGCGAACGTCGCGCTCGGCATCCAGGAGGGCGGCCCGTCGTGACTGCGCCGGACTTCGTGGATATCGCGATAAACGACCTCTCGACCGCCCAGCGTGTGGTGGTGACCGTCGTCTCGATGGCCGTCCTCGTCGCCGCCATTCTGTTCTCGCGGCGTGAGTCCACACGCCGGGAGTCCCGGTTGTCGACGGTCGTCGCTGCTGTCGGCGCGCTCGCCGTGGTTGTCGCGGCGACCGTCGTCGTGGTCGTCGCGTGGGACGCGGAGACGATTGCGTGGACTGCTATCGCGAGCTTCCAAGTGCAGGCGACGATGCTCGTCCGTGCGTTCCTCACGGTGATGTTCCTTATCGGCGTGTACGCCGGCACGGGCGTCATTCACCGCGCAGTCAGCCGGTTCGTCAAGCGCACGGAAGGCGTCAGCGAGCACCAGGCCGAAATCACGTACCGCATCATCCAGATTTCGGTGTACGTCATCGCGCTGGTCGTCGTCCTCAACCTCTGGGGCATCAAGCTCGGTGGCCTGCTCATCGGGGCGGGGTTCGCCGGCATCGTACTCGGGATGGCCGCCCGGCAGACGCTGGGCGCGGTCATCGCGGGGCTCGTGTTGATGTTCTCGCGGCCGTTCGAAATCGGGGACTGGGTGAAAATCGGCGACAAGGACGGCATCGTCACCGATATCACCATTGTGAATACGCGGCTGCAGACGTTCGACGGCGAGTACGTGATGTTGCCCAACGACCTCGTGGGGTCAGACGAGGTCGTGAACCGGTCGCGGAAGGGCCGGCTGCGTATCCACGTGGAGGTCGGCATCGACTACACTGCAGACGTCGACGAGGCGATGGACCTCGCGAAGGAGGCGATGAACGACGTCGACGACATCCTCACGGTGCCGCGGCCACAGGTCGTGTTGAAGGAGTTCGGGGACTCGGCAGTCGTCCTCGACCTCCGGTTCTGGATAGACAAGCCGAGCGCGCGGCGGATGTGGCGCGCACAGACCGCCGTCATCTCCGCGGTGAAGTCGGCGTTCGACGAGGCGGGCGTGAAGATTCCGTTCCCGCAGCGGGAGGTCTCCGGGCGCGCCGAGACCGGTGGCTTCCGGGTGCAAGAGCAGCCGACCGTGGAAGCGGCCGAGCCCGAGGAAGCAGATCAGCCCGGGTCACCGGTCCGGCAGGACGAGAACGTCGACGCAGCAGACGCGGACGATGCCGACGAGGAACTCGACGAAGCCGGCGACGCCGACGAGGATGAAGAGACGGATGGGTGACGACCTCGCCAGCCGCCGCGGCACCGAGACGACGGTGTACCAGCCAGCGGAGGACTCGCTGCTGCTCGCGAAGGCGGCCGTGGAGGAGGTCGACTCACGGGCTCGCGTGCTTGAAGTCGGTACTGGGTCGGGGTACGTGGCGGCGACGGTCGCGGACGAGGTTGGCGCGAATGTGATCGGTTCGGATTTGAACCCGTACGCGTGCGCGCAGGCCCACGACCGCGGCGTGCCGGTGGTTCGAGCGGACCTCGTCTCTCCGTTCCGCGATGACGTCTTCGACGCGGTGTTGTTCAACCCGCCGTACCTGCCGCGGGACGAGGACGCCGCGCGCGACGACTGGATGGAGGTTGCGCTCTCGGGCGGGGAGACGGGCCGCGAGGTCGTGGAGCCGTTCCTCGACGACGTGGGCCGCGTGCTCGCTCCGGACGGCTTCGTTCTGTTGCTCGTGAGCACGCTGACGGGCGTCGAGGAGGTCGTGGAGTACGCTGGCGACCGCGGATTCTCGGCGGCGGCGGTCCGCGAGGAGTCCCACTCCTTCGAGACGCTGACCGTCCTCAAACTCTGGAATAACTGATGTGCATATCTTTCGACAGCAAATATTAAACCAGGGCATTCCGTAGCGTCGGGCATGAATCGAATCGCGACGACACCTGGCCTGTTCCCCCTCCCCGACGACGCCAAAGAAACGTTGTCGGACCTGAAGGGCCACCAGAAGCACGACCTCGTCAGCGGCGACGAGGGCCCCGAAATCGAAGCCGCCTACGACGAGGTGCGCGAAGAACTCGTCGGCCTCCAGCGCGACGCTGGCCTCGATCGCGTGGTCGAGGGGCAGGGCCGCTGGGACGACATGCTCGCCCACCCCCTGACCGTCCACGAGAACGTCGAGACGGGCGGCATCGTCCGCTACTACGACAACAACAACTTCTACCGCGACCCCATCGTGGAGGGCGAACTCACGTTCTCCGGCGACCTCGCCGCGGACCTCGAAGCCGCGAGCGAGCTCACTGGCGACCTGCAGGCCGTCGTCCCCGGCCCGTACTCCCTGTCGGAGCTCGCGACCGACGAGTACTACGGCGACGACGAGCAGTTCCTCGCCGCCGTCGCTGACTTCCTTGCGGGAGAAGTCGAGGCGTTCCCTGACATCGAGACCGTCTTCGTCCTCGAACCGTCGCTGGTGACGAACCCGCCCGAGGAGGGCGAGGACGAGCGCGCCAGCGGGGCCATCGGCACCGTCGCGGACGCCGCGGACGCCGACGTCGTCGCACACACCTACTGGGGTGCCCTCGAAGAGAAAGTCCACGCCCACCTCCTTGACGCAGACGTCGACGCCATCGGCTACGACTTCGTCACGAACCACGAGGACAACCTCTACAACGTTACCGAGTACGGCACCAAGGACTCTGTCGCGCTCGGCGTCGTCGACGGACAGAACACGCTGGTGGAGTCCCCCGAGACGATTCGAGACCGTGTGGACTGGTTCCGTGACTCCGTGCCGGACGCCATCGAGTTCGACGATGCGTACGTGACGGCGAACACGGGGCTGTTCTACCTGCCCGTGAACCGCTTCGAACAGAAACTGCAGGCGCTTGCCGACGCCACCCGCGAGGTGAAAGCATGAGCTCGAACCGCGAGCAGTTCCGCCCCGACGGCCACGACAACGACCACTTCCTGCTGACGACCGTCGTCGGCTCGTACCCGAAACCGAAGTGGCTCGACCGCGCGAACGACCTCTACGAGGACCCCGAGGCCGACTTCGGCGACGAGGAACTCGACGAAGCTGAAGATGACGCCGCCCGGCTCATCACCGAAGAACACGAGCGCGCCGGCCTCGACGTCGTGGTGGACGGCGAGATGCGGCGCAACGAGATGGTGGAGTTCTTCGCCGACCGCATCGAGGGCTATGAGTTCAACGGCCCGGTCAAAGTGTGGGGGCACAACTACTTCGACAAGCCCAGCGTCGTCAGCGACGTTGCCTACGACGAGTCGTGGCTCGTCGACGAATACGAATTCACCGCTAGCGTCGCGGACAGCCCGGTGAAGGTCCCGATTACGGGGCCGTACACGCTCGCGTCCTGGAGCTTCAACGAGGCCTACGACGGCGACGACGAACTCGCCTACGACCTTGCGGACCTCGTCAACGAGGAAATCGAGAAGCTCGTCGACGCCGGCGCGCGCTACATCCAAATCGACGAGCCCGCGCTCGCGACGACGCCCGACGACCACGCCATCGTCGGCGAATGCCTCGAGCGCATCGCCGCGGGCATCCCCGACGACGTCCGCATCGGGCTGCACGTCTGCTACGGCGACTACTCTCGCATCTATCCCGAGATACTGGAGTTCCCCGTCGACGAGTTCGACCTCGAACTCGCGAACGGCGACTACGAACAACTGGACGTGTTCACGGATCCCGACTTCTCGAAGGACCTCGCGCTCGGCGTCGTCGACGCCCACGTCGCCGAAGTCGAATCGGTCGAAGAAATCGAGGCGAACATCCGGAAGGGCCTAGAGGTCGTCCCGCCGGAGCGGCTCACGGTCAGCCCGGACTGCGGCGTGAAACTGCTCCCTCGGGAGGTCGCCTACGAGAAGATGGCAAACCTCGTCGAGGCCGCGCGCAACGTCGAAGCCGACCTCGACGACGGCGCTATCGACGTCCCGGCCGCGCCCGCCGACGACTGACGCCACCGCACCTCACGCGTTCTCGCGTCGGAGGTTTCCGACGTGGTCGTGACAGACGACGCCAGAAGTGACGACGACTCGCTCGGCCTGTGACTCGGACGCCACGACCGCGCTCGTGTCCTCCACGAGGTCGTAGCCGCCCGCTGTCGCGCAGTAGACGCACGCGTCGTCGGCCGCGCTCGCGAGGTGTTCGGCGACGCACTGCTCGCAGACGCCCAGCGCCGCCGCACGCTCGTCTACGAGCCGGTACGCCGTGCCAGTTCTGTTACAGACGACACAGTCCATGCACTCCCGTGGGGCTCCCGACGGGAGAACCCACCGGGTGTCGGCGACAACTTTGATGCCCGCCTGCGCCGAACCAGCAAGTGAATGTCGAGTAGCCGCCGCATCGTCGTCGTCGGTGGCGGTCGCGTCGGCGTGCAGACCGCTGCAGACCTCCACGAGCGCGGGCACACTGTCATCCTCGTCGAAGGAGACGAAGCCCGCGCCGCGGCGGTCACCGACGAGAACGTCGCGACTGTCGTCAACGGCGACGCGACGCAGCCATCTGTGCTCGAACAGGCCGACCTCGAGGAGGCGCACGCGGTCGCCGCGGTGACCAGCGACCCTGGGACGAACCTCGCGGTCTGTCTGGTCGCCCAGCGCCTCGCCGCGGACCTCTTCACCCTCGCACGCATCGACGACGAAGCCCAGACGGAGTACACGGAGTACGTCGACGCCGCGGTGCTCCCCCAGCAGCCGACCGCTAACCGCGTCGTCGACCTGCTCGTCGGCGGCGGCATACGGACCTTCTCGGGGGCTGACGGCGGCTTCTCTGTCCTCGAACTCGGGGTCGCCGAGGACGCTACCGTCGCCGGCCACACGCTCGACGAGGTCGGGCTCCCAGAGGGCTGCCGAGTAGTCGGCTCCTCCACCCACGGCCGCCTCGCAAGCCCCGACCTCGAATTCCAGCCCGGCGACCGCTACCTCGTCGCCGCCGACACCGGCACCGTCGACGAACTGCGCGCGCTCTTCCGGGAGTGATTCGATGACGGACACGCACGCGTCGTCGCGTCGACCGCCCCTCGTCGCGCAGCGCATCGAATGAGCCCGGACCACGCCGACCAGACCGGCGAACTCGGACTGCTCGCCGCGACCGCCATCGGCGTCGGCACGATGATCGCTGCCGGCGTGTTCGTGCTCTCCGGGCTGGCCGTCGCGAACGTCGGCGCGGTCGCGGTCGTCGCATTCGTGCTCGCGGCGCTCGTCGGCTCCATCACCGCGCTGGCGTACGCCGAGTTCGCCACCGTCTACCCCGAGAACGGCGGCGCGTACACGTACGTCTACCACGCCCTCGAAGGCGAGTGGACGTACCTCGTCGGCTGGGCGATGAGCCTCGGCTACCCCGCCAGCGCTGCGTTCTACATGGTGAGTTTCTCCCGGTGGACCGAGCGATTCCTCTACGGCATCTTCGGCGTCCCCGCGTGGCTGCCCGGCTGGACGCTCGGACTCGCGGTGTTCGTCGGTATCGTCGCGCTGAACGTCCTCGGCACGAAGGAGACCGGCGTCTTCCAAATCATCGTCACGGTTCTCAAAGTCGCACTCATCGTGGTGTTTCTCTACGGCGGCCTGCAGGCGTGGCAGACCGACGTGGTGGTGGCGTCGTTCGCCGACCACGCCACCGCGTTCGGAGAGACGCTGTCGACGGCTGCGCTCGTGTTCATCACGTTCTTCGGGTTCGAGGCAATCGCCACCAACGCCGGCGAAATCCGGGACCCCGAGCGAACCGTCCCGCGCGCCATCTTCCTCAGCATCGGCATAGTCGTCGCGCTATACGTGCTCGTCGTGCTGTCGGTCGTGCTCGCAGTCAACGACGCCGCCTTCGTGGAGTTCCTCGTCGCGAACACGAACCTTGAGGCCGCCGCGAACGTGCGCGCGTTCCTCGCCGCCAACGGCGACCTCGTGATGGGGCAGGCCGCGTGGTACTTCCTCGGCCGAATCGGCTTCTACGTCGTCGTCGCGGGCGCGCTGTTCTCGATGGTTTCCGCGACGAACGCCACCGTCATGGCGGGCTCCCGGGTCGAACAGGCGATGGCGCGCCGCGACCAACTACCGAGTGACCTCGCCGACCGCCACCACCGCTTCGGCACGCCGTACCGCGCGGTCCTGCTCACGGGCGCGTTCGGCGCCGCCTTCTTCCTCGCGTTCGGCGTCCTGTTCGCCCAGTCGTCCCCGCTGCCCGCAAACGCACCGTTAGTCGGTGCGCTCGGCGTCGAAGCGCTCGCGCACTTCGCGGACTTCATGCTGCTCGCCGGGCTGGTTGGCGTCAACGTCGCCGTCGTCTATTCGCGGCGCAAACGCCCGGACGTCGAGCGCCGCTTCCGAGTACCGCTCGTGCCGTGGCTCCCCGCTATCGGCGCACTCAGTACGCTCGCGCTCCTCGTGAACGTCCGCGTCGAGAGCCTCGCGCTCGGCGTGCTCGCGGTCGTCATCGGGATCGTCCTCCAGCAACTCGGCGTGACGAAAGGGGAAACAGAGTAGCGAGCACCGCGGCTACGAGCGATGCGTCGCGGAAAAGACGACAGTAGAGACAGCCGGAGTTAGTGGTCGCCGGCGTCCTCGTAGACCCACGTCGCCGCGTCGAGTTCGTAGTCGACGAGTTCGTCCTCGTCGAAGAACAGCGCGATTTCGCGCTCGTTCGCGCCGGGGTCTTCGTGGTCGCTGCCGTGGATGATGTTCTGCCCGAGGTCGTTACCGTAGTCGCCGCGGATGGTGCCCGGGGCTGCTTCCTGCGGGTCCGTGGCACCCATCATGCGACGGACCTGGCGGGTCGCGTCCGCGCCCTCCCAGACCATCGCGAACACGGGGCCAGAGGTGATGAACTCCACGAGGCCCTCGAAGAACGGCTTGCCTTCGTGCTCGCCGTAGTGTTCGTGGGCGAGTTCCTCGCTAATCTGCATGAACTTCCCGCCCACCATCTTCAGGCCCTTGTCCTCGAGCCGCGAGACGACGTCGCCGATGAGACCGCGCTGGACGCCGTCGGGCTTGACCATCACGAAGGTTCGCTCGTCGTGGTGGCTCATTCTTCGACCTCTGCCTCTTCCTCGGTCCACTCGACGTCGCGCGGTTCGCGACCGAGGTCCGCGTTCTTCTCGCACTTCGCGGAGCAGAAGTGAGTTGTGCTGCCGTCGTTGTGGACGAACATCGTCCCCGTACCGGGTTCGATGTCGTCGCCACAGTAGTCACAGGTGCGTGTCTGGACCATTACCGACCACCGATGGAGTCCGCCTCGCGGGCCGTCTCCTTGAGCTGGAGGACGTCGCCCACGCGGACGGGACCGAGGACGTTTCGCGTGATGATGCGTCCCTGGTTGGAGCCCTCTTGAATGCGGCACTTCACCTGCATCGCCTCGCCGTGCATCCCGGTCTTCCCGACGACCTCGATGACTTCGGCGGGCGTGGAGCCCTCTTCTTCAGTTTCCTCTGCACTCATGGGTGGTTACTGGAGGTCCTCGACTTTCGTCGCGATGTCCTCGACGTCGTCTTCGGCGTCGCCGGCGTCCACGACGGCCGCGGCGGCGCTTCCGACTTCGAGCCCGGCTGCGTTGCCGAGTTCGTCCTGCGTCTCGACGAACACGACCTGAATGCCCTTCTCTTCGGCGAGCTCGGGGAGGTGCATCACGATTTCTTCGGGGGAGACGTCCTCGGCGACGAACACGAGGTCTGCGTTGCCGCGTTCGACGGCTTTGGTCGTCTCGTTGGTACCCTTCTTGACTGTACCCGTGTCACGAGCCACTTCGAGCGCTTCGAGGGCTCGTTCCTGGAGGTCTGCTGGAACGTCGTAGTCTACGTACACTGGCATGTATTGTTCACCTAGTTCCACGGACGGGCTTGCGCTCCCCTGCCGGTGCGGAATCCCTGACGGCTAGGAGCATCATCGACCCCCGTGGACTGTATCCTACATCTGGGGGCCCCTCAGTTAAAAGCGCTTTCAAAGTGTATCGCCGTGCGAAGCCGCCGCAGGGCCGTCGCCGGGTCACGTGGGACGAAACGCCCTTCCCGCGGCTCGCCGAAACACGACCGATGGTCGTCGAGGCCGCACGGACGCTCCACGAAGAGGCCCAGTCCGTGAACGAACGGCGAGTGCTCGTCCTCACGGGCGACCGCGAGGCGTGCCTGTCGGCAGCCGACCGCATCCTCGACACACTCCCGATTCCGCTGACGGGGACGACGCTCGTCTCCACGCGCGACGCGCTCGCCTGCGAGCAAGTCGGCCCGCGGAACGCGGACGAACTCCTCGGCACGACCCGGGACGCCGTCGTCTTCGACGCATACGGTGAGTGCCGGCCGAACGCGCTCGGGCGCGTCGTCGGTGCCGTCGACGGCGGCGGACTCCTGCTCGTGCTCGCGCCCGCGCTGGACGAGTGGCCGTCGCGCCACGACGCATTCGACGAGGGGTTGGCGGTGCCGCCGTTCGACGTCGAGGATGTCGCCGGTCGCTTTCGCCGCCGGCTCGTCGAGACGCTCCGAACCCACCCCGGCATCGCTATCTACGACGTCGACGCCGACACACTCGAACGTGACGGCCTGACAAACCCCGCACCACGCATCGCTGAATCCGAACCCGAGCCGCCCGCCGACCGCGCGTTCCCCCACGAGGCGTACGCGGCGTGTCTCACGGACGATCAGATGGACGCGCTCGCGGCGTTCGAGGGACTGCGCGACCCGCCGGCCGCCGTCGTCGCGGAAGCCGACCGCGGCCGCGGGAAGTCCAGCGCAGCCGGCCTCGCGGCCGCGTGTCTCGCCAAGGACGGCCTCGACGTGCTCGTCACCGCGCCGGGCCGCCGTAGCGCCAGCGAACTGTTCGCGCGAGCACGTGAACTGCTCGGCGACCTCGACGCGCTCGCCGCCGACGACGAGGCAATCGAGACTGATTCGGGCGGTCGCATCCGGTTCGCGAAACCACCGGACGCCGCTGACCTCCCGGACGACCCGAACGCCGTCTTCGCCGACGAAGCCGCCGCGATTCCGGTGCGCTTGCTCAAGTCGCTGCTGGAGTGCGAGTGCCTCGCGTTCACCACGACGGTGCATGGCTACGAGGGCGCGGGCCGCGGCTTCGACGTGCGCTTCCGCGATAGGCTTGCCAACACCGACCACGAGGTCACCGACGTGACGCTCGCGGAGCCGATTCGGTACGCGGCCGGCGACCCGGTCGAGGTCTGGGCGTTCCGCGCGCTCCTCCTCGACGCTCGGCCCGCCGTCGACCCACTCGTCGAGGACGCGACTACGGAGAGCGTTACGTACGAGGCGCTCACTCCAGACGACCTCCTCGCGGACGAGAACCTGCTCCGGGAGGTGTTCGGCCTGCTCGTGTACGCCCACTATCGCACCGAACCGAACGACCTCGCGCGCCTGCTCGACGCCCCGAACCTCGCAGTGCGCGCGCTCGTCCACGACGGCCACGTCGTCTCCGTCGCGCTGCTCGCACGCGAGGGCGGCCTCGACGCGGATCTCCGCGCGGCCATGTACGAGGGCGAGCGCGTGAAGGGGAACATGATTCCCGACGTGCTCACCAGCCAACTCCGCGACGAGGACGCCGCGATTCCCGTGGGCTACCGCGTGATGCGCATCGCCACCCACCACGCCGCCCGCTCCCGCGGGCTCGGCTCGCAGCTGCTCGGCGAACTGCGCGCGGAGTACGAGGCCGACGCCGACTGGCTCGGCGTCGGCTATGGCGCCACGCCCGAACTGCTGTCGTTCTGGCGCGCGAACGGCTACTCGACGGTCCACCTCTCGACCACGCGCAACGACACGAGCGGCGAGTACTCCGCGGTGATGCTCGACCCGCTCTCACACCCCGGTGAGCGCCTCCACGACCGCCACGCCGGCTGGTTCGCAGACCGCATCCCGGACGTGCTCGCGGACTCGCTACGTGACCTCGACCCGGACGTCGCACGCGCCGCGCTCCGCGCCTGCGACGCCGACCAGTCGCTGGACCTCGCGGACTCGTCGTGGCGCGTCGTCGCCGGTGCCGCCCACGGCCCCGGCATGTACAGCGTCGACCCCGCGCCGTTCCGCCGGCTCGCCCGCCACCACCTCGTCGCCGGCGATGCCGACCTGCTCGCGGCCCAAGAGGAGCGCCTGGTCGTCGCAAAACTCCTGCAAGCGCGCCCGTGGGACGCCGTCGCCGACAGCCTCGACTTCCACTCCACGAGTCAGGCGATGCGCGCGCTCGGCGACGCGCTCCGCCCACTCGTCGACGCGTACGGGACGACCGCTGCGCGCGAGGAGCTCGCGCGCTTCACCGACGAGGACTAACGACCCGCGAGCGTACCGCCACTATGGACCTGCTGGTCGTGGTCGCGTTCGTGCTCCTCACCGCTGGCGTCGTGGGGAGCGTCCTCCCGCTACTGCCGAGCGGCCTGCTCTCGCTGGCCGGCGTCCTCGTCTACTGGTGGACGACGGGCGGGCCCGGCTTGTTCTTGCTCGCCGTGCTCGTCGGCCTCGCGGTCGTCGCCACGCTCGTCGACTGGCTCGCGGGCTTCGTCGGTGCCCGCGCCGGAGGCACCGACACACGCACTGCGGCGATGGCGGGGGTCGTCGGGTTCGTCCTCATGCTCCCAGGCGGCCCGCTCGGACTTCTGCTCGGCGTCGCCGCGACCGTCTTCGCTGTCGAATTTCGCGCGAGTAACGACCTCCCCGGCAGCGCGCGGCGCGCTGGCTACGCGACTGTCGGGGTGCTCGCGTCCGCAGGAATGCAGGTCGTGCTGACGACGACCGTGTTCGCGGTCGTCGCGTGGCTCCAGTTCGCCTAGGGGTGCGCGTAGTACGCGACCGACTCGTCGGCGTCGTGACGGTCACAGCGTGCGAACCCGACGCGCACGAACTGCACGACTTCGTCCGGGTCGACGTCCGCGAATCCGGGTTCGGCGTAGCCCGTGACGTCGCCGTCCATCGTCCGCAGGCGGACGCGGACGTTGTCGTCGGCGGGTACCCAGTGGACGACGTCGACGCCCTCCTCGCGGACGACGTCGATGTCCGCGTCGAGGAACTCGAAGCGCTCGCCGTCGTAGCGCACGGGGCCGTACCCCTTCAGCCAGACGCGCCCGCCGACCGCCGGCAGGTCGTCCTCCTCGACGAGCACGCCGTCTTCGACGGGGATGTCGCGCTCGCCGCGGTCCTCGTGCTCGGGATGGACGGGCGGGTTCGCGCTGTCCGGGCCGCCGTCGACGGGCACCTGGATGGCGGTGTACTCCTCGTCGGCGTCTTCGGCGCGCGCCTCGAAGTCGTCGCGGACGAGGAACTGGCGGGGGGCCTCGTCGTCGACGAGGTCGCGGTTGTTCGAGTAGATGGCGGACATCGAGAGGTCGACGTTGCTCGTCGAGGTCCCTAACTCGACCATCGCGTCCACGATGGCTTCCCCGCGGATGCCGCGGCGCTGGACGCTCGGGAGCGTGGGCGCCCGTGGGTCGTCCCAGCCGTCGAGTTCGCCCGCGTCGATGAGTTCGCGGATGGTCGACGTGGACATCTTCACGTCGTAGGCGTCGACCTGCACGTGGCCCCAGTGGATGACCTCGGGGTAGTCCCAGTCGAAGTAGTCGTAGACGAACTGTTGGCGCTTCGCGGAGTCCTGTAGGTCGATGCCGCGGATGATGTGCGTGACCCCGGTGAGGTGGTCGTCGACGCCGGACTGGAAGTCGAGCATCGGCCAGCAGCGGTACTGTTCGGCCTCCTCGCGCGGATGCGGGGTGTCGATGATGCGGAACGCCACCCAGTCCCGGAGCGCGGGGTTCTTGTGCTCGATGTCGGTCTTCACGCGGAGCACCATCTCGCCGGAGTCGTACTCTCCGTCGACCATCGCCTCGAACTCCTCGTGGACGGTGTCGGCGTCCTTCTCGCGGTGTGGGCACGCCTCTCCGTTGTTCTTCAGTTCGGAGAATTCGCCGGCGGGACAACTACACGTGTACGCGCCGCCCAAATCGATGAGATCGCGGGCGTGCTCGTAGTACGTCTCCAGGCGGTCGCTGGCCCGGTACACCTCCGCAGGCTCGAAGCCCAGATACTCGATCTCCTCGAGAATCTCGTCGTACGCCCACAGCAGCGGGCGCTTGGTCTCGGGGTCGGTGTCGTCGAAGCGCACGATGAACTCGCCGTCGTACTCCTCGGCGTACGTCCCGATGACCGCGGGCATGCGGGCGTGGCCGATGTGCCACGGGCCGTTCGGGTTCGGCGCGCACCGCATCCGAACCTCGTCGTAGTCGTCGGCGTTCGGGAGGTCCGGCAGAACGTCTTCTTCGCCTTCGTCCTCGGATTCGAGTTCCTCGACGCGCTCGGGCGCAAGTTCCGCGAGGCGCTCGCGCTGCTGCTCGGCGTCCATCGCGTTCACTTCGTCGATGACGGGCGCGATGATGCCCGGAATCTCGTCGCCGTGCTCCCGGAACTCGGGGTTCTCGCCCATCAGCGGCCCCATGATGGCGCCGACCTGGGCATCGCTGTCGTGTTTGAGCGCGTTGTACAGCGCCGCCGTCTCGGCTTCGCGGCGCACGCGCTCGGTGAGCTCGTCGTCCATTACGTGGACGTTCGCCCGAGGCCGGCAAATCCGTTGGGATTCGCGCCGACTACGCGCCGCGTTCGGGGTCTTCGGCGAGGTGGTAGGCGTCGTAGATGGCGTACACCCAGATGGCCAGCAGGAACGGGATGCCGACGAGGAACACCGAGAACAGCCCCGCGACGAACGACGCGACGATGAAACCGAGGCCGCGACCGAGGTGACCCAGATAAATCTGGCCCGCGCCCGGGATGATGAGCGATGCGACCGCCGCGATACCCGAGTCGTTTCCGACGCCGCTGTCCGACGAACGCTGGCGCACGCCACACTCCGGGCAGATTTCGGCCTTCGCGTCGATGATTTCCCCGCAGTTCCGGCAGTAGGCTTCGTCGATGCCTGGCGTCTCGCCCTTCGTGTCGCCCGCCGTCTCAGTCGGGGCTCCGTTTACTGCTTCGCCCGGATCGTCCGAGGTTTCGTCGTCCGTATCGGCCGAATCGTCGGTGCTCATGTCTGGGAGTGGTGTCGCCCACCGCATAACAGTTGTTGCGCGCTCCCGATGCGTTTATGTTCGATTAGGTCAGCCTAAAACACGTGTTCCAGCGCGACCGAACCGAGCGGCCGACACGCGAGGCTGTCGAACGACGAGCCAGCGGGGTCGACGCGTGACCGACGTCGACGCGGAGTGGGACGTCGCCGTCGTCGGCGGTGGGCCGGCGGGCTGCTCGACTGGTGTCTTCACCGCTCGCGAGGGCCTCGACACGGTCGTCTTCGACCGTGGGCGTTCATCGCTCCAGCAGTGCGCGCATCTGGAGAACTATCTCGGCTTCCCTGCGGGTATCGACGTCGAGACGTTCTACGCGCTCGCCCACGACCACGCCGAAGAAGTAGGCTGCGAAGTCGTCGAGGACTTGGTCGAATCGGTCGAGCACGCCAACGACGGCGGCTTCATCGTCGAGCCGCAGTCCGGCGAACCCGCGCGGGCGACTCGCGTCGTCGCTGCCACTCGCTACGACGCCGACTACCTCCGGCCGTTGGATGCGGACGACGAGATGTACGAAACCCACAAGCATGGCGGCGAGGAACAGGAATACTTCGACCGCACGTACGCCGACGACGACGGCCGCACACCGATAGACGGCCTCTACGTCGCCTCGCCAGTCGAGGAGTGGTCGACGCAGGTCATCGCGGCAGCGGGCTTCGGCGCGCTCGTCGGCCGCCACGTTGTCGGGGACGCGCGCCGCGAACAGGGGTACCCCGAGGGGCTGGCCGAGCGCGTCGACTGGCTCCGACAGGAGCGCGCTCGCGACGAGGAGTGGGCCGACCCGGACCACTGGCGCGAGTACTTCGACGAACACGTCCCGGAGGACCACGACCTCGCGGACGACGAACTAATCGAACTCCGCGAGGCGGAGGTTGACGACCGCCTCGGGAGGTACGTCGACGACGAAGAAATCGAACGCCGCCGGCAGGAAGCCCACGACCGAATCCTCGAACACCTCGATGACGACCGTATCCGCGCCTACCTCGACCGGGCGGACGACGATACTCTGTAGCGGCCGCTGTGCGGAGCGGAGAGCATCCGCGAACGAAGTGAGCGCAGGGAGTTTTTAGCGTAGATTTTTGCGACGAGTGGAGTGCGAGCGCAGCGAGCACACCCGAGGAGTAAAAAGGTACCTTAGTAGCCCCGTTCGACGAGGTAGTCCGCGACCTGTTCGAGGCGGTGGTGTGCCTCGTTGTCCGGGAGGACGTCGAGGTGGGCTTTGGCTTCGGCGACGAGGTCGTTCGCGCACTCGCGGGCGTACTCGATGCTGCCGACCTCGCGGAGCTGTTCGACGGCGTCCTCGATGTCGGCATCCGTGACGTTCTCGGGGTCGTCGGCGTCCAGGAGGTCGTCGACGTCGACGCCGTGGTCGGCCGCGTGCAGCGTCACGACGGTCTTCTTGCCTTCGACGAGGTCCGAACCGCGCTGTTTGCCGAGCTGCTCGGACGGGACCGTGAGGTCCAGGACGTCGTCGTGAATCTGGAACGCCTGCCCGGCTTTGACGCCGTAGTCGTACAGCGCCTCGACGGTGTCGTCGTCGGCGCCCAGCAGGACCGCGGGAATCGACGCCGCCGCGGCGTACAGCACCGCAGTCTTGAGTTCCACCATCTCCATGTACTCGTTGGGAACGACGTCGGTTCGCGTCTCGAAGTCGACGTCGAGGGCCTGCCCCTCACAGATGTGCGTGCAGGTCTCCGCGAGCGTCTGCATCGCGCCCATGCCGCGCTCGGGCGGCGCGCCCGTCTGCAGCATGATCTCGAACGCCTTCGAGTAGAGCGTGTCGCCCGCGAGAATCGCGGTCTCGGTGTCGTACTCGCGGTGGACCGCCGGCACGCCGCGCCGGAGGTCATCGTCGTCCATAATGTCGTCGTGGATGAGCGTGAACGACTGGATGACCTCGATGGACACCGCCGCCGACATCACGTCCACCTCGCTGCCCGTCAGGTCGGGGAACTCCCGGTAGTCCGTGCTGCCGGGTTCGACGTCCGCCAGCGCCTCCGCGGTCAACAGCAGGACTGCGGGGCGCAGGCGCTTCCCGCCGGCTTCCAGGAGGTAGCGCGCCGCTTCGTAGAGGCGTTCGGGGCGCTGCGCCGGGAGGTCCTCGTCGATGGCGGCGTTGACCTTCTCGCGGCGCTCGCGGACCGCGCTGAGCACCGCTTGTTCGCGGGCGTTCTTGGACATCTACTCGACGAGTTGGATGGTGTTGCCGTTCGAGGTTACGTGGAGGTCGCGACCGACCTTGTACCCCTGACTCTCTGCGAGGCTGACGTACGGTGCGAAGCCCTTCATGTTCTGGTGGGCGGGGATGATGTGCTGGGGCTGGAGCGCCTGCATCATCTCGTAGTGGCCTTCCTCGCGGAGGTGGCCGGAGACGTGGATGTCGTCGTAGATGCGTGCGCCCTGCATGCGGAGGAGCTGTTCGGACTGGTAGCGCTGCCCCTCGTTGGTCGGCTCCGGGATGACGCGCGCCGAGAAGATGACCTTGTCACCGTTTTCGATGTCGTACGGCGTCTCGCCGCGGCCCATGCGGGTGAGCATCGCGCGGGGTTCGCCCTGGTGGCCCGTGACGATGGGCAGGAAGTTCTCCTTGCCCTCGTTCATCACGCGCTTGAACGCGCGGTCGACGCTCTTGCGGTGGCCGAACATCCCGAGGTCGTCCGGGAAGTTCACGCGGCCCATCCGCTCGGCGGTGCCGGAGTACTGCTCCATCGAGCGGCCGAGCAGAATCGGCTCGCGGCCGATGTCCTTCGCGAACTCGACGAGCGAAGACACCCGGGAGACGTGGCTGGAGAACGTCGTGGCAACGATGCCGCCGTCGTAGTCCTCCATGCTCTGAATCGCGTCCTTGAGGTGGCGTCGCGCCACGCTCTCGGAGGGTGTGCGGCCCTTTCGGCCCGCGTTCGTACAGTCCTCGATGTAACAGAGGACGCCCTCGCCCTCACGCCCGATTTCGCGGAAGCGGTCCATGTCGATGGGGTCTTCCAGCACCGGGTCGTGGTCGATGCGCTTGTCGAGGCCGTAGACGACCGAGCCCTCCGGCGTGTGGAGGACGGGGTTGATGGCGTCGATGATGGAGTGTGTGACGTGGACGAATTCGAGTTCGCACTCCTCGCCGATCTGCATCGTCTCGCCGGACTCCATCTCCACGAGCTCGTTGTCGACGCCGAATTTCTGTTCGCCCTCGATCTGGCCTTTCACGAGTTCGAGCGTGAACGGCGACGCGACGATGGGTGCGTCGTAGCGGTGGGCGAGCTTGCTGATTGCGCCGATGTGGTCGAGGTGACCGTGCGTCGGCACGATTGCTTGCACGTCACCCTCGAGGTCGGACATGACGCGGTCGTCCGGGATTGCGCCCATGTCGATGAGGTCGAGGCTGTGCATCTTCTCGGTCTCGACGTTGTCGTGAATCAGGACCTGCGAGAGGTTGAGGCCCATGTCGAAAATGACAATGTCGTCACCGGCTCGGACGGCAGTCATCTGCCGACCGACTTCTTCGTATCCGCCGATTGTTGCGATTTCGATTTCCATGGTTTTGAAGCACTGAAACCCCCGGTGGGGGGGAGTCGTGTCTGAAACAGCCGCGCGCTGGCGGCGGCGGCCGCGGCGTCTTACAGCCATCGGCCGCCGCCGCGTCAACGCACGCGACGCTGCTCTTGGCAGCCATACGTCCCGCGGTGTTAAAAACAGCGGGGATTGCCGCGGCGTCGAGCCGTCGGCCACAATCGCCTTGAGGGCGGCCGTCGTGGCCGCGTTCATGGCGAGTGCGACGTTCCACGTCTACGAGGACGAGGCCGGCCAGTATCGGTGGCGGCTCGTGCACCGCAACGGGAATATCATCGCGGACAGCGGTGAAGGCTACTCCTCGAAGCAGAAGGCCAAACAGGGGTTGCAAAGCGTCAAGGAGAACGCCCCGGACGCGGACGTGAAGGTCGGCGAACTCGACGAGGACCTGCGCGACTAACGTTTCTCAGCCCTCGATTCGCGTCCCGGCGTCCTCCCCGGCGAGGAATGCCGAGAGTGCGTCGGGACCGAACACGAACGCGGGCGCACCGAGTGCCAGCAGCGCGCGGACTTTTGCGGCCATCCCGCCAGTAACGTCGGTTGCGTCGCTACCACCCAGCGCCGCCGCGACGTCCTCGTAGTCCGTAATCTCGGGCACGACGTCACCGGCTTCGTCGAGGACCCCAGGGACCGTCGAGCAGAGGCCGACGCGGTCGGCGTCCAGTTCGCTGGCGACGTGCGTGACGAGTTCGTCGCCACTGACGATTGTCGCGCCTTCCCCAACCTGCGTGAGCACGTCGCCGTGCAGCACCGGCACAAAATTCTCGTCGAGCATCGCCGCGACCTGGTCGGTCGAGAATTGGAGGTCGCCCTCGGCGGTCCGGTAGCCGACCGAGAACGGATGGACCGGGACCGCGGGAACGCCCGCGTCCGCGAGCGCGCTCACGACCGCCGTGTTCAATTCCTCCATCGCGCTCGCGACGTCGCGTGCCGCGGCTGCGTCCTTTGAGCCCTCGCTGCTGGAGATGCCGTGTTCGGCCGCGTGCGGGTGGCCGAAGCTCCCACCGCCGTGTACCACGACGAGGTCGTCGACAGCTGCGTCGCCGAGCGCACCTGCGAGGTCCGCGAGGCGGTCGTCGGCGACGGTCTCGGGCTGGTCTTTCTCGGTGACGACGCTGCCACCGAGTTTCACGACGACCGTCATTCGACGCGCACGCCCTCCGTCGCGAGTTCGGCCTGGAACGACTGCTCGCACTCGGGAGCCAACGATAGTGCGGTCTCCACGCCGTCTTCCCGGTCGAGTGCGACGATGCAGCCGCCACCACCCGCACCCGTGAGCTTCGCACCGAGCGCACCACCGTCCCGGGCCGCCCACACGAGGTTGTCGAGCGAACGCGCGGAGACGCCCAGCGCCGAGAGCAGGCCGTGGTTGAAGTCCATCAGCCGACCGAGCGTGTCGAGGTCGCCGTCCGCGAGCGCCTGCTCGCCCTCCCGCACGAGATCGCCGATGGCTCCGACGGTGTCGGCCGCGAAATCGTACTCGTCGCGGAGGTCGCGCACGCCCGCCACGAGTTCGCCGGTGTCGTGGCTCGCGCCGTCGTAGCCGACAACGAACGGCAGGTCGGGCGCGTCGATGGCCCGGCAGTCGTCGCCCTCCACGCGGACCGCGCCGCCCATCGCCGAACAGAACGTGTCCGCGCGCGAAGCCTGCCCGTCCTGCACCTCGTGCTCGACGCGGTACGCGCGCTCGGCGACCGACTCCGGCGCGAGTTCGACGCCGAGCTCGCGCGTCGCGGCGTCGATGCCCGCGACGACAACCGCCGCGCTCGACCCCAGTCCCGCGCCGAGCGGAATCTCGCTCTCGATTTCCACGTCGAAGCCCGCGACTGGTTGGCCAGCGGCGTCGCGGGCCTGTTCGAGTGACTCTTCGACGTACCCCATCGCCGCCTCGATGAGCGGCGTCGGCACGTCCACGTCGGGCTGTTCGTCGCTCCCGGAGCCGTACTCGACGGTGAAGCCGTCCAGCGAGAGGTCGTCGGCGGACACCCGCACGCGGTCGTCGTCGCGGGCCGTCACGGTCACTCGCGCCCGTCGCTCGATGGCGCAGGGCACCGCGGGTTCCCCGTAGACGACGGCGTGCTCGCCGAAGAGGTAGACCTTCCCCGGCGCGCTCGAAGTCGTGGTCATACCTCCCGGTCGGGACCACGTCGTTACAGAACTTCCGGAACGCCCCGCCGCAGGCTTTTGCGTACGGGCCCCGAACGAGCGGCTATGCGCCCCGTCATCGACCACGTGCCGTTCGCTGCCAGCGACCTCGACGCCCTCGTCGAGCGATTCGAAGCCGCCGGCTTCGACCCCACGTACGGCGGCGCGCACCCCGACGCAGGCACGGAGATGGCGGCGCTCGTACTACCGGACGGTTCCTACCTCGAACTCGTCGCGCCTACGCGCGAGCACCCCGACCGCTGGCCCGCGTACTTCGACGCGGCCGATCCCGTCGCGGGCCCCTGCGACTGGTGCGTGGAGACTGGCAGCGTCCACGCCGAGTGCCAGCGCGTCATCGACCACGACGTCACAGTCCACGGTCCAATTCACGGCCGCCGCGAACGCCCGGACGGCACGCTCGTGGAGTGGGACCAGGCATTCCTCGGTGGTGACGACAGCCTCCTCCCATTCGTCGTCAGCGACCGCACGCCCCGCGAGTACCGCGTCCCCGACAGCGACCTCTACGGGTCGCCGGTTTCGGGGATTTCGTGGGTCGTCCTCGCGACCGACGACATCGCCAGCGCTATCGAGCGCTTCCAGCGACTCTACCGGCTCCCCGAACCGGACCACGACTACGACGACACCTACGGCGACCTCGCACGCTTCCCCGGACAAGATATCGTGCTCTGCGAGCCCGCCAGCGGGCGGGTCCGCGAGCGACTCGACCGGCTCGGTCCCGGTCCTGTCTCCGTGCTCTTGAGTGCGAATATCGACGACGCGCGCCACCGCCACCCTCTCGACGGTGGTCGCGAGTGGTTCGGGAGGCGCGTGCGCTTCGTTGACGGTCTCGACGGCTACCTCGGCGTCGTCTCGATATAGCCGTCGCTGGTCGGTCTATTAACTGAAAAGTACGAAGGCGGAAGCCGTGTTACAGGCCGTCCTCGAAGTCTTCGAGGGAGTACGTCGGCTCGGCACCGCGGCGGTCGAGCGTCTCGTTGGCGAGCAGCCAGTAGACGACCGACAGCGCGCGCCGCCCCTTGTTGTTCGTCGGGACGACGAGGTCGACGTTGCTCGTCTGGTTGTTAGAGTCGCACATCGCAATCACGGGGATGCCGACCGTGATGGCTTCCTTGACGGCCTGTGCGTCACCGATGGGGTCAGTGACGACGAGGACGTCCGGCTCGATGTAGCCGTCGTACTGCGGGTTCGTCAGCGTACCCGGGATGAACCGTCCTGTCCGGGCGCGTGCGCCGACCGCTTCCGCGAACTTCTCCGCGGGGAAGCGGCCGTACTGGCGCGACGACGTGACCAGAATCTGCTCTGGGTCGTAGTTCGCCAGGAAGTCGGCAGCCGTCCGGATGCGCTCGTCCGTCTTCGAGACGTCGAGCACGTACAGGCCGTCCGTGCGGACGCGGTGGATGAACCGGTCCATGTCGTTGGTCTTCTGCTGGGTACCGATGTGGACACCGGCGCCGAGGTAGTCCTCGACGGGGATGAGCAGGTCGGCCTCTTCGTCGGACATGACGTCCTCGGTGGCCGCCGCTCCCGGCTCCTCTTCGGTGGGCTGTTCGTCTGTCTGGGCGTCGCTCTCGGCGGCCTCAGCAGCAGGCTCGGCTGCCTGCTCCGCGGCGTCCTCGAGGTCGGCCTCTGTGTCGGATTCGTTCTCGCTCATGCTTCGTCCGCGATGCGGATGAGTTCGTTCAGCTTGGCAGTTCGCTCGCCGCCGACCGTCCCCGTCTTGATGAACGGGGCGTCGGTCGCCACGGCGAGGTGTGCGATGGTCGTGTCCTCGGTCTCGCCGCTGCGGTGGGAGACCACGGCCTCGTAGCCATTCCGGGACGCCAGCTCGATGGCGTCGAACGCATCGGAGAGCGTCCCGATCTGATTGGGCTTCACGAGGATGCTGTTGGCCGCGCCGATCTCGATGCCGTCGCGGAGTCGCTCGACGTTCGTCACGAACAGGTCGTCCCCGCAAACGAGCGTGTCGTCGCCGACGCGCTCGGTCAGCGCCGAGAATGCCGCGAAGTCGTTCTCGTCAAGGGGATCCTCGACGTACGCGAGGTCGTACTCCTCGACGAGGCCGACGACGTACTCGATTTGCTCCTCCGTGGAGCGAACCTCGTCGCCGTAGACGTACTCGTCGTCCTCGTAGCGCTCGGCGGCTGCCATGTCGAGACCGAACTGGACGTCGAAGCCGAACTCTTCGGCGACGTCGCTGGTGGCCTCGTCGACGACCTCGAAGGCGGTGGCGTCGTCGATGGACGGCGCCCACGCACCCTCGTCGCCTTTCGCGGCGGCCTCGCCGCGCTCTTCGAGGAGTTCGCCCACGCGCTCGTGGACGGCGGCGTTCGCGAACACGGCCTGCCGGACGCTCGGTGCGCCGACGGGGGCCGCGAGGAACTCCTGAATCGCAGTCGCGTCGGCGGCGTGTTCGCCGCCACCGACGACGTTCCCGAGCGGCACGGGGAAGTTCCGACCGCGGAAGGCGCCGCCGAGATGCTGGTACAGCTGCACACCGAGCACGTCCGCGGCGGCCTTCGCGGCCGCCATACTGACGGCGACCGCGCTGTTCGCCCCGACGTCGGAGAAGTCCTCCGTGCCGTCGCCGGCGTGCAGTGCGGCGTCGACGCCGCGCTGGTCGCCGGCGAACTCTCGGCCTTCGAGGCGCGGTGCGACGTGTTCGCGCGCTGCCGCAATCGCCTCCTCGACGGGGAGTTCGACGGCTTCGTGCTCGCCCGTGCTCGCGCCGGATGGCGCTGCCGCACGGCCGAACCCGCCGTCCGCGGTCACGACCTCGGCTTCCACGGTCTTGTTGCCGCGGGAGTCCAGAATCGGCCGGAATCGGACGGACTCGATGCGCGTCATCTCAGTTGTCCCTCCGGACAGTGAACGGGAGCGCGTCCGCGTCGTACTCCTCGGCCGCGATGAGGATGGGCTCGGTCTGGTCGGTATCGACCAGCACGGGCGCCCCGTACGACACCTGCAGCGCTCGCGCACCGATGATGCGGGCCTTCTCGTACCGATTGAAGTGTTGTGTGTCGCTCATTACTGGTAGGGCGAGACGACGTCCACGAGGTCCTGGTGGGAGACCATCATGCGTCGACAGCAGTGCCGGTCCACGCCGAGGTCGTCCAGCACGTCCGCTGGGTCCTCGTCGCCGTCGTGGGTCTCGGCGCGTGCCTTGAACTCTTCCCAGTACTCACCGACGACGTTACCGCACGTGAAACACCGGACTGGTACCATCATGATTTGGTCACCTCAGCGGTAGGACTTCTGGTAGCGGGCACGAGCGCCCGGGCCGCCCCACTTCTTGGACTCGGACTGCCGGACGTCGTTGACCAGCAGACTGCGGTCGAACTCACGGTACGCGTCCCGGAGCTCTGCGTCGCTGTAATGCTCGACCAGCCCGCGTGCGATGGCGGTGCGGACGGCGTCAGCCTGGCCCGCGAAGCCGCCACCCGAGACGTCGATGTCGACGTCGACGTCGTCTCGGAGGTCTTTGCCTGCGATGCGGAACGGCTCCAGCATCTTCAGGCGCGACATCTCCGGGTCGACGAGTTCGACGGGCGTGGAGTTGATTCGGACACGACCCTCGCCGTCGCTCACGGTCGCGCGAGCGACGGCCGTCTTCTTCTTACCGGACGTGTTGGTTACCATGTGACGTTAGCACCTAGTTCCTTGGAGACCTCGCCGACGGTGACGAAGCGAATCGTCGAGAGTCGGTCTAGCGACGTTCCCTCGATGACTTCGCTGTCCTCGTCGAACGGGTTACCGACGTACACGCGGACGTTCTCGAACGCCTCACGGCCGTCCTGCTGCTTGTACGGCAGCATGCCACGGATGGCGCGCTTGAAGACGCCGTCCGGGCGTTTCGGGTAGTACGGACCGCTGTCGGAGCCCAGCTCCGCGCGTTTGTTGTACGTCTCGAAGATGTCCTCCTTGGTGCCGGTGATGACTGCCTGCTCGGCGTTGACGACGGCGATCGTCTCGCCGTCGAGGGCGCGTTCGGCGACGTTGCTCGCCACGCGACCCATGATGCAGTCTCGCGCGTCGACGACCACGTCGGCGTCGAATTCTGCGAGACTCATCGAATCACCCGCACGTCGGATCCTTCGGGGTTCTGTTCGACTGCCTGTTCCAGATGGACGGCCTCGCCGTCGGCGTGCTCGATTTTCGTCTTCGCGCTGCCGGAGAAATCCACGGCAGCGACGGTGACGGACTTTCGAAGCGCGCCGGACCCCAGCACCTTGCCGGGGACGACGACGGTCTCGTCCTCGTTCGCGTAACGTTCGATACGACTCAGGTTCACCTCGGCGTGCGTGCGGCGCGGCTTCTCCAGCCGGCCAGCGACGTCGTGCCAGACGTCCGTGCCCGAATCTCGGGCGACGGACTTCAGTTCGGCGATGAGACTGCTGAGTCTCGGACTTGTCTTACTCATGCTCGTACTCCTGGAAAGTTGTGAGAAGTCGAGTGCAGGGAGCAGGATTTGAACCTGCGAACCCCTACAGGACAGCGCCCTGAACGCTGCGCCTTTGACCTAACTTGGCTATCCCTGCACGGCCGCGGTGGCGCTTCGCTTCTCCGTAGCTCCCGACCCTTCTTACCGATTTCGATTGCCGGGCCCGAGGCTCCCGGGGCAGGAGTGGACGTCGGCGCGGTAGTGTGGGTCGGAGCAATCATGTTATAGTTGGACTGCCTGTTCGAGTTCGTCCGCGCGGTCGACCAGGGAGTCGACTGCTCGGAGAACTAGCTCTGTCACGGGCATCGAGCCGTCGGATTCGACGTGGAAGACGAACGCGCCGGGGACGTCCTCGACTTCGAGCTCCTTACCGGGGTACCGGTTCGTGAGGTCGTTGTCGAAGTCGTCCGTCGGCACGAGCTCGCCGTCCTCCTCGATGACGCCCCGGAGCATCCGGGGTTCCTCGTCAGCGTATTCGTCGGCGTCGCCGACGACGTTCACGCGCTGGAGGTGTCGGTAACCGACTGCGACGCCGCCTTGGTGTTTGGCGTGGTCGCGGCCGTAGCCGAGTTCCGCGTCGGCTTCGAGTTCGAGGCGCTGGTCGTCTTTGAGCTCGATGATGGGGATGTTCTCGTCGGCGGCCTCCACTTCGGGGTCCTGACAGACCAGGTCCCCGGAGTACGCCGTCCCCGGGCCCTCGACGTCGAGCGCGAGCGTGACGGTGTCACCCTCGGCGAAGTCCTCGGGCGTCGTCAACGGGACGAGGCCGAGACGCAGCGCGAGCTGTTCGTCGAACATCACGCTGGAGTTCTCGACGAACCGGACGGTGTCGATGGACAGCGTCGGAACGTCGGCGATAATCGCTCGCCGAATGCCGTTCGCGAACGCCGGCGTGATGTTGCGAACGACGAACCGGGCTTCCCGGTCGTCGCGGTCGATGAATTCGACGTCGAAGTCCGTGCTCATTGCTTAGTACCCGCTGTTCTTCGGCGGACGCGTCCCGTCGTGGGGGACGGGCGTCACGTCCTCGATGCGGCCGATTTCGAGACCGGCGCGAGCGAGCGCTCGGATGGCAGCCTGCGCGCCCGGACCCGGGCTGCGCTGGAGGTTGCCACCGGGGCCGCGCACGCGAACGTGCACCTTGTCGATGCCCTGGTCTAAGACGTCTTCGGCGAGCTGTTCGGCCATCTGCATCGCGGCGTACGGCGACGCCTCGTCACGGTTCTGCTTCACCACGGTACCGCCACTCGACTTTGCGAGCGTCTCGGCGCCCGTCTCGTCGGTGACCGTCATGATGGTGTTGTTGAACGAGGCGTGAATGTGCGCGATGCCCCATTTGGTGTCGTCAGCCATATTGTGTTACTCCTGTGCACCGGCGCGAGCCGGGTGCAGTTCGTCTGTGAGATCGCTTCGTTCGTCGAACGCGATGGCGTCCTCCTCGGAGACGTCGACCTTGTAGGAGGGCTCCGTGACGCGACTCCCGTCGACCGTGATGTGGCCGTGGGAGATGAACTGTCGGGCCTGACCGACAGTGTTCGCGAGGCCCTCGCGGTAGACGACCGTCTGCAGGCGGCGTTCGAGGACGTCCGTCACGTCGAGCGACAGGACGTCGTCGAGACCCTCCTGGTTGGAGAGCACGCCGATGCGCTGCAGGCGCGAGACGAACTCCTCGCCGCTGGTGGCCTCCGTACGGCCGAGCAGGCGGCGCGCCTCGCGGCGGAAGTTGCGCAGTTCGGACTGCGCACGCCAGAGTTCCTCTTTGTTCTTCAGGCCGTACCGGGAGACGAGGTCGCTCTCCTCGGAGATGCGTTCGCCCTGATACGGGTGATTCGGCGTCTCGTAGAACTTGGTGTTCTCACCTGGGAGCGCCATTATTCTTCCTCACCCGCTGCTTCTTCTGCTGCCTGTTCTTCCTTGATAGCCTCGACGTTGACGCCGATGGTACCTTCCGTACGACCGGTGGACTTGGTGCGCTGACCGCGGACCTTCTGTCCGCGCTCGTGTCGGATGCCCTTGTAGGACCGAATCATCTGCATCCGATTGATGTCCTGGTCGCGCGTCAGGTTGACGTCGTTGCCGGTGACGTGCTGGGTCTCGCCGGAGTAAAAGTCGTTCCGACGGTTCGCGAGCCACTCCGGAGCGTGGTCTGCGAACTCGTTGACGGCCGCCTTGATGTCGTCGATGACATCGTCTTCGAGGCGACCAATCGTCGCGGTGCGGTCGACGTCCGCATTCTCCGCGACGACTCGCGAGACTCGTCGGCCGACTCCGTCGAGTTCCGCGAGCGCACGCTCGACGGACTTGGTACCGTCGAGGTCTGTCTGCCCGATGCGGACGAAGTACTGAATGTCCTCGTCCGCGTCTTGTTCTTCCGAACTCATGTTTTGATGTGTTGTGGAAAGGCGTCGTGGCGGGGATTTGAACCCCGGAGGCTTGCGCCACAGAGTTAGCAACCCTGCGCCTTGACCAGGCTAGGCTACCACGACACGCTTTCGGGTGTATCTTCGCCCTCTCGGACTCGGGACCCGACGCCCCTACAGTGACTGCGTTCTTGAGAAATCGCGGCCCGTACTTAAACATCACGAAAGGGCGTGGGTCGCGGACGACACGAAGTCCCACCCCGCGCGCCGGAAATCAGCAGTTTGCGGTCAGTCCGCCGACTCGGTGCCGCCGTCGGCGTACACCTCGACGTAGTCGTCGTTGACCTCCCAGCCGCCGTCGCCGTTCTCGACCATGTACTCGCCGTAGTACGGCACCCGGTTCTCGACGGTCTCACGGAACGCCTCCCGAATCTCGGCCTTCGACATCTCGCCCATCGACCGCAGGTCGTCGTTACGGTTCAGGCACCCCTTTAGGTAGCCTTCGTGTGTCACGCGCACGCGGTGACAGTTCGCGCAGAACTCCTCGTTGCCGACGGGGTCGACGATTTCAACCATCCCACCGTTTACGTAGTACCGCCGTCGGTCGTGCATCTCGCGGTGTTCGACGCGGTCTGCGCGCTCTTCGAGCCAGCCGTGGACGTCGTCGATATCGACGGCCCACTCCGGGTGGCCCGCGATTTCGGGCATGTACTCGATGAGCTGGAGCTGGAGCGCGTCGTTCTCCGCGACGTGGTCGACCATCTCCGGCACATAGCCTGCCGTCTTCCGGAACACGACCATATTCAGTTTCACAGGGTCGAGGCCCGCGTCCACGGCAGCCCGCACGCCCTCCAGTACTTTCTCGTAGGCCCCGCTCTTCGTGAGCGCCTGGAAGTCCTCGGCATCGAGGGCATCCTGCGAGACGTTCACGCGTTCGAGGCCAGCGTCCACGAGGTCCTCCGCGCGCCCGGGCAGGAACGTGCCGTTGGTCGTCATCGACACCTCTATCGAGTCCGGCGTACGCTCGATGATTTCCTCCAAGTCGTCGCGCAGCATCGGCTCACCGCCCGTGAGCTTCACCTTCTCGACGCCGAACTCCTCGACGACTTCGAGGAAGCGGACGACGTCGTCGGCGCTCATTTCGTGGTCCCGTGCGTCCATCGGGCCGCGCGTGTCCCCCAGTCCCTCGTTGTGACAGTAGACACAGTCGAAGTTACAGCGGTCCGTGAGGGAGACCCGGACGCCGGAGACCTCGCGCCCGAACGAGTCCGAGAGCATGCCAGAACGTGGCACGTACAGACGCTTAAACTCGTGGGTGCAAGCGGCGATTTCGTAACCTCGAGTGGTTACGCTCGGGGCGTGGTGTGCGGTCGCGGCCGCACGTTCGTTCGACACAACCCTTATCGGCGCACCGTCTCCTACTCGCGGGCATGAACGAAGACGACGTGCTGGACCTCCTCCGTGACGTCGAGGACCCCTCTCTCGACGACGACATCGTCTCCCTCGGTCTCGTCAACGACCTTGACGTCGACGGCGACAAAGTCACCCTCTCGCTCGCGCTCGGTGCGCCCTACTCGCCGACCGAGACGGACATCGCCGGCCGCGTCCGCGAAGTGCTCTCCGACGCCGGCCTCGAACCCGACCTCACCGCCGCCATCCCCGACCGCAACAGCGGCGACGTCCTCCCCGGCGTCAAGAACGTCATCGCGGTCGCCTCCGGGAAAGGCGGTGTCGGCAAGTCCACGGTCGCCGTCAACCTCGCTGCCGGTCTCTCCGACCGCGGCGCCCGCGTCGGCCTCTTCGACGCCGACATCTATGGCCCCAACGTCCCCCGAATGGTCGACGCCGACGACCACCCGCGCGCCACGGAGAGCGACACCATCGTCCCGCCCGAGCGCCACGGCATGAAACTCATGAGCATGGCGTTCATGGTCGGCGACGACGACCCCGTCATCTGGCGCGGTCCCATGGTTCACAAGGTCCTCACGCAACTCGTCGAGGACGTCGAATGGGGCAACCTCGACTACCTCGTCGTCGACCTCCCGCCGGGCACCGGCGACACCCAACTCACGATGCTCCAAACGGTCCCCCTCACCGGTGCCGTCGTCGTCACCACACCGCAGGATGTCGCCGTTGACGACGCCCGCAAGGGACTGCGCATGTTCGGTCGCCACGACACCACCGTCCTCGGCATCGCCGAGAACATGAGCGGGTTCGTCTGTCCGGACTGTGGCGGTACCCACGACATCTTCGGCAGCGGTGGCGGCCACGACTTCGCCGACGAGAACGAACTCCCGTTCCTCGGCTCCATCCCTCTCGACCCCAGCGTCCGCCAGGGCGGCGACACGGGGGAGCCGGTCGTCCTCGACGAAGACAACCAGACCGGCGAAGCGTTCCGCGGCTTCGTCGCCGAAACCGCCGACATGGTTGGGCTCGTCCACCGCCGCAACGCCAGCCGACCCGCCCAGCACTGACAACTCAGGACGATGTCTGACTACGACGACGCCGAGAAACGCGACGTACTCCGCGACGTCGCGGACGACCTCCGCGAGGAAGGCTCCGAAGAGGCCGAACGCATCGCCGCTATCGTCCATCGCGTCAGCGACATCTACGACGAAGACGAGGACGTCGACGCCCAACACGTCTACCTCAACATGCGGAACATTCTGCAGATCTCGGAACAGGGCGGAATCGAGCGCTAACTCGACCGTAGCCAGCGGACTCCCCCGATTAGTTAAGACGATGAGTACTGCGCCCGCGCGTCGTTCCGGCGGCGGGAGCGCCTTGTCGGCGACGTACCCTTCTCCGTACTGGTGTGCCGTCTCGTTGTTGTAGTCGCTCTCTACGATCGCACCAGAGGCTGGCACGAATTAGCCATTCCACGCGTTCCCGCTTCTTTCACGATATACAAAATTAAATCTACTAACTATTATGTATGATCCTACGGTTGAATTTCAAGTAGTATAATTACGGGGCTCGCCGACGTTCCGGCAGGTTCGCCGGGGGTTTCGGGTCCTGTACAGTATTCCTTAATCATCTTCTATTGTTAATGGATAGCAAACGATTTAGTGTGGGTCCGACCAACACCCTACTAACGGTCCGAGCACGGGCCAGAGGGTTACACTATGACTGATGACGAACTCATCTGGCGAGTGGCAGGGGGTTCCGGCGACGGAATCGACTCCACGAGTCAGAACTTTGCGAAGGCGTTGATGCGTTCAGGCCTCGACGTCTTCACGCACCGACACTACCCGTCCCGCATCCGCGGCGGCCACACGTACGTGGAGATTCGTGCGCGGGACGAGAACGTAACGTCGCGCGGCGACGGTTACAACTTCCTGCTCGCGCTCGGGGACTCGTTCGCACGCAACCCCAGCGAGCACGCCGTTTACGGCGACGAGGAAGTGAAGCCGCTCTCCGAGAACCTCGACGACCTCCGCGAAGGCGGGGTCATCGTCTACGACGAGGGCCTCCTCGACGTAGAGGACGTCCCGAATTTCGAGGAGCGCGCCGAGGAGAACAACTGGCACGTCTATCCGCTCGACCTCCGGTCGCTCGCCAAAGAGCACGGCCGCGAAGTCATGCGCAACACTGCTGGCGTGGGTGCGACGGCCGCACTCGTCGACATGGACCTCGACCACATCGAGGACCTGATGTCGGACGCGATGGGCGGCGAGATTCTCGAACAGAATCTCGAAGTCCTCCACGACGCCTACGAGCAGGTCAACGAGATGGAGCAGTCCCACGACCTGACAGTGCCCACCGGCGAACACGACGAGGAGCAGGTCCTCGTCTCCGGTAGCCACGGCATCGCGTACGCGGCCATCGACGCCGGCTGTCGGTTCATCGCCGGGTACCCGATGACGCCGTGGACGGACGTGTTCACCATCATGACGAACCTCCTGCCGGACATGGGCGGCATCTCCGAGCAGGTCGAGGACGAAATCGCGGCAGCGGCGATGGCGGTCGGCGCGAGCCACTCCGGCGTGAAGTCGATGTCCGGGTCGTCCGGTGGTGGTTTCGCGCTGATGAGCGAGCCGCTCGGTCTCGCGGAGATGACCGAGACGCCGCTGGTCCTGCTCGAAGCGATGCGCGCGGGTCCTTCCACGGGGATGCCGACGAAGCCCGAGCAGGCCGACCTCGAACACATCCTGTACACGAGTCAGGGTGACAGCCACCGCGTCGCCTTCGGGCCCAGCGACCCCAAGGAGTGCTACGAGCAGACGCGGACGGCGTTCGAAATCGCCTACGAGTACCAGATTCCGGCCATCGTGGTCTACGACCAGAAGCTCTCCGGCGAGTACCGGAACGTGGACGCGTCGTTCTTCGACCGCGACCCGAAGCCGGACCTCGGGAGCACGCTCACCGAGGACGAAATCGCGGAGGCACCCCACGACGACACCGGGAAGTTCGAGCGGTTCCGGACGGACGGCGTCGAGGACGGCGTCAGCCCGCGCTCCATCCCGGGACAGTCTGGCGGCCGCTACCTCGCGTCCGGCAACGAGCACTGGCCGACCGGCCACATCGCCGAAGACCCCGACAACCGCGTCGCGCAGGTCGAACGCCGGCTCCAGAAGCTCGACGCCATCGGCGACGACCTCGACGAGCGCGACCAGCAGGTCGTCTACGGCGACGAGGACGCGGACTTCGGGCTCATCGTCTGGGGCAGCCAGCAGGGCACCGTCGAGGAAGCCGTCGCACGCATGAACGACGACGGGAACAGCGTGAAGGCGCTGGGCGTCAGCGACCTCTCGCCGTTCCCGGTCGACGAGGTGCGGGAGTTCATCGAGAGCGTCGACGAAGCCATCGTCGTGGAGATGTCCTCGACGAAGCAGTTCCGCGGGCTCATCCAGAAGGAGCTCGGGAACGTCGACGGCAAGCTCTCCAGCCTCCTGAAGTACAACGGCAACCCGTTCGAGCCCGCCGAAATCGTCGAAGCGGTCGAGCTCGAACAGGACGGCGGCGGGGAACCGACCGCCCAAACTACCCTCGAACCTGCGGCAGGTGACTAATCCATGAGCAAAGCGTTCAGCGCAATCGGAGAGGATCGGGAGGTCGAACGGGACGAGTTCACGCCCGGCATCGAGCCGCAGCCGACGTGGTGTCCTGGCTGCGGTGACTTCGGCGTCCTGAAGGCGCTGAAGGGTGCGATGGCGGAACTCGGCAAGGACCCCGAGGAAGTGCTGCTGTGCACCGGTATCGGCTGCTCGGGGAAGCTCAACAGCTACTTCGAGAGTTACGGCTTCCACACGATTCACGGTCGGTCGCTCCCCGTGGCCCGCGCCGCGAAGCTCGCCAACGACGGCGTCGAAGTCGTCGCGGCGGGCGGCGACGGTGACGGCTACGGCATCGGCGGGAACCACTTCATGCACACCGCCCGGGAGAACCACGACATGACCTACATCGTGTTCAACAACGAGGTCTTCGGCCTCACGAAGGGCCAGACGTCGCCGACGTCGCCGAAGGGCCACAAGTCGAAGACCCAGCCTCACGGGAGCGCGAAGGACCCGATCCGCCCGCTCTCGATGAGCCTGTCGGCTGGCGCCTCGTACGTCGCCCGTACGGCGGCCGTCAACCCGAACCAGGCCCAGGAAATCATCGTGGAAGCCATCGAGCACGACGGCTTCTCCCACGTCGACTTCCTGACCCAGTGCCCGACGTGGAACAAGGACGCCAAGCAGTACGTCCCCTACGTCGACGTGCAGGACAGCGACGACTACGACTTCGACATCACCGACCGCCGCGAGGCGGCCGACCTGATGCACGAGACCGAGGACGCCCTCTACGAGGGCACCGTCCTCACCGGGCGCTACTACAAGGACGAGAACCGCAACTCCTACCAGGCAGAGAAGCAGCAGCGCGGCGACATGCCCGAGGAACCGCTCGCGGAGCGGTACTTCGACGAGGACTACGACTGGGAGCGCTCGTACGACTTCATCGAGCGCCACAAGTAGCGTTCCACTCCGGCCCGGCTCCAATTTCTTTCGCGCGAATCGCTCGAGTAGCCGACGGCTTCGGCGCGCGACCACGACGCTTCTCGCCCACGCGAGGTGACTTTCTCATTCGGAAGATATTTTTTCACAGGCACCAAAACGAGGGGTGTGAGCACCGAATCGACGGAAGACCGAATCCTCGCCGCACTCGAGGAGGACGCGCAGGCCTCGTACGCCGACATCGCCGCCCGCGCGGACGTCTCGAAGCCGACGGTCCGGAAGTACATCGACAAACTCGAAGACGAAGGCGTCATCGTCGGCTACTCGGCGGACGTCGACCCGAAGAAACTCTCCGGGCAGTCCATCGCGCTCGTGGGCATCGACGTGGCCTCCGAGCGGTACGTGGAGGCGACGCGCGACCTGAAGGACTTGAACGCCGTCCACGCGCTGTACACGTCCAGCGGCGACCACATGCTGATGGCCGAAGTCCGGGCCGCCGATGGGGACGCGCTCGGCGAAGTCATTAGCGACGAGATTCACGGCATCGACGGCGTCACTGCCGCCCACCCCTCGTTCCTGCAGGAGCGACTCAAGTAGCCGAACGACCCCTGCCGCCGGAGTTTTGCACGCGCCCCGCGAACGACGTGTATGGCGACTTTCGAGCGGGAGTTGCGGGTTCGCGCGCCGCTTGCCGACGTGTGGGCGTTCCACTCCACTATCGACGGCCTGCGGTCGTTGACGCCGGACTGGCTCGACCTGCGCGTCGAGGAAATCGAGCGCCCGGACGACGAACCCGAGGCGCACGTCCTCACGGCGGGCACGCGGATTCACGCGTCCGTGCAGCCGTTCGGCGTCGGGCCGCGGCAGACGTGGGTCTCGCACATCACCACCCGAGAGGAGGGCGAAGACACCGCGTACTTCGTGGACGTGATGGAGGAGGGGCCGTTCCCCGAGTGGGAGCACACGCACCTGTTCTACGCCGACGGCGACGAGACGCTGATTCGAGACCACGTCGAGTACCGTGCGCCAATCGGCGGTATCGGCGACGAGTTCGCGCGCCTCGGGCTCGCGCCGATGTTCTGGTACCGCCACCGCCGGACGCGGGACATTCTGGACGGGCCGTAGGTTTAACCGGTGAGCGGGAGAACATACAACTATGACACACGTCATCGTCGTCGGCGGCGGTCCCGCCGGCCTGAGCGCGGCGCTGTTCACGGCGAAAAACGACCTCGAGACGACCGTCTTCGACACCGACGAGACGTGGATGCACAAAGCCCACCTCTTCAACTACCTCGGCATCGACTCCGAGGACGGCACGGCGTTTATGGAGAGCGCCCGCGAGCAGGTCGACAAATTCGGCGTCGACCGCCACCAGGGCGAGGAAGTTACGGGCGTCGAGCAGTCCGGTGACGGGTTCGCGGTGACGACCGAAGACGGCGAGTACGAAGCGGACTACGTCGTGCTCGCGACGGGTGCGAGCCGCGACCTCGCCGAAGACCTCGGTGCCGCGTTCACCGACGAGGGCGTCGTCGACGTGGACGTCGACATGGAGACGAGCGTCGAGGACGCCTACGCGACTGGCGCCATGGTACGCGTCGAGGAGTGGCAGGCAGTCATCTCAGCCGGCGACGGCGCTGCGGCCGCGCTCAACATCCTCTCAAAGGAGAAAGGCGAACACTACCACGACTTCGACACGCCCGCGGACGCCGAGTGACCGGTCGGCCACTCGTGCCCGCGCTCACTATCGTTCGCACGGACGCGGAATAACTCTCTCCCGACTCCCGCGAGCGCAATCTCTTTTGCTGCGGCCGGTAACGTCCAGCCGTGAGTGCCGACGACCCCGTCGTGCCGCCGATGGCCGCCGTCGCTGTCGCCGTCGTCGCGGTGAGCACGAGCGCCATCCTCGTGGAGCTCAGCGACGCGCCGCGCGTGTTGAAGGCGGGCTACCGGGTGTTGTTCACGACCGCGTTCGTCGCGCCGTTCGCGTTCCGCGAGCGCCGCGAATTCGCCGACGTTTCGGGTGCGGACTGGCTGGTCGTGAGCGTCGCGGGCGTGCTGTTGGCGGTTCACTTCGCGTCGTGGTTCGCGTCCATCGAATTCACGAGCATCGCGGCGTCGACGACACTCGTGCAGACGCAGCCGGCGTTCGTCGCGGTGGGTGCGTGGCTGCTGTTGGACGAGCGCGTCGGCGCGCGCATCGTCGGCGGCATCCTCGTCGCTATTGCGGGTTCGGTGCTGTTGTCGGCGGGCGACTTCCTCACGGGAAGTGCAGTCGGGTCGGCGCCGAACCTTGGGAACGCGCTCGCGGTCGTCGGAGCCGTGGCTGGCGCGGGGTACGTGCTCGCAGGGCGGTCGGTCCGCCAGCGTCTCTCCTTAGCGCCGTACGTGTTCGCCGTCTACGGCGTCTGCACGGTCGTGTTGTTCGCGGTGGCAGTCGCGCTTGGGCTGCCGCTCGTCGACTATCCGGCCCGCGAGTGGGCGCTGTTCGTCGCGATGGCCGTCGGCCCCGGGCTGTTCGGCCACACGCTCGTCAACTGGGCGCTGAAGTACGTCGAGTCCAGCGTCGTGAGCGTCTCGCTGCTCGGCGAGCCGGTCGGGAGCACGCTGCTTGCACTCGCTGTCTTCGGGCAGGTACCCGGCGTGTTCACCGTCGCGGGCGGCGCCGTGGTCCTCGTCGGCATCGCAGTCACGACGACGGGGCGCGCGACGTGACCGCAGGTATGCAGCCGACTCGGCGGATGTCACTTGGCCACGCGGATTTATGAGTCGGGCACCACACGGACCAGATACGTAGCGATGGCTGACGACGCTGCTCCCCCACTGCCGGACATCGTTGATCGCGTCGACGAGCGCGCGCTCACGCTGACGCTGTACAACGTCGACGTACCGCGGTCCGTGCTGCAGGACATCCAGTCGTACTTTGCGGTGCAGTCGGTGGACTTGCGGCGCGCCGCCACCGACGACGGCATCCCACGCAATTTTGTCGTGCTCCACGACGACAGCGAGTACCTCGCGGCGTCGTCGCTGAAGTCGCTGTACCGGGTGGTCCGGCCGGACTCCCCGCTCATCGACGTCTCCGCCCCGGAGGAGATCGAGTACCCAGAACTGTTCCGCCACATCGACCAGTCGGTGTTTACCGACTACGGCCGCGACCGAATGGTCGTCGCCTCCCGCGAAATCGAGTCGAGTGCCCACCAGCTCGGGGGAACGCTGCACGCGGGCTTCCAGCGGCTGTCGAACCTGCGGCCGCAGTACCGGTTCTACGAACGGCTCGCGGCCGCGGGCGTCGACACCCACATCTACGGGCGGCCGAACTGGACGGTGCCGACCGACGCCCACACGATTCACGCCTACGAGGACGACGAAATTACGGACACGTGGTTCGTGGTGTTGGACGCCAAAAGCGACGACGACAAGCGCGCACTGCTCGCCGAAGAGCGTGACGACAACCAGTTCTACGGCTTCTGGACATTCAACGCGGCCATCGTCGACACGATTCTCGCTCGACTCAACGCGTTCCCGGCGACAGGGCCCGCGTAGCTAGTCTTCCTGGAACGCCGCCCGCCACGCCTTCGGGACCGGATGGCTCTTTCCAGTATCCGAGTTGATTGTGACCTGTACGGACTCGGCTTCGACGGCGACGCTGTTCTCGTGGCGAATTTCGTAGGCCATCGTGAAACTCGACCCGCCGACGTCGGTGACGTCGATCGCGACCTCGACCGATTCGGCGTGCCGGACAGGTTCGACGAAGTCCACGTCAAGGTGCGCGACGACCATCGAGAGGTTCTCCATCGACAGTCCCGCGTGCTCCGTGAGGTATGCGACGCGCGCTTCCTCCAGGTAAGTGACGTAGACGGCGTTGTTGACGTGCCCGAGCGTGTCGTGGTCCTGATACCGCACGTCGACCGTGGTCGTGAACGGAAACTCGGTCATCGTCGGCAGTGTGCCGGCCGGCGGCTTAATGCCCGGGGTTCGGCGCCGTGTCAGGCCTGTTCGCTGCCGGACTCCGTGACACGGACGCCCTTCGCGGCGAGGTGGCGCATCCGGCTGCGGGCGTCGTCCTCCTCCTCGGTCCCGCGCGTCGCGAGCACGAACAAAAGCGACTGGCCACCCGGTCGCATCGTCCGCCCGGCACGCTGGGCACCCTGCCGGCGGCTCCCGCCCAAGCCCGAGGCGACGATTGCGAGTTCGGCGTCCGGCAGGTCGATTCCCTCGTCGCCGATGCGAGAGACGACGAGCGTGTTCAGCGCGCCCGTGCGGAATCGGTCGAACAGCGCCTCCCGTTCGGCGTGGCGGGTCTCCCCGCTGACGAACGGCGCGTCGATGGCTTCCGCGAGTCGCTCACCCTGTTCGAGGTAGTCCACGAACACGAGCGCCTGCTTGTCAGCGTGCTGGCGCAGCAGGTGTTGGACCTCCTCGTCTTTCGCGGGATTCTCCGCGGCGAGCCGACGGCGCGTATGCCCGCTCTCCGCGGCGTACTCGTAGCGGGCATCGTCGTCGCGCCACGGCACGTACCGAATCTCGACGGTGGGTTCAGCGACGTAGCCCGCGTCGAACAGCGCGTCCCAATCCGTGCCAATCGGCGGCCCGACCAGCGTGTAGATGTCTTCTTCCTTGTCGTCCTCGCGGACCGGCGTTGCGGTGAGCCCGAGGCGGTGCTTGCTCTGGAGGTCCGCCGACCGGCGCGCGACCTCCGCGGGGATGTGGTGGACTTCGTCGTAGACGACCAGTCCCCACTCCCGATCGTCGAAGACGTGGCGGTGGCGGTCCATCCCCGCGGTCTGGTACGTGGCGATGGTGACGGGGCGCACGTTCTTCGTGCCGCCGTGATACTCACCGATTTGGTCGCGTTCGAGGTTCGTGTGCGCGAGCAACTCCTCGCGCCACTGCGCCGCGAGTTCACGGCTCGGCACCAGAATCAGCGTCTCGCCGCCGACGGTTTCGAGCACACCCATCGCGGCGACAGTCTTCCCCGACCCCGGCGGCCCGACGAGCACGCCTGAACTCGCATCGACGAACCGTTCCACCCAATCCTGCTGGTAGTCCCGGAGTTCGAGATCGAGGTCGACGTCTAGGGGCTCCCCAGTTTCGAGGTCGCGCTCGTCCTGGACGGGGTAGCCGGCCTCGTAGAGCGTGCGCTTCAGTTCCGCGACCTTGTTCTCGGCGACCCACGCCTCCGTGTCCGAGATGGGCGCGCGAATTACGTCGTCGGCGAGGTGCTGGTCGGCGACGTTCCCGAGCAGGCTCTCGGTCTTCGCTTCGAGGACGACGTAGCCGTCCTCGTGCGTCACGAGCCTGAACCGCGTCGCGCGCGTCCACTGCTCTTCAACCCAGTCCTTCAGCCCGGGGCAGTCCCGCGGGAGCACGCGGTCCATCGCCGCCAGCAGGTCGCCAAGGCTCTCGAACGGCGCCGCCCACACGTCCTCCTCACGGACGACGTACCGGTAGCTGCCCGTACGCGTCGTGTCCGCGAGGTGCGCGAACCGCGACAGCTGGGCGCGCGTGAACTGCGCGGGCTGGTCGACGACGATCTCCCGGCGGTCCGGAAACGGCACGACCCGCTCGCGGTCCGTCAGTTCCAGCCAGTCCCGCGGATACCACACCACCGGGTCGTTCTCCACGTCCGCGCGCTCCACGTCGCCCGATTCAGCGAGTTCGGCGAGGGCGTCGGCAGCCGCCGCCTGCGTCCAGTCGAGTTCCCGGGCGACCTGCGCGGCGGTCGCGACCGGCCGACCCACGGCTTCGAGGGCGTCGTGGAACGCCTCCTTGGAGATGTCAGTCACTGCAGCGTCGTAGGGCGCGCGTGGAAAAACGGGTTTCGGGTCTAGGTGTCGGAATCGCTCCTGAATTTGTCGCTCTCTCGCACACCTGAAAGCCCTCGGTGTCCACGACTCGGGCGGCTCTCACGGCTCGCTACGCTCACCGTTCGAGAACGTCGAGGCCTCCCTCCGGTCGGCCTCGCCCTTTCAATCCGCCAGGGACCAGCTGTTGAGCGGCTGTCGCTACGCTGGCAAGTCGGGCAGCAAAAGAATGTGGAACGTCGAATTGGAACGCTAGTCGTCCGCGGACGCTGCGCCGCTCGCGGAGACGCCCGTGCCGGGACCGAGGTCGATGCTGAGGTCGTCGAGTTTCTCGTCGGGAACGACGCCGTCGACCCAGCCGCGGTGCTCGTAGTACTCGTCTTTCATCGCGTCGAGTTCGCAGAGTTCACCCTCGATGCCGCCGCCCGCGGGCACCGCGTCCTCCGCGCCCTCCACGAAGCGGTCCGGGAGGGTGTCGTCGTCGCCGTCGAAGCCGGCGAGGTTGTTGTAGTAGCGTTCGAGGTTGTAGATGCGCTCGCCCGTTTCCAGCAGTTCCTCCTCGCCGACGTCGCGGCCGGTCATGCCGTTGTACTGGTCGATGTACTCCTCGACGCCCTCCGCGAACGCGTTGAATTTGCAGATGTCGAACGAGTCCGAGATGGCGTGGAGGTCCTGGAAGGTCGCCGTGAGTTCGCCTTTCCCTTCCCAGTCCGTGGGGTCGACCTTCTCCGGGATGCCGAGAATCTCGGCGGCGGGCGTGTACCCGCGGAGGTGACAGCCGCCGCGGTTCGAGGTCGCGTACCCGATGCCCATGCCCTTCAGACCGCGCGGGTCGTACGCCGCGATGGACTGCCCCTTCACGTCGAGGCGGCAGTCGTGGGCGTCCAGCGTCTCCGCCGCACGCTTCTGCCCCTCGGCAAGCACGTCCGCGAGGTCGGTGTCGCGGGTAGCGATTTTCTCCAGCATCTCGACCATGGCGTCGACGTCGCCCCAGTCGAGGGTCTCGTCGAAGTCGTCGAGGTAGCCCTTCTCGGCGGCCTCCATCGCGAACGCGAGCATGTTCCCGCTGTCGATGGTGTCGATGCCGAAGTCGTTACAGCGGTCCATCATCAGCGCGACCTTGTCGCGGTCGTCGTTCATGGAGTTCGGGCCGAGCGCCCACGCGGACTCGTACTCGTAGGACTCCATGCGGACGTTGAGGTCCTCGCCCTTGTGGTGGACGTCGACCTCGACTTCCTTCTTGCAGGCGACCGGGCAGGAGTGACACGTCGGGTCGTCGACGAGGATGTTCTCCTCGACGTTCTCCCCGGAGACCTTCTCGGAGTCGATGTTCGGCTCGTCGGGTTCGGCCTCGGTTTCCGTACTCGTGGACGTGTATCGGCCGTTTCGGGTCGGGAGGCCGTCCATTTCCTCGGTGAGGTTCATCAGGACGTTCGTCCCGTAGACGGAGAGCCCGCCCTCGTTGGGCGCGGTGACGTCGGACTCCTGAATCGCCTGCATGGCGGCCTTGTGGCCGTCCATGAACGTCTCGCGGTCGGCGGGCTTGGGCATCTGCGTGGACGCCTTTACGACGACCGCTTTGAGGTTTTTCGACCCCATGACGGCGCCCGTACCACCCCGGCCGGAGGCGCGGTCGTCTTCGTTGATGATGCAGGCGTACCGGACCGTGTTCTCGCCGCCCGGGCCGATGGCCATCGCGGAGAGGTTCTTCCCGTACGCGCCGTCGACTTCGCTCTCCAATTCGTCGATGGTGTCGTGGACGCCGTAGCCCCAAAGGTGGCTGGCGTCACGCAGCTCGACTTCGCCGTCCTCGACGACGGCGTAGACGGGGTCCTCGGCTTTCCCCTCGAACAGCAGGCCGTCGAAGCCCGCCCACTTGAGGCGCGCGCCGCTCCACCCGCCGTGGTGGGAGTCCGTAACGGTGTCCGTCAGCGGGGATTTCGTCACGACGGCGATGCGGCCGCTCATCGGCGTCTGCGTCCCCGTTAGCGGGCCGTTCATGAACGCGAGGAGGTTCTCCTCGGAGAGCGGCTCGACGTCGGGGCCGTTCTCGAAGACGTACTTCACGCCGAGGCCGCGCGCGCCGATGTACTTGCGCGCGTCCTCGTCGTCGATGCTCTCGTAGTCGACGTCGCCAGCGCCGAGGTTGACGCGAGCGACGTGGTCCTGGAAGCCACCTAGGTCAGTCATAGTTGGTGCTCTTTCGTTACATACGGGCCGTATCCCGATAGTGATTCCCACGGTCGCGTAGCTGATACTGGTTACATTTACGAAGGCGAGCGGACCACTCGGGACGCCCGTTTCGGCCACGCGACGCTTCGCCGTCCCGGAGATTTCGGCGGCGGCGGGACCTTTATGCTCGTCGCTGTGCCACGTTCGGGCATGGAGCCGGTGTCACTCGGCGTTCCGGAACCGATTCTCGACGCACTCCCTGCCGACAGCGACGATACGCGCAAGGACATGCAGCAAGCCGTCGCCGGCTGGGAGCGCCGCATCAACGACGCCATCGACGCCGCGGACTCCGACGAGGAGGCCGTATCCTACGTCGTCGACGCCGTCGAGCGGCTGGAGGAGCGCCTCGAACGCTACGACGAATTCGTGCCGGAACTGCGCGCGTGGGGGCAGTCGCCGATTTACGCCATCTCGTGGCGGAACCTCCACGTGGAACTCGTCGCCCAGATTTACGACCACGACGAACTCGGCGAAGCGCTGGACCGCGAGCGCAACCAGCGGCTCGTCGAGGATGGTATCCGGTTCGGGGGCGCATGAACGTCGAACTCCGCTTCTTCGCGACCTTCCGTGAGGCAGTCGGCACGAAGGTCGTTGAGCGCGAGTACGACGAGGGGACGACCGTCGGCGAGGTGCTCCGCGAACTCGAAACCGAGTACGATGGCTTGGCGGGCCAGCTCGTCGAGAACGGCGGCCTCCGCCCGCACATCAACGTCCTGAAGAGCGGCCGCGAGGTGCTACACCTCGACGGCATGGAGACGGAACTCGAAGACGGCGACCAGTTGAGCATCTTCCCACCGGTCGCCGGTGGAACAGCGACGGAGGACGTGGTGTGAAGCGGGAGAAGGAGTTTCGCGGCATCTCCGTGCGGCTCGCTCGGAACTACCTCGAGAACCTCGGCGGCACCATCGTTGACGACGACACGGTCGAGGGCGACGGCTGGCGCGCCGAGTTGTCCGCGGAGAAAGTCGCCATCGGGCCGTCGCTGGAACTCACCGAAGTTACCGTCGAATTCGCGGCCGACGAGGCGTTCGGCGAGGAAACACTCGAGGAACTCGTCGAGGACTTCTCGCGGAAGGCGATGCGCGCGGGCGGCTAAGGTTCGAGGCTGTCGACGACGCGACGCGAGAACTCGACCTCGGTCATGGTGCCGTCCGCGAGTGCGTCGAACCACTCCTGCTCCGCGCGCCACGACCCCAGTGGCTCGTCGTCGAGGTCGGTTACGGTCGCTTCCACGCTACGAACCGACCAGCCGGCGTCGGCGAACAGCTTCCGGAAGACGTTGACTATGTCCCCGACCTGCTGTTGGGGGATTTCGCCGTGCTGGTCGGCCGCCGCGGACTGGTAGGTGAGGTGGCAGGTGTCCCCGGATTCGGCAACTTCGCGGAGGTAGCAGCCATGGTTCGTGAGCCGGGATTCGAGCGCGAACTCGCGGTCCTCATCCATCACTGGCAACCTCGACAGCGAACGGGATAGGCGTTTCCCGTCGCCCGAACCGAATACGTTCGGGGTTGTGTTTAGGCGGGCGAAGCGCGAACGACCCGTATGAGCGTTCAGAACCGCGAGGAGGGCGGTGAGGTCGACGGTCAGCGGAGTGAGACCACCGTGGAACTGCGTGCGACCGGCCACGTTCGCCGCGAGCTCGGCACGCACAGCATGGAGTTCTCCTTCGACGGGACGACGCTCGGGGAGTTCCTCGACGCGTTCTTCGGCGAGTACGGCCTCGAAGACATGCTGCTCGCGGAAAGCGAGGAAGAGGAGACTGCTGCGACGTGGGCGAACTACCCCGGCGACCCGCCCGGCCGCTGGGAGCGCAACCCCGAAGGCGAGCGCACCCGGGCGTACGCTCGCGTGCTCGTGAACGGCCGGTTCAACGAACTCCTCGACGGGTTCGCCACCGAATTGGAGGACGGCGACCGCGTCGCGCTCACCTACCCATTTTCGTTCTGCTTCTAATTCTGGGCGTCGAAGTCGAGCGCGGCGGAGTTGATGCAGAAGCGTTCTCCAGTGGGTTCCGGCCCGTCCTGAAAGACGTGGCCGAGGTGGCCGCCGCAGGTCGCGCAGACGACTTCCGTGCGCTCCATGCCGTTGCTGTGGTCGGGGCGGCGTTCGACGGCGTCGCTCTCGGCGGCGTCCCAGAAGCTCGGCCACCCGCAGTGCGCGTCGAACTTCGTGTCCGCGTGGAACAGCACCTCGCCGCAGCCCGCACACCGGTACGTGCCGTCCTCGTCGCGGTCCACGTGCTCGCCGGAATACGGGCGTTCGGTCCCCGCCTCGCGCAGAATCTCGTACTCGTCGTCGCTGAGACGCTCGCGCCACTCCGCCTCGGTCTCGGGCACGTCGCTGGCGTCCGCGCTGCCGGCGTCGGCGCTGTCACTGGCGTCACTCATACTCACTGGTAGGGAGCGGCCGCGGGTAAACCTACAGGTCGCGGCGGGTCAGAGGTCGCCGACGATGTCGGCGGCGTGTTCGAGTTCGTCTTGGTTGACGGTGTGACCCATGCCCTCGTAGATGCGCTCGGTGACGTCGGCGTTCATCGCCTCGAAGACGTCGCGGGTCTCGTGGACGCGCTCCTCGGGGATGTGGGGGTCGCGGTCGCTGCAGCCGAGGAAGATTGGCGTGCCTTCGAGGTCACCCTCGTGTTCGTGCGTGGTGCCTTCAGGGCCGTGGAGGCCGCCGGAGAACGCGACGAATCCGCCGTACTCGTGGGGGTTCCGAGCGACGAACTCGCTGCCGAGACACGCACCCTGCGAGAATCCGAGGAGCGCGACGTTCTCTGCGGGGACGTGCTCGGTGACGTCCTCGAAGACGTCGTTGACCAGGCCGAGCGCGGAACTGAACCACGGCTCGTTCTCTTCGGTGGGTTCGAGGAAGCTGTTCGGGTACCACGTCGCGCGGGCGGCCTGCGGTGCGACGAACGCGGCGCCCTCGCTGGGGAGGTCCTCGGCGAATCCGAGCATTCCGCTGGCGCGAGCGCCGCGACCGTGCAGCAGAATGACGGCACTGTCGGCGTCTTCGAGTGCGGGTCCGCGGTGCTCAACCGGCTGTCCGGCGTGGGGGTCGGCGTCTGTCATGCCTTCCAGTAAGCCACCCACACGTAAACCGTTCCGCTAACCTCGGGGCCATCCGGTGACGGCGGCGTCACCCCAGCAGTGTCACTCTGACACCTGATTCCAGTCGGAACCACTATGGGTGCCCGCTGCGTACGGTCGGACATGGCAGACGAGCGATACAGCGAGGAGGCTTGCAGCGTCATCGACTCGCTGGAACAGATTGGCTCCCAGTGGCGGCTCATCGTGCTCCACGACCTTCAGGAAGGCGAGAAGCGGTTCAACGAGCTCAAACGCTCGACGGACGCCAGTTCGCGGACGCTCTCGCGCGTGCTCGACGACCTCCAAGAGATGGGGTTCGTCAACCGCCGCCTCGAGGAGGAGTCGCCCGTCGCGACGTACTACTCGCTGACCGCGAAGGGTGAGTCGCTGTTCCCGGTGTTCGACGCCATCGAGGAGTGGGCCGAGGAGTGGCTCGGCGACGACGCGGACAGCGTCGACGCAGCCGCCACGCTGGCCGACACCTGAACGAGGAACTGCGACGCCCAACCGGGGTGCGGAGTGAAAGTGAAGCGAACTATTCTGTGTGGCTACTATCGAGCTGCGGACCGATTCCACCTGTGAACACGCAATCGCGGTACAGCCACGACTGACTTCACTTTCACCGACAGCCAGTACCGAACGCCGTGCCGATAGTCGGCTTCCGGCTCGCCGCGAACCGGCAGACCTTACGGCGTTCGCGGGATAGGACGCCCATGACCGCGTTCGACGACCTCTCCGAGGGCTGGCAGGTCTGGAACGACGACGAGGACGGCGCGATTCTCGTCTACCGGCCCGACGTCTTCGACACCCAGCGCTTCCCCGCGCCCTGCCTCCCGACGATTCGCGTCGCGCGCCGCCCGCCAACCGAGCGCAAGCGCCGCTCGCACTCCGCGCCCGACAGTTGGTTCGTCTCCCTCCGCCTCGAACCCGAAGTCCGCGTCAAGGACGCCGACGCGCGCTTCGACTCTCGCGACGCCGCCGACGCTGGTGCGGTCGATCTCGCCGCCCGCTTCGACACGGGTGACGTCGACTACCGGGACGCCTACCAGCTTCCCCGCGACGACTATCTCGACGAACTCGACAAACTCACGGACTGACCGCCGCTATGCCCCATCTCGTTCGCCCCCTATCTCGACTGTCTCCGCCTCCCGGAGCCATTCCTGCACGCGCTCGTACGCGAGGTCGACGGCGGTCTCCACGCGCAGGATGTCGGTGTCGACCGTGAAGTCCGCGTCGGGCCAGTCGAACTCGTCGTAAATCGTCTTCACTGCACGGTCCGGGATTCCGTCTCGCTCGTAGTTCCGCCGGACACAGGTGTCTCGGCCCGCGGTCACGAGCACCACGTAGACGTCCGGGAACCCCCGGATTCGCGCCTGCCACTTCGCCTTGTAGAACGTCCCGTCGAGCAGCCAGTTCGCTTCGGGGGCGTCGGCGACGCGCTCGAACAAGTGGTCGTACACCGGCGTCGCGAGGTCGTCCGTGTGCACCACCTGAAAATCGTAGCTGTCGGCTTCGAGCCGCCGATTCAGGCCCAGCGCGACCGTGGTTTTCCCCGCACCCGGCGGCCCACACACGACCAGTATCACACCTATGCTGTCGGTGCTCGCTCGGGTAGATGTTCGGGCTAGGTCTGGTGTTCGTACGAGCGTTCTCGCACGAGTGGTCGACAACACCACCTCGAAAGCCCCGACTGGCTTCGGGAAGCACGGCGACGTAAGCACTGAAGCGAACGGAGTGAGCGAAGGGCGCAACGAGCCGCGCGACCGAAGCCAGTCCCCCCTTTCAGTCCGCCCGTTACCGGCTGACCAACCGGCTACGGGCGGATTGAAAGGGGCGGGTCGCTCGGCGAAGTACGCCGAAGTAAGCACCGAGAGAGCGAAGCGAACGAGGCGCGCAGCGAGGCGCACGAGTCTACAGCCTCGGGGCTTTCGAGGTGGTGTCTTCCAGAGTTGCCGTATCACTCCGAGCACCTTCGACCCAGACGATTCCAGACCGTCCTGCTGGCGGGAGGCTTAACCACGCGCGAGCCGAATCGCCGCGTATGTCTATCACGCTGCTCGGGTCGCGGCTCGCCGAGCCGGGTACGGAGTTCGTCTATCGCGGGGAGTCCTCAGCCTGCGAGGGGTGTCCGTACCGCAAGCAGTGTCTGACGCTGGAGGAGGGCGTGCGCTACGAGGTCACCGAAGTCCGAGAGGGCGGCCAGGTGCTGGATTGCGCGGTCCACGACGAGGGCGTGGTCGCGGTGGACGTGGAGCCGACGTCCGTGAAGGCGAACGTGCCGTCGAAGGGCGCGTACGCTGGGAGCAAGGGGAAGTTAGCGGGGCCGTGCCCCCACACGGAGTGTCCGAGCCACGAGTACTGTGAGCCGGTGGGCGCGGAGTTCGGCGAGGAGTATCAGATTCAGGAGATTCTCGGGGACCCGCCCCACGACTACTGCGCGCTGGACAGGGAGTTGACGCTCGTGGAGTTCGCGCCGTCTGAGGACTGACCGACGGTGCCGCGGTGTTGGCCGCGGTAGCCGAACTGGCCGGCGTACCCGTACGGCGACAACAGCACCGGATAGAAGGGGTCGTCGGCGACGAGTTCGTGGCCGTCCGCGGCGGCGAATGTCTCGCCGCGCTCGACGCGCTCGAAGTTCTCGACGAACACCTCGTACTCGTCGGCCGGGGGTTTGGGAATTGACTCGCCCATCTCGAAGACCGGAATCTCGCGTTCGACTGCGCTCCCGGGGAGCGCGCCGACCGCGGTGAGGAACTCGCGTGCGAGGCGGAACGCGTTCTCCGCGGCCGTCTCCGTGCCCTGGAGGCCGGCCTCGGCCTCGATGATGTCCGCGTCGGACGCGAATAGTCGGCCTTCGCCGAAGCCCTGGGTGTCGACGGTCGCGACTATGGGGAGTCGCGGGACGACGTCCGGAATCTGGCCGTCGAAGCCCGCGGTGATGGCGAACGGGTCGGCGTGGGACTGCGTGGAGTGCAGCGACAGCACGGTACAGCCCCGGATTTCGTCGGCGAGGCGGTGGGCGAGTTCGACCTCGTGGGCGTCGTCGGGGACGTCCTCGCCGAACGAGCGGTTGAGGTCGGCGTCGAGGTAGCGGACGTTCTCCTCGAGCGCGCGCTCGTTCGCGACGACGAGTTTCACGGGTTCGAGTACGTCGAGGTCGGCGTCGAGCAGTCGCTGGACTGCGTGAGCGCCGCAGGGCTCGTCGCCGTGGACGCTCCCGACGACCGCCACTTCGGGTTCGCCGTCGCCTATCTGTTCGACTCGCATCGTCACGTCGTAGCGGACGCGGACGCATAGGGGTTGCCGTTGCGGCCATCGTGGAGGGCCCACCGACGGGATTACGGCCCGCCAGGTCCAAGCCGGTCGTGATGGACGACCACACCCGCGACCCGAGCGTCGCGCCGCCGCTGGGGAACCCGACCGGCTGGCTCGCCGACCGCCGGGTGTGGGAGCACGCGACGCTACGACGCGCGACGGAGCACGGCGTCCGCCTCTACAACAGCGGGGAGTTCCACGAGTCCCACGACTGCTTCGAGAATGTTTGGCTGAGTGTAAACAAATCGTACCGTCAGGGAACCGGGTTCGAGCGGCTAGCAACTACCCTATGAACAACCACACGCAAGACCCAAACGTAGGCCCACCGATTTCAGGGAACCCGACCGGCTGGCGGCAAGATCGGGGCGTGTCGAATGGGTGGGAACATGGGACCCTTCGGCGGGCGGTGATTCACGGCGTCCGGCTATACAACTCCGGCGCGTTCCATGAATCACATGACTGTTTTGAATCAGAGTGGTATAACTACGGGAGCGGGACCACCGAAAGCGCATTTGCTCACGGAATGGTGCAAGTCGCGGCGGGCGCGTACAAGCACTTTGACTTTGAAAATGACGACGGTATGCGTAGCCTCTTCGAGACGTCGTTACAGTATCTCAACGGTGTTCCGAATGATTACTACGGGGTCGACGTTCTCGGCGTCAGAACCACGCTCACGAACGCGCTTAACGACCCAACCGTATTAGACGGGTGGCAAATCGTACTAGACGGGAAGCGACCGGAAGCTCGACAGGAGGATTACGAACACGCCGAAAGTCTAGAATGAATCACTTAGACGGACAAGCCGTCTAAAGACTACCCGCGTTTGCTGGCGCGTAGCGCTCGAACTGCTTTCCGGCGTTTTTCGTCGGTATCTTCGGCGTCGTCGAAGAGTTGGAGCGCGTCGGGGTGGGTCCCGCTCGAACCCGTGAAATACGGTATCTCATACCCGAGCTTCCGAAGTTCGTTTACCGCCTTCCAGTAGTCGTTTCCTCGAAGCCGGTCGGAGGAGTTTGTGATTATTCCCGTCGCCCGGGCTACTAACGTGAGCGGGCCGCCGCCCTTCTGCCCTTCGCTAAGATCGACGTATTTCTCGGAATCGGCAAAGCACGACGTTCCGCTATTACTATCTCGCCACGGCGGGTCAAATCGCGGCGGGTCACGGCCTGGGGCCGTGTCCCATTCGTCGGCCACGTCCCGGGCCACGTCCCGGCAGTCGATCGCCTCGATCGCGGCGTTTACTACCTCTATGTCGTCGGTTTCCTCTATGTCGTCGGGAAGGTCGTCGACGGATAGCGTTTGCTGGTTTCGCTCCCGGTTCGCTTCCCGCTCTTCCGTCAGGTCGTCTATGCGGGCGCTCACGGCGTCGCGCCAGCCGTCGGCGTCGGCGTAGTAGTCGGGCCACAAGTTCGCGACGACGGCGCTCACGGCGTCCGTGTGGTCGGACGTGAACTCGTCGGCCCACGCTTCCGCGTCGGCTATCGCGTCGGCGTCGACGGCTTCGATCGGCGTGTAGTCGTAGCTCGGGTTCTCCGGGTCGACCGGCGTAACCACGCCGTCGAGCGACTTATGAAGCGACATAGGCGCTTTGTAGAGCCGGTTTTTGTTATTCAGTAGGTCCGGCTCGAACGTCCCAGCGGCGTCGGGGACGGCGGCGTTCACGTCGTCTTTCACGCCTTCGAGCCAACCGTTCACCCGGTCGGTCATGTCCTCGAAGATAATCGCGCGGTCGCGGCGGTCGAACGCTTCCGCGATCGGCGCGGTCGCGGTCGGCGCGACGAAGGCGTAGGCCCCGCCGACACTATCCAGGGCATAGACGTGTTCCATGCCGCCGGCCAGTTCCCCGAACGCTTCGAGATAGAGGGATAGCGCCCGCTCTATCGTTTCCTGGGGGATGTCCCCCTCCGGGCGCTTCTGTTTCACGTCGTCGGTTAGGTCTATATCCGCGAACGGGGCGTAAGCGCGTAGGTCCCCGTAGTTCGGTAGCGGGGTTTCGTCCCCGTCCCATTCTTTTCCGTTCTCACCGTAGTCAAACGCCCGCCAGCCGTCGATATACCACTTCGCGGGGGCGTAGTTCACGGTCGCGTAGGCCACCCGCTCAAGTTCCTGGCGGATACCCGCGAATTCCTTCCCGAGCGCCCACGCTCGACCTTCGCCGTCCCACGCGCCCGGCCCCTGGCGGGTCCGATACCAGCCGAAGTAATCCCGGTTCCCGGGGCAATGCCAGCCGTCGATCTCCCCGAGCGTCGCGTACAGCTCCCCGAGCCGGTCGTAGTGGTCCGACGGCGTAGGCGGCTCTTCGTTCGCCTCATTCGACGGTTCCGGGGTTTCGTCCGGGGCTTCGTCCGGTTCTTCGGCGGTCTTACCCCGGGGTTCACGGGCTTCGTCCGGCCCTTCGGCGTCGGCGGTCGGGTTGCCTTCGAGGAAACCCCGGGCTTTGTCCGGCGCAATCCCGAGCGCGCCGGCTAACTCGGCTACGCTGGCGTCCGGGTTCCGGCGTAGGTAGCGGTCGGCCCGCTCTTCGTCGCTCACGGTCATGCTACCACCTTCCCATGTCGGCGGATTTTCTGAATCGGCGGCGCGGTCGGCCCGTCGAAGTATTCGCTCACTAAGTGTAGTTCCGAGCTGGCCCGCGTCGTCCCGACGTAGTAGACTCTATGCTCTTCGGCGGCGCGGTCGGCGTCCCGCGAATACTGTCGAACCGTCCGCTTTGACGACGTAGTAAACAGGTAGACGCTCGGGGCTTCGAGTCCCTTCGACGTGTGAACCGTTCCGACTTTCACCTCTTCCGCCTTGAGCGACGCCGGGGCGTCGATCGCGTTCTTGAGAACGTCACGCTTCCAGGCGGCTATCTGTAGGTGGTCGGCTATGTCTAACGCGCCGTCGAAGTCCTCGAACGCTGGGGCCACGGCGTCGGCGTCCATGATACCGCCGAGATCGTACCCAAGCCGGGATTTCCGCTCTTCGCCGTCGGGGAGCGCCCCTAAGACGTGTCGAAGGTTCGGGAAGGCGTAGGCGCTCCCGGCCGACGCCATGTTATTCAGGAACGCCAGCATTTGCCGTAGGTCCCCGCGCCACACGCCGCCGTAGGTCCCCAACACCTCGAACGGAACGCCGACGTCCCGAAGGTCGTTCGTAAGCCGCCGGAGCTGGCCGTTCGTTCGGGTGAGAAGCATTACCGGCGTGTTGTGGGACGTATGCTGTTTTGCCGACGCTATCACGGCGTCGCGAAGGTCGTATTTGTCCGTAATCGACCGCCAGCCGACGTTACCCCCGGGTTCGCGTCCCTCGAACCCCCTCGGGTCCGTGTCCGTGTGAGCCGAGAGAACGGCGTTCCCGACCGCCGCGATCTCCCGGGGACACCGATACGACTCTTTCAGGTCTATTACGTCGTCGACGTCCGTGTTCTCGAAGTAATGCGGCGTCCCGCCACGGAACGAATAGATCGACTGGTTCGGGTCGCCGGCCAGGTATATCCGCTCGATCGTTCCTTTGTCGCGCCACGCCTTGAATAGCCGATATTCGAGCGGGGCGAAATCCTGGAATTCGTCGATTAGGAGAACGTCGACGGCGGGCGTCACGCCCGCGTGATACGCGAAGTCGACGTAATCCCCATGCTCGAAAAGCCGATACTCGAAGGCGTCGCGCTTGTATTCGTCCCATTCGTCGAGTAGCGCGGTCACGCGGTCGCCCGCGATCTCTATGTCTATCGGCGCGCTTCGCCACTTCTCCGGGGGTTTGCACGTTTGCCGGAGGAAATCGTTTATCGCGAAGAGTTTGTTCCCGACGTATTCGGTCGACTCTTCGCCCGCCAGGAGCTTACGCGGGTCGGCGGCGTCCGGGTCGTACCGCACCCCCCGAGTGTCGCAAAATGCCGCGTAGGGGTCTAATTCGTCGTCGTCGAAGCTCCCCGGAACGATTATCGGCCCTGGCCCCTCTTCGTCGGGGTCCGGGTCTAACAGGTCCCCGCGAATGAGTAGTGAAAGCGCCAGGCTATGCAGGGTTCGAGCCTTATCTTCCACGTTGTCGGCGTCGGCGTCGCGGAATACGTCGGCCAGCTCGGGTTTCACGTCGTCGCGTCCCGCGCGGGTGAACGTGAGCCACCAGAACCCGTCCGGCGTAAGCCCGTCCCGCTTCTCTTCGCGTAGTTTCTGTTTGAGCGTGTGGGTCTTTCCGGTCCCCGGCGCGCCGTCGACCTGGATTACGTCGGTCATTAGGCGCTCACCTCGCTATGGTTCGGGTCGTCGCGCCCGCCTACGTCGTCGGGCGTAACCCCGAGCGCGTCCGGCTCGAACGGGTAGACCTTCGTGTAACTATCCCACGCCCACTTTCGCCGGACCCGGGACCCGTGTATGTCGCCACGGTCTATCAGGTTCTTAATTAGTTGGCCCTTGTATTCGAGTTTCTTCCCGGCGGCTTCGAGCTGGTCGACGAGGAAATCATCTTGAACCCACACGATCGGCGCGTCCTCCGGGGCGTCGTCGTAGACGGTCGTATTCTCCGGGTCGTACCACGCCGCCGCGACGTCGTTCCCCATATCTTCGCGGTCCCCGACGGGTTTCAGGGTGTTACCGAGTTTCGAGAGAACACGGTCGGCTATCGCGTCGCTGGCCGTCTCTTCGACGACGTTCACGACTTCGCTATTCTCATGCCAGCGTTCCCTTATCGCTTCCCAATCCTCTTTCTCGATTTCGATTAGCTCGAAGAATTGGTTCGCGATCTTCTCTTGAAGCGTCCCCGCGCCGTTTCCGACCATTTCCGACGCTTCAAACTCCAATTCCCCCGTCCGGCCAGCATACGTTAGTTCGACCTTCCAGGTCGTCGTTTCCCCGCCGTGGATTTCAACCGGGTATTGCGTCCCGTCAATAATTCGCTGTATTTCGCCGGGGAGGAACTTATCGGCCTGTTCTTCGCGGTCGACTTCGTTCATGGCCGCGAACCATTCCTTTAATTCGTTCCGAATTTCCCCGGCGTCGACGCCGCTCCGTCCCTCTATCGACGATTCGACGCTATTCAGAAATTGACCGCGAAGGGTCGCGCTCCCGAAGATTTTCGTTGAATACTCCCCGCTTTCGAGAACGTCCCCGTTCGCGTAGGCGGCTATTCGCATTTGACCGCCGCCGATCGGCTCGTATTCGAGCGTCACGTAGCCGTCGGCCAGCTCTTCGGTAAATGCTTCCACGTTCTCGGCGGGGTCGCTCACGCCGACCACCCCCGCGAAGAGGTAAACCGTTCCAGTTCAACCCTTCGAGGGTCGCGCGCGTATAATGCGCGTCGCGCGAGAAGCGAGCAAAGGGGGGTCGATTTTCGACCCCTTTCCGCCAACCCCCTTGGTAGGGTTGAATGGGTTGAACCGCCCTGTTCCTTCCTGCGGTTTTCTAACCCAACCCTTAGATTGAGGGTTGGACTGAAAGGGGTCGATTTCCGCCCCGTTCGCGGTCCCCGCGTGTGTGCGATAGAAAGGGACCGGTTCATTCGCTCACCACCCCGTCGACGATCGCCCGCTCGACGACATGACACGCACAGCCGTAGGCTTCCCACCACCATTCGCCGGTCGCCTTGTCGTGGGGCGTCGCGAACGGCGGTCCCCAGCTCGAAGCGGTAAGGGCTACGGCGGCGTCGAACGCCACGGCTCGGGGGTCGCCGTCGTCGCCATGTTCGGCACGTAGCGCGTCGTTCACGCCCGCGACGTACCCACGCGGGCGGTACTGTTCGAGCGGGGTTTTGTCGGTCGGGTCGCGGTCGGTGGTTTCGAGCGTGACCGAACAGTAGTCGGTCACGTCGGCGTTCCGGCTCATTCACGTCCGCCCCCGATTTCGGTGGTTTCCCGCTCACAATCCGCACACCGATATACGTTCTCGCGGTCGGTGGGTTGGAGGTAGCCGCCACACCCGCACTTGTAATTCACGTCGACGGCTTCGAGTAGCTCCCTGGCCCACTTCGCGCTATTTAGGTCCGACGTAGCGAGCGCGGCCAGGGTGTCCCGGTTGTCACGGATTTTCTCGCTGGCGCTCCCCGCCATATCAGGTTTCACCCCCGTTATCGGCAACTCGGGCCAGCGCCCGGGCCGTGTCGTCGGCAAGTAGGGCGTAGTCGACCGGCTCATTCTCATGCTCGACCCGGGCGATTAGCCCCACGGGGCTAGCTTGGACGGATACGGTCGAATGGGTCAGCTCGAATTGAACCGCTAACCCTTCGACGACGGATTGAATGGTCGCCCAAATCTCGGCGGGGTCGGTGTCGTTGCGGTACGCTCGAAGCGCGACCGCTTGAATGAGATCGGGACCAGCCGCGTTCGGGGCCGTGTTTCGGGTCTGTCGGATAGCGCCAGCCGGTCCTCGGGTGGCACCACCCCTATTTTCGGTAGTCTTTTCGGCGTTCGTGCCGCCCCTAGTAGGTGGGCGGTTTCCGGTATCGCTCGACATGGTATTGGCCTACCTCGTTTGAACGACGCCGGAACCGCCCAACCATTCATACGCGCTTTGGACGCGCATTTTATGGGGTGATACCCCGTAGAACCAGGTGTCATCGGCCTGGGCCTGGGGTTTCTCCCGGGCGCTCCCCATTTCTGCCGAGCGGATAGCCCGGCATTTTCGCGTAGCGTCGTTCGTACCTACTACTTTGGACGCTAATTATAAGGAACTACCCCAACACAGTACCATACACAGGTGCGGTAGAAATATACCAATGGCCTCCGAAAACACGACCATGGGACGAAATCAGGGATTGACGGAAAACCAGGTGGTTGAGATCATGGAAAATTCCCCGCGCCCCGTTTGGTCCGCCCGTGATATGGCAGACTACGCGGGCGTAACTCGAAAGACCGCGCATAAACGGCTAAAGAGCCTCGCAAGCGCGGGAAAACTAGAATCAATTCAGGTGGGGAACGCTACGACGGCTTACTATCTCGTCGGTATCGAGACACAGCCGATTGGCGACGGTGAAGAACCCATCAAATGGGATATACGCCGTTCATTCGAGGATGAGTTTGTTGGGGACAATTCCGCCCCCTCACAAGTTTCAACCTTCGACGGCGTGGCAGAAGCCGGCGATAAAATTCAATTCGTAGTCGAGGGCCGCCCCGGCTCCGAGTGGCGACGATCGCCAGTACATGGAACCCATCTATACGAAAACCGACGGAAGGAATTGCACTACAATGAAACCGACGAAGAGGAGGTACAAGCCTTAGTGAGTGGCGAATTGTATGAAAGGCCCACCGTTCCAATCGAACACATCAACTATCCCCCTGAATACAAACTAGAATTGAATATCGGCCCTCATATTGAGGAAACAGAAAGGGGGTCCGCCCTGATTGCAACCGGGGTGAAAAACCACCTTATACGGCCATGTGACGACGCCCTATTCTTGGAAAACGTCGAAGTGGAATGGCTTTGTCCAATTGGAGAAGGCCAGGAGTTGGAGACGACCTCCTTGGGGGACGTCGCAGAACATTTTGATGATGATTCCTCGAAGCGTCCGCCGGAAGTTCAAGAAGCACTAGATAAACTCCAAGAGAAAGAGGGAGAGGATTCACCCAATTTCCCGCCGGAGCCGGACATTAAGGCAGATATAATCATGCTATCTGACGACTGCGAACCGGAGCGGGCCTACCTCGAAGCCCACGAATCGGAAGAGGCAGATTATCGGGTTATCCCGGCTGATTTCGAGGGTAACGAATTGGAGGGGAACTACGAGCCGACGGACCAATTCAGGCGCGAAGTTCGGGAGAAAACGGCGGTCGACGGCGAGCTACGGTTTGAACGTACCTGGTTGGAGGACTAACCCATGTCGGCTCTGGTGAATCGCTGGACAGCGTCGGCTTCGACCGTCAGAACTAGTGGAATGAAGCGGGAAACCGCCGATGCCTATGTCGAAGATTTCCCGCTTCACGAAGAAAGCGGTTCAGTTAGCTAAAAATGCTGTCGGTGGCCGAGGCGAAGTCGCCGCCCCCGAAGGGGGTGGCGGCTTCGCCGATTACGCCATCGTTTCGCTTCAC
>NZ_JAJJZG010000005.1 GCF_021028995.1 Halobacterium sp. KA-4 | reverse complement strand
GGACAGCGGCTCCTCACGCGTCGCGAGCCCGGTCGCCACAGCGAGCACGCCGCCGCCCGCTGCCGCGAGGAACGCCAGCAGGCCGTACGTGCCGCTGGCGTCGTTGACGGCGAACAACACCACTGCGAGCATCGCAGCGCCCGCGAGGAGCGTCGGTCGGCGCACGGTCTCGGCGCTCATCGCTGTCCTCCTCGGATTGTGGTGGTCGCCCGGGCGACCGCGCTGGCCAGTGGCTCGTCGGGCGACCAGTCGACGACGTGCGCGCCCGCCGCCCGGAGGTCCGAGAGCGAGAGCGCTCGGTCGGTCGCGGCGAGCGTTCGTCCGGGCGTGTCCGTGGCGGTGACGTCCGGGCTGACCGCGGTGACGTGGTGGCCGTCGGCCGCGAGGCGGCGCGTCAGTGCGACCGGGAACTCGTCGAGCGCGGGCGAGCAGACGACGACCTGCGTGCCTGGCTGCACGCGCTCGGCAAACCGGTCGATGCGCGCGTCGTCCCCCGCACCGAGCCAACTGCCGCCGTCGGCCGTAGCGACTTGTTTTTCTCCCTGCTCGGGTTCGGCCTCCTCCGTCGTCGGTTCGGAGTCGTCCGCCCCGTCTTCGACTGCGGCGTCGAGCACGGTCGCGATGCGCGCGTGGTGCGCGTCACCCGTGCCGGGCGGCACCCACGCGGGGTCCGTTCCGCCGGTCACGGGGTCGTCGATACCGAACACCGCGAGCCCCACGCGGTGCCCGGCGGTTTCGAGCGGTTCGACGGCGCGCGCTGCGGCGTACGCAGACAGCGACGCGCCGGATGGCGTGCCGGTGTGGGCGGTTGCGTCGCTTGCGTCGCGGGCATCGACGGCGAGCACGACGGCGGCCGCGCGTCGCTCCCGGTAGTTCACCGTGGAGAGTTCGCCGGTCTTGGCGTAGCGCCGCCAGTTGATGCGGCTCGCGGGGTCGCCGCGCTGGTACTCGCGCGTCGAGTGGAACTCGATGCCCGGCCCGCCGGAGTCCGTCGGGAGTGTCCCCGCGTGTGCGGTCGTTTGCCGGCGAAGCGGTACGTCAGCGACGCTCACCTGGCAGTTCAGTTCGTCCGTTCCGTCGACGGGTGCGTCGACCGTGCGGGCGTTCGTCGCGCTCGCGCCACGGACCCGGACGGTCGGCGAATCGAACGGGAACTGGCCGCGGTCCGCGACTATCGTGTACTCGACAGTCGCCGTGCCGTCCGCCGGGAGCGCGAGCGCGGCGTCCGGCGAGCCGTCCACGACGCGGAGGTCGCCGGGGACGCCATCGGCGACGCGGACGTCCGGGAGCGCGCTCCCACCGACGTTCTCGACGGTGAGTTCGACCGCGACGCGGTCGCCGGGCAGCGGCGACTCCGTCGAGAGGTCGCGAGTAACGTGGACTCCGTCATCCGCTCGCGGGACGGAGAGCGCGCCGTACAGCACGAACACGAGTGGAATCACGGCGGCGACGAACAGCGCCGACCGGCCGCTCGCTGCGCCCGCGCCGGCGAGCACGAGCGCGGCCAGCAAGCCGCCCGTGAATCGCGACTGGCTCACCGCGATCCCTCCGTGGCGAGGTCGTGCGTTGCATCGACACTTCGTTCGACGCGCCGACGGAACGCCCGTCCGGGGTGTACCCACCCGCGCAGGCGCTCGCGGAGTGGGTATCGTGGCGCGCGTTCGTCCCCGAGGAACGCCGCGGCGACCGGGTCGCTCGTCCACTCGCCGCGCGCGACGGCGTCCGTGGCTTCGTCCCGCGAGACGCCGTGTTTCTGCGCACACGCTCGAACCGCTGTCTCCCGAATTCGCTCGCGGACGCGCGTTCGCGCTTCCCCCGCGAACGCGTCGCTGCCGTCAGCGATTCGGTCGAGCGCGCCGTCGACCGGCTGCCCGGGGTCGGCGGCAGTCGTCTCACTGCCTGTGTCCGCGAGCAGCGACGACTCGGTGACGGGTTCGGTCTGCCGGCGTCGACGGAACGCGTACCCGACTAGACCGGCGGCGACGACGGCGGTCGCGAGCGTCGCGTTCAGACCGCTCGCCGCGCCGACCAGCGACGCTGGTGCGAGCCCAACGACCACGCCGACGGCGACCGCGACGCCCGCGACGCCGACCGCCGCCAGCAGTGTTCTGCGGAGTGCGGTCATCGTTCGCCCTCCTCTCGCTCGTCTTCACGCACCGAATCGAGCGCCTCCTCCGCGCGGTCGAGCCGGGAGGACTCCGAGCGGCCGCCGTACGCGGCGTCCCGGAACGCGGCCGTGAGCGCGTACACGGGCTTCTTCGGGAAGCCACGCGCGATGGCCTCGCGCGCGACTTCCGCGGGCGTCTTCGTCTCCCAGCGGTCCACGCCGACGACCGCGACGAACCGCTGCCACACTGCTTGCAGGCGGCCGTCGGCGGCGTCCGCGCTCGATTCGACGCCCCGCTCGTTCGGCTCGGATTTGCGGCCGCTCCCTGCGCCGGCAGTCGCTGCGACGCCGGCGAGCCACCCGCGGACGTCCGGCAGGTGGACGCGGCCGGGGAGGGACGCAAACCACGCGAGGACGCCTCGCCAGCCGTCCGCAGCGGCCGTCCGCAGTTCCGCCGCGAGGTCGTCCAGCGCGCCTGCGAGCCCGACGAGTGCACCGACCGCGTACGACACGGACTCGCGAGCGACGGCGACGAGCGCACCCACGACGGTTCGCGGCGTGATACCGCGCTGCTGCGCGCTCAGCACGACGCCGGCGAGCGCGCTGAGAGCCACGAGCACGGCGACTGCGGCGGACGGCAGCACCCAGCCGAGGTACGTGGTCGTGGTCTTCTCGCTGGCCGTCGCGACGACGGCCGGCGCGCGCGTCAACGGTATCTCAAAGGAGACGGTGCCGTCCGCGTCGGTCATGCCGACCGATTTGCCGACGACCGTGACCGACGCACCACTCACCGGTTCACCGCCCGACGTGACGTGCGCGGTGGCCGTCGTGCCGGGGAGCGGCGCGACGAGCGAGGGCGACACCGCGACGGAGAGCGCGTCGACGGGGTAGGTCGTCGTCTCGCTGAGGTCGTCGCGGGACGCCGTCACCTCGAGCACGCCGCTGGCGTCCTCGGGAATCTGGACCGTGATTCGTCCCTCGTCGTCGGTGCGGCCCTGTTCGACGCCGCCGACGCTGACTGTGGCGTCCGGGAACGGCCGTCCGGCGACGGTGACGGTGAGCGTGCGCTCCGTGCCTGGGTCGACGTCGCCGTCGAAGGCGAATCGGACGTCCGCGTTCACGTCGAACGTCTGCGCGGAGTCGTTGCCGTCGTCCTGCTGGGCGACTACCGGCGAGGTGATGCTGTACGCGCGGTCGCCGCCACCGACACTAGCGGGCGCGAGCGAACTGCTGGACGCCGTGACGTTGACTGTCGTCTCGACGTCGACGCGCAACTGTTCGGCGTACGGGACGGTGAACGCGACTGTGCCGTTCTCGTCGGTCTGGCCGACGCGGTCGCCGTTCACGACGAGCGCGACGTCGCGCGCGGGCAGGCCGGCGGTCGTCACGGTCGCGGTCACGCGCTCGCCGGGCACCGCGGTCCGGTTCAGCGAGACGTCGAAGTCGCGCTCGTCCTCGTGGAGTTCGTCGCGCGCGCTCTCGCGAGCGTCGCCGGGCGTCGGGTCGAAGCGTACCCAGCCGACGTCCTCGAAGTACACTTCAACCCACGCGTGGGCGTCCGCGCCACGGACGAGGTACCTGTTGTCGCCGACGTACTCGCCGCCCGCGTAGCCGACGACGTAGCGTGCGGGGACGTCCTGCGAGCGCAGCATGGTGGTCATCGCGGTCGCGAAGTACTCGCAGTAGCCCGCGTCTTGCTCGAAGAGGAACTGGTCGGTAATCTGGTCGCCGGGCTCGGGGACGTCGGTCAGCGAGTAGGTCTTCTCGGATTCGAGGTGCTGTTCGATGCGGCGCGCTACGTCGTAGCGATTGTCGGCATCACCGACCACCTCCGCAGTACGCTCGCGGACGCGGTCGGTCGTCTCCACGGTCGTGTACTCGGTGTCGACGACGCTGCCCGCGACTCGCACGTCGTCGAGCACGCTCGGGGCGTTCAGCGGTTCGACGCTCTGCACGCGGTAGGTCTGGCTCTCGGAGAATGCGGGGTTCGCCTCGATGCCGCCGGTCGTGCTCAGCGCTACCGTGGAGCCACAGCCGTCGTTCCCGCACGTGAGGTCGACCGGACGCCACGGCGTCGGTAGCGACGTCGCGGGCTGGCGGAGCGTAATCTCGTTCCACTCGGTCGGCCGCTCCTCGACGGGGCGCGGCGGCTGCACGCGGTTAACCTGTTGGCGCTCCCAGCCCGAGCCGGTGTAGGTGGTGTACGCTTCCGTCCGCCAGTACCGCGACTCGTCGGCTTCCGCGACGAAGTGCGCCTCCGTCGCGTTCGCGCGCTGGCCGGGCGACATCGGCCCACCAACGTCCGCCGTCCGCCCGGGCGTGAGGGCGCCGAACGCGGACGTCCCGAAGTCGAAGTTGCCCCGCTGTCCGTCCACGTTGCCGAGGAGTGCGTCGGCTCCAGGGAGTTGGCGCAGGAGTTCCGGGACCTCGCCGGGTGCAGGCGGCGAGTCGAGGCCGCCGAGCGGGGCCTGTCCAGCGAGCGCTGGTGCGGCCGTGGAGGCGGCGACGAGGCCGATGGCGCAGACGACTGCGAGGAGGGCGCGTCGCGCGTCGGGACCGGGGGCGTCGCTCATTCGTCTCCCCGTTCGCCGCCACGCCACGTATATGATTCGGAGGGTACGGTGGCGTACTGTCAGTCCACGTCCAGAATTCCGACTGTCGCCAGCACTGCTTGCGCGACGAGCACCACCGCAAGGCCCGCGGCTGCGAACAGGAGTGGCGCGGCGAGCAGGCGCGCGACGCGGTACGAGAGCACCAGCCGGCCGAATCCGAGGACGACGAAGCTCGCCGCGACGAGCGTAAACAGCAGCAACGAGCGCGAGATGAACGCATTCCGGCGCACACTCGCTAACTCGTGTGCGAGCGCTTAGCGTTTAGGCTTCGGCCTCGTGGCGGTCGTAGCGCTCCTCGAAGCGCGCCTGACACGACGAACAGCAGAAGTGGTAGCGGTCGCCGTCGATGTGCGCGGTCTCACCCTCGCTGGTGACGGTGTTCCCACACTCCGCGCACGCCATCGCGAAGTCCTCGCCGACGCTGGGGTGCCACTGTGCTTCCGCGAGCAGCGTCACCTCGTAGTCGCGGAGGCGCTCGGTCCCGACAGTCTCGGTCACCCACGCACGGACGTCCTCGACGGGGAGCCGTACCGAGCACACGACATCGCCGCTCGCGGTGACAAAGACGTGTTCGACAGCGTCCGCACTGCCGACGGCCTCGCGGACGGCTTCGACTTCGCCTGGCGGGACGGACAGTTCTACGAGGACGTTCGCGCCCTCGCGGAGCCGCGAACGGTCGATATCCACAGTGAAGCGCTCGATGACGCCGCTGTCTTGGAGGTTCGCGACGCGGTCCGAGACGGCGGGCGCGGAGAGCCCGACGTCGTCGGCGATGTCGCTGTACGGGCGGCGGGCGTTCGCCGCGAGCAGTTCGAGAATGCGGCGGTCGGTCTCGTCGAGATCGGTCATGCCGACCCCTCAGCGATAACGACACAAAGTGATTTCGCCGAACAACGTTCGAATCCAAACTTCGAGGGCGGTCCGAGGCGAACGTCATGAGGCGAAACTGCATTAGTGCGGCGAGACCAATAGACGAGTATGTCCCGAACCATCACCGTCGAAGGGATGAGCTGTGGCGGCTGCGAATCGACCGTCGAAGACGCCCTCGCTGACGTCGAAGGTGTCGAGTCTGCGAGCGCGGACCGCGAACACGACGCCGCGACTGTCGAGGGCGACGCGGACACCGACGCCCTTGTCGCTGCCATCGAGGACGCCGGCTACGACGCGTCCGCGTAAGTACCAGCAGGCGTCGCGAGAGACGCAATCCTCAACCACCCGACGCCCGAAACTAGGGCGTGACTGATTATCGTCCCGGTCAGTGTAACATCGGCAGCGAGCAGCGCCAGCGCCGCGCTCGCATCGCCGCGCTGGCCTTCCTCACGGCTGCCGTCGTGGTCGCCGCGTATCTCGCTGGCGCCCTCCCGGAGCCGCTGTTGCTCGTCGTATTCGTCCCGCTGGCAGTCGGCTTCGAGTGGGCGTTCCAGGCCTACGAGTCGTTCTGTGTCCGGCTGGCGCTGGCTGGTCAGTACGCGTTCGGTGACGACCGCGAGGAGGTTCCGGACGCCGCGAACCGCCGCACCGACCAGTTATACGCAGCGAAAATCACCGTCACGAGCGTGCTGCTGTCGGCGCTCGTCACGGCCGCGCTCGTGTTCGCGCTCTGATGCTGGTGCCGCGTCTGTTAACTGCTGGGCCCACGAACGAGTGGATATGACCGAGACTGCGACGTTCGGCGGCGGGTGTTTCTGGTGCGTGGAAGCGGCGTTCGAGCAGCTCTCCGGCGTCGAGGACGTCACCTCGGGGTACGCCGGCGGCCAGGTCGAGGACCCGACGTACCGTGAGGTCTGCAACGGGACAACTGGCCACGCGGAGGTCGTGCAGGTAGAGTACGACGCCGACGAACTCGCCTACGAGGACCTCTTAGAGGTGTTCTTCAAGGTCCACGACCCGACGACGCTGAACCGGCAGGGACCGGACGTGGGCGAGCAGTACCGCTCGATTATCCTCTATCACGACGACGAACAGCGCGACCTCGCCGAAGCGTTCGTCGCGGACCTCGAAGCCGCGGACGCCTACGAGGACCCCATCGTCACCGAAATCGAACCGCTGGAGACGTTCTACCGCGCGGAGGACAAACATCAGAACTACTTCGAGAAACATCCGAATCAGGCGTACTGCTCGGTGAACGTCGCGCCGAAGGTTGCGAAAGTGCGCGAGCAGTTCGCGGACCGCGTGCAGTAGCGCTCGGGCCGTCTCTGCTTGCGCGTCGCGGAAAGATTCTTGCTACTGCCTGCCACACTCTCCACTAGAGACTCACATGACGGGAGCCACAACGGGGGCGATGCGGCGTGTCGACTGAGGAGGGACTGACGAAGACCATCTGTCCGTACTGCGGCGTGGGCTGTGGCATCAGCGTCCGACAGGGCGCCGAGCACTTCGGTATCGAGGACGGCGACAGCGTGACCCTCCAGTCGCGGCGCGGGGAAATCACGCTGCGCGCGAACGTTACCGAGGCAATCAAGGAGGGCGTGGTGTGGACGACGCCGCACTTTGCGGACGCGTCGGCGAACGTGCTGACGAACGACGTGCTTGACGAGCGCGCGAAGATTCCCGAGTACAAGGCGGCCGCCGTCGACGTGACCGTGGCGGAGAGCGGTCAGGACCCCGACGCACCCGCAGACGACTAGTTCTCGCCGTCCGCGTCGAGTTCCGGTTTTACACGCGAGAGCCGCATCGCGTTCCCCGTGACGGCGGTGGTCATCCCGGCGTCGCCGACGAGCACGGCGACCCAGATAGGCACGAATCCGAGCGGGACGCCCGCGGCGAGAATCGCTTTCGCAGCGAGACTCGACCAGATGTTCTGTCGGATGACGCCGTTCGTGCGGCCGGAGAGGTCGTAGAGGTACGGGAGCCGCGTGAGATCGTCGCCCATCAGCGCGATGTCCGCCGTTTCGAGGGCGGTGTCCGTGCCTGCAGCACCCATCGCGACACCGACAGTGGCGGTGGCGAGCGCGGGGGCGTCGTTGACGCCGTCCCCGACCATCGCAACCGCTTCGAACTCGTCGGTGAGGTCCTCGACGGCTTCGACCTTCTGTTCGGGGAGCAGTTCCGCGCGGAACTCGCCGACGCCGACCTGCTCGGCGATAGCGCCGGCAGTGCGCTCGTTGTCCCCGGTGAGCATTACGGTGTGTTCGACGCCGAGGTCGCGGAGGCGCCGGATGGACGCCTTCGCTTCCGGGCGGACCTCGTCGGCGACCGCAATCACGCCCTCCAGTTCCTCGTCGGTGCCCACGAGGATGACCGTCTTACCCTCACTCTGGAGCCGCGGCACGAGGTCTTCGAGGAGGTCCAGGCAGTCGTTGCGCTCGCAGAGGTCGCGGCTCTTCTGCGTGACCATCCCACCGTCAGTGGCGGCGTGGACGTGCGAGAGGTCGAAGCCGAGGTCCGCGAAGTAGCCGGGTTTACCCGCGTAGTGCGTGGTTCCGTCGAGGTCCGCGGTGACGCCCTTCCCGGTGACGCTCTCGAAGTCCGAGACCGCGCGGCCCTCGATGCCGCGGTCGTCAGCGTGCTCGACGATGGCGTCCCCGATGGGGTGCTCACTGCGGGATTCGAGGCCGCGCGCGCAGCGCAGCACGTCCTCGTCGGTGTTGTCGCCGAGCGGCACGACGTCGGTGACGGTGAGTTCGCCCTTCGTGAGCGTCCCCGTCTTGTCGAACGCGACGGCCTCCACGGCGCCCATCGCTTCGAGGTGGTTGCCCCCCTTCACGAGCACGCCGTTCTTCGCGGCGCTCGTGACACCCGAAACCACCGAAACGGGCGTGGAGATGACGAACGCGCAGGGGCACGCGAGCACGAACAGCGTGAGCCCGCGGAGAATCCACGTCGGCCACGACGCGCCGAAGAACAGCGGCGGGACGACGCCGACCAGGATGCCTGCGCCGACGACGACGGGCGTGTAGTAGGCGGCGAAGCGCTCGACGAACTGCTCGCGGTCGGTCTGATTTGCTTGCGCGTCCTCGACCATCTCGACGATTCGCGCAAGCGTGTTCTCCGTGGCTTCCGCCGTGACCTGGACTTCGAGGTAGCCCGCCTCGTTGATGGTACCCGCGTACACCTCGTCCCCCTCGGTCTTGTCGACGGGTACGCTCTCGCCCGTAATCGGGGCCTGGTTGACGGCGCTCTCGCCCTCGACGACCACGCCGTCCATCGGAATCTTCTCACCCGGCCGGACGACCACGCGGTCGCCGACGCGCACGTCCTCGATGGGGATGGTGACTTCCTCACCGTCTCGCTGGACTGTCGCCTCGTCCGGAGAGAGTTCCATGAGCTCCTCGAGGGAGCTGCGCGCGCGGTCCATCGAGTAGGATTCGAGGAGTTCCGAGACGCTGAACAGGACTGCGAGCGTCGCCGCCTCGAAGTAGAGGCGCTCGCCGAACGCGACGCTGGCGGAGACGGCACCGAGGATGGCGACGGACATCAGCAGGTCGATGTCGAGGTTCAGGCTCTTCAGCGAGTAGTAGCCGCCGCGGACGATGGGCTGGCCCGCGATGAGGATGCCCCCGAGGAACGCGGCGTCTGACAGTAATACGTCGCTGCCGAGCAGTTCCGCGACTGCGGCGTTCGAGCCGGGGAGGAGGAACTCGAAGAGGAAGCCGGCGGCGACGAGGACGGCGCTCACCCACGTCTTCAGCGCGCGCGGACTCGTCCAGACGGAGCCTGGGCTGGCGGGCTCGGTGCGCTCGCCCTCGCTCTCGCCGGACCAGCCGGTCACCTCGTAGCCCGCGGCCTCGATGGCAGCGACCAACTCGGCTTCGTCGGCCTCGTCGGGGTCGTAGGTGACGACGACGCGGCCGGTCGTCGGCTGCGTGTCGAAGGACTGGACGCCAGCGACGCCCTCTAGGGCGTGCTCGACTTTGCCCGCGCACGACGGGCAGTCCATGTCGGGGACCGACAGCCGGGCGGTCATAGTGGCGGGAGTCTCGCCGCCAGGTGAGTCGTCGGTCATGTTAGTCGAGGCTACGAGCCACGCAGTTATTAATTCGGCTGTTACAGAGCCGGCGTGAGATAGGATATTGTAATAAAAATCGGCAGTCGGATTGTTAACTCGCGGTTACGCGTCTGGGGACCAGATACCGGTGACGACGGCGTCGTCGGCTTCGACGGTGGCGTACTCGTACCCGCGGTCGTCGAGTTTCGGGTAGAGGTGCTGTGGGGCGCGGTCGTTGACCTGCACGAGCACGACGTCGTTGGCGAGGTCCGGCAGCGTCTCCAACGTCTGCACGAGCGGGTTCGGCGGTCCCAACTCGCGGACGTCGAGCAGTTCGCGCTCGCGGTCCAGCGGCACGGGTGTCTCCGAGAGGTGCGCGTGCCAGTCGGTCGTCGTGGCCATGTCTACACCGACGGCTCCCGCCGCCCACAGCGTTCTCCCGAACACGTTCGGGAATACTTCTTGAGGCTGGGGCCGATATGTACGAACATCTTCGCATGGCACGAGCACAACTCACCATCGACCTGCCCGACTCGGTGTGGATTTCGGCGGTGTCCACACAGTACCCCGACACGCTGTTCCGCGTTCTCGCGGCGTTCCCCGACGACGACCGCGGCGTCGCGCTCCTCGAACTCACGGGTCCCGACGTCGTCGAAGTCCTCCGCGAGATGCACGAGGCCGACGGCGTCGAGGACATGGAGCCGCTCGAACGCGACGACGACTCCGTGCTCGTCGAGTTCGAGACCAGCGAGCCGCTGCTGCTGTTGACGCTTCAGGAGGCCGGCCTCCCGCTGGAGCCGCCGCTAGAAGTGTCGAACGGCAGCGCCACGCTGGAAGTCGTCGCGCCGCACGCGAAACTGTCGGCGCTGCGCGACCAACTGGACGCATTCGGGATGGACTTCGAGGTCGGCTACCTCTACGAGTCCGGGGACTCCGAGCGCCTGCTGACGCCGCGCCAGCAGGAACTGCTCGGCGCCGCCATCGAGGCCGGCTACTACGACACGCCCCGCGAGTGCACGCTCACCGACCTCGCCGACGACCTCGACACCGCCAAGTCCACGCTCAGCGAGACGCTGCACCGCGCCGAAGAGACCGCCATCAAGCAGTTCGCGAGCAACCTCCCGCGGTTCGCCGACCAGAACCTCGCGTAGACCGAACACGTTCGGGAGAATTCGCACACGCCGTCACCGCCACACTTCAGCCATGAGCGCCGTCCCTGCCGGACTCGCGACCGACCAGCAGCCACCGATGACGGTGCCACTACGGTACTTCCTCGTCGGCTTCGCCTTCCTGCTCGCCGGCGGCGCCGTCGGCCTCGCCACCGTCCTCGGTACCGCGCCCGGATTCACTCGGCTCGCACACGTCCACCTCCTACTGGCCGGCTGGGTCTGTCTCACTATCATGGGCGCGATGACGCAGTTCGTGCCCGTCTGGTCGAACGTCCCCGTCCACTCTCGGCGGCTCTCGAACGCCGCGCTCGCGCTCGTCACCGTCGGCGTCGCCGGGCTCGCGGGCGCGTTCCTCGCCGCCAACATCCACTGGATTCACGGCTTCGGCGGGCTGCTGGTCGCCGGCATCTGGGCGTTCGCGTACAACCTCGCGCGCACTCTTCCGCCGGTCCGCGAGTTCGACGCCACGGAGGCCCACTTCGCGTTCGCGCTCGCCTGCTTCGTCGTCCTCGCCGCGCTCGGCTTCGTGCTCGCGTTCGACCTCTCGACGTCCGTGCTGCCATTCGCGGGCGTGACGCGGCCACAGATCGTCGGCGCGCACGCCACACTGGCCGTGTTCGGCGCGATTCTCTCGACCGTCTTCGGCGCGCTCTACCAGCTCGCGACGATGTTCACGCAGACCGAAATCGAGGGTCGTGAGCGCTTCCTCGCGTACGCCGAGTACGCCTACCCCGGGGGCGTCGTCGCGCTCGCGACGGGACGGCTGCTCGCGCTTCGACCGCTCGCCGTCGCCGGCGGCCTCGTGATGGCCGCTGGCGCGCTCGCGTTCGCCGTGCTCCTCGCGAAGAAACTCCACGAGGGTCGCGTCGAGCGCACGCCTATGCTCTCCCGGTACGCTGTCGTCGCCGTCGCACTCGCCGCGTGGAGCCCGCTGGCCGCACGTGAGTGGGTCGCCGCGCCGCTCGCCCGGAGCGCGCTGTTCGGCCCGACTGCGGGCGTCCACCTCTTGTTCGTCGGCGTCGTCGGCTTCGTCGTGATGGGGTCGCTGTACCACGTCATCCCGTTCATCGTCTGGGTGCACCGGTACAGCGACCGGCTCGGCTTCGAGCCCGTGCCGATGATAGACGACCTCTACGACGACCGCCTCGCCGCCGTCGACGGCGCGCTCGTCACGCTCGGCGCGGTCACGCTGATTCTCGGACAGACCGGCATCGCGCCCGAGCAGGCCACTGTCTCAGGGGCCGTCGCGCTCGCCGTCGGCTTCGTCGTGTTCACCGCGAACCTCGTCGGCGTCGTCTACCGGCACGGCCGCGTCCTCCCCGAGCGCTTCCACGGCCAGCCCGAGAACGCCGACTGACACTGCTGGCCGAAGACACTTACCGCGCACCTGCGACGGCTCCAGACAGATGCCTTCCACGTCGTTGCTCGGCCGCGGGGCGGCCCGCTCGCTCCTCCGCTCGCTCGTGCTCGTCCTCGGTGTTCTCGTCGGCTACGTTGTGGTGTGGTGGCTGCTCGACCCCGGCGCCTATCTGTTCGCGATTTTCGGCACGTACGCCGCTCTCGTTGGATTCCTGCTGCTGCAGGTCGTCCGTGCGAGCGTGATGGACACGTGGCGCCGTCGGGTCGCCGCGCTCGCGACAGCGCCCGCGACGACCGGCGCGATTTTCGCGGGCCTGCGGCCGCGACCGGCGTGTCTCGATCTGTCGGGGTGTGGAGAAGGGCTCACACTCCAGCCCGTGTGGTTCGCAGGGTTCGTTCTCCTGACGGCCGCTCTGATTGCTGCCGACACGAGATGGGAAACGGGGGGTTGACGAGCACTACGGTGCCCACTCAGCGGGTACGTATTGGTCGAAGTCCGGCTCCTCGGAGCGTGCGAGCGGCCGGAACGCGCGTTCGCCGTCTACACGAAATGTCTCGATGCGGCCCTGGCCCGGCCCGGTGAGGTAGCCGACGAACGCCATCGCGAGCGCGTACGCGACGTCGTGGCGCGCGGGATTCGTGGGGATGACGGCGTACTCGTTGCGGAGCAGGTCGGGCGGGTCGTCGAGACCACGGGCGACGTGCGCGGCGAGGTCCGTCTCCGTGTTCAGGAACGTGCCGCGGTCGACGAGCGTGTACGCGCCTGTTTCGCCCGCCGCGATCAAGGTTGCGCCCATTCCCTGTCCGGTTTCGCGGTACCAGTTCCCCGTGGGCTCGACGCCGGCTTCGTCCCAGAGCCGACGTTCGCGGACGTGCGTCCCAGAGCGGTCGCCCCGGGAGAGGAACGTCGCGCGGTTGGAAGCGATTGCGCGGAACGCGGCGAGCGGGTCGCTGCCGGCCGTGCCGGCGGGGTCGTCCGGTGGGCCGACCACGAGGAAGTCGTTGCCCATCACGGTGCGGCGATTGACGCCGTGGCCCGCCCGCAGGAACTCGTCTTCGAGCGGACGTGCGTGGACGAACACCGCGTCGCAGTTGCCGTCCCGAGCCGTGCGGAGTGCGGCACCCGTCCCCCGAACGACTGCGCGTACCGTCGTGTCGAAGGCGTCCTTGAACCCTGCGGAGATGTCACCGAGCAGTCCGCTGTCGTTGACTGTCGTGGCCGCCGCGACCGTCAGCGTCTGGTCGGCGATGGCGGCGCTGCTCCCGTCACTCCCGCCGAGACAGCCCGCCACCGACAGCGCGCTGCCGACGCCGAGTGCTTGCAGGTACCGCCGCCTGTCCATGCGCGGACAACTACTTGTGGTTACAAAGACGTTACGAGATAACTAAAAATAGTTACGTAACGTCAGTTGACGATACGGACACGGGTGACGTGGCCCCCGCAGCCACACTGGTCGACGTACTCGTAGGCGATGCCGTCGCCGAACGCGTCGTCGAGTTCGTCGTAGAGATACGTCTCGGGGTGACCGTGGTCGCCGTGCGTGACGAGGTTGACGTGGTATCCGGTAGCGGTGGATTCGACCGCGTCGAGGGCTTCCTCGACGACGAGCGCCTGGTTCTCGGCGTGTTGGTCCTGTTCGAGGTTTGCGGACCACGAGTTCTGATGGACGCCGTCGACGGTCTCGGCGTCCTCGTGCGAGGTTGATGCCATAACTGTAGGTTCGTCGCGCACGTGGGTGAGGTGTTCCCCGAACAAGTTCGGCTCAGATGTGGTTCGAGGTCCCGCGAGACACTTATAAAACGGGCCGCGAACTGGTTCGGGGGTGTCGCAGGAGAACGGGAAACGCAGACCCGCTTGAAGGGGTATCCCCGGTATTGTCCAAGTGAAGAGGTGCCCACCCATGTTCGACACCACTCGCCGGCGCGTGCTGCAAGGCCTCGGAATCGGCGGAACCGCCGCAGTCGCAGGCTGTACCGCTCCCGGCGGTGACAGTCCGGCGACCGAACAACCCCAGCAGAACGCCGCAGCGCAGACGACCCAGCCGGACGTCGACCGCGTCGCCGCCGACCCCACGGACGTCCCTGACCCGGTCGACTGGTCGTCGCCGAAGCACCACGACGTCGAACTCGACGTGAAGGAGGTCACCGCAGAAATCGAGCCCGGGGTCACGTTCAACTACATGACCTTCGACGGGCGGATTCCCGGCCCGATGATTCGGGTGCGCCGCGGGGACACCATCTCGTTCACGCTGAACAGCCCCGACGGCAACGCGATGCCGCACAACGTCGACTTCCACGCCGTCTACGGGACGGGTGGTGGCGCGGAAGCGAACACGGTCGCACCAGGTGAATCCGCCGGCGTCGACTTCACCGCGAAGTACCCGGGCGCGTTCATCTACCACTGCGCCGTCCCGAACATGGACTACCACATCTCCAGTGGGATGTTCGGGATGATTCTCGTCGAACCCGAGGACGGCCTCCCGGACGTCGACCGCGAGTTCTACCTCGGCCAGCACGAACTCTACACGAACAAGGCGGTCGGCGAGGAGGGACACCACCAGTTCGACATGGACGCGATGGCCAACGAGGACCCGACATACGTCCTCTTCAACGGGGAGAAGTACCCGTTCACGCCGGACCGTTACGGCCGCCTGCAGGCCGAGACCGGGGAGACGATTCGCGTCTACCTCGTGGACGGCGGCCCGAACGTCTCCTCGAACTTCCACCCCATCGGGAACGTCTGGACGGAAGCCCACCGCGACGGCGCGCTCGGGACGCCCGAGGAGTACGTCCAGACGATGAAGGTCCCACCGGGAAGCTGCATGATTGGGACGATGGACACGCCCGTCCCCGAGACCATCAAGCTCGTCGACCACGCACTCAGCCGCGTCGCCCGCAAGGGCCTGCTCGCCGAGGTCGAAGTCGCCGGCGAGCCCGACGAGGAGATTTTCGACCCCGACCCCGGGAGCGAATAGCGCGCTAACCGCCAATCGGTCACTCATCCGCCGTTCCCGCGGCCGCTAGCCGCGCTGCCGTCTGTTCTGCACGACCCGCCGAACACGTTCGGGACTACGCATAGCGGGCCGTAGCTCGTCCTGTGTAACATGTACGGCCTGGGCTCGCAGTCCGACGACGCGCTCGCTCCCGAAGGGGAGTTCGACCCCGACGTGAATCCCGAACCCGGCGCGTTCCTCGCCGGAAACGACGTCCTCACCGGCGACGACCACGTCGCGTTCCACGAAGTCACTCGGGAACTGTTCGACGAGCGCGGCGTCTACGACATGACCTTCGGGTACAACCTCGCCGACCTGAACCGCGACACCCGCCACACCGAGGCAGGCTACCGGTACGCCGTCGACGCCGACGACCCCTCGGTGTTGCGCGCGGAGTTCACGCCGACGACGCCGTTCTGCCCGCAGAGCCACACGCTCACCATCGGCTCGTTCCGCGCGTGGAACGGCCTCAGCGAGCGCCACGACTACGACCTCGTGCGGGTGCGCGTCGCCGACTCCCACCAGCGCAGCGAGTCCATCAACGAGGAACTCCGCGAGCTCGAGGAGACCTACCTCGAAACCGGCGAACTGCCGGACGAAGATGCGGAGGACGCTGGCGGCACGGAGCCGGCCGGCGCACCGTTCTGATGCCACCAGCTGTCGCCGGCCTGCTCGCCGGACGCGGCCTCGAAGCCGTGGCCGTTGCGGTCGCCGCGGTCGCGGGGTTCGTCGCGGACGGCACGGGTGCCGTTCCCATCGCCGCGATTGTCGGCTTCTTCGCCGCGAAGTCAGTCGAGAGCCTGCGGCTCGCACTGGCCTGACGAACACCTTCGGGGAAACCGCTTGGCTGCTGTCCGTCGATACGTCGAGTATGGCGACGACAGCCGACACGGATGCCCGCCTCGACGCGCGGGAAATCGACGGGGAACCGTTCAGCGACATCGTCGCGGAACTGGACGCGCTCGACGACGGCGAGACGCTGCTGTTGGTCAATAGTTTCGAGCCCGAACCACTGTACGACGTCCTGGCGGACCGCGGCTTCACGTACGAGACCGAACAGGCGGAGGCTGACGAGTGGCGCGTCTACATTACGCCCACGACCGACGACTAGGCGGTCGCTCCGGGGCCGCTCAGATTCCCTTGATGAGGTCGGTCAGGCCGACCGTCTCGCTGACGACCCACGCGACGAACGCGGCGTACGCTGCCAGCAGCGTGTACGCCTCGACGCCGGTGACCGAGAGGTCGGTCCGCAGGATGGCGAACAGGAGCACTGTCGCCAGCGTGAGCACGCCCAGCATCGGGACGGCCACCGCGAAATTCACGGTGACGGCACCGACGATGAGCACGCCGACCGGAATCGCCACCAGTAGGTCGAACGTGTTCGACCCGAGGACGTTCCCGAGGCTCGTGATGCCCTTGCCGGCTTTCGCCGTCCGCACGCTCACGAGGGTGTCCGGGAGGCTCGTCGCCGCCGCGACGATGGTGACGCCAGCCAGGAACTCGGGGATGCCGAACGTGTGGCCCAGTGACTCGACGGCGCCGACGAGCTGTTCGACGGCGACGAGGATGAGCACCAGTCCGCCCGCGAGGCGCGCCCACTCGCGGCCCACTTCGATTCCCTCGGGCACCGCGGGTGCGTCGTGGTCACCGACGTCCTGCCACTGCACGAAGAGATACAGCCCGTACAGCAACAGCGGGAGCACCGCGAGCGAGCGCGTGAGCCGTCCGGCCAGCGCGGGGCCGTCCGAGACGGGGACGTAGATGACTGCGAGCGCGAGCGTGACGACGAGCGCGGAAACCGCAATCATGTAGAACTGCGCTTCCTTGTAGACGATGGTGCGGTTGGTTTCGAGGTGGCCGTCTGTGGCAATACCCGCAAGCGCGGGGATGACGAGGATGTTGAAGATGGCGGAGCCGACGATGGCACCGACGCCCATGTCGAACGTACCCGCAAGCGCCGTGAAGACGACGCTCGCGAGTTCGGGGAAACTGGAGCCGACGGCGACGACGATGGAGCCCTGCACGACCGCGGGGAGGCCGTAGTACGTCGAGAGGTGTTCGGCCGACGACTCCAGCCAGCCGCTGCCGAACCAGACGAGGCCGGTCGCAGCGATAACGACGAGCACGTTCACGAGCGGGCTGTTCGGGAGAAGACCACCGAGAGGCATGTGTGCGGCCAGAACCGGTAGGACGTTAATCGTTGGTGAATGCAGTCCGTCGAGGAGGGTCGGCGGGATGAATTCGCTACTTCGGAGAGAGCGCCCACCGATACAGATTCCCGGCTACGACGGCCACGGCGTAGAGGTACATCGCGAAGAAGACCGAGTACGCCAATCCGGAGAGTCTCGGGAAAAGGGAGTTCTGTATCAGGTCGGAGCCGACCACGAGCAGGTAGCCCGGGATTTGGAGGAGTTGTACTTCGATGAGCGGAGCGACCGCAACGAGACCGGCGGCGAGTAGAAATGCGCCCAGCACTGCTGGTCCAACGAACCGGTCACGGGTCGGAGGGCGGCTGTTGGCGGCGGCCATGAGTAGCCATTCAGGCGACAGGACGAAAGGTCTTGTTGCGCGAGGCAGCCGAATCAGTCCGCGTGTGCGTCGCCGGAGCCACCGGGTGCGTCAGCCGGGCCGCTACGCTCGGCTTCGGTGAGGTAGCACTTCGGGTCCGGGTCGAAGGGGCCGCCCGCGCTCAAAGCGCGCAGCCGCGACCCGCCCCGGCAGATGGACTGGTACCCGCAGCCCGCGCACTTCCCAGTGAGTCGGTCGTCGCGGTCGCGCAGGCCCGAAAGCAGCGGATTGGTCTCGTCGCTCCAGAGCTCGCTGAACGGGCGGTCGCGGACGTTCCCCAGCGAGTACCCCTGCCAGAACTGCGTCAGGTGGACGTTCCCCTGGTAGTCGACGTCCGCGATTCGCTCGCCGGTCGGGTCGCCGCCGTTCGCTTCGAGGTAGCGGTGGATGCGGTCGGCCTGCGTGTCGCCGAGTTCCTCCCGGGCGTACTCCACGAGGAAGCCGGCGTCGGCGTAGTTCCCGACGAGTAGCGTCTCGATTTCCTCGCCCTGTTCGTGGTACTCGCGGGTCAGGTCACAGACCGTGCGCACGGCCTCGCGGGTGTCCGCGGGCGAGAGGTCGAGATTCGAGATGTCGGCGCCGCGGCCGCCGTAGTCGAGGTGGTAGAAGCAGAACCGGTCGACGCCGACGTCGTGCAGCAGGTCCACGACGTCCGGGAGGTCGGGCGCGTTCGCCTCCGTTATGGTGTAGCGAAGCCCGGTCTTGAGGCCGGCGTCGAGGCTGTTCTCGATGCCGCGGACGGCCGCGTCGAAGGCCCCCTCCTCGCCGCGGAACTCGTCGTTGCGCTCCGGGAGGCCGTCTACGGAGACGCCCGCGTACTGCAAGCCCGCTTCGCGGAGCGACTCGGCGCGCTCCTCGGTCAGAAGGGTGCCGTTCGTCGAGAGCACCGGACGGATGCCGCGGTCCGCGGCGTACGCGACGAGTTCTTCGAGGTCGTCGCGGACGAGCGGCTCGCCCCCCGAGAACAGCACGACGGGGATGCCGAAGTCGGCGAGGTCGTCGAGCAGGTGCTTGCCCTCCGCGGTGGAGAGTTCGCCGGGAGCCGTCTCGGTGTCGGCGGCCGCGTAGCAGTGCGAACAGTAGAGGTTGCACTGCTTGGTGAGGTTCCAGACGACCACCGGGCGCTGCTGTTTCTGCTCGGTAATCTGATCGCGGCTGGAGTCGGCGGCGGCGTCGTAGCGCAGGCCGTCGCTCTCCGCGTCCAGCCCGCAGAGCAGCTTGCTGACGGAAATCACGCCGACTCACCTCCGGCGGGCTCGCCGAGCGTGTGTGCGGTGTAGCGGCGCGTCTCGTCGGCGGGACAGAGCCAGACATCGCGTGCGGTCCAGCCGAACAGGTCGCTAGCGCGGTCGTGGGCGGCGTCTGCGTCGCCCGCAGTGACGCTGCCGACGTGCTGTAGTGCGCCGTCGGCGTCCTCGCGCACGAACACCTCCCACTCGCGGCCAGTCGCCGACCGAGGCGCGTCGCGCACCCGCGTTCGGTCCTCTGGGTCCATGTCGTCGGCTAGCGCCTCCGTGCAAAAGGTGCCCACGGACGTTCCCGAACACTGGGAACCGACACGCCGAACAAAGTCCTGGCCGGTCGTCGCTCCACGTGAGGCGGCGCCACCGTGTGGGACCTGGCCTGTCACCTGCCCAATCGCCGCCTCGATTGTAACGATGACGCCAGTAGACACCGACGAGCGCCCGTTCGTGCTCATCTGGGAAGTGACGCAGGCGTGCGAACTCGCGTGCGAGCACTGTCGGGCCGACGCGACGCCGAATCGCCACCCGGACGAGCTCACCACAGCGGAGGGGAAGGCACTGCTCGACGACGTCCGTCGCTTCGGCGACGGTCAGCTCGTCGTGCTCTCCGGGGGCGACCCGCTCGCGCGCGACGACACCGTCGACTTGGTGGAGTACGGCACGGACATCGGCCTCCGCATGACGGTCACTCCGAGCGGGACGCGCTCGCTCTCGACGGAGGCCGTCCAGGCGCTCGCGGACGCTGGCGTGAAACAACTCGCCGTCAGCATCGACGGCGCGACGCCGGAATCACACGATTCGTTCCGTGGGGAAGCCGGGAGCTTCGAGGAAACCGTCCGCGCAGCACGCGACGCCCGCGAGGCGGGTGTGCCGCTGCAAGTCAACACGACGGTCTGTTCGCAGACCGCCGACGACTTGCCGGCCATCCGTGACCTCGTCCGGGAGTTGGGTGCGGTGCTGTGGAGCGTGTTCTTCCTCGTACCCGTGGGTCGCGGCCGCGTCCTCGACCCGATTTCCCCGGCGCGCGCCGAGGACGTGATGGCGTTCCTCGACGAGGTGTCCCGCGAGGAGGAGTTCGGTGTGAAGACCACGGAAGCCCCGCACTTCCGTCGCGTGCGCGCCCAAGCAGCACAGGAACGCGGCGGGGGTGGCCCGCAGCGACGTGGCGGCATCACCGCCGGCGACGGGTTCGCGTTCGTCAGTCACACCGGCGAGGTCTACCCCTCGGGGTTCCTCCCCGAGTCAGGAGGAAACGTCCGCGAGCAGTCCGTCGTGGACGTCTACCGGAACAGCGACCTCTTCGAGACGCTCCGACGAAAAGACGACCTGCAGGGGAAGTGTGGCGCGTGCTCGTTCCGCCACGTCTGCGGCGGCAGCCGGTCGCGGGCGTACGCGGTGACCGGCGACCCGATGGCGAGCGACCCGCTGTGTCCGTACGTCCCGGAAGAGTACGACGGGCCGCTGCCGGACCGACAGGCGGGCCCAGCGGACGACTAGTTACTCCCGTTCCTCGGTGCGGTCGAGGGAGACGTGGATGTCGTTGTCCTCGCCGAGCCGGATGGTCGCTTCTTCGAGCGTCGCCCGGTAGCGGGTCGTGTGGTAGCCGTCTTCCCGGAGTTCGGTCTGCGTTTCCAGGAGCCCGGCGTCCGAGAGCGTGTGGAGTTTCCGGTACGTCGAGGACAGCGAGAGGTCCGCGGCGTCGGCGACTTCGCTGGCGGTCACGGGCTCGCTGGCGCAGCCGAGGACGCGCCGACAGAGTGGGTCGGTGAGCGCGTCGAGGACGGCCGCAGGGTCGGTTTCCTCGACGGCTTCGAAGGGGCCGCGGAGCCGCGCGTCGGCGTCCGTCTGGTCGACGTTGGTCTGCATCACCGACTACTCGGGCCGCGACGAGGGTAGGCCGACGGCCGAACATGTTCTACCACTTAGTGGGTCGAATATGTTCGGCACTTTCCCAACAACTGGGAACTGTTTCCCGGTCCCGGGAATCACCGACCCGGGCTTTACCGGGGACTGTCTACGCTGAGGTGTACCCATGAGTGACCGTATTGGCGCACCCGGTTCCGGCATCTCGCGGCGCGAATTCATCGCGGCGACGGGCGGCACGAGCGTCGCCGCGCTCGCCGGCTGTACTGCTCCCGCCGAGCAGGGTTCTAGCGTGACGAACACGACTCCTAGCCAGCAGGCCTCGCAGTCGAACCTCCCGACGACGAGCCCGCCGGAAGTCGTCGACGCGACCGAACAGGGCAACCAGGTGACGCTAAAGAGCGTGCCGGCGGTCCACCAGGCCCACCCCCTCGACTCGATGGGGGGCCCCGTCGAACTCCCCCGCGTGTGGGCGTTCGCGACCGAGGACGGCGACCCGAGCGTCCCCGGCCCCATCGTCCGGACAGAGGAAGGTGAGGACATCGAGGTCACGCTCGACAACACCGAGGGCAAGCGCCCGCACACGCTGCACTTCCACGGCACGCAGAAGGCCTGGAAAGACGACGGCGTCCCGACGACTACGGGCATTCGCGTCGACCCCGGCGAGAAGCACACGTACACGATTCCCGCCAACGTCCCCGGCACGCACGTCTACCACTGCCACTACCAGACCCACCGCCACATCGACATGGGGATGTACGGCATCTTCCGCGTCGACCCCGAGGGCTACGAGCCCGCGGACAAGGAGTACTTCATGACCGTCAAGGACTGGGACTCCCGGCTCAACCGGAAGATGGCCGGCGAGGACGTCTCCTACAGTCCACGCACGCGCAGCCCGGACGTGTTCACGGTCAACGGGAAGGCCGCGCCGCGAACGCTCCACCCCGAGGACGGCTCGCCCATCATAGTCGACCAGGGCGACACGGTGCGCATCCACTTCGTCAACGGCGGCTACATGAACCACCCGCTGCACCTCCACAACCACCGCTTCCGGCGGATAGAGAAAGACGGCGGGCAGATTCCCGAGGCCGCCCAGCACGAGATGGACATCACGAACATCGCGCCCGCCGAGCGCCACACCATCGAGTTCGAGGCGGACGCCGAGCCCGGCATCTACCTGATGCACTGCCACAAGGTCAACCACGTGATGAACGGCTCGTACTACCCCGGCGGCATGCTTTCGGGCATCGTCTACCGGGACGCGATGGACACGGACATCTTCGCCCAACTGATGGAGTACGCGGGCTACGAAGCGTAACTCAGGACCATGATACCCAACGACATTCCCACGGTCACGAGGCGCAGCGTGCTGAAGACGACGGCTGCGGCGGGCGCGGCGGCAGCCACAGGCGCGGCGTTCAGCGGCTCCGCGCTCGCGCAGGACGCTGACCTCCAGTCGTGGTTCGAGGGCGTCAGCAACTACGACGGGGTCGTCGACAAGACCGGGCAGTCCGAGGTAACTGTCGAGGTCGGCGTCGAAGCCAACAACGGCCCGTACGGCTTCGGCCCCGCGGCCATCCGGGTCGACCCCGGCACCACGGTGACGTGGGAGTGGGTCGAGGGGTCGCACAACGTCGCCGCCGAAGACGGCAGTTTCGAGAGTGAACTCACGAACGAGACTGGGTTCACGTTCACCCAGACGTTCCAGGAGGAGGGCGTGACGCGGTACGCGTGTACGCCGCACAAGACGATGGGGATGAAGGGCGCGGTCGTCGTCGGGGACGTCGACGTCGGCGCGTCGTCCTCTAGTGGGTCCTCGGAGGACTCTGGGTCGAGCAGCCAGCAGGTCGACTTCGAGGGCTGGTTCGAGGGCGTCGAGAACTTCGACGGTGTCGTGGACAAAACCGGAAACTCGGAGGTCACCGTCGAGGTCGGCACGGATGCCAACGGCGGCCCGTACGGGTTCGGTCCTGCCGCGATTCGCGTCGACCCCGGCACGACGGTGACCTTCGAGTGGGTAAACGGTACCCACAACGTCGTCGCCGAGGACGGCAGCTACGAGAGCGAACTCACCAACGAGTCCGGGTTCACGTTCACGCAGACGTACGACAGCGAGGGCATCTCGAAGTACTACTGTAACCCCCACCGGACGATGGGGATGAAGGGCGCAGTCGTCGTCGGTAGCGGCGGCAGCGCGAGCAACAGCGGTGGCGGAGGCGGTGGCGGGCTAACGAACTCCGACATCGGCGTGCTCGCGTTCGCGGGCGCGCTCGTCGGCGGCCTGCTGTCGCCGTTCGCGCTGCGCGCGAAGAAATCCTCGTCGTCGCCGTCGAACCGCCGCTGACGGTTCGCTGGGCCACGCCGCATAAGTGGCTTCGTGGCGACGGTTTCGCGTATGGACGAAGTCCTCGAAGTCGTCGAACTCGCGGCTGACTCGGGCTTCGAAGGCGTGTTCGTCTGGTTGTTCCGACTGCTCGGCCTCGTACTCGTGCTCGCGGGACTGGGGCTGTGGCTGCTCGGCGATGCGGGACTGCTGTGGCTCCCCGCGATTCTCCTCGTCATGGGCGTCGTGCTCGCCGTCGTCCCTGACCTGCTGTTGTCCCTCGTCGAACTGACGGGGTGACGACTACTCGTTCTGGATGGTCCGTTCCTCGACGTACACCGGGTACCGGTCTGTGTAGGTTCGTCCTGCGAAGTGAATCGTAGCGTCGACGGTGTGCGGGGTCGCCCTGATGACCTCGTAGCGGGACACCGACGGTTCGGAGAGCACGTCGCCGTCGCGGGCGAGGTGGGTCGTCAGTGCTGCGACCAGCCGGAGGCCGTCCTGTTCACCCCGACTGCTGACCGGGACGCTCAGTGTCTCGGCTTCCGGGAGCCGTTGGTCCAGCAGCGAGCGGAGATACTCGGCCGCGACTGACGCGCCCTGGATGTGGCCCCACTCCTCGAACGGCTCGTAGTCGTACTCGACGACCTCGTCGCCGGCCATCGTCGCCGGATACCGGACGGTGTCGTTGGATTCGACGTACTGGTATTCTTCGTCCGTAATTGTGCGCTCGACCGAAGCCTCGGCAGCACCGCCACGAACCGGCTCACGTTCGGTGGTAGTGCTGGGCGTCGAGGGCTCGGTGGTCGTTCGGTCTGCGTCGCTCGGCGCGGAGAGGCAGCCGGCGAACGGGAGCGTACCGGCGGCTACGAGGCCGAGCAGACGGCGTCTGGAGGGCATCGCGCGAACCGAAACGGGGAATCGATAAAAGCCTTCAGGGGCGGGCCGACGAGCGGCCCGGATGCCGAGTCGTAGGGCCGACGGTCGAATGTCGTGTTACTCGAACTTCTCGACGAGGTCCGCGTAGCGCGCTGCGGGCTCCTCCCAGTCGACGACCTCGAAGAAGTTCTCGATGAAGTCGCCGCGGGCGGGACCGTAGTCGTAGTAGTACGAGTGCTCCCAGACGTCCAGCGCCAGAATCGGGTGCGACCCCCAGAGTGCGCCCTTGTCGTGCTTGTCGACGACGACGTTGCGCAGCTGCTCGGAGTGGCTGTCGTAGACGAGGAGCGCCCAGCCACCGGCGGCGGAGGCTGCAGCCTCGAATTCGCCCTTCCAGGCGTCGTAGGACCCGAAGTCCTCCTCGATGCGGGCTCGCAGGTCGCCCTCGGGCTCGTCGCCGCCCTCGGGGCTCATGGACTGCCAGAAGAGGTCGTGGAGGATGTGCCCGGAGCCGTTGTGCGTGACGTTGCCGATGGCACCGGCGGAGGAGGAGAAGTCGCCCTCTTCACGATTTGCTTCGAGGGTTTCCTCGGCGGAGTTCCAGCCGTTGACGTAGCCCTGATGGTGCGTGTCGTGATGCCACGTGAGCACCTGCTCGGAGACGTGCGGTTCGAGTGCGTCGTAGTCGTACGGAAGCGGCGGCAGTTCGTAGTTAGCCATTGCAATTTACCCTAATGTGGCCCTGCCTCTTGGTGGTTTCCGGAAGCGCGTTTTAGTTGGATATCCAACTAGTCGACGTAGTCGGCGTACGGGTCGCGCTCCGGATACCGGTCGCCGCGGTCGGGTAGCGGCACGACGACCACGTCGTCCGGGCCGAGCGTGCCGCGGGTGGCCAGTCGGTCGACCATCGCGAGCGCGCCACCCGTGGAGGGGCCGACGAGGAACTCGCCGTTCACACGGAGTTTCGACCGGACGAACTCGCGGGACCACTGGCCGGAGTCTCGAATCCGGACCTCGGCGTCGGCGTGGCGCCGGCGGAGCCGCTGCACGTACTCGTAAGCCGTGTCTGTGGCCACGTACTCGCGGGCGTCGAGCGCGTCGAATTCGTAGGTTTCCGGCACGAACGTCTCGGGGCCGTGCATGTGCTTCAGCCCCGGGATGTCGTGGTCCGTCTCGGGCGGCTCGTAGCCGTGGACGTGCACGCCGCGCGGGCGGAGCGCGTGGCTCACGCCGACGAGCGTGCCGCCGGTGCCCGCGCCCGCGACGAAGTGCGTCACCTCGCCGTCGGTCTGCGCCCAGATTTCGGGACCGGTCGTGCCCGCGTGGACGCCGGGGTTCGCGGGATTCTGGTACTGGTTCGGGTAGACGTACTCGTCGGGCCGTTCGTCGACGAGGCGCCGGCAGCCGGCGACGAATTCGTCGTATCCCTCCTCGGCGTCGACGAACCGGAGTTGTGCACCGGCATCTCGAATGGCTGCGACCTTCCCGCGACCCGCATTATCGGGCAACACGATTTCGACGTCGTATCCCATCGCAGCGCCGATGCGTGCGACGGCCGCGCCCGTGTTGCCGCTGGACGCCTCGATTATCGTGCGCTCGGAGGTGAGGTCTCCGCGCGCGGCCGCGGCGTCCAGCATCGCCTTCCCGATGCGGGTCTTCACCGACCCGCCACCGTGGCCCAGCGACCCGAGGTTGAACCACTCGGCTTTCCCGTACACCGTCGGCGCGACCCCGACGTCGAGTTCGACCAGCGGCGTCCGCCCGACCTCACTGGGGTCCACGTCGACCATACCCGTGGCTTCGACAGTTCCCGACAAAAGCGGTTGGGCCGGTCCGCGCCGAAGAACCCCGTGGGGATTGTTCGGGGTTTACGAGCGTTTTTGTCCCGGTGTTCGGTACACTCCCACATGGACTTCGGGTTGACCGACGAGCAGCAGGCGATTCAGGAGGAGGTCCGCCGGTTCGCGGAGAACGAAATCCGACCGGTGGCCTCCGAGTACGACGAACAGGAGAAGTACCCATACGAGGTTATGGACGAAGCCGCGAAAGCCGGCCTGCTCGGGCCGACAATTCCGCTCGACTACGGCGGCGCGGGCTACTCGCCCGTCGAGGCTGCGCTCATCACCGAGGAACTGTTCGCCGCCGACCCCGGTATCGGGCTCTGCGTGTCCAGCGCGGGCTTCGGTGCCGAATCCATCATCGAATTCGGCACCGAGGACCAGAAGGAGCGCTGGCTCCCGGACATCGCGTCCGGCGACGCCATCATGGGGTCGGCCATCAGCGAACCCGACACCGGCTCCGACGTCTCCAGCGTCTCCACGCGCGCCGAACGTGACGGCGACGACTTCGTCATCAACGGCAACAAGATGTGGATTACGAACGGCTCCGTGGGCGACTTCTACGTCGTGCTCTGTCAGACCGACCCCGAGGCCAGTGGCCGGTACAACGGCTTCAGCCAAATCGTCGTGGAGGCCGACCGCGACGGCTTCGAGGCGGACAAAATCACGGGGAAACTCGGCATTCGCGCCAGCGACACGGCGGAACTCATGTTCGACGACGTGCGCGTCCCCGAAGAGAACCTGATTGGAACGGAGGGCGGGGGCTTCCTCCAGTTGATGCAGTTCTTCGACGAAACGCGCACGATGGTCGCCGCGCAGGGCGTCGGCATCGCGAAGGGGGCCGCCGAACGCGCCCTGGAGTACGCCCAGGAGCGCGAGCAGTTCGGCCGCCCCATCAGTGACTTCCAGGCAATCGAGCACAAGCTCGCGGAGATGCACACGCAGACCGAGGCAGCTCGCACGCTCACCCGGAAGTCCGCGTGGAGCGTCGAACACGAGGACGACCAGCTCACCGCGCTCGCCTCGATGGCCAAGGAGTTCGCCTCGCGGGTCGCCGTCGAGGTCGCCGACGAAGCCGTCCAGATTCACGGCGGCGCCGGCTACGTCAACGACTTCGACGTCGAGCGGTTCTACCGCGACGCCAAGATTACCCAAATCTACGAGGGGACCACCGAGATTCAGAAGAACATCATCGCCCGCGAACTCCTCGAATAGCGGACGCGAACATCTTCGAGCGGCGGTACATCCGGCATTTCGCGCTCCGTGCCCAGGGGCTTAGAATCCGCCCCAGCCTTTTCCTGCGTCGAATTGAACGCCGCAATATGGACGTCACTAGGTCCACGCTCGCGAAGATACTCGCGGTCGTGTTCGTCCTGAATCTCGTCGTCATGGGGGCTGGTGCCGCCTACTCCTACCAGCACCAGCCGCCGATTCCCGACGAAATCGTCGGGCCCGACGGCGACGTGGTCGCCACCCACGAGTCGATTCAGGACGGCAAGGCCGTCTTCCAGTCGAACGCCCTGATGAACCACGGGTCGATTCTCGGCAACGGCGCGTACTTCGGCGAGGACTACACTGCCGACGCGCTCCAACTGAAGACCCAATTCATGCAGGAGTACTACGCGAACGAACGCCACGGCGAAGCGTACGCCGACCTCACATCCGAGCAGCAGGCCGCCGTCGATAGTCGCGTAACCGCAGACCTCGACCGCTCGATTTCCGGCGAGACGGCACAGTACTCCGCCGCCGAGGCGTACGCCCACGAGCAGGTGCGCGAGGTGTACGTCGAGCGCTACCACGAGGGCGACGCCGAGCGCGGCATCCCCGAGGGCATGGTCGAATCCGCCGACGACGCCCGCCTGTTCGCGGACTTCGCGATGTGGACGGCGCTGGTCTCGCACGCCGAACGGCCCGGCACCGACCACAGCTACACGAACGACTGGCCGTACAACCCGCTCGCCGGCAACGAACCCACCGGCGCGACGATGGTCTGGAGCGCCATCGCGATGGTGTTACTCGTCGCCGGTGCCGGCCTCGGCGTCTGGCTGTACAACAGCATCGAACTCTCCGAACCCTCCACGAAGGGCATCGAAGTTCCGGACCCCGCGGACGTCGACTTACTCCCGAGTCAACGCGCAGCCACCCGGTTCATCCCCATCGCGGCGTTGCTGTTCGTCGCACAGGTGTTACTCGGGGCGTTGCTCGCGCACTATTACGTCGAACGCGACGCGTTCTTCGGTATCGGCGAAGCACTCGGTATCGACGTCATCCAGTGGCTGCCGTTCGCACTCACGAAGACCTACCACCTGGACCTCGGTATTCTGTGGATTGCCACGATGTGGATTGGCGCTGGGCTGTTCCTCCCTGGCCTCCTGACCGGCCACGAACCCGACCACCAGGAGTCCGCGATTAATGGCCTGCTCGGTACGCTGCTGGTGGTCGTCGTCGGCGGCTTCGTCGGCATCTACCTTGGCACGCAGGGCTTCTTCGACGGCCAGCTGTGGTGGCTGCTCGGCAACGAAGGCCTCGAATACGTCGAAGTTGGCCGCGTCTGGCAGGTCGGCCTCCTGCTCGGATTCGCCATCTGGGCGTTCCTCGCGTATCGCGGCCTCAAGCCGCTGCTCGCCCGCGAAGAGCGCTTCGGGCTCGCGCACATGATTCTGTACGCGGGCGGTTCTATCGGGTTGCTGTTCGTCGCGGGCATGCTGTACACGCCCGACTCGAACATCGTGATGACGGAGTTCTGGCGGTGGTGGGTCGTCCACATGTGGGTGGAGGGCGCCTTCGAGTTCTTCATCGTCGCCATCGTCGGCATCACGCTCGTCTCCATGGGCTTGCTGCGCAAGCGCTCCGCGGAGAAAGCCGTCGCCCTGCAAGTGCTGTTCGTGATGGGGAGCGGCGTCATCGGCGTCAGCCACCACTACTGGTGGATTGGCCAGCCCGACGTCTGGGTGCCACTCGGGAGCGTCTTCTCCACGCTCGAACTCGTCCCCCTGATTCTCATCCTCTTCGAGGCGCTGGGCCAGTACCGCGCGCTCTCGAAGAGCGACGAGACGTTCCACTACAAGCTCCCGTTCGCGTTCATCATCGCCTCCGGCGTGTGGAACTTCGTCGGCGCCGGGGTGCTCGGCTTCTTCATCAACCTCCCGCTCATCAACTACTACGAGCACGGCACCTACCTCACGGTCGCACACGCCCACGCCGCGATGTTCGGCGCGTTCGGCTTCCTCGCACTCGGCATGGCCGCGTACATGCTGCGGCTCTCCGTCGACCCCGAGAAGTGGAACGGCAAGCGCCTCTGGTGGGCGTTCTGGCTGTGGAACGCCGGCCTCGCCGTGATGGTCGGCCTCTCCCTGCTCCCCGTGGGCTTCCTCCAACTGGAGTCCGCGTTCACGGAGGGGTACGCGGTCGCGCGCTCGCTCTCGTTCTACAACCGCGACCTCGTCCAGCTGTTCTTCTGGGCGCGGTTCCCCGGGGACACGATGCTCATCCTCGGCACCGTCGTGTTCGCCTACGACGTCGTGCGGAAGCGCTTCCTGCTCCGTGACGTCGAGGAGGACGCCTCGGCGGGGCCGGTCGCCTCGCGCGTGCTCGGCGACGACGACTGAGCGCCCCCACCCCGATTCGCAACGCCTAAACCCCGCACGCGCCGACTACTCGACGCGTGCGAGGGTAGCCAAGCTCGGCCAACGGCGACGGACTCAAGATCCGTTCTCGTAGGAGTTCGAGGGTTCGAATCCCTTCCCTCGCATCGCCGGCGCTTCACGCGCCGCGGGATGCGGGAAGTCCGCGAGGCGGACTTCCCTCGCAAAACACGCTTCTGTGTGACTATCCGGACAGCGACGGCGACGTTTCGGACCGACGACTCTTTGGGGCGGCGGGCCACCACTCCGGGCATGAACGAGGACCGCGCGAGCGTCGCCGAACGCGCCGCGCTCGCAGGCAGCGAGGTCGCGTTGGAGGCGTTCCGCACCGGTATCGACGTGGAGACCAAGTCCGGGAAGACGGACGTCGTCACGCAGGCCGACCGGGACGCCCAGCGCCGCGTCATCGAAGTGGTTCGGAAAACCCACCCCGAGGACGCCATCGTCGGCGAGGAAGAAGACGAACTGAAGGAAGTCCCGGAGTCGGGCGCGGCATGGGTCATTGACCCCATCGACGGCACGAACAACTTCGTGCGCGACACCCAGATTTGGGCGACGTCGGTCGCCGCGGTGAAGGACGGCGAGACGCTCGCCGCCGCGAACGTGCTGCCCGCGCTCGGCGACACGTACGTCGCGGGTGACGGCGAAGTGACGCGCAACGGCGACCCAGTCACGGTCAGCGAGAAGACCGACCCCGAGACGTTCGTCGTCGTGCCCACCATCTGGTGGGGGTTCGACGACCGCGACGAGTACGCTCGAGCCTGCGAGGCCATCGTCTCGCGGTTCGCGGACATGCGGCGGTACGGCTGCGCGCAAGCCACTCTCTCGATGGTCGCCAGCGGGCAGGTCGAAGGCGCGATTACGAACGTCACCGTGAACGCCTGGGACTCCGTCGCGGGCGTCCACCTCGTGCGACAGGCCGGCGGCGTCGTCACGGACGTCCACGGCGACCCCTGGGAACCGGGCTGTGAGGGACTGGTCGCGTCGAACGGCGAGGCTCACAATGTCGTCCTTGAGGCCGCCCAGGCGATTCAGGAGTAGGTCAGCGCGAATCTCGGACGAGCAGTAAGCGTATTGGGGGACTCTCCCGACGGTTCGCGTATGGAGTTAGACGAGACGGACCGCGAGATTCTGCGCGCGCTCCAGGCGGACGCCCGCAAGCCGTTCAGCGAAATCGCCCGCGAAATCGAGATGTCCAGCGCGACCGTCCACGACCGCGTCAACCGCATGGAGGAAGCCGGCGTCATCCGCGGCTACCACGCCGACGTCGACCCGAAAGCCGCCGGCCTCGGCACCTCCGCTATCGTCGGCTTGCGCGTTGAACAGGGCCGCGAGCAGGACGCCCTCGACCGCCTCGCGGACATCGACGGCGTGCAAGAAATCCATCTCACGACCGGCGAGTGGGACATCATCCTGCGCGTGTACGCCGAGGACACCGACACGCTCCGCGAATTGATGTTCGAGGAAATCGCGGACGTTGACGGGTTCGCACGCTCGCAGACGATGGTCGTCCTCGCCACCGAGTACGAGTCCCACGAACTCCCGCTGTAGCCGACGCTCGGGCACAGACCGCAACGATAAAACAGCCACCGGCCACGTCTCCCAACATGACTTTCCCCGAGACCGACCGCGAGCGCGCGTGGACCGCGCTCGTCGGCGTCGCGCTCGCCGCGCTCGTCGGCGGGTCGCTGCTGTTCCCCGACACCGTCTACGGTGGCTTCGTCTGGCACTACTTCTGGGGTCCCGTCGTCGCCGACGCCAACGGCGCGCAGTGCGCCGTCTGGAACGGCGGCGCCGTCCAACTCCTCTACAACTCCTCCGCGTGCACCGCCGCGACCGAACCCGTCGCCTACCCCGGCTACACGCTCGTCTCCGAGGTCGGGTACGCGGTCACGCTGCTCGTCTCGCTGGTCGGCGTCACATTCCTCCTCGACCACTTGAAGGTCGGCGAGAACCTCGACCTGCTGTACGCGCTGTTCCCGTTCGTCCTGCTGGGCGGCGCGCTCCGCGTCGTCGAGGACGCCAACGACGCCGCCGCGGCCGCACCGGGTGTCGAGCAGTTCCTCGACTATCCCGCGAACACGCTCATCATCAGCCCCGTCATCTACTTCGTGATGTTCGCCATCACGCTCGCTTTGCTCGTCGCCTGCGTCCTCCTCGCGCGCCGCACGGACGTCTTCGAGAACTACTACCGCCCGCTCGCGACCGCTGGCATCGCCATCCTCACCGCCACGGTCGGTTTCCTCGTCTTCCTCGCGGCGACCACCGACTACGTCTCCCTCCACCCACAATTCACGGTCCTCACGGTCCTGTTCGCCACCATCATCACGGCCACCGTCTGGTACTACGTCCGCCGACAGCTCCCCGACATCGCCTCCGGCACCGAGTTCGCCGGCGCCGTCGTCCTCTGGGGCCACGCCGTCGACGGCGTCGCCAACGTCATCGGCCTCGACTGGGCCGCCGAACTCGGCCTCGCGTACGACCTCGTCCCGAAGCACCCGGTCAACGCCGCGGTCGTCGACATCACCCAGAACGTCCTTCCCGCCTCCATCATCCACTACACCGGCGACGCGTGGCCGTTCCTCGTCCTAAAAATCGTCGCCGCGCTGTTCGTCCTCTGGCTGTTCGATGCGGAACTCCGCGAGGAAGCCCCCCGCTACTACACGCTCATGCTCGTCGCCGTCCTCGCCGTCGGTCTCGGGCCCGGCTCTCGGGATATGCTCAGAGCTACTTTCGGTATCTAAAACCCACTTTTTCCTGCGGTCGCGGCCTGCGGCCGCTCTCTTCTCACGGGCGCGGAGCGCCCGTTCGCACGGCCAGCGGGACCTCCGGTCCCGCTTGGCTTGCAAAAACTTGGGGAAAAAGCACTCCTCGCTCCAGTGCGGCTGCGGCGCTTAGTCGCTCGTCGGCCCGCGAGCCGAAGGCTCGCGATGAACGGCTTTGCTCGGGGTCTTCGACCCGATCACTCGCCGATGCTCGTTGTCGGCTGAGTAATTGGGCGATAGGCGTTCGCGGCGCCAACGGTCCGAAGGTCCTGAGCGCCGTGATTCACCGCGCGAGCGTAGCGAGCGCGACGGGAGAGAGGACTGCTTTTGGTGGAGGTTTTGCCGAGGGCGGTGAAGCCGCCCGCAGCGCAAAAATCCTACGGGAACGGATGGAACGGCTTGTCCAACCGCGCCTGAAAACCCAACTCCCGAGGAACCTCACGCGCTCGCTCGCCGAAGAACGGCTGGTCGACGAACAGCGGCTGGGCTTCCGGCACTAACACCCGCACAGCCTCGAAGCCCGCGTCCTCCAAGTCACGAGTCGTGATGCGGGCGGCGTAGGCCTCGAGGTCGGCGTCCGCAAGCGCGTCGAGAACGGCGTCGAGTTCGTCGGTTCCCTCCGGGGGTTCGGCGGGACCCACGTCGCTGGCGGGGATGGTGGTATCAGGGTCGAGGAAGCCGCGGACGTCGCGGGGGAAGTCGGCGTACTTGCCGATGGAGCCGTCCTCCGTCGCGGCTTGCTCGGGGCCCATGGCGCGCAATTCCATCCAGTTCTGGAGGGCTTCGCAGAGCGCGTCGCGGGCGGCGGCGTCGGCGTCGAGGTCGGCGGCGGAACCGAGCGCGAATCGCGGCCACTCGTCGCGGTGGACTGCGACTGCGACGACGGGGACGTCGACGTCCTGCGTGCACAGCAGCGCCGTAACTTCCAGATTCTCGGCGCTCGCGCGGCGTTCGAGCTCGTCGAACTCGGGGTCGTCGACCTGAAGGCCGAGCGGGTCGAACGTGGAGTACCACGACAGCATCGTGGCGTCGCGCTCGACTGTCTCGTAGAGGCCCGACAGTACTGCGCCGACGCCGGAGTTGCCGAGGCCGAGGCCGGTCGTAATCGTTCCCGGTCGTTCCTCGGATGGCGGGAAGACGACGCGGTCCGCAGGGAGCAGCGCCGAGTCTTTCGAGTCGAGATTTTGGCCGCGCACCCACTCGAATTCGTCCGCCTCGCTGCCCGCATCTTCGGGGCGGACGAAGCGCTCTGGTGGGACTGCCTTCTCGTGGTCGACGGGCGCAGTCTCGAAGTCGTCGGTGCGGTAGACGCCGGCGGCGTACCGCTCGAACCCTTCACCGACCGCTTTCATGTAGGCGGCGTTCCAGTCGGCGGCGACGCCCGCTGATTGCGTCGAGGCTTCGGCGTCGCTGAACGGCGACGTGTCGGTGCCCACGGCGAGGTAGTACGGCGCGGGGAACGACTCTCGTTCGCCCACCGCCGAGAGCACGCCGACGCGGTCGTCGACGAGCGGTTCGGCGGCGGCGAGCGCGTCGTCCAGCGACCGCGCCTCGTCGCTCAACGGGAGGTCGTCGTTCGTGCCGTCGTCCGCACACGAGCAGCTCGGGACGGGCGCGAGCGTTCGCTCGGCGTGCGGGAGTTCGAGGACAGTTCCAGGTGCGGCGTCCCCGCGGAGCGCGTCGACGGCGAGGCGGCCGGCGTGCGCGCCGGCGAGCCGCACTGCACTCCGGTCGGCGCTCGGCGATTCCGCCGGTTCGTGGCCCGTCGCGGTCACGCGCGCCGCCAAACATTCGAAACACGGCCCCTCCGGAGCGAGCAAGGAGACGCCCGCATCGACGTCTGCGAGCGGGCGGCCGCCGAGCCCGCCGACCTCGACGGTGAGCAGCGGCGTGTCTCCGCTTCGGGCGTGCTCGTTCGCAGTACCGAATCCGCCGGAGCCGGCGACGCCGACGACGACGGCGAAGTCCGCGTCGGCGACGCCAGCGACGTCCGTGGCTTCGATAGCGGCGTCGACGTCCGCGAGCGCGTCTCGTACGGCTTCGACGGCCGGGCCGTCGCCGACGACGGCGACGGTCACGGCGACTCCTCCAGTAGCATAGCTACGGGGTGGGGAGACGAGGGGAAAACTGTGCGGGATTCAGCCGAAGGCCTACGAGAGGACGGACTGGGCGACGTTCGCGAGTTCCGCGGGCGGCGCGTCTTCGAGGCGCTCGTCGGCGAGCTTCAGACGGAGGCGCGGCCGGCCGACGTCGATGGGGACCTTTTCGGTGTCGATGAGCCCGAGGTCCTCGAGCTTCGTCTTCGTGCGGGAGAACGTCGCTTTCGACGCGATGCCGACGTCCTCGCCCCACTTGCTGATGTCGTAGAGGAGTTCACGGTTCTTCGCGGCGACCAGCAGACTGACGGTGACCTCGTCGAGGCCATCGCCGTCGCCGCGGGCGGTCTCCATGGATTCGAGGACGCTCTCGAAGTCCTCCTCGACTTCGGGGCTGATGTCCTCGTCGAGCGTCTGCCGGACGCGGTCGATGGCGGGCGTGCGGAGCGTGAACTGCTCTGCGTCGGCCCAGTCGTCGGCGACGGCGTCGTAGGCGGTCTCGGCGAACTCGGCGTCGTCAGTGGTGAGACCGCCTACGAGGCCGCCGACCTCCACGAGCGCGACTGTGCGGTCCTCCGTGACGAGCATCGACGAACGTGCGTCGCCGTCGAACACGCGCAGTTCCAGCACGTCGGCTTCGACGAGGTTCGCGGCGTTGCTAGCGACGATGAAGTCGTCCATCACGTCCTTCAGCGTGCGCTCGTCGCCGAGCAGTCGGATGGACGGGAGCTCCCCCTCGTAGGCGTTGGCGACGTCGACGAGTTCCTCGACGGTCTCGCCGGCGGGGTTCACGACGAATAGCTCGCCGGGTTCGGCGTCGAGGACGGTGCGGACGACGTCGTCCACGCTCGTCCCCAGTAGATTCTGTGACATCTCTGCGTGGGTCTAGGGTCACGACGTATTTAATTTTACCGGACATCGAGCCAGTAAAACCGCGGGAACCGCGCGCTATCGGCGACTTTCGACCGTTTCACGTCGTCGACACGTTCGGCCGGAGGAGCGCTGCGGCCTCGTGGGACCAGTAGAATTCGCCGTCCACGACGACCGGGTGGTCGGCGTCCGCGAACAGTTCCGCGAGTTCGGCCGCAGGTAGTTCGAACTCAGTCGGGTTCCCGCAGAGTCGCGGGTCCAACGCGGCATCTGCGTCGACGTCGTACCAGCAACCGTGGCCGTCCGCTGGGACGTACTCGTAGGTCACCTCGCAGGCACCCGTACCGTCGCGTTCGACGTGCGCGACCTTCGCGCCGTCGCCGTCCGTCCGGGAGAGCATCTGCATGCCGTCACCGACCACCGCGTAGTCTTTCCCCATCCGGATCCGCCGGCGCGCGAGCCGGAGTGCCGTCTCGATGGGGAAGCCGTGGACCAGCAACTCCGCGAACGCAGTGCCGACCTTGGCGGCCTGCTCATCCAGCACTTTCCGCAGCGTCACCGCGCCCGCGACGCTCCCGCGCTCGACGAGGTCGACGCCCTCGTAGTACGACCCGCAGGCGTTCAGGAAGAACGTCTCGACGTTCGTCTCCGGGACGTCGTCGACGGCGAGATTACCGTCCGCACAACGCAGCCCTTCGACCTCGCAGTGGCCGATGTAGTGAAGGAACTCGTAGTGGTCACCGAGCACGCTCGCGAGCTCCTTGCGGGTGAGGTCATCGAAGAAGGAGACGTCCATCGGCAGCGACTCGGCGTGCGCCTCGTAGACGCCCGCGACCGCCTCGTGCTCGCCGGTCATGCTGCGGTCGTTGAGCACCACCGCGACCGACAGCTCATCGGTGGACTCGCGCTGGAAGTCGAGGTGGTTGTGGTAGGCTTCGGGCTGGCTCTTGAACACGTCGATGGGCGTGCCGTCGGCGAGCCAGCCCTGCCAGCGGCCGTCACGGAGTTTCGGCTTCAACATCTCAACGGTAGCGACGGGACCGGGTGGCCCGCGGTAGAAGTCGTCGAGCGTGCGTTCCAGCAGTTCTTCGCTCTCCAACGCGGCTGTTTCGGGCGGGTAGACGAGCGCCAGTCGGTCGAGGAGGAACGGTAGCGTTTCGACGTGGTCGAGGTTCGGCGCGACGTGCATCGAGAGGTGCCACTCCGGAAGGTCGTCGGCGATGCGCTCGAAGGGCGCATCGAGGTACGTCGCGAGCCGGTCGGCGGGTGTCGCGTCGTAGGCTGCGATCGGGTCAATACCGATGACGTCCAGCAAGTCGTGCTCGGCGAGCGTCACGTCGACGGGTTCGTGAGTGGGAACCGCGCGGCGCTGCTCGGGCGGGATGGCCGTACGGACGAGGCAGTCCAGCCAGAACGCGCGCGCCAGCAACTGCGGCACCTCCACGGTCAGCGCGTCGAAGGTGTAGTTGACATCCGAGACGGGCGCGCGGAGTCGCTGCGTCACGCCCGCGTCGACGGTGACCTCCGCGCCGAGGTAGTACGCCAGCGGTGCCGCGACGAACAGATCCTCCAGCGACCGCGGGAGCAAGAGTTCGATGCCGGTGTCGGGCGTCTCCGTGGCGACCGTCTCGGGCACGTTGACGGCGTCCCCGAACGCGAATTGTGGCGGGTGGCAGCGCTGGTGCCACGCCGACCGGTCGGGAGTCATCGTACGATGAGCGGCTGCTGCGTGCGTCACCGCAGTCGCGACGCCGTCCAGAGTCTTCGGGATAGTGATGGTTTCAGTGGGTGCGTGGACGTCGCTCCGAAAGCCGATTGTGACGTCCGTGGGTTCGTCGAAGGCGACGTCGAGTTGGTCGCCCTGCGCCACGACGGCGGGCCCGTCGAAGCCAACGAGCACGTCGACTGTACCGCCGGCTTCGAGGACGTACTCGCCGACGTCGAGGCGGCGGCGTTCACCCACACCGAGCGAATCGGCACGAGCGCCAGCCGCGAACACTGACGCGTCGCTGGTGGGGACGGAAAGCTGCGTGGCGATGCCGGAGGTGGTGGCGTCCGCTGGCCACGCGAGCGTCCGCCCCCCGTGGGCCTGCCGCCAGTCGGGCGCTCGCACCGTCACTTCGTTCCCGGCCGCGTCGGCCGCGGACACCCCTGTTCCGGTTTCCTCCCACTGAATCACGCGATCGAGACGTACTGCCAGTGGGCTTATATTTCTATCGAGAGCCGAGGGTGAATTATGGCAGGCTCGGTAGACTTATGCCGCGCGCACCGGCCACTCTAGGCATGAGCTACGACGACGTCCGGGACGTCGACCCGGCAGTCGCAGACGCGCTCGTCGGCGAGCGCCACCGGCAGAACGAAACACTGGCGATGATTGCCAGCGAGAACCACGTCAGCGAAGCCGTCTTGGAGGCCCAGGGCAGCGAACTCACGAACAAGTACGCCGAGGGCTACCCCGGCGAGCGCTACTACGGCGGCTGCGACTTCGCGGACGACGTCGAGGAACTCGCCATCGAACGCGCGAAAGAACTGTTCGGCGCGGACCACGCGAACGTCCAGCCCCACAGCGGCTCGTCGGCGAACATGGGCGTCTACTTCGCGGTGCTGGAGCCCGGCGACAAGATTCTCTCCCTGGACCTCACCCACGGCGGTCACTTGAGCCACGGCCACCCCGCGAACTTCGCGGGCCAACTGTACGACGTCGAGCAGTACGAGGTCGACGCCGACACCGGCCGCCTGGACTACGACGCGCTCTTCGAGAAGGCCGAGGAGTTCGAGCCGGACATGATCGTCTCGGGGTTCTCGGCGTACCCCCGGGAGGTCGAGTGGCACAGCATTCAGGAGGCCGCCGACGCCGTCGGCGCGTACCACATGGCGGACATCGCGCACATCACGGGCCTCGTGGCGGCGGGCGAACACCCTTCCCCGGTCGGCGTCGCGGACTTCGTGACCGGGAGCACGCACAAGACGATTCGCGCGGGCCGCGGCGGCATCATCATGTGCGACGAGGAGTACGCCGGCGACGTGGACTCCGCAGTGTTCCCGGGCGCGCAGGGCGGCCCGCTGATGCACAACATCGCGGGGAAGGCGGTCGGCTTCAAGGAAGCGCTGGACCCGGCGTTCGACCAGTATGCCGCGCAGGTCATACGAAACGCGGAAGTACTCGGTGAGACGCTCCAGGACCACGGCTTCTCGCTGGTCTCGGACGGCACCGACACCCACCTCGTGCTCGTTGACCTCCGCGACTCCCACCCCGAGGTCTCCGGCGGCGACGCCGAGGAAGCCCTCGAAGAGGTCGGCATCGTCCTGAACGCCAACACCGTGCCGGACGAGTCGCGGTCGGCGTTCGACCCGTCGGGCATCCGCGCAGGCACGCCCGCTCTCACGACGCGTGGGTTCGACGAGGACGCGATGGAGACGGTCGGCGACTGCATCGCGAAGGTGGTGGACAACGTCGGCGACGCCGAAGTGTACGCCGAGGTCGCCGCGACCGTCGAGCGCCTCTGTCAGGACCACCCGCTGTACGAGTAGTCCGACTGTCGCCGGCCACCTCACTTCGTTCTGGTAGGAGTACGAATAATTCAGCGGTGTAGATAGTCGCTTTCGGGTGGTTTCCCAGGCCCATTAGAGGTACCAGTAGGGTGACGAATGTTGGTTGACGGCCACTCTTCTTTTCCGGGGTCCGAGTGAGGAAATCTGCTGCATGGCGCGACACGGACAAATCGCAGTACTAGTCGTCGTGCTGCTCGTCGGCGTCACACACCCGGTCGGTGCGGCTATGACCGGTGGAGTCGCCGACGGCCCCGAGACCAGAGGCACAGTCACCGCGGACGCGACCGTCGAACTAAACCTGACAGCCGACCCGGCAGCAGTAGAAGCAGGATCGAACGTGACGTTCCACACCGTTCGGAACGACACTGGTGAACCCGTGAACGCCACGGTCACCGTAGCGAACGAGACGCTCGCTACGGGCCCCGACGGGAATGTCACGTGGACGGCGACGAACGGGACGTGGACGGCGACTGCGTCGAAGAACGGAACGACGGAGTCGTACGTCAACGACACTACGACTGTCCGCGTCGCCGAGCAGGTCGCCGACCTCTCCCTGCAGGTCAGCAGTTCGTCGGTGACCGCCGGCGACTCGGTCACGTTCACCGTCAAGCACCCCGCGACGAGCGCGTACGTCAACACCACGCTCCGCGTCGGCGACCGGACGTTCCGGCTCGGTGACGACGGGAAGCGCGTTGTGTCGTTCCCCGACGCGGGCACGTACGACGTGCTGGCGTCTCGTGAGCGTACCGCGGACACCGTCTACCGGAACGCGTCGGCGACGGTGACCGTTGAGAAGCGACGCGCCGACCTGAAACTCTCCGCGTCGAAGACGAGCGTCACGCCCGGCGAGGACGTGACGTTCACGGTCAAGAACGCGGATACGTCCAACTACGCGAACGCCACGCTGCGCATCGCCGGTGACACCTATCGCACGGGTGACGACGGGAAACTCGTGTACGCCTTCCAGCAGGAGGGGACCTTCGAGGTGGTCGCCGAGAAGGCCGACACGGCGGGCACGAACTACGTTAATGCGAGCGTGAACGTCACCGCTAACGGTGCGGAGTCGAATCTGAAACTCTCCGCCAGCGAGACGGCCCTGCGCCCAGGCGAGTCCGTCACGTTCTCCGTGAAGAGCAGCAAGTCCAGCGAGCACGTGAACGCGAGCCTCCGCCTCGGCGACGAGACGCGGTGGACGGGTAGCGACGGCACGCTCAAGCACGTGTTCGACGAGGTAGGTGACTACGTGGTGGTCGCCTCGAAACCGGCGACGCTGTCGACGACGTACGAGAACGACACCGTCGACGTCACCGTTGAGAAACGCGACGAACCGCTCGCGCTGTCGGTGAGCGAGTCGACAGTGCGGCCGGGCGAAGCAGTGACGTTCACCGCTAAGAACGCGTACACGTCCAACTACGCGAACGCTTCGCTCGCCATCGTCGACAACACGTACCGAACGGGTGCGGACGGCAAGCTCACGTACGCGTTCGAGGAAGAAGGGACGTACGAGGTCGTCGCGAACAAGACGGACACGCTCGGGTCGGACTACCACAACGACACCGAGAACGTCACCGTCGAGAAGGCCGACGTCCCGCTCGACGTCTCCGTCAACACCACGAGTCCGCGGCCTTGTGAACCCGTGCAGTTCGTGGTGAAGCGCGGCGACACCGGCAACTACGCGAACGCCACCGTCTCCGTCGCGAACCATACGGTCACGACCGGCGAGGATGGCACCCTCGTGTTGTCACTCGGCGTCGCCGGCGAGTTCACCGCGACCGCGTCGAAGGACGACACATTCGCCACAGAGTACCGCGACGACACGGTCGCGCTCACGTCCGAGCGGGAGACGGTACCGTTGTCGCTCTCCGCGAACCGGACTGAGCCGCGGCCCGGGCAGCCCGTGGAGTTCACCGTGAAGGACGGATCCAGTGGCAACGTCGTGAACGCCACACTCCACCTCGGGGACGAGACGGTCGTCACGGGCCCGGACGGCACGGCGACGTACACGTTCGCCGAGCCGACGGCAGTGACGGTGAACGCGACGAAGAACCAGACGCTGTGCACCCACTACCTGAACGGGTCGGTGAACGTCACCGCCGAGCGCGACGTCATCGAGGTGAAGGTGATGACGAGTCGCGCCGAGCAGATGGTGACGTTCAGTACAAACGACCACAACAGCGGGAACGCGATTCACGCGCGGCTGGTCGTCCGCCCCACGAACAACACGACGTTCTACAACCGTAGCGTCGTGAACCGGTCGTACTTCCCGATTCGGAACGGTACTGGTGAGGATGGCCTCTGGTCCCACGAGTTCGACGTCGAGGGGAACTTCGAGGTCGTCGCGTACCGGAACAACACGACCGGCTACACGTTCACGACCGACCGTGAGGTCCTTGACATTCCCGGGCCGACGAAGGTCACCGGGAACGAGACCGACGCCCTGGACGCGACTGCAAATGCGAACGACACGACTGCTGCGTTCCGCGCGACCGTCTGGGACGACCGCACGCGCGTTGCGGTGAACCTCACGGACGCGACGTCGGACAACCGAACGGTCGCGAACGTCACGTTCGGACCGACGGCAGCGACGAACGTGACAAACGTCACGAGCGTCGAAGTCGTCGGGGATACGACGAACGAGACCCTGACTGGGAACACCTCAGACGTGAACGTCACTGTGGCTGGCCCCGCGAACGAGACACTCGGCGGGGCGGCCGAGTTGACGAACGCGTCGGCCGTCCAGTACGCGAACCTCTCGGTCGACGGCTGGACGTCTGCAACCGTCGAGAACACGACGGTGCGCTTCTCGGTCGGGAACGCCACGCTCCCCGAGGGCGCGAACGCGACCGACGTGACGCTGTACCGCTACGCGAACAGTACGTGGTCGCCGGTCGAGACGGTTCACCTCGGCGACGGCCACTACACCGCGACGCTGCCCGGTGACGGGCCGCTAGCGGTCGCGGTCGACGACTGAGTCGACTGGTGGCTGGGAGGCCACCGGCGGTTTACGTAGCCACTTCTATGCATACTTTCCTGAGGATCCCCGCGTGAGTATGCACGAACCGCCGAATTGAAGGCGGGCGAGCGCGGAAGTCGCGCCATGACCAGCATCATCGACGGGAACGCCGTCGCTGCCGACGTCCGTGACGACCTCGCCGAGTCCGTAGCCGCGCTGAAGGACGCCGGTGTGACGCCGCGACTCGCGACCGTCCTGATGAACGACAAGCAGGCCAGCGAGACGTACGTCTCGATGAAACAGCGCGACTGCGAGGAAATCGGTATCGCCGCCGAGGACATCCGCATCGACCCCGACGCCCCCGCCGAGGAACTCTTCGACACGGTCACCGACCTCAACAACCGTGAGGACGTCCATGGTATCCTCGTGCAGGACCCGACGCCCGACCACGTCCCCGACGAGCGTGTGCTCTCCGCGGTCGACCCCGCGAAGGACGTTGACGGCTTCCACCCCGAGAACGTCGGGAAGCTCGTCGCCGGGAACGCGCGCTTCAAGCCCTGCACGCCCCACGGCATCCAGAAACTCCTCGCGAGCGAGGGCGTCGACACCGAGGGCAAGGAGGTCGTCGTGGTCGGTCGCTCGAACATCGTCGGGAAGCCGCTCGCGAACCTCCTCGTCCAGAAGAGTGAGGGCGGCAACGCCACGGTCACGGTCTGCCACAGCCGCACGGAGGACCTCGCCGCACACACGCGCCGCGCGGATATCGTCGTCGCGGCGGCCGGCGTCACCGAACTCGTGGACGGCTCGATGCTTTCAGAGGGAACCGTCGTCATCGACGTCGGCATCAACCGCGTGGACGCCGACACCGAGAAGGGATACGAGCTCGTCGGCGACGTGGAGTTCGAGAGCGCCAAGGAGAAAGCCAGCGCCATCACGCCCGTTCCCGGCGGTGTGGGCCCGATGACGCGCGCGATGTTGCTGTACAACACCGTGAAGGCCGCCGGCGAACAGACTGGGACGGACGTCGAACTCCCGTAGGCCGGCGAATCGATTCCGGTTAGGCCAGCGCGTCGAGGCGGGTGCGCGCCCGCTCGACGCCCGACTCGTCGCCGCGGAGCGCGTCCGCGATGGCGCGCGCTGCTTCTACCAGTCGTTCCGCGTCCTCCGGAGACACGTCGCCGTCCAGCGCGTCGACGCGCTTGGCGTGGTCGCGGAGGCGTTCGAGCAGTCCGCGCTCGGGTTCAGGTACTTCACCGTCGCAGTACGTCCGCACGTCCGCGCGGTAGGCGTCGACTGCCGCCGCGTACGCCAGCCCGCGAATCGCTCGCAGGGATTCGGGTACCTCGTCGGGCGTGGGCCGGTCGCCATCCTCCGCACCGTTCAACAGCGCGAGCACGTAGCGTTCGGCCTCGTCGCTCGTCCGGAGCGCGTCCCCGAGCAGGACCGCCGCGCGCCGGAGTTCCTGAGCCGCGAGGTACGTGTCATCGAGGTCGAGCAGATCGCCACCCGAGACGAACCCCCGGGACTGGCAGTAGTCGCGGCACGCGTCCGCCGCGGGGTCGAGCGCACCGCGAAGGTCGCCGTCCGCGGCGGCGTCGCGGGCAGCCGAGAGGTCGAGGTCGGCGTTCCCGTCCGTGTGCGTGCTGCGCTCGCCGATGCCGACGCTGCGCATACTCCCGCAGTCGGGGCACTCGATGCTCCCGGTCTCGTAGTACGACCACCGCGTCCCACACGATTTGCACTCCCGTTCGCCGCGCACGTCCATACTCAGGTGTTGGGCGTCGCGGGGCAAAACCCCCGTGCATCGGGCTCGCTACTCGTCGACGCGCTCGACGACTTCCACGTCGAACTTCCCGCGCCAGCGGTAGCGCCGGCCACCCCAGACGAACGTCCGGCGGGCGTGCGCGTACACACCGAGCGGAATCGCTGCCAACACTGCGGGGTACGCGAGAATGGCAGTCCATCGCCGAATCCCGAACACTACGTAGACGCCCGCGACGAGCGCGGTGAGGCCGGACGCGGCGTACAGCGGTACGAGCAGACAGGCGAGGAAGAGCGCGAGCGTCACCAGCGCGACGACGACGTGCCCGCTCGGGTCGTGCGTGGCGACGATTTGCGTGAATCGGACGTGGCGTTCGAGCGTCTGCCGGAGCGTGCCGCCGATTTCGACGCGGCGAGTGCGTCGCAGCGGTGTGACGTCGAGGCGCTCGGCGAGCAGGCCGTCGTCGCTGACCGTCCGGCGGAGGTCCGCCAGGAACGCGTCGACGTCGAGGTCGTCGCGCTCGAAGACGACCGCGCCGGCCCACGCCTGGTCGCCGACGTAGACGCCGAGCGTGCCGCCGAGCGCGTAGACGGGTTCGAGCAGCGTCGAGAGCGGGTCGCGCCCGACGAAGAACGGGAGTTCGGAGACAGGACCGTAGCGCTCGTAGTCTGCGTGGAGGCCGTCGAGCCAGTCCGGCGGATGGTGGAAGTCGTCGTCGGTCCACACGATGCGGTCGTGCGCGGCGGCTTCCATGCCCGCAGCGATGGCATTTGCCTTCCCCGAACACCCCTCGGGCTCGCCCGCGAACACGAGGTCGGTTTGCTCGGGGAGGTCGTCCACGCGGTCGGCGACGGGGTCCGCCTCGGTGTCGCAGACGACGAGTAGTTCGTCCGCGGGGCCGAGCTGGGCGGCCACCTCGTCGCAGGCCGAGGTCCACTCGACGGTCGGCAGCAGGACGCTCGTCGGCGGAGCCATACGCCGATATTCCGGGAGTCGGGTGAAAAATCGAACGGGCGAGTGCGGCCGGACAGCCGGCGTCTGTCCCACCACCGGAGTTAACTACGAGTGCCTGCAACGGTCTCCCACGATGCCGAGTCAGAATCTGACGACGCCGGCAGCCGAGGATAGAGTAAGCCACGGCGACGTGGCTGGTCGAGAAATCCGACCGCTCGCCTGATTTCTCCGTCGAGCGCCGCGGCAGCCGGGTCGCCGTCACCGTCGGCGACGAAGAACTGCTTCTCCCCCGCGAGGACGCCGCCGAGCTCCGCGACTCGCTGGACGACGCACTGACCGCCCGAGAGACGTTCGTGAACACCGTCGGCGTGCACCGCCCGGACGGTAGTTACGTCGTGGAGCGCCGCGGCGCCGACTCGTCGGGCAACCGCAAAGTGTTCGACTCCTTCGACGCGCTGGAGCGACTCTGCCAGCGCCTCCCCACGGAGTTCACTGCCGACGACCTCTCCGCAAGCGGGCTGACGGCGGGCCGTCGACACATGGTGTTGTGGCATCTCGCTGAACACCCCGCGTTCGATGTCTCGCTGGCGAGTCGGCAACCGTTGACCGCCGAGAAGACGGCAACGGAGGTGGTCGAGCCGTAGGCTTTTGCCCGCGGCTGGCCACCTGCCGGCCATGACGTTCTCCATCGTTGCGCGCGACCCGGAGACCGACGCGGTCGGGGTCGCCGTCCAGTCGAAGTTCGTCGGCGTGGGCGCGGTCGTCCCGTTCGCCAGCGCCGACGCGGGTGCCATCGCCACGCAGGGTTTCGCGAACGTCGCGTACGGCCCGGACGGCCTCGACCTGCTACGCGAGGGGTATTCGGCCGACGAAGTCGTCGAACAACTCACCGAGGACGACGAGGACGCCCCGCAGCGACAGGTAGGGGTGGTCGGACAGGACGGCTCCGTGGCCGCGTTCACAGGCGACGAGTGCTTCGACCACGCCAGCGACCGACAGGGCGAACAGTACACCGTGCAGGGGAACATCCTCGAAAACCGTGAGACCGTGGACGCGATGGCCGAGACGTTCGAGGCGACCGAGGGCGGCCTCCCGGAGAAACTCATCGCGGCGCTGCACGCGGGCAACGAGGCGGGCGGCGACCAGCGTGGCGAGCAGTCTGCTGCGCTGTACGTCGCGAAACCGGAGGGCGGCTACGACGGCGGGAACGACCGCTGGATAGACGTCCGCGTGGACGACCACGACGCCCCCATCGACGAACTGGAGCGCGTGTTCCGCGTCTACGACGTCACGCTCCTCGAACGCGAGGACCCCGAGGAGTACCGCGAACTCGATGGCGACACCGCCGAAGCCGTCGAGGGAGCGCTCGCCGACCTCGGCTTCTACGACGGTACGCCATCCGGCGAGTTCGACGAAGCCGCTCGGGACGCACTCGAAGCGTTCCGCGGGATGAACAACTTCGAGAACCACGACCTCGACGCGCTGGAGGACGCGCTCGCTCGCGGTTGGACGGACGCCGAGGGCGACGGCGAGGAGCTCGTGAACGCCACCTGGCACGGGCTCTCGCGGCTTGACCGGAAGTAGCGCGGCATATTGATACGGCCGGCGTTCCGACAGCCGGTATGCGAAGCGAGGAGGAAATCCGCGAGCAGTACGAGTTTCTCGTCGAACAGCTCGAATCCGAGGAGATGAACCACGAGGGCGTCCGCGAGATGTTCACGTACTACCGACGGGCGCTCGGTTGGGTGTTGGAAGAAGAGCACATGTAGCGGCAGCCGTTACTGCCGGGGATAGGTTTATTATCGTCGCCCGTTTTGACCCAGGTGACGCTTCGCTTTGGAGGGCCGAAGCGTCAGCGGGGACCAATTCAGGGCGGCTGCGGGGCCGGATTTTCCGGCTCCGCATCCTTTTCCGTTGCACGACGCTCGAAGCGGCAGTACTGTGAATTCGTCTCACCAGGCGCTCCAGAGACGGTTCTCGTCAGTATATTCGGTTACGTACAGAGCGCGTCAGCTCGGCCGTATCGTCGTCTGAAAAATTGGAGTGTCGGTTGTCGCTGTGAACGACAGGTACGTCGTATTACAGTCGGACGACGTTCGCTGCGCGAGGCCCCTTGGGCGAGGACTCGATGTCGAATTCGACCTCGGTACCTTCCGTGAGGTCTTCGCCGCCGACGTCTTCCATGTGGAAGAACACGTCTTCGTCGTCGTCGAGGTCGCCGTCGTCAGTCGTGATGAAACCGTAGCCGCCAGTGTCGTTGAAGAAGTCAACCTTACCTTCTGCCATTACAACCAAACAGAGGCGCGATACACGGATAACCGTTCCGAGAGGATGGGTAGCACGACTGCCACGAGGTCGAATCCGTCGCGATTGCTCGAAGACGCCGGAAGACGAGGCGTCGAGTCGTCGGGCCGCGTTACCAGAGGAACATCGGCCAGACGAACTGGAACAGCAGCCAGATGAACACCGTCAGTACCGCGGTCATGAGGAGGTTGAGGACGACGCCGGCGCGCATCATGTCGCGCTGTTCGATGTACCCCGAGCCGAACACGATGGCGTTCGGGGGCGTCGCGACCGGGAGCGCGAACGCGAAGCTCGCGGCGATAGCGCCACTCACCGCCAGGAAGATGGCGGCGGACTCCTCGGCGAGGCCGAGCGTCGCAGCGAGGATACCACCGATAGAGACGAGCACTGGCACGATGATGGTGGCAGTTGCGGTGTTGGAGGTCATCTCCGTGAGGAAGATGACCAGCAGGACGACGGCGGCGACGATGACGACGATGGGGAGGCCGGTGAGCGAGCCGAAGATGGACTCGGCGATCCAGCGCGTCGCGCCGCTGTTGGCGAACCCGGAGGCCAACGAGAGGCCACCGCCGAAGAGGAGGATGGTCCCCCAGTCGATGTCGACGAGATCCTCCCACTCGGTGGTGTCCGCGAGCACGAGCGCGGGGATAGCGTAGAGACCGACCATGACGTAGTACAGCAGTCCCTGATAGCCGCCTTCGGTGCCGAACAGCGTCGGGCCGTTGCCGCCGAACAGCGTGGTGTGGAGGACGTTCGCGGTGTCGGTGCTGAGGCCGACGGTCTCGAACAGCCACCAGACGGGGCCGCCGAGGCCGCCCAGCACCCACAGGCCGGCGGTCGCGGTGAAGATGTACGCGACGCGGCGGCCGCGCGTGCTCAGTTCGCCCTCCTCGCGAAGGTAGCGGCGTGCTTCCTCGCGCGCGCCACTGACGTCCTCGATTTCCGGCGGGAACAGCCGGAACGTCAGGACGTACCAGACGATGGGGAGCGTGACGACGACGATAGGGAGGCCGATGAGCAGCCAGTCGGCGAACCCGATTTCGTAGCCGAGCTGGTCGTTGAGGACGCCTGCGACGACGGCGTTCGGCGGCGTCCCGATGAGCGTGCCGACGCCGCCGACGCTGGCACCGTACGCAGTCCCGAGGAGGGTGGCGACCTGGATGTTCGTCGTGGGTTCCCCGTCACCGGCTTCCGTGAGTTCGTCGCGGCCGACGACTTGCGCGAGCACGCCGACCGCGATGGGCGTCATCATCGCGCTGGTGGCGGTGTTCGAGACCCACATCGAGAGCACCGCGGTCGCAATCATCACCGCGAGGATGAGCTTGCGGGGACTGGACCCCATGCGCGCCATGATGTACAGCGCGATGCGGCGGTCGATGTCGTACTTCTGGAGCGCGTTCGCGAGCATGAACCCCGCGATGAACAGGAAGATGAGGTGGTCGGCGAACGGCGCGAGTGCGTCGTCGAGGTCGCCGAACACCCCGAACGCGGTGAGCAGCGCGGGAATCGAGAGCGCGGTGACCGCCAGTGGGAGCGCGCCGGTCACCCAGAGGATGCCGGCGAACGCCATCGTGGCGATGGCGTACTTCCCTTCGAGGCCGAGGCCCTCGGGGGTCGGTGCGAGCGCGATGGCGGCGGTGACCGCGAGCGCGAGCGCGAACACCGCGAGTCGGCCACGCGTCGAGCGAACGTCCACCTGTATCATTGATACACGGGCAGTCGCCACTCCTATCGTTAATGATTAACGGAATTACTCTCGGTGCGGTGGCTCAGAAGTGCTCGACGATGGCGGCCACCTGTTCGTCGTCGAGTTCGGCCGCGTAGAGGTCGAAGAGGTCACGGAGGCGGTCGCCGGAGAGCCCGCGGTTTCCACCCTCGAGCATCGAGACGTGGGCCTGCCGGAGGTCCGGAACTGCGCGCTCGACGTCGCGCTGGCTGAAGTCGGCGGCGACGCGGAGGAGTCGCCACGCTGTCGGCGAGACGTCTGGGAGGTTGTGGGCGTCCACGCCGGCCATGTGAGCGTGTCGCTCGGCGGCCGGCATAAAGTCGGCGGGACGGCGGGCGATGCCAGTTCGAGTCACCGATATCGACATGTCACTTCGATACACGCCCGGTCGTTATCGGCAATCGGCACGCCAATCCCCTACGCTTATGCTTTCCGAGACGAAAGACATAACGAGAGTAGGACATATGTATGACCTGACAGGGTTCCAGCGCGACCTCCTCTACGTCGTCGCCGGACTAGACGAGCCACACGGCCTCGCCATCAAGGAAGAACTCGAAGAGTACTACGAGTCGGAAATCCACCACGGTCGACTCTACCCCAACCTCGACACCCTCGTCGACAAGGGCCTCGTCGACAAAGGCCAACTCGACCAGCGGACTAACTACTACACGCTCACTCGCCGCGGCCGCCGCGAAATCGCCGCGCGCCGCGAGTGGGAACAGCAGTACGTCGACCTCGACTAGCTGTGGTCTCCTCGCGGACCGCCACCGCCGCCGTCGGCGTGCTCGCGAGCCTCGCTATCAGCGTCGCCGCGTGGGTCGTCTTCGATATCGCCGTCTTCTTCCTCGCAGTGCCGCTGATTCCGCTGCTGTTCCGACGACGCACTGAGGAACCCGCCGTCTACGAGTGCCCGGACTGCGGGTTCCGGACGCAGAATCCCGAATTCGCGTACTGTCCGCACGACGGCACCCGCCTCGAAGAGCGCTGACTACGACCCCCCGCCGTTCTCCGAATCCGACTCGAATTCCGAGACGTCGGTCTGTTCGCCGTCGTCGCTCGCCGTCAAGATGTCGCCACCGAGCGCCTCCGGCGAAATCTCCTCGCCCGCCAGCAACTCCGGGAGCACGAGCCGGGCGAAGTGCACGACGAACACGAGCACGAGCGGGCCGAGGAACAGTCCGTACCAGCCCCACAGTAGCGGCCCGAAGACGTACGACAGAATCACCAGCCCGAGGTGGATGTCGCGCCCCGAGACGTACGGCCGCAACAGCAAGTCCGGCACGAAGTCCACGACGACCGCGGCGACAGCGACGAAGACGGCGACGAACACGTAGCCGGTGCCGCTCTGGTACGCGACGAAGCCGAGCCACCCGGCCAGCGGTATCCACACGAGTTTGATGCCGACGACCGGAACGAGGCTCGCGATGCCCGTGATGAGCCCGAACAACACGGGATAGGGGGTGGCGATACCCGCCGGCGAGAAGGCGTCCAGCGTCGCGTACGACACCGCGGCGATGACGCCGGTGGCGAACGCGAAGACGATGTTTCCGAAGAAGACCGTCGAGAGGTCGTGGTCGACCGCCCGCGCGTACGCCTCCGTGACACCGCTGCCGTCCGTGAACCGACGCTGGAACCAGCCGCCGAGGCGGTGGTCGTCCCGGAGCAGGTAGAACGCGACGATGACAACCGCGAACAGGTGGACGAACAGCGTCCCGAGGAAGCCGACGTACTCCAGCGCGTTGCTCGCAGACGAGGCCAGCGCTTCCTGTACTGACGGCTGGTTCAGGAACGCCTGCGGGTCCTGGACGATGGAGGAGACGTCGAGATACGGGTCGAGAAGCGTTCCGACCCGCCCGAGGTCGACGTTCTGGGCGTCGACGAACTGGTTGAACTCCTGGAGGCCGACGGCGGTGGTGTAGGCGACGACCAGCATCGCGGGGAGCGCGAGCGTCACGAGCGCCACCACCGCGCGGACCGTCGGCTGCTGTATCCACCGTCCGAGACGGCGGTAGACCGGTCGCGTCGCGTAGTAGATGAAGATGCCGAGCACGAACGTCCCGAGGAACGAGTAGACGGTGAACGCGAGCACGCCGCTGAGCACGGCAGCCACCACCCACCACGCGAGTCGACCGCGGTCGACGTCCATTACATGAGATTGCAGCGCGGCCACGCAAAAAGATTCGCCGGCCGTGCCCGGGTGGCAGCCTGTTTGAGCCCGCAAGTTTTTGCCCACCCACGATGAACGCCAGAGAGTGCCCGGAATCATCGAGTTGCTGGCGGACGCCCCGGTCGACAGCCGCGTCGTCCGCCTCGCGCTGTCGGTCGCGCTCGGGCTGTTCATCGGCCTCGAGCGTGAGTGGGCCCAGAAGGCCGCCGGCATCCGGACGTTCGCGCTCGTCAGCGTTCTCGCCACCATCTTCACCGAGGTGGATACAGAGCGTTGCGCGGACGCCGCGGGCGTCTGCCCGCCGTACCTCTCCAGCGTCGGTGCCGCGTTCGTCATTGTCGTTACGGGCGTGCTGATGGTCTCGGGGATGCGCAACGAGGACGAGGGGCTCCACCTGACGACCGCTGTGAGCCTGATGGTGGCGTACGGCGTCGGCGTGCTCGTCGCCATCGACGCGGTGCTCCCCGCGACGGTCGTCGCCGTCACCAGTTCCGTCCTGCTGGTGTTCAAGCGCGAACTCCACGGGTTCGCGTGGGGGCTCTCCCGGGAGGAGCTGCGCTCGACGTTCGAATTCGCGATTCTGGCGTTCGTCGTCTACCCGCTGTTGCCGGCCGGCACCGTCGCGCTCGGGTCGGGGCGGTACGCGGTCGAAATCGAGCCACGCGTCGTCTGGCTGATGGTCGTGTTCGTCGCCGGCATCGGCATCGTGAATTACGTCGTCGTGAAGACGTACGGCGGCCGCGGCATCGCCGTCACGGGGTTCTTCGGCGGGCTGGCGTCCTCGACGGCGGTCGTCGGGACGATGCTCGACCACGTCAGCCAGCGCACGGAGGCGGCGTCGTACGCGGTCGCGGGCGTCTTGCTCGCAAATGCCGCGATGGCGCTCCGGAATCTCCTCATCGTCGTGGTGTTCACGCTCTCGACGGGCGTGCTCGTGGCGGCGACGGTCCCGCTCGTCGTCATCGTCCTCGGCTGTATCGGCGTCGCGGCGGTCACCGCGGACTGGTCGACGCGCGTCGAGATGGAACTGGAGAGCCCGTTCTCGATGCGGAATGCGCTCGCGTTCGGCGCGATGTTCCTCGTCGTCGTGGTCGCGGGTGGGCTCGCGCAGACCCAATTCGGTTCCGCCGGCCTCTACGCGACCGCCATCCTCTCCGGCCTGGTGTCGAGCGCGGGCGCGACGACGTCCGCCATCGTGCTCTACCGGACGGGCGCGATTTCGGGGACGGCCGCCACCATCGCCGTGTTGCTGGCGACCGCCTCCTCCATCGGCGTGAAGGTCGCGCTCACCGCCGCCAGCGACAACCGCTCGTTCGCGTACCGTGTCGCCGGATACAGCGCAGTTCTGCTCGTCGCTGGTGGCGTCGCGACCGCTGTCGTCGCGTTCTGACGGCCGGTGAAGTTTGCCCCAACCGTAACGAATCGCTTTTGTCGGCGGCCCGGGCAACCAGAACCATGGACAGGGAGACCGCGGAGCCGAGCGTCCGAAGCCTGCCCGGCGAGAAAGCCCGGCAGTGGGTCGACTACCACCACGAGCACGCCGCACCCAGCACGTACGTCTACGAGTTCGTCTGGGACATCACCGAAGACGCCGCCGGCCCGTTCTGCCGGGACGTCGACGGTAACGTCCTCATGGACTTCACGAGCCACGTCGCGGCCGCGCCGTTCGGCTACAACAACCCCAAAATCATGGACCGACTGGCGGAGTTCGACGTCGTCGACCCCTCCAAGATTGCGGGCCAGGACTTCTACGCCAGCGGCGGCTGGCCACCCGAGGACGCCGACTTACCGACATCCACGCAACTACTTCACCGGCTCACCGATATCACCGAGGAGTACGGCCTGGACACGGTCTTCCTCTCGAATACGGGCGCGGAAGCCGTCGAGAACGCCATCAAAATCTGTTACGCGAACGGCGGCCACCGCGCGTTCACGTTCGACGGCGCGTTCCACGGGCGCACGCTCGGCGCGCTCTCGCTGAACCGCTCGAAGGCCGTCCACCGCACCGGCTACCCCGAAATCGGCGTCGTCGTCTCCGCACCCTACTGCGCTTGTGAGAGCGACTGCGAGTGCGGGTGGAAGACCAACGGCCCCGGTGGGAACGTCGTCGCGGACAAACTCCACCCCAAGCGCGGCGTCATCGACCCCGAGGAAGTGGCGTACCTCATCCTCGAACCCCAGCAGGGCGAGGGCGGCTACCGCGTCCCCAGCGACGACTTCGCCGACGACATCGCCGACATCCAACAGACCCACGACATCCCCGTCATCGCCGACGAGATTCAGTCCGGGCTCGGCCGCACGGGCGAACTCTGGGGCGTCGACCACACCAGCATCGACCCCGACGTCATCACGTCCGCGAAAGGCCTGCGCGTCGGCGCGACCGTCGCCAACGAGGACCTCTTCCCCGACGAGACCGGCCGACTCTCCTCGACGTGGGGCGCGGGCGACCTGCTCGCGGCCGCACAGGGCGTCGCCACCATCGACGCCATCACCAGCGACGGCGTGCTCGACAACGTCACCGAGCGCGGCCGCCAAGTCGAAGAGATTCTCGCCGACGACGCGCCCGGCTTCGTCGCCGACGTGCGCGGGAACGGCCTCATGCTCGGCGTCGAGTTCGACACCAAGGACCGCCGCGAAGCCGTCGTGAAGGCGTGCCTAGAGCGCGGGCTACTGCTGCTCGGCTGCGGCTACAAGACGGTGCGCTTGCTCCCGCCGCTGGACGTCACGGAGCGCGAAATCGACGTCGCGATGGACGTCTTCCTGGATGCTCTCGACGACCCAAAGGTCACGAAGGCTGGACCCACTACGGGCCACAGCGAGGACGTCCAGTAACTACTCTTCGACGACGATTGCGCCGGTCATCCCCTGCGCCTGGTGGGGCGTACAGACGTACTCGTAGCGACCCGGCACCTCGAAGGTGTACTCGAAGTAGAAGCCGCGCTCCTCGATGGTGTCGTGGCCCGACCAGTCGGCGTCCGCGGGCTGACTCGTCACGGCGACGTTGTGCGTCCCGGACAGCCAGACGAACCGCACGGTCGTCCCCGTCGAAATCGTGAGTTCCTCAGGGTCGAAGACGTAGTTCCCATCGGGGCCGACTTCGACGACTTCCGTGCCCTCCGGAGCGTCGAGAGCGTCGACTTCGTCGTCGCTGCCGCCGCCACCGCCGAGACAACCGGCAAGCGCGGCCGTCGCGCCGATACCTGCGGTCGCTCGCAGCACGTCGCGTCGCGTTCGGTCTCGCATACCTCGTAGTCGGCGCGTCCGGGATTTAACAACCCCGCATTCTGTCGGCGGTCCAGCTTTAGAACTGGTAGCGGCGGTCGTCGTCGGGCTGCTGGACCGCGGCGCCGCCGGTCACATCGTCGAACGTCATCCCCGAAAGATATTCGTCGTAGGTAACGTCGTACGTCGACCGCAGGTGGAAGTCCAGGCGCCCGGACTCGGTCGTCGACTGGAACAGCAAGTGAATCGCACGCCGCAGCAGTTCGTCCGTGTCGGCGTCCAGCGCCGCGCTCAGCATCGCCAATTCTTGGCGACTCTCGCGGTCGAGGAACTCGTAGTCGTCGAGGTCTTCGTACGCCAATTCGACGTCGGTTTCGAGGTCGTCGAGACTCATACGCGGGACGTGTGCTGGCGTCGGGATACGCCTTTCCGTTGCTCGCAGCGCCCGCGTCAGGCGACAGCGCGGCCGCGCGCGGCCTGGTCGGTAGCGGCGTCGGGCACTGAGATGTTCACCGGCTCGCCGTACTCCGAGAACGTGATCGTGGCGTTCGCGTCCGTGGTCTGCCCGCTAATGGACATCGTGAGGTTCATCTCGACCTGCCGAAGCCGGTGTGTATCGTTAGCGGCGTACACCCGGTAAGTGGCAGACTCGACGCCGACCCCGTCGAGCGCCTGTCCCTGCTGCTGGGCGACGACGGACTTCACGTCCGACGGGTCGGGGTCGACCCGCAGCACGGTCGTCGCCACGCCGTCCACAGTCGCCGACCCCGCGACGGTGACGTTACCCGACTCCAGGAGCGCGCGCTGCTGGTCGATGCCGGTGCTCTCATTCCACGGCTCCCGGTCCGAGAGGTCGCGGGTCTGCCAGACGCCACCGACGTTCACGTACGCCGTCGTGCCGTCGATGGACGTCGTCGTCTCCTGCCCGAGAACAGTCGCGTTCACGCGCGCTCGTTCGGCCTCGTGGTCGAAGACACCGCGCTGGGTCATCGACAGCGACTGGCCGCTCGCAGAGACGTTCATCCGCATCTCCATGCGGTAGGTGTCGACGTCGGCCATCGCGTCCACGACGTTGCTCTGGAGTTGTGCGGCGTCCGCCGCGTTTTCGCCGTCCGAGAGACCGGTACAGCCCGCGGTCACGAGCAACGCGGCGACACAGACCGAAAGGCGGGCGTTCCATCGCATCACGCGCGAGTTCCCGTGCGTAGAAATTAATCCTCGCGGGCGTTCTCCCCGCCTGCAATTCGCGGCCGGCCGCGAACCAGCACCCCTAAGCGCGCGACCGAACAACTGCCGTCCATGACTGAGGGGGCCGGGGAGTACGCACTTCCCAGCGACGTCGACGCCGTTCGGGACGCGCTGGTGGCGTGGTACGAGGACGGCCACCGGGACTTCCCGTGGCGCCGCACCGACGACCCGTACGCGATTCTCGTCTCGGAGGTGATGAGCCAGCAGACCCAACTCTCTCGCGTCGAGGACGCCTACCACGCGTTCCTCGAGAAGTGGCCGACGACGACCGACCTCGCCGCTACGGACCGCGCGGACGTCGTCGGGTTCTGGTCGGCGAACAGCCTCGGGTACAACAACCGCGCGAAGTACCTCCACGAGGCCGCCCAGCAGGTCGAGAACGACTACGATGGCCAGTTCCCGGAGACGCCCGACGAACTCTCGGAGTTGATGGGCGTCGGCCCGTACACCGCCAACGCCGTCGCGTCGTTCGCGTTCGACAACGGCGACGCGGTCGTGGACACGAACGTCAAGCGCGTGCTCTACCGCGCGTTCGACGTCCCCGACGACGATACGGTCTTCGAGGAAGCCGCGAACGAGCTGATGCCGGACGGGGAATCCGAGGTCTGGAACAACGCCATCATGGAATTAGGCGGGGTGGCCTGCGGGAAGTCCCCGAGTTGTGACGAGGCCGGTTGTCCGTGGCGGGAGTGGTGTGCGGCGTACGCCTCGGGCGACTTCTCCGCGCCGGACGTCCCCGAGCAGTCGACGTTCGAGGGGAGTCGCCGGCAGAAGCGCGGGCGCGCGGTCGGCGCGCTCCGCGAGCACGGCGAACTCGAACTCGACGAACTCGGCCCGCGGGTGCGCGTCGACTACGGCGGCGACACCGGCCGCGAGTGGCTCCGTGGCTTACTCGAAGACCTCGCCGGGGACGGCCTCGTCGAACTCGAAGAGCACGGCGAGGAGACGGTCGCACGCCTCGCGAAGTGAACAGTCGGCGCCGACGCCAGCAATGTCGTTCCGGAGGGAGAACGAATAACCGGCCGCCGAATGTACGTCACGGTCCATGGCCGGGGTTCTCGTTCCACTAGTACTGGTCGTCGTTGGTACTGCCGTCATCTGGAAGGGCAGCAGCTTCTTCGAGCGCTCCGCCGAGCGCCTCAGCAAGTACTACGGCCTCCCCGTCGCCGTCCACGGTGCCATCGTCGTCGCCGTCGGGTCGAGTTTCCCCGAAATCAGTTCCGTCGTCGTCAGCACGGTCGTCCACGGCGAATTCTCGCTGGGCGTCGGCGCAATCGTCGGAAGTGCCATCTTCAACCTCCTCGTGATTCCTGCGCTGTCCGCGTTCTCCAGCGAGGAGCTGTCGACCACGCGGGACATCGTCCACAAGGACGCGCAGTTCTACATCATCTCCATTCTCGTGCTGTTCTTGGTGTTCGCGCTCGGTGCGACCTACGTCCCCGGCGGCACGAACCGGGCGGCAATCCTCACGCCGTCGCTCGCGCTCGTTCCACTCGCGACGTACGGCGTCTACGTTTTCCTCCACCAGCAGGACGCGAGCGAGCACGTCCCCGAACCAGCGCCGGACGTGCGCCCGCGCCGCGAGTGGGCCGTGCTCGCCGCCGCACTCGTCGTCATCGGCATCGGCGTCGAGGGAATCGTGCGCGCCGCGCTCTCCTTCGGCGCCACGTTCAACACGCCGACGTTCCTCTGGGGCGTCACCGTCATCGCCGCCGCGACCAGCCTCCCGGACGCCATCGTCAGCGTCCGAGCCGCGAAGAACGACGAGAGCGTCACCAGCGTCACGAACGTCCTCGGTAGCAACACGTTCAACCTCCTCGTCGCCATCCCGCTCGGCGTCCTCCTCGCCGGCACCGCCACCATCGACTTCCGCGTCGCGGTGCCGACGATGGGGTTCCTGGCGTTCGCGACGCTCGTGTTCGTTGTCACCACCCGCACCGACCTCGAACTCACCGACCGCGAAGCCGTCGGCTTCCTCGCGTTGTACGCGCTGTTCCTCGCATGGATGGTCCTCGAATCCGTCGGCGTCATCGAGACTGTCCGAGGTATCTGACCGCCAGCACCGAATGGCCACGCCTGGTCTACGCTTCGTCCTCGCGAACCGTCAACACGGGGACGTCTGAGGTACGGACGATGCGTTCGGTGACGCTCCCGAGGAGCGCGCGGTCGAGACCACGTCGGCCGTGCGTCCCCATCACGACCACATCGATGTCCTCGTCTTCGACGTACTGGAGGATGGTCTCGTAGGCACCGCCCTTCATCACGACGCCGACGGCTTCGATGTTCTGGTTGCTGGCTTTCTCGACGACGTCGTCGACGACCTGCTCGCCTTCCTCGGCCAGCGGATCGACGACGTCGTCCTCGAAGGTGACGGTGCTGTACTCGGTGGTATCCGCGACGTAGAGAACGTGCAGGCGGGCGCCGTAGCGGTCCGCGAGTTCGATTGCGTGCGGGACTGCAGCGTCCGCGGCACTGCTCCCGTCGGTCGGCAACAGGACGTCGTCGTACATACGCCGCGAGAGGTGAGCCGGCCCAAAATAGGTGCGGGTGGATTCCTGGCTGCCTGTAATCGCCGCCGCAGATGAGCAAGCGTTTTGCCCCGCGACCACCCCCGTTGTGAGCATGCACGCGATTACGAACTCCGGGTGGGCCGAGGTCATCACGGGGTCGATGTTCTCCGGGAAGACGGAGGAGCTGTTGCGGCGGCTGCGGCGCGCGGAAATCGCGGGCCAGGAGGTCGCGGCGTTCACGCCGGCCATCGACGACCGGTACGGCGAGGCGACGCTCGGCTCGCACGCCGGCCGCACGTGGGAGGCAACGGTCGTCGACACCACCGCAGAGGGCGTCTCGAAGATTCCCAGCTACCTCAACGGCGAGGAAGTCGTCGCCATCGACGAGGCGAACTTCTTCCCCGACGAACTCGTCGAAGTCTGTCAGAACCTCGCTAGCGACGGCCGCCGCGTCGTCGTCTCCGGCACCGACCAGACGTTCCGTGGGGAGCCGTTCGACCCCATCCCACAGTTGATGGCGGTCGCCGAGTACGTCGAGAAGTTCCAGGCCATCTGCACGCAGTGTGGGGAGCCCGCGACCCGCAACCAGCGGCTCATCGAGGGCGAGCCAGCCCACTACGACGACCCCACGATTATGGTCGGCGCGGAGGAGTCCTACGAGGCACGGTGTCGGAACTGCCACGTCGTCGAGCGGGACTGAGATGACTACGTGGGTAGAGCCTGAGGGTGGCCGCGAGCGCGGGCCGGTGGGGCTCGCGAAGGCGTTCACGCAGGTGCTCGTGAACCCCACGACGTTCTTCGAGGAAGCCGTCTCGCCGGGCGACCAAGCCCCGGGGCTGGTGTTCGCGATGGCGGTCGTGCTCGTCTCACAGGGAACGCGACTCGTACTGAACCCCGGGCATGCACTGGAATTCCCGGCCCCATCGTGGCTCGCCGCCACGCTCACACTCGCTCTCGCCGTCCTCCTGATTGCGCCCGCCGCGCTGCACGCGCTGTCAGCTGTCGAAACACTCGTGCTCGCTGCCGTGGTTCCCGACCGCGGTGGCGTCAGCGAAACCGTGCAAGTGCTCGCGTACGCCAGCGCGCCCTGCGCGTTCGTCGGTATCAGCGTCCCAGTAGTCACGTTCGTCTGCGGGCTGTGGGCGTTCGTGCTGCTCGTGCTCGGGACGCGCATCGTTCACAACACGTCGTTCGCGCGCGCCACGGTAACCGCGCTCGTGCCGGGCGTGCTCGCGTACGGCTCCGGATTCGGTTGGTTCGCTGCAACGGCTGCGCTGTTCCCGTGGACGGCCGACTACATGCCGTGGGTCGGGCGCGCGGTCGAGGCCGCTGCAGTGCTCGGAGTTTAGTGGGCGCACCGCCAACGTCGGCGTGTGCTCAACGTCAACTTCTCGGACCTCATGTTCGAACTGAAAGACGGTGCTGTCAAGCACGTCGGCCCGTCGAACACGGCCGCCGACGCGAAACTATTCGACGTCGAAGCCGCAGAAGCCCGCGAATTCGGCGACAAGCGCGTCAAACTCGTCTTCGAGGACGACAGCGGCAACGAAGTACAGGTCGCGTTGTTCCCCGAAGACGTTCGCGACGTCGTCGACGATGTGGAAGCGTTGGAAGCCGACAGCCCGGTCTTCGAGTAGCTCGCGAGCGCGAGTGTTACCACGTGGAACCGACGAGCTTTCGATAATCGTTTACGGCAGCACCCGCTCTTTCGAAGCAAATGGGTACGTGTATCATCTGCGGCTCCTCCACGGACGGCCGTGTCTGTGACACCCACGAGGAGGACGTCGCCTTCGAGTTCCGCGGAGATTCTCCCGATCAACTGACGCCCGGTCGCTACTACAAAGGCACCATCGACGGCTTCGCCGACTTCGGCGTGTTCGTCGACATCGGTGACTCTGTCACCGGCCTGCTTCACCGTAGCGAAGTGCCCGGCCGCCTCGAATCGCTCGGCTGGGACGCCGGCGACAAAGTGTACGTCCAAGTTACGGACGTCCACGACAACGAGAACGTCGACCTCGGCTGGTCGATTCGACAGGACGACCGCGACTTCCGCGGCCACCTCGTCGACGACCCGAGCGCGGAGTCGAACGCGGAGCTCCCGGAGGACGACGACGATTCCGACGAGGAACAGGACACCGAAACCAGCACCGCGGACGGCGGAACGCCGGTTTCCGAGGACGACGCCGAGTTCGAATTCGGCGAATCCGAAGACGCCGAACCCGAGCCCGAAGCCGAGGCAGACGAGGAAGCCGAGACGGACGAGGAAGCCGAAGCCGCCGACGGCGAAGCGGAAGCCGCGGAGAGCGAATCTGCGGATGCCGAGTCCGAAGAGAGCGAACCAGAACGCGTTCCGATTGCCGACCTCGAGGACTACGTCGACGAACGCGTCACGGTCGAGGGCGAGCTCGCGAACGCCCGGCAGACCAGCGGCCCGACGGTGTTCGAACTCGCCGACGAGACCGGTGCCGTCGACTGCGCTGCGTTCGTCGAAGCGGGCGTCCGCGCCTACCCCGACATCGAAGCGGGCGACGTCGTCCGCATCGTCGGCGAAGTCGAGCGCCGTCGCGGCGAACTCCAGGTCGAAACCGAGGACCTCTACGAGCTCGAAGGCACGGACGCGCAAGCCGTCGAAGCCCGCATGGAGGACGCGCTCACCGAGCGCGCCACCCCCGAGACGACTAACCTGCTCGCCGAGGACGACGCCGTCGAAGCCGTCACCGACGACCTCGTCGACGCCGCGACGGCCATCCGCCGCGCCGTCGTCGAATCTCGTCCGGTCATCGTCCGCCACACCGCCACCGTCGAAGGCTACGTCGCCGGCACGGCCATCGAGCGCGCGCTCCTCCCACTCATCCGGGACGAACACGAGCGCGAGGACGCCGAATACCACTACGTCGACCGGCGGCCGCTCGACGACGCGTTCTACACCATCGACGACGCCACCGGCGACGTGACGTCGATGCTGGAAGCCGCCGAACGCCACGACGAGAAACACCCACTGTTCGTGCTCGTCGGTGCCGGCTCGACCAGCGAGTCCACGGACGCCATCGACCTGCTGGACATCTACGACGCAGACACGGTCGCCATCGACGGCGGCTACACCGACGACGCTGCGGGCGCAGACGTTCTCGTCAGCCCGACGGAAGCCGGCGAGAATCCTGTGAACACGGGGGCGCTCGGCTCGCAGCTCGCCGCGTTCGTCAACGATGACGTACGAGAGGACCTCTACCACCTGCCCGCCGTCGCGTACTGGGCTGACACGCCCGACGCGTACGCGGACCTCGCCGCCCAGACCCACTACAGCCCGGACACGCTCGCCGAACTCCGAGACGCCATCGCGCTGGAAGCATTCTACCAGTCCTACGAGGACAAACGCGAACTCATCTCGGACCTGCTCTGGGGGGAGGCCGACGACTCGCTCATCGAGCACGTTTCCGAGCAGTTCCGCGAGCGCCTCGAAACGGAAGTTTCGACCGCCGAACCCCACCTCGACGTGCGCGGCCAGGACGGCGTCGCCTTCGAGACGCTGGACGTGGACGCGTACACTCACGAGTACGACTTCCCGCCGGTCGACCTGCTGCTCGACGCGCTCTACCGGCGTCGCGACCGTGCGGACGTGCTCGTCGGCGTGAGCGGCGACGAGATTCGCGTCCGCAGCGATGACGCGGTGGACGTGCGCGCCGTCGGCGAGACGGTCGCCGACGAACTCTCCGAGGCCGGTGTCGAGCCGCGCGGCGCACGCGACGGCCGCATCGAGTTCCTCTCCGGCGAGAAGGACGCGGTCGTCGACGCGGTCATCGACGCCATCACCGACCAGCTCGCCTAACTGCGACCCCGCAACGACACGTTTTTTCGCTCGCGGCGGCTTCTACGGAGTAATGAGCGCGGACGCCGACCCCGCATTCGAGGCTGCCTGCGAGGAGCTCGTCGAACGAATCCTCGACGGGGACGTCGGCAAAGACGACGTCGAGAGCGCGAAGCTCGAAGTCTGTTCGGAGCACTCCGCACCGAAGGTGCCCAAGCACTCGGAGCTGCTGGACTTCGCGCCCGAGGACCGCCGTGACGACCTCGAAGAAGTCCTCCAGCGCAAACCGGTGCGGACCGCGTCGGGCGTGACGCCGGTCGCGATCATGACGAGCCCGCACATGTGTCCGCACGGCAAGTGCCTGTACTGTCCGGGCGGGCCCGCCAGCGAGTTCTCGTCGAGCCAGTCGTACACGGGCCACGAGCCCGCTGCTGCGCGCGGCGTGCAGAACGACTACGACCCCTACGGGCAGGTGACGCTGCGACTCCACCAGCTCCGGGAGATCGGCCATCCCATCGACAAGGTCGAACTCATCCTGATGGGTGGGACGATGACCGCGCGCAGCCACGACTATCAGGAGTGGTTCGCGAAGCGAGCGCTCGAAGCGCTGAACGACTTCGACCCCGATCAGGAACCGAACCCTTCCGAGACGGAGTCGTTCGCCCAGGACCCCGACGAGTACGACTTCTCCTATCTCGAAGACGTCATCGCGGAGAACGAGCACGGCGACATCCGGAACATCGGGACGACGTTCGAGACGAAGCCCGATTGGTGTGACCCCGAGCAGGTCGACCGGATGCTCGACCTCGGCGGCACCAAAGTGGAGGTCGGCGTGCAGACGACCTACGAGCGCATCAACCGCGAGATGCACCGCGGGCACGGTGTACAGGCGTCCATCGACGCGAATCGGCGGTTGCGGGACGCCGCGTTCAAGGTTGGCTTCCACATGATGCCGGGCCAGCCGGGCATGAGCAAGGAGATGTGCCTGGAGGACTTCCGGCGGCTGTTCGAGGACGAGAAGTGGAAGCCGGACTACCTCAAAATATACCCGACGCTGGTGGTTCGGGACACCGTCACGTACGACATGTGGCGGAACGAGGAGTTCCAGCCGCTACAGAACGAGGAGGCCGCCGAGCTCGTCGCGGAAATCATGGATATGATTCCGCGGTACACGCGCCTCCAGCGCGTCCAGCGGGACATCCCCGCGGACCACATCGACGCGGGCGTCTGGAAGTCGAACCTCCGCCAGCTCGCCTGGGAGAAGATGGACGAGCACGGCTACACCTGCGAGTGTATCCGCTGCCGGGAGGCCGGGATGAACGACGAGGAGCCCGAGAATGTCGAACTCGACGTGATGACCTACGACGTCGCGGGGGGCACGGAGCACTTCATCAGCTTCGAGGACTTCGAGAAGGACCTGCTCGTCGGGTTCGCGCGCCTGCGCTTCCCGAACGACACGGTCCGTGACGAACTGGAGGACGCGGCGCTGCTCCGCGAACTCCACGTCTACGGCGGCGAAGTCAGTGTCGGCGACGACACCGCGGACGGCCAACACCAGCACCAGGGCTACGGTCAGCGCCTGATGACACGCGCCGAAGAGATGGCCGCCGACGCCGGCTTCGAGAAGCTCAGCGTCATCTCTGGCATCGGCGCGCGCCAGTACTACAAGCAGAAACTCGGCTACCGGCAGGACGGTCCTTACGTCAGCAAGCAACTGTAGGCTGGTTGGGCTCACAGGCGGCTACTTCTCGCGGAGCGTTCGCCGCGCTCGCCGTACCGATTGCTCGGCTCGGAGCGCCCCGCGACGAGATTCAGGTCACGCGCAGGATTGGCTCCGTTCCGGTATTTGAACCTACGCAGCCAGTAGCAGCGAGCATTCGCGCGGCTTCGCCGCGCGATTCACCGCGAGCCTTCGGCTCGCGGGTCGACGAGCGACTAACGCGAGCGTAGCGAGCGGCAGGAGCGAGGAGTGCTTTTTCCGCAATTTTTTGCAAGCGACGGCGCGCTACGCGCGCCGAGCGCTGGAAAAAGTGCGTTTTAGAAGGTATCGAGTTCGCCGTCGATGACGCGCTGGGTGATGTCGGTGATGTTTGCGAGTTCGGCGTCGACAATCTTCTGGATATCGGGTTCGACGTCGGACACGGCGAGGCCGTCTTCGGTGACGACGTGGACGTCGGCGACGTGGGGTTGGTCGATGGGGCGGCCGATTTGGGAGAGGAGGCGGACGCGGAGGTCGCGGATACCGTCCACTTCGTCGACGATGCTCTCGGCGATTTCGGTGGACAGGAGGTTGTAGATTTTCCCGATGTGGTTGACCGGGTTCTTCCCGGAGGTGGCTTCCATGCTCATCGAGCGGTTCGGGGTGATGAGGCCGTTCGCGCGGTTGCCGCGGCCGACGCTGCCGTCGTCGCCCTGTTCGGCGCTCGTGCCGGTGGTGGTGAGGTAGATGGAGCCGGATTCGTAGTCGTCGGCGGTGTTGACGTGGACGGCGACGTCGCGGTCGGTGTGGTCGGTCGCGAGGTCGTGGACGTGCTCGCGGAGTGCTTCGACTTCGGCCTTGTAGTCGTCGAGGTCGTCGACGTGGGCGTCGACGAGCGCGGCGGCGACGGTGAGGTCGATGTGGTCGCCTTCGCGTTTGCCCATGACTTTGACGTCTTCGCCGACAGCAGGGTTGGCGTCGCCGTAGGGCCCATTGAGCGACTGCTCGGTCTCGTAGACTATGCGCTCGGTCTCGGTGAGGGGTGCGTGACCGACACCGAAGCTGGTGTCGTTGGCCATCGGGACGGCGGGACCGTCTTCGACGAACACTTCCTGGAGGTCGCCGGAGCCTTCGCCGAGTTTGACGTCGACGATGACGTCCGTTTCGAGGTCGAGGTTCGGGAAGTTCTCGCGGAGGTAGTCGCGGGCGGCTTCCAGCGCGATGGACTCGACAGGGATGTTGTACTCGACGCCGTCGTCGTCGACGTAGTGGCTCGTCGCGCGGCCGACGACGAGCACGTAAATCGGGTCGATGACTTCGCCGCCGCCGAACGCGGGCGCGGCGGTGCCGGCGACGAGCTGGGTCTCGTCGGTGTTGAAGTGGAGGACTTCGCCGACGCGGTCGATGTACTCGCGGGCGAGCCGTTCGCAGACGTGTTCGGCGATGCCGTCGCAGATGGAGTCGGGGTGGCCGAGGCCTTTTCGTTCGACGATTTCGACCTCTTCGTCCTCGACCGCCCCGCGGTCGAGAGACTGCACTTGGATGTTCCGCTCGGTCATTACGCAAGTGTTGCCCGCCTCCGCTTCTATAACTTGCGAAAAGCACGAGAAGAGATAATATTCCTCGTGCGCATACTCCGGTCAGGCGTCGGCGAGTTTGAGCCCGAGATACGACGTCCGAATCTGGTCGGCGGGATCGAGGCCAAGCTGCCGGAGGAGGGCATACGCGTCCTCACGAGCGGCCTCGACTTCACTGTCCGACTCGACCTCGGTCTCGACTTCGACGTACTCGCCGACGTCCTCGACAGCGTCCAGCAGTACCTCGAAGTCGTCGACGTGATGGGTCTCGCGGAGCTTGCGCACCGTCGCGGCGGGCTCGAACCCGAGCCGTGAGAGAATTTCACGCATCTCCTCGCCGCTCCCGACGGCCGTCTCGAACTCCTCCCGGGACTTCGACTCGGCCTCCAGCAGCGGGCCCTTGTACGTCACGCGGGACTCGCCCTCCGCACGGTACTCACCGTCGAGCACTGCGTCGATAGCGGCCGTGAGCCCGCCTTGGACAGCGTCCCGTTCGAACGTCTCGGCTGCGGTAGCGACCCGACGAACGCGTAGCGCTTCATCAGTCTCCGCGAAGTCGCGGTGTGGTGCGTCGAAGTACGTGTCCGCCTGAGCCACCGTCCCGACACACTCGGCGTCGCTGTCCGCCAGCGCCGCGCGGACCGCATCGTGGCTCGCCGGCACCTTCACCTCCACTTCGTACATGCACGAGTGCTCGCGGTCACCCCGGAAAAACACGGCGCTTCAAAGTGCTCAATAGTGCTACGTGGGGTTCTTAGCAGGCGTTATCCCGCGGTCTCGCGAAGCCCGAATCGACTCACGATGTCCACCGACAGCACCCGTGGTGCCCAGCAGTCACGCGACGATGTCGACCGCACGCCGCTCGACGCAACCGTCGTCCGCTACCAGAACACGCCGGACCGCTGCACGCTCTCGCCGCCGAATGTCGACAGCGACCGGCGGCTCACCGCGTGGCTCTCCGTCGACGCCGACGCCCTCGTCACATTAGCCGAGAATCGGTGACCGCGCGACCCGCGATGCCGCTCACGGCCGCGAAACGTGATTCTTAAGGGTGGAACGGGAGTGCGTACTGGTATGAGCGACGAAACTGAGGCCGAGACGGCCGACGAATCCGAGACAGAACAGGGCGGACTTCAGGAGGGGGACTTCGTTAAGCTCTCCTACACCGCCTACACGGTCGACAGCGGCGAACTCGTCGACACCACCGACGAGGAAGTCGCCGAGAAAGAGGGCGTCGACACCGAAGAACAGGAGTTCTCCCCGCGCACCATCGTCATCGGCGAGGGCCACATCTTCGAGGACGTCGAGCAGGACCTCATCGGCAAGGAAGTCGGTGACACCGGCGAAGTCGTCGTCGAGCAGGCGTTCGGCGAGTACGACGAGGACGAAGTCCGCACGGTCTCCGCGAACAAAATCCCCGAGGACGAGCGCTACCCCGGTGCGCACGTCGACATCGACGGCGAGCACGGCCACGTCGAAGCCGTCATCGGCGGCCGCGCCCGCGTCGACTTCAACCACCCGCTCGCCGGCGAGGACGTCGAGTACGAGTACGAGATTCTCGACCAGGTTGAGGACACCGTCGAGAAGGCCCGCGGCCTGCTCCAGATGTACTTCGACGCCGACCTCGACATGCACCTCGAGACCGACGAGGTCGAAGAGGAAGTCACCGAGGAGACCGAGGAAGGCGAGACGGAGACCACGACGGAAACCGTCGAGAAGGAGACGCTGTACATCGAGCAGTCCCCCGAACTGCAGTTCAACCAGCAGTGGATGATGGGCAAAGACCAGATTCTGAACCAGGTCATCGACATGCTGGACATCGACCGCGTCATCGTCCAGGAGATCATCGACGGCCAGCCCGCTGGCATGCCCGGTATGATGGGCGGTATGGGTGGCATGGGCGGCGGCGAAGGGCTCGGTGACGTCGAGGAAGCCCTCGAGGACGCCGACGTCGACGCGGACGAAATCGTCGAGGAGCTCGACATCGACGAAGACGAAGCCTAACGGCGACTCCCACTTCCGGCCGCTCGGCCTATTTATTGCAGCAAAAATACGATCCGACAGCCCGCGGTCTCGTCAGGCGATGTCGCGGCTGGTGTCGACCTGAACGCGTTCGCCGAGGTTCAGCTTTATCGAGGAGTCCAGGGCGTTGCCGCCGCGGAACTTCGGAACGGTGAGTCGGGTCTCGACTTCGTCGTTGGTCTCCTCGACGCGCAGTTTGAACACGACGTCGGCCATGTGTTCGGTGGTGCCGCGGAGTTCGGGGGCGTGGTCGGTGTCGAGACAGTGCAGGACGGCGATGCCGCCGACGTTGCGCATGTGGTTGCCGAGTTCGTTGACGAAGTTCTCGTAGCGGCCGCGGTCGGCGCGCTCTAACGCGTCGGCGGGGTCGATGATGATCGTCGACTCCGGGGGGACGCTGCGGAACGCGCGGCGTGCGTTCTCGATGGCGTCGGCACCCGGGATGTACCCTACCTCGGGGTCGCCCGTCGGCGCGTCCGTCGCCTCGAAGGCGTCCCGGACGGCCTGCTCGGTCCGATTCGTGGTGAGGTAGAGCGTGGGTCGTGGGCGCGTGAGTTCGTACAGCAGTAGCTCTCCCTGACTGGCGGGTGGTGCCTCGTAGGCGACCACCGTCCCGGCCGGCACGCCGCCGCCGAGCTCCCGGTCAAGGACGTCCACGCCGGTGGAGAGCCGCTCGCGCATAATTCCACTGTAGGAGACGGACGCAGGTTAAGTATTTGGCTCGACGTATCCGGTAAGAGTCGCGTACGCTGCGGCCGTCTCCGATGCTTCGAGTGGCGCTGTGGCGTCGGGAATCGGCACATTGTCGGCTGCCGTCGCGTCTGCGAGCCCTGTAGGGACGGCGACCGCACGAGTGACGCCGATAGCGCGGACTGGCGTTCCGTCTGCGCGCGCCATCGCGACGGTCTTGACTGCGTCCTCGATACCCTCTCGGCTATCGGTCGCGACGACGACGCAACTGTCGGCCACGCGCAGCGGGCGGACTGCGGCCTCGCTGGCACCCGCGAGGCAGTCCAAGATAGTGAGTCGTGATTCGAGCAGCGTGTCGAGTGTTGTGGCGAGGTCGTCTCCGTCGGCGTCGCCTACCGGGAGCACGTCGACGCCGGGAACTGTGGTCGACTCATGGGCGGTCGCAATCGGGTTGGCGGCGTCCACGCCGGGGTCTCGCGGGACGCCCGCACGCAGGTGGAGGTTCGGCGCGTCGAGGTCACAGTCCACGACGAGCGCGCTTGCGAGACTGAGCGCGGTAGTGGTCTTCCCGCTGCTGCCCTTGCCGCCTGCGACTGCCAGCACGCGAGTGAGTGGCCCCGGCTTCGTACTTGAACCTCGGGCCGCGAGTGTGGCGCGGTGGCACATCCCGGAGGTGGCCGTGCTCCGGGACCTTTACGCTCCCGGGGGTCGCGTACTGAACCGATGCGTCACGACCACCTCCTCACCGCCAAACAGCTCTCGCGGGCCGACATCGAGACGGTCCTCGACAGGGCGGCGGCCTTCGACGACAACCCGGCGGCCGCCGGCGAGCGGTACGCCGACGAGCTGCTCGCGCTGTGCTTCTTCGAGCCGAGCACGCGTACGAAGATGAGTTTCGAGACGGCCGCGAAACGCCTCGGCGGCGACGTCGTCGACATGGGCTCCGTGGAGTCCTCGTCGGTGAAGAAGGGCGAGTCGCTGGCCGACACTGTCCGCGTCGTCGAGGGGTACGCCGACGGCATCGTGCTCCGCCACCCCAAGCAAGGCGCTGCGAAGATGGCCAGCGAGCACGTCGACGTTCCCGTCGTGAACGCGGGCGATGGTGCCGGGCACCACCCGAGTCAGACGCTGTTGGACCTCTACACGATTCGCGAGCACGCAGGTCTCGACGACATCTCCATCGGCATCATGGGCGACCTGAAGTACGGCCGGACGGTCCACTCGCTGGCGCACGCGCTCACGAATTTCGACGTCCGCCAGCACTTCGTCAGCCCGGAGAGCCTGCAACTGCCGCGCTCGGTGCGCTACGACCTCCACGAGGCGGGCGCGCAGGTACAGGAACACGAGTCCCTCGACGCAGTCCTCCCGAACCTCGACGTGCTGTACGTCACGCGCATCCAGCGCGAGCGCTTCCCCGACGAGGACGAGTACGAGGCCGTCGCGGGCGAGTACAGCATCACGCCCGAAACCCTCGACGCCGCGAAAGACGACCTCGCGGTGATGCACCCGCTGCCCCGCGTGGACGAAATCGCGGCCGCGGTCGACGAGACGGAGAACGCGACGTACTTCGAACAGGCACACAACGGCGTTCCGGTCCGAATGGCCCTCCTCGACTTGCTCCTCGACGATGACTGACACTGAACTCCGCGTCTCGAAAATCCAGAACGGCACCGTCATCGACCACGTCTCCGCCGGGGAGGCGCTGCACGTGCTCAGCCTGCTGGGCATCGATGGCACCGAAGGCACGCCGATGAGCCTCGGCATGAACGTCCCCTCCGATAGGCTCGGTCGCAAAGACGTCGTGAAGGTCGAAGGCCGCGAACTCAGCGACAGCGAGGCCGAAGTGCTGTCACTCATCGCGCCTGAGGCAACCATCAACATCATCCGCGACTACGACGTCGTGGACAAGCGCCGCGTCGAACGACCCGAGGAGGTCGGCGGCGTGCTCGTCTGTCCGAACCGCGAATGCATCACGAACGCGGGCGAACCCGTTGAGCCGACGTTCGCGGTGCTGGAGGACGGCCTGCGGTGTGAGTACTGTGGGGAGCTTATCCGCGAGGACATCACCGCACACCTCCGGAACTAACCGCGAGATGTTGGTAGACAATCACGGATTCGTGCCGACCCCGCAAAGCGTTTAGTGCCGGCCGCCGATAGTGTCAAACATGGCAGGAAAACTTGTGAAAGCCGCCGCTGCACTGCTCGTCATCGCCCTCGTCTGGAAGTTCGTCGTCGGGGGAGACGAAGCACCCGAACCCCAGGAAGTCGACCGCATCGACTAGTCGATCCCGCCGCCCACACCCCGCTTTTTCTGCGCGTGCCGAGAGCGAACGACTTAGGCGGCCCGCCGGCCAACTCGCGTCCATGTACGGCGTCGTCACGCGGAACGCCGAGGAAGTCGAGTGGCCGGAGTTCGACCGCACGTTCTACGAGGTCAAAGACGTCACCGGCCGCCACACCGACCCGCTGGAGGACGCCGTCAGCATGGTGTCCTGCTTCGGGGACAACGCCACCGCCGGCACCGAACCCGACCTCGTGCCCGTCGACGACGAGGGCAACGAGGCCACCCGCGACCAGCCGTACTTCGACTGGTCGTACATCTGCCCGCTCGCCGAGGACTACCGCAACGGCCTCCTAACGGTCATCGAGACGTGTGCAGAGGTCAACGGCGACGTTCGCCTCGACGACGTGGGGTTCCCGCGCGGCGAGTACTGCCACTGTGAGCGCTGCGAGAGTGCCTTCGAGGCATCCGAATTCGACGACTGGTACGACTGGCGCGCGAGCGTTATCACGGAGTTCGTCGCGGAGGCCGCCGACCGCATCCCCGGAACGACGTATCTCACCCTCTACCCCGACCCGTATCCGGGACACCTCTACGAGCGCGCGGGCCTCGACGTCGAAGCGCTCGCCGAGCACGTCGACGAGTTCGTCGTGCCGCTGTACGACACCAACTACGGGACGACGTACTGGCTGGAGACCATCGCCTCCGGCTTCGAAGACCTCCTCGACGCGCCGTTCAGCGTCGAACTGTACGCCGTCGACGTCGAGGTCGAGAATCTGGTTCACGCCACTGAGGTCGTCGAAGAGTACGCAGAGGGCGTGTTCTTCGGCTACGAGGCGAGCAACGCCCGCGCCACGCTCCGACGGATGGACGCCGAAGAGCGCGAGGGCAAGTCGTTCGGGCCCGAGTAATCAGTCGCCGTACGCTTCGCAGGTCACCCGGTAGTACTGGTTGTCGTGTTCGGCGACGAACGACGCGTCCGGGTCGTAGACTGGATTTTGCGGCGTATTCACGAACGGACACCTGACGCCGTTAGCCGCGAGCACGCGCGCGGCCTCGCGTTCGTGTTCGTATGACCGGAGCGAGAGCCGGCAGGTCCCGTCGTCGGCGGGGTCGCAGGCGGCCGCGGAGAACAGGTCGTCGCGGACCGCAGGTGTGTTTTCGAAGTCCGCTGCTGGTCCGTCGACAGCCGACGCGTCGATTGGTTCGGCGACAACGTCGTAGCCGCCACCCCAGCCGAGTCCGACGCCTAACAGGACGAGCAGGAGCGCGAGCACCGGGAGCGACCCCGCGAACGTTACAGTTGCCTCGCGGGAGGTACGTACGCGCCGAAGGCCCGCCGTCGCGGCAGCGGCGACAACTGCGACGGCAACCGCGACAGTGGGAAAACCGAGCAGGTGGACGAACGCGGCGAGAACCGAGACGACGACGAGCACCGCGAACGCGACGGCAGCACCGACTGCGAGCGTGCGAAGCCGGTCGCCAGCAGTGTATTCGGCGACGAGCACCGGCGCGGTAACCGCGAGTACGCCGACGGTAGTGATGTGGAGGACGGACGATAACTCGGTCGCCGACCACGGACCGAGGACGAGGTAGAACGCGTCGTAGACCACGGGCTGGAGCGGGGAGAGGCCGCGCGCGAATACGAGTGCGACGACGATGGCCCCGACGACACCGAACAGTCCGTAGCCGGCCGTCCGGGCGACTCGGTCCAGCGACAAGTCGAACTTCATACTGAGTAATCGGCCGCCACGCGAAGCGGACGAACCGGGATGCCTCGGGGTTCGACAGGTGACGGAAAAGGTCTTTCGGGGCGAACGAGGCTAGTCAGAGCCGCTGGCGGAGGCTGCGGAACTTCGGTTCGAAGCCGTGGTCCTCGTAGAACGCCATCGCGGCGTGATTGCCGACGTGCACGGAGAGACTCGCGTACTCGCAGTCGTGCTCCTGTCCCCACGCTTTCATCCGGTCGAGCAGACGGCCCGCGATTCCCTCGCGGCGGCGCTCGTGAACGACGTAGAGGCCGTCGACGTAGCAGTTCTTTCCACGGGTGTACAGCGCCGGCGACGACGTGGCGCCGCCGGAGACGACACCGACGGGCTCGGGGTCGTACGCGACGAACATCGTGCGGTCGGCGTCGTCCAGCCACCGCGAGCAGTCCTCGTCGGCGACGACGTCCTCGTCAAGGTCGCTGAACGCGGGGTCAAGGGCTTCGGCCTCGCGGTACGCCGGCCGGAGCAGTCGGTCGGCGACGGCCGCCCGCTCGCTGTCCACCGGCACGCGTACGTCCATGCCAGCAAGGACGCGGACGGACGAGAAAAGCGCTACGAGAACGCTCGATCGCGCCAGCGCTGGAGGTCGCGGCGGTCGCGGGTGTCCTTGGGGAGGTCGGCGAACCAGGCGGCGTCCGTTATTTCGCCGTCCGGGTCCCGGACTTCGAGGGTAGTGTCGTCGGCGCACGCCTCGAAGACGGGGAGGACGCCCCACGCGGAGTAGCCGCTGGACTCGAAGGCGACCGAGGTCATCATCGCGAGGCCGTGGTAGGTAGCATCGACGCCGGCTTCCTCGGCGAGTTCGCGCTCGGCGGCCTCGCGGAAGGTCTCCCCGTCGTCGACGCCGCCACCGGGGAGTACCCAGAGGTCGACATCCTCGTGGCGCACCAACACCACGTCGCCGTTATCCCGGTAGACGACTGTGTGCGCGCCGTAGGGCGCACCAGTGCGTTCGACGCGTTCTGCGAGCGTGCGGAAGCGATCCTGGGAGACCGACCGCCGCCGGTTGAACTCCAGAAAGTCGTCGTGGGCGTCGGTCAGTGCGTGGTAGGCGCGTTCGGCGCGCTGTTCGGCACGGGTCGCGAGATACCAGAGGTCATCGACTGGCATCGCGGTGCGGTGGCTGCAGGCGATTCGGGGACGCTGCGAGCGTGGCGAGAGCGAGGGTCATAGCCAGTCGTACGGCGGACACGCACGTTACCGTTTCGGAGGCGCGAAACCGGGTCGCTTTTGAATCGGCCGCGGGAACTTCGTGCCATGAGCTTCGAAGAAGACGACGAGGTCGTCCTCCACGACAAGCACAGCGAGTACGACGGCGAGACTGGCACCATCACGCAGGTCGTCGACACGATGTTCGGCGAGCCCAACTACACCGTTAGCTTCGACGACGGCCAGGAAGCCGGCGTGCCTGAGGACAACCTCGAACTCGCCGAGGACGACGAGAGCGAGGAGGACCCCGACGAGGGCGAGGACGAAGAAGTCGACGACGCCTAACGCGACTTCGCACTTCGTTTTTCCGCCGTTCTCCGTCGACCAGCGGTCGCGTTAGAGGTAGCCGAGGTCTTCGAGGCGCTCGTTGATTTCCAGCATCTCGACGTCCGTTGGGTCGACGCCGCGCTCCGGGAGGCGTTCGCGGAGTTCGGCTTCGATGTCGGGGTCGTCTGTGCGTTCGAGTTCTTGAGAGTTTGCCTCGATATCGTAGACGCCGGGTTCCCAGTCGCGCTCGGGGTATTCGACGTACTTGGCGTCGCCGTAGCGGACGGCGCGCGCCCAGTTGCGCTCACGGTGGAGGGACGCGCCACACGCGCGCATGTACGCGACGCGGTCATCGACGCCTGGTTCGATGGCGTCACCGTCCGTCTCGTGGTCGACACTCAGTGTGTCCAGCAGCGTCGGGAGGATGTCGATTTGCCGGACTTGGGCGTTCACGGTTGCGGGTTCGACGCCGGGGCCAGCGAGCACGAACGGAACGTTCGTCGTGAAGTCGAAGACGTTCTCGCCGTGCCCGTTCTCGATGAAGTGGTCGTCGACGTCGGGGCCGAACTGATCGCAGTACTGGTTGATGCGTTCGACGACGCTGCGGGTGTCCACGCCGCCGTAGTACTTCACGGCGTCTCGTAGGGACTTCACGGCGAGCCGAATCGGATTGTTGCGGTGGGTGATGCTCTCGCCGTGGTCGCCGACGACCGCGACGACCGTGTCGTCGGGGACGGCGTCGACGAGCGCCTCGATTTCGCGGTCGAGCGCGGAGAACGCCCGGCCGTACGGCGTCTCGCCGTACTCCGAACTGTCGTACTCGCGGGGGACGTGGATGTCCTCGTGAATCTCCCAGAGGTGGACGAACGCCGCGAACGGTTCCGGGAGGTCGGTGAGCCTCTCGATTCCCTCCTCGCGCCAGTCGCTAAACATCGACTCGTCGCGGTCTCGGCACTCGTAGGTGTCGAACCCGCGGTTGAGGCCGGTCTCGGGAACGAGCGGGCCAGTTGCCATCGCTTCGGTGTGGTAGCCGGCGTCGCCGAGGATTTCGGGCATCGAGTCGACGTCCTCGGAGAGGCTGCCGCGGCGCAGCGACTGGATGCCGTTTCGTTCGCCGTACGCGCCCGTCAGCAGGCTCGCTACTGCGGGCGTGGTCGTGGTCGCGGTGGCGTACAGTTGAGTGCACTCCTGACCGCGATCGCGGAGGCTATCAAGGAACGGCGTGTCGACAGCGTCCCGGTGCAGGAAGTCCTGTCGGAGGCAGTCCACCACGACCAGTAGGAGGTTCGGGGAGTCGGTAGTGTCGTCCATAGTCAGGTTCGGTAGCCGAGGTCTTCGAGGCGTTCTTCGATGACGTCGCCACTCTCGCCGGTGTCGTCGTGGCCCGCGGCGTCGGGGTCGTGATTGCGTGTGTCCGTCGCGGTCGTCTCGCACCACGGGACCTTGCGGAGGACGGGGAGGTCGACGCCACCCGGGTGGCCGTAGACGTGGTGCTCACCGAACGCGTTGCCGTGGTCGGCGGTGACGACGACGCGCTCGGCGTCGAGATTCTTGAACAGCAGGTCGAGGTCGTCGAAGACGTATTCGAGGTTCTCGCGATACGTCTGCCAGGCGTCGGCCTCGCTACGGTGGCCGAAGCGGAGGTCGTCCCAGACGGACATTTCATCGTCGCCGAACTCGTCGAGTTCGACGCCCTCGCTGCGCTGCTCACGCTCAAGGACCGAGGGGAAGTGGGGCTGCATGTAGTGGACGACCATGCGGTCGGCGGTCGTCTCGCGGCCGGTACGGACGGCGGCGTCCGTTACGGGTCGCGGTGGAATAGTGCCGAGATCGTCGTCCCACGCGTACCGCCACACCTCGTCGACGGTGTGGAAGCGGTCGTGGTCGATTTTCGACGCGGAGTAAGGGTTGCCGGTGACGTACGCGAGGTCTGCGAGCGCGTCGTCGTCGGTCCCGCCGAACACTGTCTCCAGCCACTCGACGGAGGAACTCGCAGGCGACGTCCGCGACCCCGGCTCCGCGGGGAGGAAGTCATAGTCGGAGCCCGCGGCGACTTCCGCGAAGAGGTCCGCGCGGCACGCGTCCAGGACGACGAGGACGTCCCAGTCGGCGTCGAGCACGGGGTCCGGGTCGGTCGTCGACTGCAACGAGTACGCCACCAGCGACGCGAGTTCGCGGACGGCGTCGAGGCCGCGGTAGCGGAGGTTACGGGCGACGTTGGCCGCCTGAGCGGGTACGTCAACCATGGGCGGATACGGATGTCTTCTCGTACATTTCCGGGAGAGGTACTCGGTGACTCGGTTGTGACGGGCGGAGAAAAAACCTCCTATTGGCGGGGCAGTCGGACGCGGCGACCGCCAGCCACGGATTCGATGGATTGATTCACGCCCGCCCGCCACTCGGAGGCGTGCAGCGAGAGGACCTGCTGGCGACGGCAGCCGGACTCGTGGGCGCAGCCCTCGTGTTCGCGGTCATGTTCTGGGTCGTAGACGCCCGCGAGGTGCTCGCAGCGGCCAGCCGCGCGGACCCGGTGTTGCTCGCGGCCGTCGCAGGCGTGATACTGCTGTGGAACGCGTCGTGGGGGCTGGCACTCTGGAACGTCCTGCGCGCGCTCGACATCCATATTCCCGTCCACACGGCGCTCCTCGTGAACGCTGCGGGTGCGTTCGCCAACCACGTCACGCCGTTCGGCCAGGCGGGCGGCGAACCCGTGACGGCGTGGCTGCTCACGCAAACCGCCGACACCGACTACGAGGTGAGTCTCGCGTCCATCACCAGCCTCGACGCCATCAACGTCGTGCCGTCGCTGGCGTTCGCCGCAGTCGGCTCGCTCTACTACGTCACCACCGAGACCGACGGCGAACTCGGGTTCTTGCCGCTCGCCGTGATTGGAGCGGCGGTCGTCCTCCCGGTCGTCGCAGCGGTTGTGTGGCGCTATCGGACGACCATACGCGGCCGTGCAGGCGGGACGGTCGCAGCGGTTGTCCACCGCGTCGTCGGCGCGATTCCACGCGTTTCCTTGCCCGACGCCGAAACCGTCGCCGAGCGCATCACCGGGTTCACGAACGCGGTCGGCCGCGTTGCGGTCTCCCGGGAACGGCTCGTCGCCGCCCTCAGCTGCTCGGCGCTCGGATGGGCGTTCCAGGCGTTCGGTCTCTGGGTGACGTTCCTCGCACTCGACTCGTTCGTCCCCATCTACGTCCCCTTCTTCGTACTCCCGCTGGGGAAGGTTGGGTCAGTACTTCCAACGCCCGGCGGCCTCGGTGGAACGGAAGCCATCAACGTCACACTGCTCACGCTGCTGACGGCCGTGAGCGCGCCGACCATCGCAGCCGTCGTCACGATTCATAGCGTCGGCGGCTACCTGTTGACGACGACTGTCGGTGCTGCTGCCACCAGCGCGCTCGGCGTACGCGCTTGAGTCGCCTCGTTCGGAGTGATTTATACCGCTTGCGCCCCGAGAGACGCGCATCGTGACTTCGTCATGAGTGGACGGCCACCGAAAGTCGCCGTCGCGCACTACTGCGAGGGCGCCGGCCACGCAACCCGCATGCTGGCAGTCGTCGAAGAGCTGGAGGCTGCCGGCTACGAGACGGTCATCGCGGGTGGTGGCCCGGGCACGAAGTTCGTCGAAGCAAACGGCTACACCGAGTTCGAGCCGACCGTCGTGGACTTCGTTGACGACCTCCAGGACGGGAGTCTCCTTGACGTCGCCCGGAACAGCGTTCCCGCACTCTACGAGCGCATCCAGCAGTACCGCGCGTGGTTCGACGACGAAGCCCCCGCGCTGCTCGTGACCGACGACATTGCTGCGGCGATTGCGGCATCCCTGTACGGCCAGCGCTACGTCTACATCTCGCACGACCCTTCCGCGTTCTACAACTCCGCTGTCGAACGCGTCGGCGCGTGGGTCCGCAACCACATCGCGGGCCGTGGTGCCGAGCAGTTCCTGCTCCCGAAAGTCTGGGCCGGCGAGCCGACGATTGGGGGGGCTGACGACGTGCCGCCGATGGCACCCGCCGGTGATGCACCGGACGAGGACGTCGACGTGCTCGTGGTGCCGAGCGAGTTCAGCGTTGACCCCGACCGGCTCGCGGACGCGCTGGAGGCGCAAGGACGGGACGTGACGCTCGTTGGCGGCGACGACTGGGAACTCCAGGAGTCCCTACAGCCGTTCATCGTGGGTGCGAACCTCGTCATCTGTAGCGGCTACTCCACGGTGATGGAGGCCGGGGTCGCCGGCACGCCCTGCATCGTCATGCCGGCGACCTCCGAACAGCGCGGCGTTGTCGACGCGCTCGCGGACACTCCTGGCTTTTACGCCGCGGACTCGATTGCGGGCGTCGAAGCGCTCCTCGACACCGTCGAAGCGCCCCAGCCCCGCGAGAACGGCGCGAAGCGCGTCGCGGAAATCGCTGCGACGTACCTCCCGGACAGCCCGCAGTAGCGACGTTTTTACCGCCGCGGCCGCTACCGCTACGTAATGAGTGAGGTTCCGTTCCACTACGTCGACCTCCGAGCGTTCTGCTACGGCACGGAGGACGAGGTTCGCGTCGCCGACGCGCTCGGCCACTTCCTCCCCGAGGAGGTCGAACTCGAACGCGCCGAGAGCGCAGGCCACCTCGGCGACCGTATTGTCGTGCTCTCCGCGCGCGTCGAACGCGCCGACGAGATGCGCCACGTGCTCGGTCAACTCCGGGACGGCGCGGACATCGGGCGCATCCGCGAGGAACTCGACCAGCGCGTCGACGAGAACTGCTCGCTGTTCGTTCACCTCGACAAACAAGAGGCGTTCCTCGGCGATGCCCAACTGGGCGACGGCATCGCGCTCCGCGCGAAAGTCGAAGCCTACCCTGCGAAGAAGGAAGCCGCCGTCGAGAACGCCCGCGAAGCGCTCTCGTAGTCGAGAACAGTGATTGAGGACGTCGTCGCGACGCTGTTCGGCGACCCGTTCGCCGTGATGAACACCGTCGGGCTGGTCGCGTTCGCGCTAGTCGGGGCCTCGAAGGCGATTCGCGAGGAGTTCGACGTATTTGGTATCGTCATAGTCGGGCTGGCGATGGCGTTCGCCGGTGGCGCGACGCGCGACCTCCTCGTGGCACGAGTTCCGCTAGCGCTCCAGTCGCCACTCGAAGTCAGTCTGGGATTGCTTGGGGTCGGCCTGGCCATCGCGCTGAGCGTCGGGCTGTCGTCGCCGGATACCCATCCAGTCACGCTCGTCTCCGACGCCGTCGGGCTCGGTGCGTTCGCCACGACGGGTGCCATCGTCGCGACCGACGCCGGTGTTTCGACGTTCGGTGTCGTCGCGATTGCGACGATAAACGCCGTTGGCGGCGGAGCGTTTGCGGACATCCTCCTCGATAGAGCACCGTTCATCCTCTTCGAGGACTTCTACGCGAGCTGTGCCGTGCTTGGGGGAGTTACGTACTGGACCGCGGGAACGCTCGGTGCGACCGGGAGTACGGCTGCCGTCGCGTGTGCGGTTGTGACCGTCGGAACCCGATTAGTTGCAGTCGTGTACGACTGGCACCTCCCGACGGTCCAGAACTTCCGACGGTTTAGTGGGTAACCGCCGTTCGTCCTGGAGACGCGAGGGCGAACGCACGCGTTTTTACGGACCGACGACGAACTGGCGGTCGTGTACGAGGCCGTTCACGCCAACCCGGACGGCGACAGCACCGTCGCGCGGTTCGCCGCGACAGCCGCTAGCGTCGGATACGACGGCGTCGTCGTGCGGAGTCGGTCGGACGCCCAGCCGGACGTCGACCACGAAGTCGTGGCCGAGGAGTACGGCATCGACGTGGTGTCGGGCGTCGAACTCGACGCGGAGAACACGTCGCAGGCCAGCGGCGCCATCGCGAACCTCCGCGAGCAGGCGACCGTATTGGTCGCGCGCGGCGGCACGCCGGAGCTGAACCGGTTCGTCGGCGAATCGCAGCGTGTGGACGTGCTCGCCGGACCGATGCGGGGACGCGGCGACGTCAACCACGTCGTCGTGAAGGCGGCCGAGCGGAACGCGGTTCATCTGGAGTTCGACTTCTCGCGGGTGCTGCGCGCAAGCGGCGGGGAGCGCGTGCAGGCGTTGCGTGGGCTACGGAAGCTCCGCGAGCTCGTCGACCACTACGACGCGCCGTACGTCGTCAGTGTCGACCCCGAATCCCACCTACAACTGCGCGCGCCCCGCGAACTGCTCGCCGTCGGCGAAGAGATTGGGTTCGACCGCGACCAGATTCGGACCGGGTTGGAGTCGTGGGGCGAGCTGGCGGAGCGCAACCGCCACCGGATGTCCGAGGACTTCATCACGTCGGGAGTCGAACGCGGCAGGTATGAAGAAGACAGTTGAGGAGCACGCCGCGCGTTTCGACGACCTCGCGGCCGACTACGACGAGGAGAAGTCCGTGGAGTACAACGAGTGCGTCGCGCTCGTCCTCGAACACGCGAACCCCGACAGCGACGACACCGTCCTCGACTTGGGCTGTGGGACGGGTGCCATCGCGCTCGGGCTGGCCGAGGAGGCGGGCCGCGTCGTCGGCCGCGACATCAGCGAGGGAATGATGGACGAGGCGCGCCGGAAGGCCGACGAGCGCGGCCTCGACAACGTCGAATTCGGACAGGGGCAGTTCCGCGAGCCGAACTACGACGGCGAGGTCGACATCGTGACCTCGAATTTCGCGATGCACCACCTCAGCGACGAGGAGAAGCGCGAAGCCATCTCGGTCATCGCCGGTCTCGGCCCGCGGCGAATCGTGCTCGGGGACGTGATGTTCTTCGGGGAGCCGAACCCAGAGGAGCCGTTCTACAGCCCCGAGGTCGACGACCCGGCGACAGTCGGCGTGCTCGTGGACGCGTTCACGGACGAGGGGTACGCAGTCACGGCCGTCGAGATGGTTCACGAGCAGGTTGGCGTGCTCGTCGCCGAACGCCCGTGAAACACCTCCCGAAGCACCTCCGGCCGCGATGGCGGTACCTCGCCGTCGAGCTGGAGGCGTGGCCCGACGCGGACGTCTCGCAGGGGGACTTCCAGCGCAGCGTCTGGTTCGCCGCGCAGAATCTCTACGGGGACACGGGGAGCGCCGACGCCGACCTGCGCGTGCTGCAGTTCTCCTTCGAGGACGGCAGCGGGGAGGCACTGGTGCGCGTGCGCCACGGCGAAGTCGAGCGCGGGCGAGCGGCGCTGGCGTGTGTCGACGACGTTCGCGACGACCCCGTCAGGGTGGCGGTACGCGGCGTCTCCGGCACGATACGGGCCGCTGAAGAAAAGTATTTAGGACGGCCGGGTGAATCCGCAGCCGAAGCCAGCGTCGCGTTCGCGGGCGAGACCCGTCCGGCAGTCCGCCGAGGTGACCTCGTCGACGTCGACTCCGAGGGCGGGTACGTGGGCGCGACGAACCTCGACTGCTAACCATGCAAGGACAGAACCAACAGCAGGCCTACGACCGCGGTATCACCATCTTCTCGCCGGACGGCCGCCTCTATCAGGTGGAGTACGCCCGAGAGGCAGTCAAGCGAGGGACGCCCAGCATCGGCGTCCGAACGGACGGCGGCGTCGTCCTCCTCGTGGATAAGCGCATCAGCTCGCCGCTGATGGAGGAAGCGTCCGTCGAGAAAATCCACAAGGCCGACAACCACATCGGCATCGCGAGCGCCGGCCACGTCGCCGACGCCCGCCAACTCATCGACTTCGCGCGCCGCGACGCCCAGATCGAGCGCGTACGCTACGACCAGCCCATTGGCGTGGAGACGCTGACGAAGGACATCACCGACCACATCCAGCAGTACACGCAGGTCGGCGGCGCGCGCCCGTTCGGTGTCGCGTTGCTCATCGGCGGCGTCACGGACGGAGAGCCTCGCCTCTTCGAGACGGACCCCTCGGGGACACCCTACGAGTGGAAGGCCATCGCCATCGGCGAGGACCGGTCGACAGTGCAGGGCTACCTCGAAGACCACTACGACGAGTCGCTCCCCCTCGACGAGGGCGTCGAACTCGCGCTCCGAGCGCTCGGCGAGATTCGGGAGTCGCTGCAGCCCGAGGGTGTCGGCGTCGCGACCATCGACGCGGAGACTGGGGCGTTCATCGAACTGTCGGACGACGAAATCCGAGAGTACCTCGCCGAACACGACTTGCTCGGCGGCGAAAGCGAGGACGGCGATGCGAGCGCAGACGGTGACAGCACGGACGGCGACGGCTCTGACGAGGAGTAGCTGCGTCGCCCTGGTGGGAAAAGGTCTTTTAAGTATACCCGTCGAAGCCACACGTATGATATCACTCGACGAGGCGGTGACCGCGCGCCTCGAAACACACGGGGAACGATTCGAAGTGCTCGTCGACCCGGACGCCGCGCTCGCGATGAAGCGCGGCGAGTTCGAGGGCGAACTCGAGGACGTCATAGCGGCCCGCGACGTCTTCGAGAACGCCTCCCGCGGGGACCGACCCGCCGAAGAGGATTTGGAGGAGGTGTTCGGGACGACCGAGCCGATGGAGATTATCCCCGAAGTCATCGAGCGCGGGGAGATTCAGATTACCGCCGAGCAGCGCGCGGAGATGCAGGAGCAGAAGCGCCGCAAGCTCATCAACATCATCACGCGAAACGCGGTGAACCCGCAGATGGACAACGCGCCGCATCCGCCCGAACGCATCGAGACCGCGCTCGAAGAAGCCGGGTTCACGGTCGACCCGATGGAGCCCGCTGAGAGCCAGGTCGACGACGCACTGGACGCGCTCCGCCCCGTGATTCCGATTCGCTTCGAGGAGGTCACGGTCGCGGTGAACCTACCGCCGGACTACGCGGGCAGCGGGCAGGCCAAAATTCGGGAATTCGGCGAACTCGACCGCGAGGAGTGGCAGGCCGACGGCTCGTGGGTCGGCGTGCTGACCTTCCCCGCGGGAATGCAGAACGACTTCTACGACCTCGTCAACGAGGTTTCGGAGGGCGAAGGCGAGACGACAATCGTCAAGGAGAAAGGCGAACTCGGGACGCGCTGAGCGGTTCGACGCGGCGATTTCGGCGTCACCCTTTCTTGAATCCGACGAGGAACCCACCGGTGAAGCCGGCGCTGACCGACAGCGTCGAGAGGATGGTGTTCACCCACGACGGCGGGGCGGCACCGTTGGCACCCTGCGTGATGTCGAGCATTCCGCCAGTGAGGCGGTCCCAATCGACGGTGAGGATGCCTCGTGATTCGAGGAATTTGAACAGCGCGAGCTCGAGACCGACGATGACCGCGATGAGCTTCGCGACCTTCTTCGCCGCGAAGCCGATGATGGCGCCGATGCCAGCGCCACCCCCGAACTCCAGGCCGAGGGTCGTGAGATTGATGTCCGGCATGGTCGCTCATCCGCGAGTGATCGGTAAGTCTCTTTTGTCAGACGCACTGACGACACCGGGCGCGCCCGGGGCTTAAGTAGCACGGGCACCTACTATGTGACAAGTGACCGGAACAACGACGAAGACGGCGGTCGTCGCCAAGCGTGTCGACGAGGGCACGCCCGACACCGCCGAAATCAGGGACCTCGTCCGCGCCGCGGGCTACGACGTCGGTGGCGAAGTGACGCAGACGCGTACGGCCGACCCGGCCCTCCAACTCGGGGAGGGGAAGGTCGAGGAACTCGCAGCGGCCGTCGAGGAGACAGACGCCGAGCGAGTCGTCTTCGACAACCGGCTCGGACCCTACCAGACGTACAACCTCGGCAAGCAGCTCCCCGAGAACACGGAAGTGGTGGACCGATTCCGGCTCATCCTCGACATCTTCGGACAGCGCGCCCGCACCCGGAAGGCGCAACTGCAGGTCGAACTCGCAGAGCTGCGCTACGAGCTGCCGCGCGCGGAAGCGAAGACGAGTCTCGCGAAGCGCGACGAACGCCCCGGCTTCATGGGGCTCGGGGAGTACGACGAGAGTCGCGAGCAGGACATCAAAGCCCAGATTAGCCGCATCCGGGACGAGCTCGCGAGCATCGAGAAGACCGAACAGCAGCGCCGCGAGACGCGCCGCGAGTCCGGCTTCGAATTGGTGGCGCTGGCGGGCTACACGAACGCCGGGAAGTCGACGCTGCTGCGCCGCCTCGCGGACGACCTCGACATCGACGAGAACGAAGAACTCCACCCGGACCTCGATACCACCGCCGAATCCCAGAACCAGCTGTTCACGACGCTGGGGACGACGACGCGCCGATTGGACATGGACCGCCGGGACGTGCTGTTGACGGACACGGTCGGATTCATCAGCGACCTCCCGCACTGGCTCGTGGAATCGTTCAAATCCACGCTCGAATCCGTCTACCAGGCGGACCTCGTGTTGCTCGTGGTCGACGCCAGCGAGTCCATCGACGAGATTCGCGAGAAGCTCGTGACGAGCCACGACACGCTCTACGAACGCAACGAAGCGCCCATCGTCACCGTGTTCAACAAGGTGGACAAGGTCGACGACGACGAACTCGCGGAGAAGCAGGAGGCGCTGTCCGCGCTCGCGCCGAACCCAATCGCGGTCAGCGGCCGTGACGGTATCAACGTGGATGCGCTGCGAGCTCGCATCGACGATGAGTTGCCACCTCGGGAGCGCGAGACGCTAGTGCTCCCGATGACCGACGAGACGATGAGCGTGGTTTCGTGGGTCCACGACCACGCCCACGTCCGCGACGTCGACTATGGCGACGAACAGGTCGTCGTCGACTTCGAGGCGCTCCCGACGGTCGTCGAGAAGTCGCGCGCGAAGGCCAGCGACCTCGTCGCACAAGCCTAGAGTTCTCGTTTCTCCTTTCGGACAACTTCCACGCCCTCGATAGCCGTGCCCGGGTACTGCCCGTCGTCGTCCTTCTCTGCGGCCTTCACCATGTCCCAGACGACGTTCAAGCCGGTCGTCACACCTTCCAAGGCTTCCATCTCGCAGCCGGTCTTCCCGGTCGTCTCGACGGCGACTTCGAGGACGACCCGGTCCTCGCGCACGTCGAAGTCCGTCTCGACGTTCGTAATGGGAATCTGGTGGCACATCGGAATCGTCTCCCACGTGTGCTTGACTGCCTGGACGGCGCCGACGCGCGCGGTCGCGAGCACGTCGCCCTTCCCGATTTCGTCGCCGCGAATCGCCTCGACGGTCGATTCGGAGAGCTGAATTTCGCCGCGCGCGACCGCCCGGCGAGCGGTGTCCGGCTTGTCCCCGACGTCGACCATTTGCACGTCGCCCTCCTCCGTGGTGTGCGTGAGTTCGTCTTCGGGTGTGTCTTCACTCATCGTCCTCACCCCACAGCGCCGCGGGCAGCGCATCCAGTAGGTCGGTGGCGAGCAGGCCGTAGCCGTGCTCGTCGACCACCTGGTCGCCGGCGTCGCCGTTTGCGTACGCGCCGATACTCGCAGCGGGAACGGGGTCGAGCGTGGAGAACATCGCGGCCGTGGCGCCCGCGAGCACGTCACCGGTGCCGCCGACGGTCATTCCCGGATTCCCGGTGCGGTTGACGCGCGTCGTCTCGCCGTTCGAGACCACGTCGTACGCGCCCTTCACGAGCAGCGTCTGCCCGAGGTCGGCGGCGAAGTCCTCAACCTCCTCGGCCCGGGCACGCCAGTCGTCTTCTGTTGGTCCCCCCATTTTCTGGAGTTCTCCTTGGTGTGGCGTGCAAACGAGATCCGCGTCGGTGTCGACGTCGGGGACGGCCTGGAGCGCGTCGGCGTCGACGACCGCGCGGCCGTCGTAGGTGGCGAGGAACTGCCGGACTGCTGCGAGCGTGTCGTCCGAATCTCCGAGGCCCGGTCCCAAGACGACCACGTCGACGTCCGCGGCGCGATCCAGAATCTCGTCGACGTGCTCGGGGAGCAGGCGTGTCCCGACGTAGGAGTCCACGATGAGGTTCTCGCTGTACCCCTGAACGGTCTCGGCGATGCTGTCGGGGACCGCGAGGTACGCGAGATCCGCGCCAGCCCGTAGTGTGGCCTGCGCGCTCAGCGCGGGCGCGCCGGTGTAGGGGCCGCCACCGACGACGAGCACGCGCCCGAAGTCGCCCTTGTGGGCGTGCGGGTCGCGTTCGAGCTGCTGGAGGTCGCCCGGCCCGACGAACAGTTCCGCGGCTTCTGGAATACCGATGTCTGCAACCGTAACGTCCTCCCGGTCCACGAGTGCGGGCTTCACGTCGTGGAACGTCACTACGTGGTCGGCGTCGACGGCGACGCCCGGCGTCTCGCCCGTGTCGGCGTTCATTCCAGAGGGCACGTCCACCGCGACGACGGGCGCGTCCACATCGTTGATTGCCTCGATAGCGGAGGCTTCGGGATCTCGAGGCGCGCCCGAGACGCCAGTACCGAGCACGGCGTCCACGACGACGTCCGGGTCGCCGAGGGTCAGCGCTTTCGAGTCTTTCACGACCTCCGTGGGGAGTTCGGCTTGCTGGAGCGCGTCCCAGTTCTCCCGGCTGATGTCCGTCGTGATGGTTTCGGGTCGCCCGAGCAGGTGGACGGTGACGTCGTACTCGCTGAGGAATCTGGCTGCGACGAACGCGTCCCCACCGTTGTTCCCGCGGCCCGCGACGACGGCGACGGTCGCGCCCACATCGGCGGTTTCGCGGACGGCGCGCGCGACGGCGTTCCCACTGGACTCCATCAACTGCTTGCGCGGCACGCCGACCGCCGCCGCGTTCCGGTCGACGGCGGCCATCCGCTCGCTGGTAATCATGGCTGCACGTTCAGCGGGGACCGCCGTAAAAACTCCGCGTCCGCGTCAGCGCCGAATCTCGAAGCCGCCGAGGCCCTCGGGATCGTCGTATTCGGCTTCGACGTCGTCGACGCGTGCTGCGGGACTGTCCTCGTGGCACCACTCCACCATCGCGTCGACGTCGTCCGCAGGTCCCTCGAAGACGGCTTCGACGCGGCCGTCCCGGAGGTTCCGCACCCAGCCGTCGACGCCGCGTTCGCGGGCCTGCTCGCGCGTGTTCGCCCGAAAGTAGACGCCCTGCACCTTCCCGGAGACCAGCACGCGTGCGCGAGTCCACTCGCTCATGTAGTGGGGTGGGACGGCAATCGCCAAAAAGTTACGCGCGCCTACTCGTCGCCGCCCGACCGGAGATAGTGGAAGAGGTATGTCTGCGTGTAGCCGGCGTATGGGCCGAGTTGCTCTCGAATCGCGCGGGAGGTGTCGGCGTAGTTGCCGCGGTCGCAGTCCGGGTAGTGCTCCTCGATGGCCGAGCGAATCCACGTGTCCAGTGGGACGGCTTCGAGGTAGCCCAGCGAGAACAACAGCACGCAGTCCGCGACCTTGTCGCCGACGCCGACGAAGTCCGTGAGTTGCTCGCGAGCAACTTCGTACGCGCGGCCCTGCACGTCGCGCTGAGTGAGTTCGCCCGTCGCGACCATCTCGGCGGTGCGCTGGACGTACGGCGCACGGTAGCCGAGTTTCAACTCCCGGAGGTCCTCCTCGGTGGCGGCTGCAAGCGCCTCTGGTTCGGGGAATGCGTAGACGGTCTCGCCGTCGTACTCGATTGGTTCGCCGTAGTGTTCGCGGAGGGATTCCTGCATCGCGAATATCCGTTCGACGCGCATCTGCGCCGAGCAGATGAACGAAATCAGGCAGCCGAAGAACGGGTCGCGGACGATGCGGAGGCCGTCGTAGGCGTCCCACGCGGCCGTCGTGAGGTCGTCGTCGGTCGCGGCCGCGCGAATCTCCTGGAGATCGTCGTTCAAACCGAGGAGTTTGCGCACGAGCGGGTCCGCGTCCGTCGTAGACTGCCACTCGACTGCGGTGTCGGTCTGGCGGACTTCGACGACGTCACCGTCGACGACCGTGCGGTACCACGCGCTCCCGCCGGACGCACCGTCGGTCTCGTAGGTGGTTCCATCGGGCCGCCACCAGAGGTACGTCTGGCCGCTCTCCAGGGTCGCTTGGACGTCGACCGCGCCCGCAATCTCGTCGGTCGGAATGGCGCCGCGCTCCATCTCGGGCGGGCTTGGCGGCGCTGGGGGAAGACGAGTTCGATTCCGGGCCAAAGTTCTTCTACGTTGCGTGTGAACGTTCGACGTAGCCATGGATTGTAGGGTGGTCGTCGAGGCCGCAGTCCCCGTCTACGACGTCGAGACCCCCGACGAAGCAGTGCGCATCGCCATCTCGAAGACCGGCGAGCTGCTGAATCCCGACCTCAACTACGTCGAAATCAGCATGGGCGAGCGGACGTGCCCGCACTGCGGGGACGACCTCGACCCCGCGTTCGTCGCTGCCGACGAGAGCCTCGTCGCGCTCGAATTGGAGATGAGCGTGTTCAACGTCGAACGGGAAGAACACGCCTCCCGCATCGCCCGAAAGGAGATCGGCCAGCGCCTCGAGAACATTCCACTGGAAGTGCTATCAGTCGAGGAGGAAGTCAGCGAGGAGGAGACAGAGAGCGGGCAGTCCGAAGGCGCGGCGGACGGGGCGTAACGCTGTCGCTAGGGAGGTAGTAGGTGTAAGGAGACGTCGCGTGTCGCTACGTTAGTCGGCTTGGGCGGGGACGGCTTCCTGTTCCTCAGGTTCGTCCATCGCCGAAGTGATGCCGCCCGCGAGCGCGAAAACAGCCGCTTTGTGGTCAGTCTTCGATTTGTGAATCGATGTCGGTCGTACGCCGAGATCCTCGTACTCGTCAAGGGAAATCTCGTCGGACTCGCACTCCTCGTAGTAGTTCCCGACCTCTGCGAGGAGGCCGTGGAGGTGGATGAGCTCCTGCTTCTTCATGGCAGCCAATTCTAACGGTCACGGGGTTATAGTATTATCCTGAGAGCTGTTACCACGGGGCTCGGCCGAACGGGCCAAAATCGGGGTGACCCGGGCTTTTGAAAGGCTTTTGTGCGGGCCGCTACTTCGTTGGGGTATGGATTACGAGGAGCAACTCGACCGCGCGATGCAGGAGAAGCCCGACGTCGCGGGCAGCGAGAGCCGGTTCGAGGTTCCCGAGCCGAATGTCCGCGAGGAAGGCAACGTCACGGTGTACGAGAACTTCCAGGACACGCTGGACCGACTCGGCCGCGAGCAGGACCACGTGCTGAAGTTCATCCAGAACGAGCTCGGGACGAGCGCCCAGATCGACGAGAACGGGCGCGCCCGATTCACCGGTGGATTCCGTCAGCGCCGCGTCGAGGACGTCCTCGACGAGTACGTCGACACGTACGTCACGTGCCCCGAGTGCGGGCTTCCGGACACCAATCTCGAAATCGAGGACGACACCGAACGCCTCCACTGCGAAGCGTGTGGCGCTCGGACGGTCGTCTAGTTACTGTAGCCGTTTCAGATTCTCGAGGTCGCGGTCGGTTCGCATGAACTCCGCTGTCCGCCGCGTGGCGTGACAGTTCGGACAGCTGAAGTTCTCGTCGTGGGTGGGCAACTCGCTCGGCGTGCTCTCCCACTGCTTTTGACATTCAGGACAGACCAACTGCACGTACGCCTCGTGCGCCATGCTCACCAGTGGAACGGCTGCCGGGAAAAAGGTTGAGGCCCCGTCTCGCTCAGTAGTACTCGTCGGTGCCGACGAGGTCGAAGAGGTCGTCGTACTCCGCGGGGAGCTGGGCGGTGACGTCCTGGAGTTCGCTCTCGGGCACCGTCTCGTCGACGACGTCCATCACGACCTGCGCGTAGAACGCGGCGTCGGCGTAGTCGGCGTTCGCGCGCTCGGCGACCCGCTGGACGAAGTCGTCGTAGTCGAATATCTGGCCGGAGTCAGCCTGGTGGAGGAAGATGTCGATTTCCATCGGGAGCGGGCCAGCGAGGTCGGACGCTTCGCCCGGCTGCAGCCGTTCACCGAGCGTGGTGAGGACGGCGCGGGTGACTCGGATTGCTTCGCCACGGGAGGCCAGTTCGGCACGGTTCTGGACCGCACCGACGAACTCGTCGTGCTTCATGAACGTGTGGACGTAGACAGGCCCCTGAAAAATGGCTGGTGGCCGTTTCGCTCGTGCTCGCCGGGCCGAGCCCCGGTGCCGAGCGCGTTACTGCTGGCGAACAGCCAGCAGCGCGGCTCCGAGGAGCGCGACGAGCGCGATGCCGATGCCGAAGCCGGGGACGCTTCCGCCGGATTCGCCGTCGGTTGTGTCGCCAGCCTCGGTGGGCTCCATCATTTCAGTCGTCTCCATCGTCTCGGTGGTCATCACGGGCGCGTCCACCGTCGCGGAACTCATCACGGGCGCGCCGTTGGCGGCGTACGGGCCGTCAGCGCTGCCCTCGGACTCGACGAAGTCGTAGGTCTCGTCGCCGTCGGAGTCTGTGTGCGCCATCGCGAACACCGTCGTCTCGCCGTCGAGTTCGCTGTCCAGCATCACCTCAACGTTCTCATGGGTTCCGGGCGCGAGATACGCAGAAGTGCCGCGGACGCTGTCGAAGACCGCGCCGTCGGCGAGGGTGCCGTCGTGAATCGTCACGAATCCGCCATTCGCGAGCGTCACCGAGTCGACGACGACCGTCGACCCGTCGCTCTCCTGGTCGCTGATGGTCGTGACTGCGTTCACGGACGCGTGGGCGGTGTCGACGACGGCGCCGCCGTTCGCGGTGAACGGCCCGTCGTCGCTACCCTCGGAGGTGACGAAGTCGTACGACTGGTCACCGTCGGAGTCCACGTGTGGCATCGCGACGACTGTCTGGGACTCGTTGATTGGGTCGTGGAGGGTGACTTCGACGTCATCGTGGTGGCCGGCTTCGAGGTACGTCGACGTCCCCGCGATGCTGGCGAGCGTCTCGCCGGCGAACAGGGAGGCGTCGTGAATCGTCACGAAGCCGGGTTCGCTGAGGTCAACGGAATCCACGACGACCGTGTGACCGTCGGACTGCTGGTGGTCGACGCTGACGGACGCGGCGACGTTCGCGGACGCAGTGTCGAGGACCGCGCTGCCGTCAGCCGTGTACGGGCCGTCCTCACTGCCCTCGGACTCCTCGAACGTGTACGCTTCGTCGCCGTTCGTGTCCATGTGCGCCATCGGCACGAGCGTCCCGTCCTCGGTGTACGGGTCGTCGAGGCTCACGCGGACGTTCCGGTGGAGGCCCGGTTCGAGGTACGTGGAGGTGCCGCGGATGCTGTCGAAGACCGCACCCTCGGTGACGCTGCCGTCGTGGACGGTGACGAACCCGCCGTCGGGCAGGAACACCGAATCGACAGTCGCAGCGTGACCGCCAGTGGTCTGGTTCATCGCGGAAACGGACGCCGTGTTCGACTGCGTGACCATCGCGGTGTCGAGGACGGCTTCCCCGTTCATGTCGGTGAACGGCCCGTCGGCGCTGCCCTCGGAGGTGACGAAGTCGTAGGTCTCGTCACCGTCGGAGTCGACGTGCGGCATCGGAATCACCGTCTCGTTGCCGACCGACTCGTCGAGTTCGACGCGGACGTTCTCGTGGACGCCCGCGGAGAGGTACGCGGAGTGTCCGACGACGCTACCGAGCGCATCGCCGTCGAGGAGGCTGTCGTTGTGGACGGCGACGAAGCCGGGTTCGGCCAATTCAACGCGGTCGACGACGACGGAATTACCGTCGGTCGGCTGGTCGCTCATCGACACGGTCGCAGACGCGGTGACGTTCGCCGCGGCGACGACGGCGCCGCCGTCAGCCGTGTACGGGCCATCGACGGCCGCGTTCCCGGAGACGAACTCGTAGATGCGGTCGCCGTCGGTATCCATGTGCGGCATCGCGACAAGCGTGTCGTCCTCGCTGAGCGGCTCGTCCAGGTGGACGGTGACGTTGTCGTGCGTGCCGGGTTCGAGGTACGCCGACGACCCGACGACGCTGGCGAGCGTCTCTCCTTCCTGCACGCTGCTATCGTGAATCGTCACGAACCCGCCGTCCGGGAGCGTGGCGCTGTCGACGGTGACCGTGTGGCCACCGGAAGTCTGTGCGTCGAACGTGACGCTCGCAGCCGCCTGCTGGTCGGCCGTCGCTGCCGCGGGTGCGACGGCGAACAGCGAGCCAACGACGACGGCTGTGAGCACGAGTGCTTGGATGCGTTCCCGCATACCCCAGGCGACACCCGGTACTTGAAAGAAAATTTCCCGAATTCAGGCCCAATTTCGACCGAAAACCAGCCAAATTGCGCCCCTAGGACGTTCTAGCGTCGATATCATAGTATTGTCAAACGGGGCGGATTAGGGGTTCGGGCGTGGTGGCTGCGGCTCGGCTGGTCGTCGTGAGCGAGTCGAAGAAACGAGTTCAATGTCAGGTCAGCACCGAGCCAGTATCGGGTCAGTCCCACGTCACCCACAGCAGGAACACGATGGCGGCAGTTTCGAGCAGCCGCAACGCCATCATCGCGGTCGCGGAGATCGACGGGAGACCACTGAACCACGCGGTCAGCGCGTCGTGCATCACGAAGTAGTAGAGCCCGAGGGCGTTCTCCCCGAGCAACAGCAGGCCGAACACGAGCAGGCCGAGCGTGTGTTTCGACTGTATCTGCCTATAGTTGCGAACCCACACGCTGCAGAGCGCGAGCAGTGCGACGACGTTGAGTGCCATCGCCGCTCGCGTCACGTCCGCCCAGACTGTCATCTACACCACCGTTGGCAGGAGCGGTAGTTATACGCTTTCCCAAATTCGGCCGGTATTCCCCTAGAATCGTGCATCATTCGACCTCCTCGATAATTTCCTCGATGGTGTCCCAGTTGTCGCGGGCCGCGTCCGTCGGCAGGTACACCGCGCCGTAGTCGTCGCCGCTGGACTGCACGATGTCGTTCTCGACGAGCACGTCGAGGTGGTGCCGGACCGTCTTGTAATCAAGGTCCAGATCCTCCGCGAGCTGGTTCGCGTTTCTCGGCCGGTCGGCGAGCGCCCGCAACAGGCGGACGCGGTTCGGTCCGCCGCGCGTCCCCGTCAACACGTACCAGAGCGCGGCCTCCATCGACTACTTCGAGAGGATGCAGTACCGTAAAACTACCCGACCCCGCGCCGCGCGCCGGTTCCGGCCGCGAACGCTCACACAGTGAACAGGTGGCCGGTCTCGGGCACGTCGAACAGGCCGATGCGGGCGCCCGCGTCCAGCCACGCGTGCCCGTAGGAGAACGCTGCGAGCGCGTTCACGGGGTCGTCGTGGTCGCGGAAGTGACGGCCGTCGTCGAGGTACGACTGCGCCATCTCCTCGTACTCGGCGGCGGCCTCCCCCAGCGGTGTGTCCGCGGGGGGAACGGCTTCGGCTTCCGCGAGCGCTTCGGCCAGCAGGCCCTCGTAGCGGTCCATCTTCTCGTGGAGGTCGGCGGGCATACCCGAGTGTGGGGCGACGCGGGGCGTAAGCGCTTGGGTAGTCGGACGTGAAATCAGCAATGCGGGTCAGTCGTCGCCGGGTTTGTACGCGCTACCACGTTGCTCGATGGTGTACACGTCGAGCAGTTTCGCTTCGTGGTCACACACGGCGCCGAGGCGGAACGCACCGATTCGGAGCTTCGAGTGCGGGACGCCAGTCAGCGGTTCCAGGTAGTCGTCCGGGTCCCGCCACTGGTCGTTGACGATTTCGTCGAGTTTGTCCGTGATACGGTCCTGTGCGTGCGGGTCGAGGTCGTCGTACGTTCGTTTCGCCGGCGCGCGGAACTGCCACGTCCACTCGCCGTCACTCGTCATCGCCGAGAATGTCCTCACGGGAGAACGTCTCGCTGTCACCGGTGCGTCGTGCGTGCTCGACGGCGGCAATCTCCTTCCAACTCTCGCGAGTCAGGCCGGGATGCCGGACCGCGTCTCGGAGTGCTTCGCGGATGAACTCGCTCCGGCTATTGTAGCCTTCTTCCTGCCACGTGGCGTCGACATCCGCGAGCAGCGACTCCGTCAGCCGGACGTTGATGTTCGTCTTCTCCGGTTCGCCGGCCCCGTTTGTATCTGCATCAGACATACGTGCGTGTTACGGCACCTCGGGCAAAAGCGTTCTGCCGTCGTGAACGAGGCGGTCCGATGTGCCGGCACACTTCCCGGCCAACACAACGTACAAACACCGCGGTCACCGACTAGGACGTATGACCGACGAGCCCCGAGTGGAAATCTACACGAAGACAGACTGCTCGTACTGCGAGAAGGCCAAGGACCTCTTCGACGCCAAGGGCGTCGACTACGTGACGTACAACGTCACGGGTGACGAGGAGCTGTTCGCGGAGATGAAAGAGCGCGCGAACGGCCGCGAGACCGCCCCCGAGGTGTTCATCGACGACGAACTCATCGGCGGCTGGGACGACACCCACGAACTCGACCAGAGCGGCGAACTCGACGAGAAACTCGGCATCGCCGACGATAGCGACGACGACGTCGTCGAGCACCGCAAGCTCATTATCACCGGGACGGGCATCGCGGCGCTGACGGCGGCCATCTACGCTGCGCGCTCGAACAACGACCCGCTGCTGTTCGAGGGCGACGAACCCGGCGGCCAGCTCACGCTCACGACCGAAGTCGAGAACTATCCGGGCTTCCCGGAGGGCATCTCGGGTCCGGACCTCATCAACAACATGAAAGAGCAGGCCAAGCGCTTCGGCTCGGAATTGGAACACGGCGTCGTCGAGAACGTCGACGACTCCCAGCGGCCGTTCCGCGTCGAACTGTCGAACGGCGACGTCTACACCGCCGACGCCGTCATCGCGGCCTCCGGTGCGAGCGCCCGGACGCTCGGCATCCCCGGCGAGGACGAACTCATGGGATACGGCGTCTCGACGTGTGCGACCTGCGACGGCGCGTTCTTCAAGGGCGAGGACATGGTCGTCGTCGGCGGCGGCGACGCGGCCGCCGAGGAAGCGAGCTTCCTCACGAAATTCGCGGACACCGTCTACCTGGTCCACCGCCGCGAGGAACTTCGCGCGGAGGACTACTGGCAGGAACGCATCGAGGAGCACGTCGAAAACGGCGACATGGAAGTACTGTGGAACACGGAAGCCGTCGAGGTCAACGGCACCCCCGAGGCCGGCGTCGAGGACGTGACGCTCGTGCGCCATCCCGAAGGCCACCCGACGGCGAAGCTCGAAGACGACGAGACCGAGCAGTTCTCGCTGTCGGTCGGCGCCTTCTTCGTCGCCATCGGCCACACCCCGAACACGGACTACCTCGAAGACACGGGCGTCGAACTCGACGACGAGGGCTACATCGTCACCCACGGCGGCAAGGGCGGCGGCCAGACGCTCACCGACGTCGAAGGCATCTTCGGCGCCGGCGACGTCGTCGACTACCACTACCAGCAGGCAGTCACCGCAGCGGGCATGGGCTGCAAGGCCGCGCTCGACGCCGACGAGTACCTCGAAAGTGAAGTGAGCGCGACCGCCGCCGAAGGCACCGAGGCCGCGCCCGCGGACGACTGAAGCCGGCGTCGTCGGGGGCGCGAGCCGGCGGCCCGGTCCCGTAACCACACTCATTTTAGTCGCGGTCCCGTCCGTGCGAGCATGGACGAAGCCACGTTCACCATCGAGGACCCGGACGGCGACACAAACGAGGTCACGATTCCCGCGCGACTCGTGGAAATCTTCAGCGAGGAGGACGACGAGAGCGAGGCACAGGTCGTCGGCGACATCGCGCTGATGGCGTTCGCGCAGCGCGCTCACGCCCTCGTCCACCACGGCCAGGGCGAACCCACCGAAGAACTGCAGAACGTCGAGGAAGCCGTCCTGGACAACTTCGAAGAGCGCTTCGGGCAGACGTACGCGGAAGCGACCGGCCACCAGCACTAACTCGTTTTCGACGGGCTGTCGCGGTTCGCGCGCAGCCCACGTCGGGGAAGCGTATTTGCCCGCTGCCCGAGACTAGCCGCGGGTGTACTCGACGATACTCGTGCCGACAGACGGCAGTGAGGGAGCGGCCGAGGCGGTGCGCGTCGGCCTCACGTTAGCCGACCGATTCGACGCGGAGGTGCACGCGCTGTTCGTCGTCGACGAGCGGTTCGTCGCGACGGACTACGACCTCGTCGTCGAAGAAGCAGAAACGGAGGCCGAGCGCGCGCTCGACCGCGCGGGCCGGCAGGGCGAGGACGCCGGCGTCGCCGTGGAGAAACACCTCCGAACCGGCCTGCCCCACGAGGAGATTCTGGACGCCACGGAGGACTACGACGCGGACCTCGTGGTGATGGGCAAGCACGGCCGCAGCGGCCTCGACCGGTTCCTCAACGTTGGGAGCGTCACCGAGCGTGTGGTCCGGCGGGCCGAGGTGCAAGTCACTACTGTACCCGTCTCGCAGGAAGCCAGCGAATAGCGGTCTGGGAAGCCTCGTCGTTCACGGCGGGGAGGCCGTCACTCGGCGACGAGCAGACCGAGGAGACCGAGCACTACGCTGGCGTACGCGAGCGGCTCTAGTCCGCCGAGGAGGCCGCCGACGAGCGTGAGCTGGATGGCGAACAGCAGTATCTTCGTCCCAGTTATCGACAGCGCGTTGTCGTCCCGTTTCGCCCGACGGACGCGTGCGAGCGTTTCGGATGCGTCGGAGTCCGCCATGGCAAACAGTCCGAGCGAAGGAGGAAAAGTATACTCGTCAGTCGTCTCGGCACTCCGACCTAGCAGTCGTATTCGAGGAGGACGCCGTCGTCGATGCGTTCGACGCCGGTCAGGTCGAGTTCCGGGAAGTCGCGGACGAAGCCGTCGCCGTCGGCGAGCGTCGGGGCGTCCCGGCCGCCGATAATCTTGGGCGCGACGAATACCGAGAGGTCGTCGACGAGGTCGTCGGCGAACAGCGAGAAGATGAGTTCGCCGCCGCCCTCAACCATCAGGTCCTCGACGCCGTGGGCTTCCAGTTGGTCGAGCGCTGCGGGGAGTTCGACGCGGTTCTCGCCGGCAACCACGACGGTTGCGCCGGCGTCCTCGAGTGTCTGGCGGTGCTCGCGGGGTTCCTCTTCGGCGACGAGGACGTACGTCTCGGCAGCACCGTCGAGCACGCGGGCGTCGGGCGGCGTACGGGCGTGCGAATCCGCGACGACGCGAGCGGGCTGGGGGGAGTCGCCGCGCTGGTCGCGTTCGGCGACTAGGTCAGAGTCGTCGACGGTCAGCGAGGGGTTGTCCGCGAGCACGGTGCCGACGCCGACCATTACGGCGTCGACGCTCGCGCGCAGTTCGTCCACGCGCCGGAAGTCGGCCTCGCCGCTGATAGCGACCTGCTCGCGGCGGCGCGTCGAGAGCTTGCCGTCCGCGCTCATCGCGGCGTTGACGACGACGTGCATACCCGGGGTAGGCGGTGGCCGCGGGAAACCCGTTTCGCTACTCGCCAGCGCTGCCGTTCGGTGGTGCTGTCGGGCTCACTTGCCGGCGAAGTCGACGCCCTCGGGCGTCCGCACGTCGACGTGTTCGGTGGGGACGTAGACGTCGTCGGCCAGTCCGGATTCGGCGAACGGGAATTCACTATCGTCGAGTGCGTCCGGTGTCTCCGGCGCGTACGGGAGACCGTATTCGGGCGCGAACTCGCCTAATGGGTCCTCGATTGTGCAGTCGTGGCGCTCGAAGAATCTGCGGTAGCGGTCGAAATGAGTCTGTATTTCGCCGGGTGGGAACTCCATCAGTTCCGCCCACCCGTGCTCGTGGAAGTCCAGCGTCGCCTGAATGTGTGTGATTTCGCGGGCCTGGGCCTCCGGGTAGCCCTCGGCGAGCGCGCGCTCGTAGACGTCCACGCTGGCATCGAACAGCGCCCGCAGGTGGGGTTCCCGTGCCTCGCCGTTCCGGGCGGACTGCTCGACGAAGAACGCGGTGTGGTAGTCGACGATGCGCTTGCGGACGAGTTGGCGGACGACGGGAACCCCGAGGCCGGCGTGCGCGACGTAGTTCTTCCACGTCTGGTAGAGCCGCACGAGCGTCGGGTCGGCCGGGAATCGGGTAGGTTTTCGGGCCGAATTCGACCTGCTTCGCGCGCGTTCGCGCGCCACGCGAGGAACCCTTTTACGGCAGGCAGCCCGAAGTACGGACGCATGAACATCGACGATCACGCCGAGGAGCTCGCCTCCGACCTCGGTGTAGACAAAGCGGAGGTCAAAGAGAACCTGCAGAACCTCGTGGAGTACAGCGTTCCCGTGGAGGAGGCCAAGCGTAGCCTCCGTCGGAAATTCGGCGACGACTCGGGTGGCGGCTCCAGCGGCCCGACCGCAGAAAACATCGTGGACGTCAGCCCCGACTCGGGCAGCGTCACCGTGACGGCCAAAGTCCTGACGGCCGGCAAGCGCTCGATTCGCTACCAGGGCGACGACCACGTCATCGGCGAGGGCGAACTCGCCGACGAGACCGGGAAAATCTCGTACACTGCGTGGGAGGACTTCGGTCTGGAACCCGGCGACACCGTCACCATCGGGAACGCCAGCGTCCGCGAGTACGAGGGTGAACCCGAGCTCAACTTCGGGGAGTCTTCCACCGTGAGCAAGGCCGAGGACGTCGACGTGCCCTACGACGTGGGCGGCGACCGCGACCTCGCCGACCTCGCGCCGGGCGACCGCGGCCGGAACGTCGAAGTCCGCGTGACTGAAGTCGAGACCCGGACCATCGACGGTCGAGACGGCGAAACGGAGATTCTGAGTGGCGTTCTCGGCGACGAGAGCGCGCGACTCCCGTTCACCGACTGGGACCCCCACGCAGAAATCGAGGAGGGCGCGTCCGTCCGCCTCGAAGACGTCTACGTCCGCGAGTTCCGCGGCGTCCCCTCCGTGAACGTCTCAGAGTTCTCGACGGTCACGGCGCTCGACGAACCCGTCGAAGTGGGCGGCCCGACTCGGATGGCGATTCGGGAGGCCGTCGACCGCGGCGGCGCGTACGACGTCGAACTCGTCGGGAACGTCATCGAGGTTCGGGACGGCTCCGGGCTCATCCAGCGTTGTCCCGAGTGCGGCCGCGTCGTCCAAAAGGGGCAGTGCCGCCAGCACGGCGACGTGGAGGGCGAGGACGACCTGCGCGTGAAGGCGATTCTCGACGACGGCACGGACACCGTCACGGTGATTCTCGACCGCGAACTCACCGAGGAGGTGTACGGCGGCGACATCGAGGACGCACGCCAGCAGGCCCGCGACGCGATGGATCAGACCGTCGTCGCGGACACCATCGCCGAGAAGCTCGTCGGCTCCGAGTACACGGTTCGCGGCCACCTCTCGGTGGATGATTACGGCGCGAACCTCGAAACGCTGGAGTTCCGGGAGTCCGCCGACGACCCGGCCGAGCGTGCGCAGGCCTTCCTCCAGGAGGTGGAAGCATGAGTTCCTCCGAGGACGAGGAGGTCAACCGCCGCGAGGTCGCCTACCGACTGTTCGCCGCGGAATTCGACGACGCGAACTACTCGTACGCCGAGAGCGACGAGGAACGCGCCCCGAACTACGTCGTGACGCCGACCGGCGCGCGCGTCAACCGCGTGTTCGTCGTGGGCGTGCTCACCGAAGTCGAGCAGGTCAGCGACGACGTGGTGCGCGCACGGGTTGTCGACCCGACGGGCGCGTTCGTCGTCTACGCTGGGCAGTACCAGCCCGAGGCGCTGGCTGCTCTCGAATCTGCAGACACGCCGTCGTTCGTCGCGGTGACGGGGAAGGCCCGGACCTTCCAGCCGGAGGACGCGGACGTCATCTACACGTCCATCCGCCCGGAGGAAGTGAGCGAGGTCGACGCGGAGACCCGCGACCGCTGGGTCGTCTCGACGGCCGAGCAGACCGTCGACCGCGTAGCGACGATGGCAGCCGCCCACGAGCGCGTCGAGCGCGGCGACAACCTCCGCGAGATTCTGGAAGCCGCGGGCGTCCAGCACGGGCTCGCGGCGGGCATTCCGCTGGCGCTCGACCACTACGGTACGACGCCAGCGTACCTCGACGCAATTCGCACGCTCTCCCTGGACGCGGCGCGCGTGGTCGCCGGCGAACGCGACGAAGTCGGCGACCTCACGCTCTCCCCGAGCGACGAGGGCGACGCCGACCTGCGCTTCGCAGCCGACCTCGATATCGACAGTGAATCGGCCGACGTGGACGAGCAGGAAGCCGAGACGACTGAAACTGAACCCGCCGAACCCACGGAATCCGAAGCCGCCGAGAGCGACGAATCGCCCGAATCGGGGACGGTAGACGCGGACTTCGGCGAGGGCGACGAGGAGACGGAAGTCGAGACTGCGCCCGCGGTCAGCGAGACCGAGGAAGCACCCGAGCCGGAAGCCGAATCCGAGTCGGCTGCCGAACCGGAAGGCGAGGAGAACGTCGAAGCGAGCGAATCGGAGGCAGAGCCGGAGTCGGAACCGACGTCGGCGACCGGTCCAGCCGCCGAGACGCCCGAGCCCGACGAAGTCGCTGCGGAAGCCGCGCCCGAGGAGGGCGACGCAGCTGCGGACGGTGAGATGTACGAACTCTCCGAGGAGGAGCGCGAGGAAGTCAAGGAGAACTACGACGTCGGCTTCTCGACGGGGAGTGAAGTTCCGGACGCCGGCGAGTCGGACATCGACGTCCCGGAATCCGACGAGGAAGTGGGCGAGGACGAAGCAACCGAGGAAGCCGCCGACGAGGGCGACCTCGGTGACTTCGACGCTGACGACGAGGCGTTCGACGACGCCCAAGACGAGGGTGCTGACGACCTCGACGACTCCACCGAGGACGAGTACGACGAGCCCGAGTCCGACAGCGAGGACTCCGAAGCTGGAGAGATGGGCCTCGACCTCGAAGACTACGTCGTGGAGCTGATGGACGAACTCGACGACGGCGACGGCGCGCTCCGCGAGAATGTCGTCGCGACGGCGGCCGACGAGCGGGACGCCGACGAGGGCGAAATCGAGGACGCCATCCAGGAAGCGCTGATGAGCGGGCGCTGCTACGAGTCCGGCGACGACCACCTGAAAGCCATCTAGATGGCGCTGGTGGAGCCGGTCCTGGGCGAACCCGCTGCGGTCGCCGACATCGGAAGTCGCGACGGGAATGCGACTAGCGAGCGCGCGCTCGTCGTTGCGGACTACCACGCGGGCATCGAGCGCTCGTTGCGCCGCGAGGGGCTGGAAGTCCAGAGCCGCGCCGAGCAGCGCCGCGAGCGCGTGCTCGACCTCGTGAGCGAGACGCGGCCGGACCGCGTCGTCTTCCTCGGCGACCTCGGGCACGCCATCGGCACGCCGGAGGGTGCCGAACACGACGAACTCGAAGCGTTGTTCGACGCGCTCGACGTCCCGGTGACGCTGGTCGTGGGGAACCACGACGGCGGACTCGCCGACGAGTTCGACCTCGACGCGACACCCCCGGAGGGTGCGCGCTTCGGTGACGTTGGATTCGCGCACGGCCACACGTGGCCCGCGCCCGAAGTGCTGGAAGCGGAGACAGTCTGTGTCGGCCACGAGCACCCGACGGTCCGGTTGGAGGACGAGGTCGGCGGGACGCGGGTCGAGCGCGCGTGGCTACGCGGGCCGCTCGACGCCGCGCCGTTCGAGGAGTACCACGGCGAAGACTTGGACGTGCACGGGGACCTCGCGGTGTTCCCGGCGTTCAACGACCTCTCCGGGGGGACGTGGGTGAACGTCGAGGGCCAGGAGTTCCTCGCGCCGTTCCTCCCCGGGGCGTGCCCGGGCGCCGAGCTCTACTTGCTGGACGGGACGCGTCTCGGCCGCTATCGCGACGTCTGAGCGGCCGTAGAATTTTTGCCGAACCGCGAGTCTAGATTCGACTGAGCCATGAAGGGGCTCGTACTCGTGACCGACGGCTTCGAGGACAGCGAGTTCAGTTATCCCTTCTACCGCCTCCGCGAGTCGGGGTGGGACGTCGACGTCGCCACGCCCGACGGCGACAGCGTGACCGGCGAGCACGGCTACGAGTTCGACGGTAACGTCGCCATCGACGAGGAGTCGCCATCGTGGTTCGCCGAAGAGTACGACCTGCTGGTGGTGCCGGGCGGCGACTCCCCGGAAGCGCTCCGCACGGAGGCGCCGGCGGCCGCGGACGTCGTCGCGGCGTTCGACGACCGCGAGAAGCCCATCGCCGCCATCTGCCACGGCGCGCAACTCCTGATTAGCGCCGATATTCTGGCGGGGCGGCGCGCGACCGGCTACTGGTCGCTGGAGGTCGACGTGGAGAACGCGGGCGCGGAGTACGTCGACGAGCCGGTGGTCGTCGACGAGAACCTCGTGACCTCGCGCGTGCCCGACGACCTGCCGGCGTTCATGGACGCGACGCTGCGCCTCGTGGAGGCCGACCCCGAGGCGGAGCCCGCGGCTGCGCGCGTGTAAGACTCGCCCGCTAGCCACCGCTATTTTCTGTCGTTCGCGCCGCCTACAGCGGCAGCGACTTCGCCCGGCAACGTGCTTATTCGGGTTGCGGCCCTACGTTTCGAGGATGAGTGAGACGCGGGGGATGGACGCGTTCTCCCACCTCGGCAGCGAGGTCCGGGCGGCGCTCTCCGAGCGCGGGTTCTCGACGCCGACGGAGCCACAGCGCCGCGCGATTCCCGCGCTCGCGGACGGCCGGAACGGGCTCGTCGTCGCGCCCACCGGGACCGGGAAGACGGAGACGGCGATGCTCCCAGTCCTCAATAGCATCGTCGAGGAGGGCGCACCCGAGGGGTTCGCGGCGCTGTACGTGACGCCGCTGCGCGCGCTGAACCGCGACATGCGCGAGCGCCTCGACTGGTGGGGGGAGACGCTCGGCCTTGACGTGGACGTTCGGCACGGCGATACGACGCAGTACCAGCGCGGGAAGCAGGCCGACGACCCGCCGGACGTGCTCGTGACGACCCCGGAGACGCTGCAGGCGATGCTTACGGGGGAGAAGCTCCGGAACGGCCTCGCGGACGTGCGCCACGTCGTCGTCGACGAGGTGCACGAACTCGCGGGCGCGAAGCGCGGCGCACAGCTCTCGATTGGGATGGAACGCCTCGTCGAGCTCGCGGGCGACTTCCAGCGCATCGGGCTGTCGGCGACGGTCGGCGACCCCAGCGAAGTAGGTGCGTTCCTCACCGGCGGCCGCGGCTGCGAAATTATCGAGGTCGATGTCACGTCGAAAGTCGAGTTCTCGGTGCGCGAGCCGGAGGTCACCGATAGCGACGAACGCCTGAGCAACGAACTGATGACGTCGCCGTCGATGGCGAGTCACGTCCGCGCCATCCGGGAAATCGTCGACGAGCACGACTCTACGCTAATCTTCGTGAACACGCGCCAGACCGCGGAGGCGCTGGGGTCGCGGTTCAAGGAACTAGACGCCAACATTGGCGTCCACCACGGCTCCCTGTCGAAGGAAGCCCGCATCGAGGTCGAGGACCAATTCAAGGCCGGCGACCTCGACGGCTTGCTCTGCACGTCCTCGATGGAACTCGGCATCGACGTGGGCCGCATCGACCACGTCGTCCAGTACTCCTCGCCCCGTGAGGTCGCGCGTCTGCTCCAGCGCGTCGGGCGCGCCGGTCACCGCCGCGACGAGGTCAGCCACGGCACCGTGATTACGGGCAGCCCGGACGACACGTTCGAGGCGCTGGCCATCGCGCGGCGCGCCGGCGAGGGCGACGTGGAGACGATGCAGATTCACCACGGCAGCCTCGACACGGTCGCGAACCAGATCGTCGGCGTGGTGATGGACTTCGGAGAGACGAGCGCGCGCCACGCCTACCAGATAGTGACGCGGGCGTACCCGTTCCACGACCTCGCCGAGGAGACGTTTCGCGAGGTGGCGATGGAACTGCACAACAACCGCGTCGTCTACGTCGACGAGGACGACGACACCATCTCGAAGTCCGGCGGGACGTGGCAGTACTACTACGCGAACCTCTCGATGATTCCCGACGAGGAGACGTACGCCGTCTACGACATGGCTGGGGGTCGGCAGGTCGGGACGCTGGACGAGCGCTTCGTCGTGAATTTTGCTGAACCCGGCGCGACGTTCGTCCAACGTGGGGAGATGTGGCGAATCACGAACATCGACGAGGAAGAAGAAGAGGTCAACGTCTCCCCCATCGAGGACCCCGCCGGGGAGGTGCCGTCGTGGACGGGCCAGGAGATTCCCGTGCCCTACGAGGTCGCTCAGGAGGTCGGGGAGATGCGGGAGGTCGCGGCCGACCAGTTCGACGCTGGCGCGACCCGCGACGGGGTGGCGCGGGAATTCACGACGCGCTACCCGACTGACGAGTACACCGCGGGCGAGGCGCTCGAACAGGTCGAGTACCACGTCGACAGCGGAAACGCGATGCCGGGCGACGACCGCATCGTCGTCGAGCAAGAGGGCCAGACTATCGTCGTGAACGCGGCGCTCGGCCACGAGGCCAACGAGACTGTGGGCCGGTTGTTGTCGGCCTTACTCGGCCAGCGCACCGGCTCTTCGGTGGGACTGGACGTCGGCCCGTACCGCGTCGAGTTGGACGTACCCGCACGAATCAGCGCGAACGACGTCGTGGACCTGCTGCACGAGACGGACCCAGAGCACGTCGAGCCGCTGCTGGAGTTGAGCCTCAAGCAGTCCGAGACGCTGAAATTCACGCTCGCGCAGGTCGCCGCGAAGTTCGGCGCGCTCAAGCGCTGGAAGGGCAGAGACGGCGTCGGGCTGTCGCGGCTGCTGGGCGCGCTCGAAGACACGCCCGTCTACGACGAGGCAGTCCGCGAGGTGTTCCACACCGACCTCGACGTCGAACGCACCAGCGAGGTCCTCGACGCGATTCAGTCGGGTGACCTGGAGGTCGCCATCGAGGGCGAACGAACGGCCATCGGCGTCGGCGGCCGCTCGTCGGGGTCGGAACTCCTCACGCCCGAGAACGCGGACGCCAGCGTCGTCCAGGCGGTTAGGGACCGCATCCAGGACGACCGCGTGAAACTGTTCTGCACGCACTGCCAGGACTGGGAGCACGAGACGAAAGTCCGGCGCGTCAGCGACCAGCCCGAGTGCCCGCACTGTGGGTCGACGCGCGTCGCCGCGCTGTCGCCGTGGGCCGACGACGCGGTGAAGGCGGTGCGCGCCGACGACAAGGACGACGAGCAGCGCGACCGCACGGAGCGCGTCTTCCGGAACGCGAGCATCGTCCAGAGCCACGGCAAGAAGGCGATTATCGCGCTGTCCGCGCGCGGCGTCGGCCCGCGGAACGCCGCCCGCATCATCAACCGCCACCGCGAGGACGAGGCCGACTTCTACCGGGACATCCTCGAACGCGAACGGGAGTACGCCCGTACGAAGGCGTTCTGGTAGTCAGAGGTCGCGGAACGCGGCTTCGAGGTCGTCGTCGTCCATCTCGCCGACGACGTCGTCGAGTTCGCTGTCGAGTTCGTCGCGGCGCTCGACGAGCTGCTGGTAGGTGTCGCTGTCCTCCAGTTGGGACGCGCGCTTCTCGTCTTCGAGCGCCGCGATCTTCCGGGAGACGGCGAAGAACTGGCGGGACTGGTCGCCGAACGACGATAGCCCGAGGAGGTTCTCGACGGTGTCCTGGATTTCTTCCTGGTCGACGGGTTTGGTGAGGTACGTGTCGAAGGGCATCTCCGCGATGTCGAAGTCCGGGTCGACGGCAGTCACCATTGCCACCCGGCAGTCGAGGCCGCGCTCGCGGAGGCGGTCCAGTACTTCGTCGCCGGAGAGGTCCGGCATGTGGCGGTCGAGGAGGACGACGTCGACGTCCTCGTCGGCTGCGTCGAGGGCTTGCTCCCCGTTCGTCGCGGTTCGGACCTCGTACTCGTCGGGGAGCCAGAGCGCGTACGCCTCCGCGACGTTCGCCTCGTCGTCCACGACGAGCACGACTGGCGCGTCGTGGTCGAGGCTCCCGTCCGCGGCGCTTTCAGTAGACATCACTCGCCACCTGATTTGGTTCGACGGTACTTGGATGTAGTGGCAGGCCGGCGAAGCACCGCCTCAGGGGTGTCAGGCGTCCGAACAGTCATTCGGTATCGCCGTTTTCGCTCCGGCGAACGCCCGAGAACTCGAAGCGCGCGCCGCCCGCTTCGCTGTCGGTCACGTCCACTTTCCAGCCGTGGGCGTCTGCGATGCTCTCGACGATGTTCAGCCCGAACCCGGTGCCGCCGTCGTCGGTCGTGAACCCGTAGTCGAAGACGTTCGCACGGTCGGCTTCGGGGATGCCAGGGCCGTCGTCGGCGACGTAGAAACCGTCACCGGCACTCAGCGGGCCGACTTCGACGGTGACGTCGTCCCCAGCGTGTCGTACAGCGTTGCCGAGGAGGTTCTCGAACAGCGACAGCAGGCGCTCGCGGTCGGCCTGCACGACGCCGACTTCTTCGACCCGTAGCGTCGCCGCCGAGCCGCCGACGGTCTGCCACGCTTCCTCGGCGACGGTAGCGGGCGAGACCGGTTCGGGCTCTCCGACGGTATGGCCTTGTTTTGTGAGCGTGAGCACGTCCTCGATGAGGTCGCCCATGCGCTGGTGGATGTGTTCGAGTTCGTCGAGGTACTCCGTCGGGTCGTCGGCGTTCTTCGCCAGGGCCACCTGCGCACGCGCCGTGTTCAGCGGGTCCCGGAGGTCGTGGCTGAGGATGCCCGCGAAACGCTCCAGTTGCTCGTTCTGCCGTTCGAGCTTGCGCTCGCGCTCCACGCGGTCCGTGATGTCGCGCATGATGCCGGAGAACACGCGCTTGCCCTCGTACTGGTGTTCCTCGAACGTGATCGAGAGCTGGACCTCGTGGCCGTCCTTGTGCTCGCCCGGGAGTTCGATGCCGTTCCAATCGAGCGTGCGCTCGCCCGTTTCGATATACTCCGCGATGGCAGCGTGGTGGGCGCCCTGGAAGCGTTCGGGCATCACCGTCGTGAGCGGCTCGCCGACGAGTTCCGCGGGCTCGTAGCCGAACACGCGCTCGACCGAGCGGTTCGCGAACAGAATCGTGCTGTCCGCGTCGATGCTGATGATGGCGTCCGAGCCGTGCTCGACGAGCGTCCGGAAGAACGACCCGTCCTCGACAACCCCCGCTGGTTCGATGTCCGTGCTCATCGCAGTTACGACAGTACGAACGGCGACCATCCGGATTACTCTGACGCCGACCCGAGCACACACCGCAACGCGTTCCAACTGCGAGCACCGAGCCACGCGCATGAGCGAGGACACGCGCTACTTGCTGTGGCCGGACGGCCTGCGACCGCCGGACGTCGACGTGCCGGACGGGTACGCGCTCCGCACGAGCAAATTAGCCGGTCGGGACCGAGAAGCCATCGAGGGGTTGCTCGAAACGGGCGGCTGGGACGTCGGTGTCGAAGCGTTCCGCGACCGTGTGCTGCCGAACGGCTCGTTCGTCGCCGTCGAGCGCGCGACGAACGCCGTCGTCGGGACGTGTTCGGCCGTCCACAATCCGAATGCGGGCGACCACCGCTTTCCGTTCGGCGGCGCGCTGGCGTATCTCGTCGTCGACCCCGCGCACCGGCGCGAGGGGCTGGGACGCGCGCTCGCCGCTGCGGCCACTCGTCGGCTGCTGGACGCGGGCTACGATAGCGTGCGCGTCGGCGTCGAACCGGACCGCTATCCGGCGCTCGCGCTCTATCTGAACGCTGGCTACGCGCCCTGCATCGTCGACGAGAACGACGTCGGTCGGTGGCGCGACGTCTTCGACCACCTCGGACTGCCGTTCGACCCCGAGCGCTGCCTGCGGCCCTAGTCGCGGTCGAGCGCCGCGAGCACGCGCTCCCGGAGGTCGGGGCCGTCCGCCGTGAGTTCGTCCGCGGGTGAGAGGTCCATGTCGTCGTTGACGGACGTATCGAGCGCGATTACGTGCGCGCCGGCACGAGCAGCCGACTCGACACCGTTCCCGGAATCCTCGACCACCACGCAGTCTTCGATGGAGGCGCCGATTTCGTCAGCAGCAGCCTCGTATATGTCCGGCTCGGGCTTACCCGGAACGTCGAGGTCGGCGGCGTTGACGACCTCGTCGAAGCGCCCGTGGAGGTCGAACGTGTCGAAGGCCATCTCTATCCAGTGTGGGAACGACGACGTGCAGACCGCCGTCGGCACGCCACGCTCGTCGAGTTCGTCCAAGAGGTCGTGGAAACCGTCGAGCAGGTCGCACTTCTCCGTGTAGACGGTTTCCGCGCGCTCGTCGTAGAGCTCGAAGTACTCCGCTTTCGATATCTCGGGGTCGTAGTTGGCCGCGAGCCAGTCGTACTGGTCGTAGACGTTCGCACCGAGGACGTCCTCTGGTCCGACCTCGTCGCCGACGCCGGCTTCGTCGAGAATGCCCTCGACTTCCTCGGCCCAGTACCGCTCTGAGTCGACGATGACCCCGTCCATGTCGAAGATGACAGCGCTTGCCACACCGCGGATTTGACGCGAGGGGACGTATGCCTACTGGCGAACCACCCGGTATCGGAGGGTGTCTGGTCGGGGCAACGGTTTTTAACTCGGGCGACGGAGACTCACGCATGGTCGAGGAGACTGAGCGCGACGGCATGCTCTGGTACCGCTGCGAAGAGTGCGGGTTGATGTTCGACGACCAGGGGGACGCCGAACAGCACGAACAGAACTGTGACGCCGAAGACCCCTCCTATCTCCAGTAACGGGCGGTCAGAGCGCGTTCACTCCTCTGACTCTGCTGCGAACAGCTCGAACGAGCGCTCGCCGAGCTCGTCCTCCTCGAAGACGAACACACGACCCCGAGCCTCTTCGGGGTCGGCTTCGACTTCCGTCGCGTAGCCGTCCGCGCGCACGGTCACGCCCGGGAACAGTTCCTCTTTCTCGCCGGGGTCGAGCAGGACGCGGCCGACGCCCGTCGATTCGAGAATCTCGTCGTGCGTCTTCAGGTCGTTCACGTAGACGAGGACGCCCTCCGTCTCCGTCGGGTCCGTGACGAGGACGTGGACGTCCTTGCCCGGCCGGCACCGCACTGTCCCGTGGACTTTCTCCGGGACGCCGTTGTAGAACGTGCGGCGGCCGTCCGTGTACTCGACGTAGACGCCCTCCTCTTCGAGGTCGACGCCGAGGGTGCTCGGCGCGATGTCGTTGCGGGCGCTCATGTCCGTGGATTGCGGGTGGGAGAGGAAAAGCCCGCCGTTTGCGTGGCCTCGCGTTGCTCGGCCACGCTCTCCTTGCCCGAAACGCCAGTCGTAAATACGGGCCGTGGCAGGACAACACATGGACGGCCGTGCAGCAGCGCCAGCCGCGGGCACCGTGTTGAACGCGCTCGCGACGGGCATCGGGTCGGCGTTCGCGCTCGACTTCGACGTGACAGCCGAGGTGTCGCTGGACGCGGCCGCCGACGGCGTCACCGGCAGCATCGCCGACCACCCGGACGCCGACACCGCGCTCGTGGAACGCTGCGTGTCGCTGATGACCGACCAGTACGGGCACGGCGAGGGCGGCACCGTCCACACGGACAGCGAGGTGCCGCTGGCGTCCGGCCTGAAGAGTTCAAGCGCGGCCGCGAACGCGGCCGTGCTCGCGACGCTGGACGCGCTCGGCGAGGTCGGAAGCGTCTCCCGCGAGAAGGCGGCACGCCTCGGCGTCGAAGCCGCTCGCGACGTCGGTGTCACCGTGACAGGCGCGTTCGACGACGCCTCGGCGAGCATGCTCGGCGGGCTCACGATGACAGACAACCGCGAGGACGACCTGCTGTTCCGCGAGGAAGTCGAGTGGGCGGCGCTCGTGTGGACGCCGCCCGAGCAGTCCTTCTCCGCGGACGCGGACGTCGAGCGCTGCCAGCGCATCGCGCCGATGGCCGAACACGTCGCGGACCTCGCCGCCGACGGCGAGTACGGCACCGCGATGACAATTAACGGGCTGGCGTTCGCGGCGGCGCTCGGCCACCCGACCGAGCCAATCGTGGACGCCCTCCCGAACGCCGACGGGGCGTCCCTCTCGGGCACCGGCCCGAGCTACGTCGCCGTCGGCGACCACGACGCACTCACGGAGGTGAAACCACTATGGGACGAGAACCCGGGGACAGTCCGGCTGACGACGACGCAGTTGGACGGGGCCCGGACGATATGAGTCTAGAGGAACTGCGCGAAGAAATCGAATCAATCGACCGCGAAATCGTCGATCTCATCGCGCGACGCACGTACGTCGCCGAAACCATCGCGGAGGTCAAAGACGAACGCGGCATGGCGACCACCGACGAGAGCCAAGAGCAAGCGGTGATGGACCGCGCCGGCCGGAACGCCGAAGCGTTCGGCGTCGACCCGAACCTCGTGAAAGCCATCTTCCGACTGCTCATCGAGTTGAACAAAGTGGAGCAAAGAAGCAATCGGTAGTCAGAGGACAGCCATTACAGGCACTCTAACGCTGTATTAGTCGCGGTATACCCCTCTCGATTGTTCCTGACTCGATGAGTAGCCGGAAGATTCGATAGTAGACTGCTACACGGGCCACGGTTACCGTTTCGAGCACCCCGAATGCAGTATAGATGACCATATCTCGCTAAGTACAGCCAAGGCACTTACCGGAGCCGTGTGAACGATTTGCTATGAGTTCTGGCCGGGAGCAATCAATCTCTCGCCGGGTGTTTACGTCAGCCGTTTTCTCGGCTGCGACGCTTGGACTGGCTGGCTGCTTGAAGGGTGATGGGACACAGGTGAGCATCTATAATAGCCGTCCGAACCCTGTGACCATTCACATCGAGGTCTTTCATATCGACTCGGAACCCAAACAGCAAGTGTTCACCGACGACCCGACAATTTCCCCGAGTAAAACACAGGAGTACGAGAGCCTCTTCGAGGAAAGCGGGACGAAACGAATTATCGTCGAAACCGAGGATGGACAGCAAGCCCAATACGAATGGGGCGCTACTCCTGACTCCCAGAGCGGGTATCTCAGTGTGCGAATCGAAGAAAACGCGATCGAGTTCAGTCTCTCAATTGGGTAATTCGCTCAGCGGTAACTCGAATATCGCGCTATTCTTCCCGGCCTTCTGGTGACGCTTGACGGAGATTGTTGCTGTTGCGTGGCCAGGTTAGTTCGTGGCGAATCTTTCGTAGACGAGTGCGAGGCCGATAGAGAGAATAGTGATTGGAACGGCGAACAGCAGGGTTAACGGTACGGCTTCGACGACTGCTTCCCTGAGGGGGCTGGGTGCAATATTCCCAAGTTCAACGAGTCGAATGAAAACTGCGTAGATGGGAGCGAAGACGATGAGGAAGGCGACCAGAACCCCTCGATTATCGTGATAGTAGTATGCAGCGGCCAGTAGGAGCAACACGACAACGCCGCCTCGCGTAGTGTTTACGAGGAGCGGGACAATATCTGTGTTATATAGTGACGAAATGTAAACTGCTGAGAATACTGCTACTGAGAGGAGGGTTGCTATCGCAGTTCTATTGGTCTCTTGACCGAAGCAGTATTTCACGATATTTGTCTTCGACACGTTCATTGACGGTAGAATGGCCGAATGGCGGTGTTCAGATAAGGATTGAAAGGTGAGACGTAGCGTTTTCTGCGTGTCCATGGCGGAGAACGCTAGCCTCAACGGTTGTATCGACCAGATCGGGTTAGGTTTTGTGGAGCGAGAAGCGACACCGCAGCTGCTGATGAAGCTCAGTATTCAGCTGCATCTTGCTGGACTATCGCTTTCAAATACTGTCTCTATTCTTGAGATATTTGGTGTCGAGCGTGCTCGGTCCACCGTTCATAATTGGGTTCACAAGGCCGATCTACAGCCTGACTCTGGTCGGTCTCCGGATCACGTCGCGGTCGACGAGACTGTGATCCAACTCAACGACGAGCAGTACTGGCTGTACGCCGCTGTCGATCCTGAAACAAACGAATTACTCCATACAAAGCTTGAAACGACGACTACGAAGGTTCTCGCTCATTCGTTTCTCGCTGAACTCTCCGAGAAACACGACGTCGAAGACGTCCCCAGAAACGCATTGCGTTTCTGGTGTGCGAACGAGACGCATTGCGTCTCGTTAACGCTGTGTTTCTCGTCGATGGCTCGCACTCGTTGCAAGATGCGTGTCACCGCCACGGCTACGATTTCAGATACGAGAAACATGGAAATCGGAAGGCTGTCGAACGTGTTTTTCGAGAGATAAAACGACGGACACTCTGTTTCTCAAACTGTTTCAGCAACGCCGAAGCAGAAACCGCCGACGACTGGCTCAGATCGTTCAGCTTCGCATGGAATCAGCTTATCTGAACACTACCGACGTGGATGACCCTGAGGCAAGGGGGAGCCTTTGCCATATGGGGATTCGGAGTTTTCCTCGTTCTCCGCTTTTGTTTCGATGTCCTACGCATAAGAGGTAATGATTTACTTATCATCGCAATTGTCGTCAGCTTCGTGTCCTTTTGGGCCATATTTCTGCCACTCTGGCGGCGTCTCCCGAAAGACTGGAGACGAAGTTGACCACTTAATAGTCGAATTTTGCTCGACTCGCACGCCAACTTATCAGCTAGCAGGCGTCGATATCGACTCCATCGAAGCAGTTCGGGACGTGCGCGAGCGCCGATGAAAGTTCTGGTCGATACGAACTTCGTCGCCAGTTTGACCGACGAACCTGGCTGGAGAGACGTTGCGACAGAACTTCTGAATCAGGAGCACGACCACCGCTTCGTGCGATGACCGGGTTCGGTGCAGACTGTCCGACTGTCGGTAGTTTAACGACGTACACTCCGTAGGTACGCTCGTGACCGAGTACACGGGTACAGAGCCGGTGTTGCTGACACCGCTACAGTCCGATATCCCGGTTGACGAAACGCTGGCAGTAATCGCTGCTGCGATGCTTGCCGGTGTCGGCATCTGGTACGTCGGAACGCTGCTGGAAGCACGCTTCCGAGCGGTGAACGCCAAACTCGCCCGTTCGCTCCTGCTGTTGGTCCTCGCCGGTGGCGTCGCGGTCGTCCTGGTTCAGCGATGGGGAGCGACCGGCGCGTTAGTCTCGATGACGGGTGTGCTGGAGTTCGGCTTGAATACGGCACTTCGCATCCTCATTACGGTCTTTCTCTTCGTGGCCGCCCACACGTTTACGCAAGTCGTCAAGCGCATCCTCCTCGGCAATAACCGCTCGAACGGTCGTGCGACCAGCGAGCACCAACGCCGGATTTTCTTCTACATCAGTCAGGTCGTCATCTACATCGCAGCCGGCGTCGCTACGCTCTCCCTCTGGGGCATCCAGATTAGCGACCTCCTGTTGGGCGCTGGCGTCCTCGGCATCATCCTCGGATTGGCGTTCCAGAGCACGCTCGGCTCGATTCTCGCCGGCTTCGTGCTCATGCTCTCACGCCCCTTCGAAATCGGGGATTGGGTTCGCATCGGCGACCACGAAGGGTTCATCACCGAGATTTCGATCAACCACGTGCGACTCCGGAATCTCGACGGCGAACACGTCGTCCTCCCGAACGAAGCGGTCAGCAACCGCACAATCATCAACCGCAGCGACGAAGGAAAACTCCGCCACACCATCGAGGTCGGAGTCGATTACGACGTGGATCCTGAGCGCGCCGAAGCCATCGCACGTGAGGCAATCAGCGACCTCGACGAAATAATGAGCCATCCCGCCCCACAGGTACTGCCGGTTCGTTTCGGTGATTCCGCGGTCGTCCTCGAAATTCGCGTCTGGATCGATAATCCAACCCCCCAGCGGAAGTGGCGCGCCGCTCAGGCGGTCATCTACGCCGTCAAAACCGCGTTCAATCAGGAGGACGTGAAGATCCCGTTCCCCCAGCGCGAACTCACCGGCCGCCACGAAGATGACGGATTCCGTATCCTCGATAGCTCCCCGGAATCCGACAGCCAGGAGCAGTCTGACTGACAATCTCGAAGGCGCGAAATACGGACACGGCGTATCGGCTGTTCGTTCCACGGACTCACTCGATGCTGTACGATCAGAGCGACTAGCGCAAGTCGACGAGGACAGAGCGTACGTAGAACGAGTTCTACGGGCGGCTCGTCTCGGTTCGGAACAGATACTCGCCTCCACCGAGAACGCCGTAGAGAACGAGGGCAATCGGCGAAAGGTACGCTGCGTAGAGGGCGAGGCCGAAAATCGTCTCGAGTGAGAGCAAGCCCTGTACTGCGCCGAGGACGAGCCACGCGAGTGCTGCGAGCACGAGAACCACGAGCGGGCTAACCAACTGAAATCGGAGGAACACGGCGATGGGGAGGCCGACGGAGACGACGACGAGAGCAATCATGCCGACGAAATACCCGACAGTACTCGGCGAAAGTCGAAGGAGGAAGTCGCTGATTTTCCATCCTGCGACGAGCAGGCCGAGGCCGAGGTACAGACACACCACGCCGAGACCGACGACAGTCCCGACGAGTGCTGCAGTGCCGGTCGAGGTTTGACGTCGTTCTCGGGAATCCATACCGAACACTACACTGAGGCTATCGATAAAGGCTGGCGTGGAAATAACGGCCCATCCAGTCGATTGGCAGACGTCGACTCCATCGAAGCAGGAGAATCAATGAAGGGACGCCACGAGCACGTCTATAGTCCCACACTGTGGGGTACGGAGCACTCATATCAACCTCTTTGCGACTGCTGGACCCGACTTCGAATCGATGTCATCCAAGGGTGCTCCGGAGTTCTCCAGGCAGGTCGTCGAGCAGACCGACGCGTATCTCGACGCCATCAGCGAGTGCGTCGACCTGCTGTCACGACTCGTCGAGAACTACGAGCCCGGGGACTCCGCCCGACACCTCGTCGAGGAAATTCGGGGCCTCGAAAGCGACTGCGACGCACAGAGCCGACGACTCAGCGCGCTCATCACGAACACGACCGTCAGGGAGTTCGGCATCCGTAACTCCCGCGTGCACCTCAACGCCGAACAGGTCGTGCGCCTCTACCAGCTGCTCGACGAGATTCCGAACACGGCCGAACAAATCGCCGAAGACCTCGTGACGATCGCCCCAGAACGGCGGGTCTCTTGCTTCCGACGATACCGAGAGATGGTCGACCACGCGACGACGGCGATGGCCGCGCTCGCCGACGCCGTCCACGAGTTCGTCCGCCTGCTGTGTTCCTCGACCGAGACGGGGTCGATAGCCAGGCACGTAGAGACGATTCGAGCCACCGAATCCGAGTGCGACGGCGTCCGCAACGCCGTCATCGCCGACGTCTTTGCCGACGAAGCCATCCCCCAGCCAATGGTGTACCGGGAGTTCGCGTCCCTGTTCGACCGGCTCGTCGACGCGATGGAGGACGTGACCGACCAGCTCGTGTTGCTCTCCAGTAGCGAGGAGTGGATTACGGCGGAACCACAGAGTCAGTGAACTACGACACCGTCACGTGCTGGCAGTTCGGCTCGATGCGAACGGACGGCTCCCCGTCCTCGTTCGACACCCAGACCTCGATTCCCGCCCAGTTCTGTCCATTACAGGGTAACTCCGGCTGTTCGAAGCCCGGCCAGTCGCGCTCGAAGCGCCGGCCGTCGACGGTCACGACGACGGTTTCAGGAGCTGTAGACTCGAGAAACGTCGCGTCCTCGTCGGCTTCGTTGCGCTCGGAAAGGTCGTATGTTCGATCGAACACAGTGTCGCCGTTCTCGGCTTCGACGGCCACGGTGACCTCACGCGGGTCGTCCTCGTCGACCAGATACACGGAGACTGTGTGCGCGGGCTGTTCGGACGTCGGGCTGGTACAGCCGCTGACGGCAGCGAGCGTCGCGCTCAAGCTGACGAGGAAGGTGCGTCGCTTCGTGGAGGGCATGCGACTGGACGTTCACTGCGTCTCGCGTGTTAAGTATCACTATGAGGGATATATAGCCGCAGTGTCCAAAGGCGGCCTCGATGCGGCCGAAGAAACAACTCAGGTCGCGCCGTAGCGCGACCCATGTCCCTCGTGAACGAGGCCGACCTCGACTGGACCGACGTCGCCGACGAGGAGATGCACGTGCGCCGCAAGCAACTGGGCGAAGCAGCGTGCAGCGACCAACTCGGCTGCAGTCTCTACGAACTGCCGCCGGGCGAGGCGGCGTGGCCGTACCACTACCACACCGCCAACGAGGAAGCGCTGTACGTGCTCGCGGGCACCGGGATGCTCCGTCTCGACGGGGAGACGCAGCCGCTCCGAGCGGGCGACTACGCCGCGCTCCCCGCCGACGAGTCCGGCGGCCACAAAGTCATCAACGACTCGGAGGGACCACTACGCTATCTCGCCGTCTCCACGATGAACGAACCCGACGTGACCGTCTATCCGGACTCGGGGAAAGTCGGCGTCTTCGTCGGCGCACCACCTGGAGGGCGAGGCGAGCGCTCGCATCACGGCTACTACCGCGTGGAGGACGCCGTCGACTACTGGGACGGCGAGTGAGGGGTGCCAGAGCGGTTATGTCGCCAGCCGGAGTGGCTTGCAGTAATGCGACGACGAGACGTACTTCGAACGGGTGCGGCTGCCGGAATCGCGGGACTCGCTGGCTGTGTCGTGCCCGGCGACGACGATGACGACGATGCGGAGTTCACCGAGAGTTTCGAGGACGGGCTCGGCGACTGGGAGACTGGCGCGGCCATCGGCCCGGAGGTCGACCTCGCGGAGTTCGAGTGGGAAGTCGACGTCTCGGACGCGCAAGCGGCGACTGGCGACCAGTCGCTACGGGTGTGGAACGAAGGCGACTACGACGACGGCGTGACGTGGGCCGTCCACCCAGTTCCGGTCGAACGGGGACAGGCGTACGAAATCGAGGTCGAGGGACAGTTCTGGAGCGAGTCGGAGTCGTTCAACACGATTCGTCACGCCGTGATGCGCCTCGCCCCGGAACCGCCCGAGGTCGAGGAGGACTTCCCACAGCCGGGCGTCAACACGTCCGAGCACGGGGTGACCCCGTACGGTGGCCTGCGGGAGCCGCTGTGGCTCGCGGACGGCTGGCACGAGTACGAGTTCGAGTGGACGACACCCGAGTTGTCCACGGACACGCTCTACCTCGCGGTCGGGACGGCAGTCATCTGGGAAGCCGACGCGACTCACTACGTCGACGACCTGTCGGTGAGCATCGAGCCACGGTGAGCGGCGAGGTGACTGGCGGGCGTGTCGGGCAGCCGAAGTTCCTTATGCGCTCGGCGGCGACGTGAGCGTATGACGGAGTACGAACTCGACGAAACCGACCGCGAGATTCTGTACGCGCTCCAGGAGGACGCGCGCAATCTCTCCTCCGGCGACATCGCCGAGCGCACCGACACGTCGTCGAGCACGGTCCGCAAGCGCATCCAACGACTGGAGTCGGAGTCGGTCGTCAAGGGGTACAGTGCGGACGTCGACTACCAGCAGTCCGGCTTCCCGCTCCGGATGTTGTTGTTCTGTACGGCGCCGATTCCGGAGCGTGGGAACCTCATCGAGGACGTGCTGGACATCCCGGGCGTGGTGTCTGTTCAGGAGCTCGTCACTGGGGAGGAGAACCTGCTCGTGACGGCAGTCGGCGAGACGGACAGCGACATCACGCCGGTTGCGCAGGCGCTGCTGGACATGGGGCTGTCCGTCGTCGACGAGGTGCTCGTCCGTAGTCACGAGTCGACCCCGTTCGAGGGGTTCTCGTCGCAGTGAAGGCTGCGGCGGTTCTCGCTCCCGGCCAGACGAACCCACATTATCGACCGTGTTGTTACTTCGCGAAGTTGCTACGAACACTTCGTTAGTACAGAAGGATATAATAACCAGTCTGTTCTACCGTGGAGTAACGTCGACCAGTTCGTCTGCGGTGGCGCCGACGCGACGACGCCGCTGGTCGAGCAGAGACTCCGAAAATGGCTGGCCAACCACAGTCGAACGACACCGCACCGCTCTCCGAGACCGCGACCCCCTCGCCTTCGCTGCTTCCGCGAGCCGCGACCTACGCCGTCTGGTTGCTGTTCGTCCTCAGCCTGGGCGCCCTCACGCTGACGGTCCGAGGCGGCCGAGAGTGGGCGTTCGCGGACGCGGTCGTCGTGGACGGGCTGACCACCGTCGTCTGGGTCGCAGTCACGTTCTTCAGCGGCATCGTCCACAGTTACGCCCGCCGCTACATGGCCGGCGACCGCGACCTCGACCGCTTCTACGCGCGGACCATCGCGTTCACACTCGCCGTCATGACGATGACCGCAGCCGACCACGTGGCGCTGTTCGCGGCAGCGTGGCTGACGATGGGCCTGGTGATGGCGTCACTCATCGGGCACGTCCGCGACTGGACGCAGGCCCAAGCCGCCGCTCGGACCGCTCGCCGGTACTTCCTCGCCAGTAGCGCCCTGCTCGGCATCGGCCTACTTATCCTGTCCTGGGCGACGGGCACGACGACGATCACCGGCATCCTCGGGCAACTCGAAACGATTCCACGCCCGCTCGCGCTCGCCGCCGTCGGCTGTCTGTTCCTCGCCGCGATAGTCCAGTCAGCGCTGTTCCCGTTCCACACGTGGATGCTGTCGTCGATGACGGCGCCGACGCCGGCGTCCGCCCTGATGCACGCGGGGTTCGTCAACGCCGGCGGCATCCTCCTCACCCGGTTCTCGCCGCTGTTCGTCGACGAGCCCGCGGTCATGTCCGGCATCGTCCTCGTCGGCGCGTTCAGCGCCCTGTTCGGACAGGCACTGTTGCTCGTCCAGACGGACGTGAAGTCCAAATTGGGCGCCTCCACCGTCGCCCAGATGGGGTTCATGATACTCCAGTGCGGGCTCGGCTTCTTCGCCGCGGCCATCACGCACCTCATCCTCCACGGCTTCTACAAGGCGTACCTATTCCTGTCGTCCGGCTCCGCCGTCGAACACACGGTGCCCAAGAACTCGGGGAAACCCCGGCTGTCCGTCGCGAGCGTCCTCGTCAGTCTTCTCACGGCCGTCGGCGGCGGTGTCCTGTTCGCCACGCTCACCGGGAAGGGGACGAAGGTCGACAGCGGACTCTTCCTGGCGTTCGTCGTCGTCCTGACGACCATGCACGCCTCGCGCGATATCCTCCGCCGGACGACCATCTCACCGACGGTCAGGCTCGCCAGCACACCGCTCGTCGTCCTCACCGCCATCGGCGGCTACGCCGCCGCGTTCAACGCCGTCTCGACGACAATCGTGGGCGCCGCGGTGGCCGAGTCAGCAACCGAACTGACGGTCGTCCACGCCGTGGCCGCCGCGATGTTCGTGGCCGCGTACGTGGCGACGGAGTTCGACTGGCACCGTCGCAGCGAACGCCTCTACGTCGCACTGCTGAACGCCGCACAGCCGGCTCCGGACACCGTACTCACGCGCAAGGAGGACTACGATGACACGTAACCAGGACGCCATCGAGGACAGCATCGAGCGCGCGGCCGAGTCCGTCGGCTCGGTCTGGCCGCTGCACTCGTTCGTCACGGCAAACCCCCTCTCGGGGTTCGAAGACCAACCGTTCGCGGACGCGGTTGCCGAGGGCGAGCGCCTGTTCGGCGGCCGCGGCTACCCGCAGCCGGCCGTCTTCCGGCAGGCCTGGGAGGACGGCCGCATCGACCCGGACCGCCTCGCCGCGGAGCTGGACGCCCACGGAATCTCCGACGACCCCGAATCCCTGCTCGACGAGATGGAGACCGCGTCCCAGCGGGGCGCCGACGTCGACCCGGCGACGGAAGCGGTCGACCGCGTGCTGTCGAAGTGGCTCGCAGCGTTCGTCGACGAGGGGCGGGCGGAGTGGCCGATGCCGAACCGCGAAGACGGATTCTACGCCGCGTGGCGCACCCTCGCCCCACACGACGACGAAATTCTGGGCTGTCACAGTCCCGCGGACCTCCCCGAGACTGCGAGTGCAGCCCTCGAGACGTCCCTGAGCGAGTACCCACAGGACCGCTGGGAGTTGCTGTTCGAGCACCACCTCGCCGCGCTGCCCGGCTGGACCGGCTTCGTCAAGCAGCGCGCCGACCGCGACGGAGCGTGGCAGAACGCAGCGCCCGTGACGCTGCTGGACTACCTCGCGGTGCGGTTGACGCTGTGCGACCTGCTGGACGCGCCCGTCGAACCCGACCGCGACGAGCCGTCCGTCGACGAAGACGTCCCGCTCCCCGAAATCTGGTTGACCGCGTGGGAACAGACCTACCGCGACCACCTCCTCGATGGCATCGACCAGTCGGTGTCGGATTCGTCGTCCACCGAGACTGACCCGCGGCCGGCCGCCCAACTCGTCTTCTGTATCGACACGCGCTCGGAGGTCATTCGCCGCCACGTCGAGGCCGCCGGCCCCTACGAGACGCACGGGTACGCGGGCTTCTTCGGCGTCCCGATGCGCTTCCAAGGATACGACTCGAAGGCCGAGAGCGACGCGTGCCCGCCGATTGTCGACCCCGAGCACCGCGTCACAGACGAGCCGAACGGCACCCACCAAGACGCACGGGCGACCCACGACCGGTGGACGAATCTAGTGGCCGCGACCCAGAAGCACCTGAAGTCGCTGAAGAGCAACCTCGCCGCCGCGTTCACGTTCGTCGAGGGTGGCGGGGGTGCCTACGGAGCGGCGTTGACAGCCCGGACCCTGCTGCCGTCGGCCGTGGCCAGCGCCTCCAACGCGGTCGACGACCGCGTCCCGAAACCGGCCGAGTTCTGCACTCCCACAGTCGAGCACGAACCAGGAGCACACGGCGACCTCCAGCAGGGGATGACCTTCGAGGAGCGGGTCACCTACGCCGAGAACGCCTTCGACCTCATGGGCTGGACGGAGTTCGCACGCCTCGTCGTCTTCACGGGGCACGCCAGCGAGACGACGAACAACCCGTTCGGGTCGAGTCTCGACTGCGGGGCGTGCGCCGGGAACCCCGGCGGCCCGAACGCGCGCGTCCTCGCGACAATCTGCAACGACGACGAGGTACAGTCCGCGCTCCGCGACCGCGGGTTCGACATTCCCGACGATACTGTGTTCCTCGCCGCCGAACACAACACGACCACCGACGAGATAACGCTGTTCGACGGCGACGTCCCCGAGAGCCACCAGGCGGACATCGAACGCTTGCGCGAGGACCTCGAAGACGCGCGCGCCGCCGCAACGGCCGAACGTGTCGAGTCGATGCCCACGGGCGGTGCCGCGGACGCAGTCAGCGAGACGGAGTGCCGGACCGCCGACTGGGCGGAGACGCGCCCCGAGTGGGGACTAGCCGGCAACGCCTCGTTCGTCATCGGGCCGCGCGGGCTAACCGAGGACCAGAACCTCGACGGCCGTGCGTTCCTGCACTCCTACGACTGGACGACGGACGCCGAGGGCGACGCGCTGGAAGCCATCATGACCGGGCCGCTGGTGGTCACCCAGTGGATCAACAGCCAGTACTACTTCGCGACCGTCGACAACGCCGTCTACGGGAGCGGGTCGAAGACCACGCAGAACCCGACCGGCAACGTCGGCGTGCTGCAGGGCAACGGCGGCGACCTGATGACGGGACTGCCGCTGCAGTCACTGAACGTCGACGACGACCAGCCCTACCACCAGCCGCTCCGGCTGACCGCGGTGATTCACGCGCCAGTCGAACGGGTCACCGACGTCCTCCGCGAGCACGAGGAGGTCGCCGAACTCTTTGACAACGGCTGGCTGTCGCTGACGGTGCTCGACCCACAACACGACGAGCCGTTCCACTACCAAGGCGGTCTGGAGTGGGAGCCGACGCTGGCGACACCCGTCGTGCAGTGACTAGGGTTTGTGCGTGAAGATGATGGCGCGGCCGTCGTCGACGCCGACGCAGAGGTCGAGTTGCCGCGAGAGGTTCAGACTCGTGGGGTTGTCCTTGCAGACGACGAGGTCGTCGAAGGGGTCGCCGCAGGCGGGACACGACACAGAGACGGTGTTCTGGTAGGATTTGAGCGCGCTGTTCTCCTCGCGCGGCGTCAGTGACGAGACGAGTTCGTCGAAGTCGACGTCGTCCATACCGGTGGACTCGTTCACATCCACATAAATGCTGGCTGGGGTCCGGACGCGCGGGAATCGAACGACCCCGTCAGAGGTACCGCGACATGCGGTAGGCGGCACCCATCGGGTTCACCGTCGAGAAGCCGGCGCGCTGGTAGAGTCGCTGGGCGTCGCGCTTCCACGCTTCGACGGAGAGCCAGACGTACTCGACGCCCTCGCGGCGGGCGTGTTCGAGGCCGACCGCGAGGAGGTTCGTGCCGATGCCCGCGCGCTGGTAGTCCTGGTGGACGAAGATGGCGAGTTCGTGGCGACCAGTGTCGTCCGGGACGAACATCACGTGTCCGACGACGTCGCCGTCCACGACTGCGACGACGTTCGGGCCGTCGAGGACGCCGTCGAGCCAGTCACGAATCGCGTCTTCGGCGAGCGGTGGCGTTCCCTGTGCGCGCTGGGCGGGGTCGAAGTCGTCGTACATCGTGACGAGCGATTCGACGTCGCCATCCTCGTAGGCGCGCACGTCGACCTCGCGGTCCTCGCCGTCCGTGAACGTCATCGGCGGCGGGGTGAGCGCGATTCGCTCGGGGCGCAGGCGCGCGACAAGCCTGCGAGCGAACCCCGTGACGCGCGGCAGGACTCCGTCTGGCGGCGACGACATCGAGTGTGGTATTCCCTCGCACGCTATAAATAGCTGGCTGCGGGGATCAATCAGGAAGAGTTCGCGTGCCAGTCAGTCGTAGGTCTCCGCGAGCGCGTCCAGCGCTTCGTGGTGCTCGGTGGTATGCGGCGCGGTGAGCGGCGAGACGGAGACGTGACCGTCGACGACGGCGCGGCGGTCCGTGCCAGGCGGGTCGGGGATGTCGCCCTCGTCCATACGGTCCCACATCCGGTCGTGGAGCGTGATGGTGCCGCCGTCGCGAGCGGCGGTCATGTCGTACCCGTGCGAGGGACGAGTCACGACCATCTCGTCGGACGCATCAGCGCCCGGATGGGGCGCGTTCACGTTCAAGTAGTCAGCGTGCTCGAAGACGCCGGCGTCGACGGCGTGCTCGACGAGGTACGTGGTCGCGTCGACGGCTGCCTCGTAGTCCGAGGGCTCGGTGGGTTTGCCGAAGTCTTCCGCGGTGAGGAACAGCGACGACGAGATTGCGGGGACGCCAAAGAACGCAGCCTCGACAGCTGCGCTAACGGTGCCCGACCGGCCGAGCACGTACATCCCGAGGTTCGCACCTTCGTTGACGCCCGCGACGACGATGTCCGGGTACGGCCCGAGCGCCTCCAGTCCCGCGACGACGCAGTCCGACGGCGTGCCGTCAATGGCGTACCCCAGTTCGTGCTCCTCAACGGTGACCTCGTGGGACATCGCGCGTCCGGTCGAACTCTTGTCGGTCGTCGGCGCGACGACGGTGACGTTCCCGACCTCGTCCAGCCCCTCCGCGAGCGCTCGGATTCCGGGCGCGTTAATACCGTCGTCGTTAGTGACGAGGATTTCGGGTTCGTCGCTCATCGCGGAACCACCGGCGGCACGTCTGTCATTAGGCGGGGAGTCACCCCGGTGGGGAAAAAGCGTGTCGGCGTAAGTCAGAACACGAGGCGTTCGACGACCCGCCGCACGAACCCTGGCCGTCGCGACTCCCGGGGGTAGACGGTGACCTCGGTGGAATCGGCGGCGCTCGGCGAGTAGTCGCCGCGGCCACCACGGACGCGACTCTGCACGCCCGTCCGAATCATGACGTCGGGGTCGAGGTCGCTGCCGCCGGCCGACCGGTCGCGGGTTCGGACCGGTGCAGACAGCAGCCCCGCGAGTTCGCTCTGGTAGGCTCGAATCGTCTCCGTGCGCGTTTCGGGCAGGTCGTCGCCCAGCGGGGAGAGGAGGGTTACGTGGCCGTCGGTTTCGCCCGCGATTGTGTCTGCGACGGCGACCGTAGCGGGGTCGAACGGCCCACCGTCCCCTTCGAGAACGACTCGCTCGGGGTCGTCGTAGCCGCGGTTCTCGACGAGTAACACGTCGCAGTGGGCGTGGCGGACGACCCAGTCGATGGGGTCGCCGAGCAGCCGCGACCGCAGGCGGAGGCGCTCGTGTTCAGCGACGATGGCCTCGACGCCGCGGTGCTCGGCGTAATTCACGATGGCGTGTTTCGTGTCGTGGCTGACGATTTCGCCGAACTCCACGTCGACGTCGAACTCGTCGGCGAGTTCCCCAGTCTGCTCCTCGAAGCGGACGTCGGCGGGCGACTGCACTTCCGCGGCGTGGTCGAGGGGCACCTGGTCGGGCACCTCGTCGAAGCGAACGACGACGACACGGCCGTCCTCCGGGCGAACGAGGTCTGCGGCCAACGACAGGAGCGCACGCTCCCGCTCGGTGTCGGCTTCCCTCGTGAGCGCGACCAACACCTCCGGCGTGTCCTCGTCGGCGAAGTCGCTGTCGACGAACGCCTCGGTTTCTGTGAGCACGTCACGGCCGAGCCGACGGCGGATGACGTCTGTGGCGGCACCCTCGCGGCGGATGCGCGAGCGAGCGTAGACGAAGTACCACGCGACGCTCCCGACGGTGATGACGACCGCGCCGACCAGCGGTACCCACCCCATCTGAGTGAGCAACACGACGCCGCTGACGACGCCGAACGCCTGCATCCACGGGTACAGCGGCGACTCGAACTCGGGGTCGTAGTTCTCCGTCGACCCCTCGCGGAACGCGACCAGCGCGAAGTTGATGAGTACGAACACGAGGATTTGGAACGCGCTCGCGAGCTTCGCAATCTCGAGGATGGGGACGAACGCGATGAGCGCGAGCACGACCGCGCCCGTGAGCGTGATGGCGGTCGTCGGCGTGCCGAACCGCTCGTGAATCTCCGCGAACGTGGGCGGCGCGAGCTGGTCGCGGCTCATCGCGAACGGGTACCGCGACGACGAGAGGATGCCGGCGTTGGCGGTGGAGACGAGCGCGAGCAGCGCCGCGCCGATGACCGCGTAGACGCCCCACTGGCCGAGTGTGACTTCCGCGGCGACCGCGACTGGAGTGGCCGAGCCGGCGACGCTACCGGCCTCCGTAACGCCGACCATCACCGCGACGATGCCGACGTACAGCAGGGTCGTGAACGCCAGCGACCCGAGGATGCCGATGGGGATGTTCTTGCCGGGGTCCTCGACTTCCTCGGCGACGCTGGCGACTTTCGTGACGCCCGCGTAGGAGACGAACACGAGGCCGGTCGCCGCGAGCAGGCCCTCGATGCCGCCAGTGAAGAAGTTCTGGTAGTTCTCGGGCTGGGTCTTGGTGGCGCTACCGGCGACGAACCAGCCCAGGGCTGCGAGCATCACGGAGACGATGACGACCTGCAGGCGGCCGGTCTGTTTCGCGCCGAAGAGGTTCACGAGGATGAGGAACGCGGCGAGCCCGAGTGCGACGGGTTTCACGGGGAGGTCGAACAGCAACACGAGGTAGGGGACGCCGCCGACGAGCGCGAGCGCGCTCTTGAACGACAGCGAGAACCACGTACCGACGCCCGCGATGGTGCCCAAGACGGGCCCCATGCCACGCTCGATGTAGAGGTAGGTGCCGCCGGCTTCGGGCATCGCGGTCGCCATCTCGGACTTCGAGAGGGCGGCGGGAACCACGAGCAAGCCCGCCAACAGGTACGCCACTATTACCGCGGGGCCGGCGATTTTGAGCGCGAGCGCCGGGAGGATGAAGATGCCGCTACCAATCATGGCACCGACGCTGATCGCGAAAACCGCGCCGAGGCCGAGGTCTCGTTCGAGTTTTTTCATGAGGAAGTTACTGTGAGATGCGGTGGTCGTCGCGCTGTGCTATCGGCAGGGAGTGTCCTCACTCGCACGCTACCACCGGTCGGTGACGGCGCGAGCGAGCACCGTGGCGGCGTCGACAGTCTCGACGTCCCCGAGCTCGAAAGCAGATTCTCTGTCGGGGTCGTTCGTTCGGACGAGCACTCGTTCGACGCCGAATCGGGTGCGTGCGAGCTGTGCGACGAGGAGGTTAGTGGCGTCGTCGGGTTCGAGAACGAGCACTGCGGTCGCGTCGGCGAGGCCGGCACCCTGCAGCGAGTGGGCGTCTAGCGTGTCGACGACGTGGGCAGTCTGTCCTGGAGGTGGGTCAGTCGATGGTGACTGGCCGACGTGTGTCACGGTCTCGCCGTCGGCCGCCAGTCGGTTGGCGACGGCGCGCCCGACGGCGGCCCCACCGACGACGAACACCACGTCGTCCCGCTGTCGCGCCTGGTCTGTCGTGTGTTTGGATGAACTCATGGGCGTTAGTAAGCGCACCTGTCGCTTCGAGTGTCGCTCCTTGCCCACTCGTATCGGACGGAACCGCATAAAGTAACCGAACTTTCTGCTGAGTCGTCAAAATATAAGGAATATAATCACCTCTCGTCCGGTGCGTCGGTGTCGAACCCCTCGTACGGACCGGAGTGAACACTCCGAATGAGGTCCTCGTCGACGACCTCCAGCCCGAGGTCGTCGAGGTCGCGACCGATACGGCTCAGGTCGTCGCTATCCGTCCCCACGGCGGAGACGTGGACGTTCTCCGCACCCGTCATCACTTCCTCGACGCGCACCACACCCGGCACGCTCAGTGCTTCCGCCGCCAACTCCTCGCGGCGCGTCACTGGCGCCGTACAGACGATGAGCGTGTACAACTGGTAGCCGGCCTGCTCGTAGTCGACATCCGCGTGGTAGCCGCGCAGTATCCCGCGCTCCTCCAGTCGCTGGATACGGTTGCGGACCGTACTCGCGGACACACCCGCACTGTCGGCGATGTTCTGCGAGGACGTGCCGCGGGCGTCCTCCTGAAGCGCGTGCAGTATCTGCTGGTCCAGGTCGTCGAGACCTTCCAGTGTCATACGTCGCCTTCGCGGACGAACCCGCATAAAATACCCCCTCGCGCGGCGACCTGTCCGCAGCCGCTACGCCCCGTCGACGACCGTCTCCTCGTCGACGACGAGGTTGTACGCCTCCTCGTCGTCGTTCCAGAGTACGAGCGCGGACTCCACGGAGAGCAGGTCGCCGTACTCGGCGGCTTGGAGGTCGCGGTTGAGACTCGTCGGCCGGACGAGCACCGCGTAACACTCCTCGTTCTCGCTGCCATCGCTGACCTTGAACAGCGGATTGGCGTCCTCGTCGGCGAGGTTCCGCGAGAGTTTCGCGAGCACCGCGTCCACGCGGTCGGTGACGCGGTCGTCGGCGTCCGCGAGCTTCAACAGCCGGTCGGCAGACAGCGAAACGTCGTGCTGGCGGACGCCGTCCGTCCGCAACAGCGAGTATGAGAACCGCACCTCGGTGTGGTAGAACTCCGAGGGGCGTTGGCTGGCCCCCGCGAGGCGCTCCTGGAAGCTCGGCACGTCGACGTCGGGACGCTCGTCGAACGTCCAGCCGCGGTCGCTCGGGCGCTCGCCCGGCCACAGCCGCGGCGTCGGGCCGTAGACGGTCGCACCGCGTGCTTCGAGGTCGCGCTCGACCTCGCGGAGGTGCGTGCTCGTGTGCTTGTCCGCGGGCGCGAGCCCGAGGAACGTCCCGTCGTCGGCGAGCGCGTCGACGTACTTCTGGGCGGTCTCGACCGGCTGGTCGAGTTCGCTGAGCACGCTACAGGCGAGCACGAGGTCGTACTCACCGTCGGGGTCGAACTCCTCTGCGGTCTCCCGGTGAATCGTCGGGTGGACGTTCCGCCCGGTTTCGGCGAGCAGTTCGTCCAGCACGTCCGCGGCGTCGCTGGGTTCGACGGCGTGGTACTCCACGAGCGCGTCGTCGGGCAGGAAGTCGAAGAGCCCGAGCGCCGGGCCGCCGACGCCCGCGCCCACGTCCAGCACGCGGAGGCCCCCAGAGAGCACGTCGCCCTCCGCGAGGTCGTCGAGCACGTACTGAATCGCGGCGTAGTACGTCGCAAGGTGGTAGATTGCGTACCCGAGCGCGACCTCCTCGTCGTACTCGACGGCGTGTTGGCGGTAGTACTGTTCCTTGAAGCGCCGAATCGTCTCCCGCAGGCGCTTCCCGGAGTCGCCGCGGTGCCAGTCGGTCCCCCACTGGTCGACGAGCAAGTCCTCGACGACGCGCTCGTACTCGCGAGGGAGCGCGTCCACGCCGTCGAAGTCGGGGTGGACCGGTTCGTCGCTGGCGGGGACGAACGTGCCGTCCTCTCGCTCCACGATACCAAGGTCGGCTGCGTGCTCGCGCAGCACCTGCCGGACGACCGCCTCGTGGGGCTGGTCGGCGACGTACTCCCGGAGTTCGTCGGGGTCCAGTGGCCGCACGTCACGGAGGTACTTCGCGGCGTCCAGCACTGCCTCCCTATCGACTGGCATCGTCGTACACCTCCTCGAAGGCCTCGCGGTCGGCGTCAGCGAGCCGCTTGGCGGCCGCCGCGACGTCGTCCGCGCCGCCGAACGCGTCCTGAATGTCAGCGTACACGCGGGCGTTCCCACCGGTCACGCGGTCGGCGAGCGCCGCGAGGTCCTCGTAGACCGGCGTGGCGAGGTCCTCGGGTACGTCGTCGGCCGCGAGCGCGAACGCCAACACCGCCGCGTGCGCTCGCCCCTGTATGGTCACCATCGCGTCGTCGTGCTCTGCGGCACCGACGTCCACGAGGTCGTTGCCCGCGATTTCGAGCCACTCACGGACGCGGTCGGTCGCCGGTCCAGGCGCACTCTCCGCGACCGCGATGCGGCCGGGAGCGTGTTCGGGCGCGAACAACGGGTGGAAACTCACACGCTCGCGAGCGGGTGCCGTCGACGCCATCGCCGCCAGCGGGCCGCGCATCTCGCCAGTGAAATCCACGATCGCCTGTTCGGCGCGGCTGGCGTGGCGCTCGATGGCGTCGACGGCCGCCCCCATCGGCACGGCGACGGCGACGATACCGAACGACTCCTCGGTGTCCAGCGGGACAGCCGCCGCTCGGCGGTCGAGCTCCGTCGCGGCCGCTCGGGCGCGGTCCTCGTCGACGTCGGTGAACGTCACCGGCGCGTCGACGAGGTCCGCGAACCAGCGGCCGACGTCGCCGGCCCCCACCACGAGTACGTCCATCGGATTCCGATAGCGTCCGCCCGGGCAAAAGCGGTTCGTTCACGCCACCGTCGCGACGGCGCTGGCGCGCGCGTCCAGTGCCGTGATTTCCGAGACTGATAATCCGGCGCGTGGATTTTTATACACCAAACTGATTCCGACGAGCATGTCGCCCTCTGAAGTATCGCTCGTCGACCGCCAGCCTGCCCGCAACTGGCTCGTCGTCGTGCTCGGTGCAGCCCTCACGGTGGCTGCAATCAGCCACTTCCACACGCACGGCCACAACGAACCACTCGTGGTCGCAGCCACCGTGTTGCCAGCGGTCGGGGTGTTCGGGTACGGCGTCTGGTTCTGGGTGCGCGGCCCGGACGTGGCGCGCGGCGACGTCGTCTTCGCGTGGGCGGTCGCGGGTGCCGGCATCGTGCTCGCGCTCGACCTCTGGGCGATGTTCGTGGGCGCGTACGGCGTCGGCACCGGCGTCGACCACGTGTTCATCCAGCACACGAGCGTCGGCGCGCTCGGCGCGGCCATCGCCGGTACGTACAGCGAGCGCGACCGCCTGCGCTCGCACGCACACACCCGCCTCAGGCAGGCGCTCGACGCCGCGATGGACGGCGTCGCCGTCCTCGACGCGGACCGTCGCGTGGTGTACGCGAACGCGGCGTTCCGGGATGCCTACCACACGACCGGCGATGGGGGCGTCGTCGGCACCCACTGGACGACGTACTATCCGACCGACGCCGAGGACCGCCTCGCGGGCGTCTTCGAGGAACTCGACGCCAACGGCGAAAGCGACGACCACTGGCACGGGAACGTGCCCGCGCACCGCGACGACGGGCGCACGTACCCCCAAGAGTTGTCCGTGACATCGATGTCCAGCGGCGGCTACATCTGGGTGTCCCGGGACGTCACTGCGCGCGAGGAGCGCGACCAGCGCCTACGCGTGTTGAACCGCGTGCTCCGGCACAACGTCCGGAACTCGCTGAACGTCGTGCTCGGCCGCGCCGAGCGACTCACCGACCGCGGCGACAACGAGGACGTCGACAGCATCGTGACCGCCGCCGAAGACCTGCTCGACGTCAGCGAGAAAGCCCGGGTGGTCGAACGCGTACTCGGCGAAGAAAACGCGGGTACTGTCCCCCTGGACAGTCTCCTCGACACGGAAATCCAGCGAGCCCGCTCGGAGTACCCAGACGCGAGCTTCGAGCTGGACGGTAAGGTCGACGCCGAGGTCGACGCCCGACTCCGGCTCGCCGTTCGTGAATTACTGACGAATGCGGTCGAACACAACGACGCCGACCCGCCTCGGGTGACCGTCACAGCCAGTGACGACGACCTCGTCGAAGTCCGGGTGTCGGACAACGGCCCCGGGATTCCCGAGCACGAGCGTCGTGCGCTGGGCGGTCTCACCGAGGAGTCGCTCCAGCACGGCTCCGGCATCGGGCTGTGGGTGGTCTACTGGCTCGCCCGCCACTGCGGCGCGGCGGTCACCGTCCCCGACGAGAATACGGTTAGCATCCGCGTGCCGTCGGGTGATAATTGATACGCACCGGGAAAGAGTTAAACGAACCGACGAACTTGGTCAGACCGAGATGCCTGAACCGGCGACGGTGCTCGTCGTCGAGGACGAGCGCGAACTCGCGGAGCTGTTCGCCGACTGGCTGGCTGACAGCTACGACGTGCGGACGGCGTACAGCGCTGCGGACGCGCTCGACGAGCTCGACGAGGACGTCGACGTAGTCCTGCTCGACCGCCGGCTCCCCGAGCGCTCCGGCGACGACGTGCTCGCCGCCATCCGCGAGCACGGCTACGACTGCCAGGTCGCGATGGTGACCGCCGTCGACCCCGACTTCGACACGCTCGAACTCGGCTTCGACACGTACGTCGTCAAGCCCATCGAGCGCGACGAACTCGAAGCGCTCGTCAAGCAACTGCTCGCTCGCTCGCTGTACAACGAGGAGGTCCAGCAGTACTTCGCACTCGCGTCCAAGCGGGCGACAATCGAAACGACGAAGACCGATGCCGAACTCGCCGACGACGAACGCTACCAGCAGCTCTGCGAGGACATTCGCGAACTCCGCTCGAAACTCGACCAGCGCGTCACCGACCTCGACGATGACGACTTCCTCGCGGTGTTCCACGACCTCCAGGCCCACGAGGAAGCCACAAGTAACTAACCCGCGGGCTTCCCTATCACCCGAGTGACTCCCCGATATGGGTGAACCGATGCACGTCCTGTTCGTCAGCGCACACCAGCGGACGCGCGCGGCGGTCGAGCGCGCGCTCCCCGAACACGCGTCGCTGACAGTGACCGCGCTGCCGACCGCGGCGGCCGCCCTCGGCGTGCTCTCCGAGCAGGCCGTCGACTGCATCGCCGTAGAACACGCGGCTGACGGCACCGACGGCCTGCAGGTTCTGCGGCTCGTCCGCGACACCGACCCGGCGGTCCCGGTCGTCGTCTACGAGGCCGCGAACGCCGACTCGATAGCCAGCAGCGCCATTTCACTGGACGTCACCGAGTACGTTCGACACGGCGACGAGGGCGACCCGCTGGTGGCACTGGCCGACGCGTGCCACGACGCAGCAGCGTCCTACAGAGCCGAACAGGACGTTGCGATGTTGAACGACCTCGCGCGGAACGTCTACGAGCGCATCACGGACGGCTTCTTCGCGCTCGACCGCGACTGGCGGTTCACGTACGTGAACAGCGCCGCCGAGGAGATTCTGGAGGTGGACGCGGAGGACGTCATCGGGGAGAACGTCTGGGAGGCGTTCCCCGGGGCCGTCGGGACGAGTTTCTACACGGAGTACCACCGCGCGATGGCCGCCCAGGAGCCGGTGACGTTCCGCGAATACTTCCAGCCCTTAGAGAAGACGTTCGAGGTGCGGGCGTTCCCCTCGGAGGACGGCCTCTCCGTGCACTTCCGGACGGTCGTCGAGGACGAGGACATTCAGCGTGGCGACCACCTGCTCGAACTGACGAACCTGCTCTCCTCGGACCTCCACGAATCCATCGACGTGCTCCGCGACGACCTGGCAGCGGCGCGGGCGGCCACCGGCGAGACGCCAGAGTTGGCGTCCGCGATGGAGTCACTGGACCGCATGGAGGCGCTCGTGAACTACTCGATTCGGCTGGCCAGCGAACGACCGACGCCCCAGGAGCCACAGAGCGAGTGACGGAGCTGCCAGAGTGTTGTTGCGTCCCGTCAGTCCGCGAGCGAAATCTCGTAGTCGGTGAGATTCTCGTAGCCGTCCTCGGTGACGACGACGATGTCCTCGATGCGGACGCCGCCGACCTCGGGGTCGTAGAGGCCGGGTTCGATGGTGATGACGTGGCCGGGGCGGAGTTCCTCGCCGCCCTGGGAGAGCGACGGCTGCTCGTGGACGTCGAGGCCGACGCCGTGGCCCGTCGAGTGAATGAACCCGGTCTCGGTTTCGGGGTCGGTGTAGACGGTGGGGAAGTCGTGGTCGGTGTAGACGTCCACGACCGCCTGATTGACTTTCTCGCCGGTAGCCCCGGGTTCGACGACGTCGAGCGCGGCCCGCATGGCCTCGTGCGTGACGTCGTACCACTCCTGCTGGGTTTCGCTTGTAGAGCCGTTGAGGAACGTCCGCGTCATGTCGGAGTGGTACTTCGAGTCCTTGTCCCGCGGGAAGATGTCCACGACGACGAATTCGCCGGCTTCCAGCGGTCCGCTGCCGCGATTGTGAGGGTCTGCAGCGTCCCGCCCGCACGCGACGATGGTTTCGTCGAGCGCGCAGCCGTGCCGGAGAAGTTCGACTTCGATTTCCTGCTTGACGAACTCGCTGGTGAGCACGTCGCCGTCGTGGACGAGGACGCCGTCGTCGTTGACGTCTGCACCACGAATCAGTTCCTCGGCGCGTGCCATAGCCGCCTCGTTGGCCTTCTGGGCAGTTCGCACGTGCTCGATTTCTTCGTCAGTCTTCGTCGCGCGCACGTCCGTAACGACGCCGTCCTCGTCGGGTTCGACGGTAATTTCCTTCCCGCGGAGCACGTCCGCAGTGGCGACCGGGAACTCGGCCTGAACGGCCAGCGACTCGCACCCGACGTCCGCGAGGAACTCCTCGGCCATCAGCGCTTGCGCCTCTCGCTCGCCGTGCTCGGCGTGCTTCGCGCGGTAGTCGTAGTCCGCGTGGCGCTTGACCGTGTCCGCGCGGCTCTCTTGTTTCGCGCGGCCGTACTCCAGCGAGGAGACGAGCACGGCGGTCTCCTCGGGCGTGTAGACGGCGAAGTAGGGGTCTGGGGCGTCGAATCCAGTGACGTAGTAGAGGTCGCTGTTCGAACCGTCGTCGTGGAAGGCGTACCCGTCCAGTCCCTGCTCGTCGAGGAACTCGTCGAGCCGCGCGAAGTCGGGGTCCATGTACGCGAGTCGTCGCGGCCGCTGCAAAATCCTACCGCCTCCGGTTGTTCGGCATGGGTAGTCGATTTACCTCCTAACCAGTCGACCTATGTTCTGTGTTTCGCCGGAGTACACAACCGGCACCCTCGGCGGATTGAAAGGGCGAGGGCGTCTGCGGGAACCCCGACGAAGCAAGCACGCGAGCATCGCGAACGCGCGCAGCGAGACGCGGGAGTCACGCGAGCACTGCGAGCGTGACAACGGAAGTCGCAGTCCGCGAACGCAGTGAGCCGGAACGTCTTCCGGCAGCGCAGACGACCGAGGGCTTTCAGGTGGTGTCGTCGTCAGAACTTACGTGAAATTCTCGCACCAGTCGCCGTCGCCGGAACCCTGATACCGGGCCCCGCCGTCGCCGTACGCATGGACGTCACTGTCGCGAACTCCCGGGTGTCGGGGACGGCCCGCGCCCCGCCGTCGAAGAGTTACACGCACCGCGCGCTCCTCGCGGCGGGCTACGCGGAGGGCGCACTCGTACGGAATCCGCTCGTGAGCGCGGACACGAAGGCGACCGCGCGCGCCGTCGACCACTTCGGCGGCGACACCGAGCGCGTCGACCGCGACTGGAACGTCACCGGGTTCCTCGGCGCGCCCGACGTGCCCGCGGACGTCATCGACTGCGCGAACTCCGGGACGACGATGCGACTCGTCTCGGGCGCGGCCGCGCTCGCCGACGGGACGACGGTGCTCACGGGCGACCGGTCGCTGCGCTCGCGCCCGCAGGGTCCGCTGCTGGACGCCATCGAGGCACTCGGCGGGAGCGCGCGCTCGACCCGCGAGAACGGGCAGGCACCCCTCATCGTCGACGGCCCCATCGAGGGTGGGCGCGTGGAGATGCCGGGCGACGTCTCCTCGCAGTTCGTCACCTCGCTGTTGATGGCCGGCGCGGTGACCGAGCGCGGCGTCGACATCGAGTTGACGACCGAGCTGAAGTCCGCGCCGTACGTCGACATCACGCTGGACGTGCTGGCGTCGTTCGGCGTCGACGCCGAGGAGCACGGGAACGGCTACCGCGTCCCGGGCGGGCAGACGTACGAACCCGTCGACGGCGAGTACGCGGTCCCCGGCGACTTCTCGTCGGCGTCGTACCTGTTGGCAGCGGGCGCGCTCGCGGGCGGCGACGAGGTCGTCGTCGAGGGTGCGTACCCTAGCGAGCAGGGTGACGCCGCCATCGTTGGTATCCTCCGGCAGATGGGCGCGGACGTCGACTGGCGGCGCTCGGAGGGGCGCATCGTCGTGGAGCAATCGGACCTGGATGGAATCACCGTCGGTGTCGCGGATACGCCCGACCTCCTGCCGACCATCGCGGTGTTGGGCGCGGCCGCGGACGGGACGACGACGATTACGGACGCCGAGCACGTCCGCTACAAGGAGACCGACCGCGTCGCCGCGATGGCCGAAGAACTCACGAAACTCGGGGCGGACGTCGAGGAGCGGCGGGACGAACTCGTCGTCCACGGTGGTGACAGCGACCTCTCCGGAGCGCGTGTCGACGGCCGTGGCGACCACCGTATCGTGATGGCACTCGCCGTTGCTGCGCTCGTCGCGGACGGCGAGACGACCATCGAGGGTGCCGAGCACGTCGACGTCTCCTTCCCGGATTTCTTCGACGCGCTCGACGACCTCGGAGCCGCCGTCGACCTGTAAACGGGGCGCGGCCGCGTCGTTCGACCAGTCGTGTGAGGGGCTGTCAGACGACCAGTGGTGTTTTCTACGGGTGCGGTTGATTCGGGGATATGCTCGATACCGCTCTCGCCGAGGAACTCGCCGCCGACGAACTCGCGGAAGGGTTCGTCCGTCCGGATTACGACGGGTTCTGTTTCTCGCGGGTACCGGCGACTGCTGCGTCGCTGGTGGGCGCGGACCTCGGGGAAACGCTCCCAGACCGCGCGCTCTCGGAGGCAGGCAGTGGCGGAGAAGACGCGAACGCCGAGCACGTTCTGGTGTTGTTCGTGGACGCGCTCGGGTTCCGGCAGTTCGAGCGCCTGTACGACGACGTGTCGCTGCTCCGGTCGTTCGTCGACGTCGGCCGCGTGACGCCGCTCACGTCGACGTACCCCTCCGAGACGGCGGCGTGCGTAACGACGATGCATACGGGCTGCGAGCCCGTCGAACACGGGCTGCTCGGGTGGAACGGCTACGACCCGGTCGGTGATACTGTCTACGAGACGCTCCCGTACGCCGCCAAGGACGACGGCGACATCGCTGTCGGCCCCGACGAACTCTTTGACGGCGACCCGATATACGACCGCCTGGAGGAGGCTGGCGTGGACGCTCACGTCGTCGAACCGGATTACGGAACCGGGTACGACGACGGCGCGCTGGTCGGCGCGACGACGCACCACTACGAGCGGACGCCCGACTTCGCGCTCTCCATTCGTGACGTGCTCCAGTCGGCCGACGCGCCGTCGTACACGTACGCATACTACCCGGTCGTCGACGAAGTCGCCCACGAGCACGGCCCCGACGACGAACGGTACGGGATGCAGGTTGCGGCCGTCTGCGACGCACTGGAGAGAGCATTCGCGACGCTCGACGAGGAAGTCCGAGAGGAGACGGTGGTCTGTCTCGTCGCCGACCACGGCCAAGTGCCCATTCGCGACGAGGACAGAACCGAACTCGACGATATCGGGATACTCGCGGACGTACCGACGGACCGGTCGGGGACACCGCTCGTGCTGGGCGGTCCGCGGAACGTTCACTTGCGCGTCGACGACCCCGCGGCGGCACGCGAGCGCTTGGCAGCGGCGGACCTCGACGCACTCGTCTACTCGCGCGAGGAAGCGCTCGACGCCGACCTCTGGGGGCGCGGGGAGCCCGGGCCCGCGTTCGAGCGGAACAGCGGCGACCTAATCGTCGTTCCGCAGGACGGTGCACTCTGGTACGCAGACGAACCCGAACAACTCGCACTCGCTGGCATGCACGGCGGTCTCCACCCCGACGAAGCACTCGTGCCGTTCGGTGTCGCGCGCCTCGACGACTTGGTGTAGGCTAGTGACGGGACGAGGGGCGTCGCTCAGAACGGTGCTTCGACGTCCTCGGGCGGACTCGACTGCGGGTCGTCGCTGGCGTCCCGGCCGACGAGCACGCGGAACTCACCGGGGTCGCGGGCCCGATACTCCCAGCGGAACTCGGGACCAGCCTCGGCCTCGAACTGATGGTACAGCGGCTTCGGGTCGTGGTCGTTCACAAGCACGAACGCCTCGCCCGCGTCGAGGTGGGCGTAGGCGTCGAAGATTGCTTCGTGGCGCTGGGCCGGCGGGCGGTCGCGGACGTCCAACTCCTGAACGACAGTCAGGTCGTCCGTGTCGATGTTCCCTGTCGCGTCACTCTCGTCGGTCACGTCGTCGGTGTCAGTCGCGTCGTCACTAGCGGCTTTCGTAATGCGGACGCGGACCTCGCCGGGGTCGCGCTCGCGGACATCCCACTCGAAGTCGCCGCCGTACTGCTGCCGGAATTCCCGGCGTAGCGGATTCGGCTCGTGCGGTGCGACAATGTCCAGCGACTCGCCGGCCGCGAGGTTCCCGTAGCGGTGGTGGATGGTCGGGTGGCGGTCGGGTTTGGGGATGTCGCGAACGTCGAACGTCGCCGTCGCACCGTCGTCCACGCGGGCCGCCGAAGTGCCGGTCTTCGAAATTTCCACGCGCCACTCGCCGTCGCCCTCGTGCTCGTACGACCACCCGACGACGTCGCCGTGCGTCGACCGGAGTTCATGGTACAGCGGCTCCGGGTCGTGGTCGTTCACCAGCACGAACGCTTCGCCAACGTCGAGTAACTCGAACGTGTCCGTGAGCACGGTGTGGCGGCGCCGGGGCGGCAGGTTCCGGACGTCGAACGCGTAGGGGTCGTTAGCCTCCGCCAGCGGGCGTTTCGTGACGCGGATTTCCCAGACATCCGGCCCGGTTCGCTCGTACGCGCGATCGAGGGCGGCATCCCGCGTAATCTCGTACTGGGAGAGCGTCGGGTGGACGTCCCGGTCGGCGGTGACGGTGACCGTATCGTCTACATCGACGTCGTCGAGACGGTCGAAGACGCGCTCGCGGCGCTGTGCGCGGTCGGTGTCGCGGACATCGACAGTCGAGTCCATTACGTGGACAGAACGGACGCGGCTGGATAGCGTCAGAGCCGAACATGTTCGGAGGTTCGAGGTTTGGGCCTACGCTATCCGCGAGAGCGCGATTGACTCGGCAGAGTCGGCGTCCTCGCGGGCGCCGTCGGTCAGTTCCAGCTCCGAGACCCACTTCACGCTCTCCCAGCAGTCCGCGTCTCCCGTCGGGACGAGCCTCGCGGGGCCGCCGTGCTCGACGGGGAGCGAGCTGCCGTCGAGTTCGAGCGCGAGCACGGCGTCTGTGAGCCGGTCGAGAGGGAACGAGCACGCGTATTCGCCGTCCATCGCGTGGACGAGCGCGTGAGTGGCCCTCTCGGTCGGGGCTGCGCGGTCGAGAACGTCGCCGACGCGAACGCCCCGCCACGAGAGGTCTTCGGCGACCCATCCCTCGACGCACGTGAAGTCCGCCGTGAACGACTGTTTCGGGAAATCGGCGAGGGCGCCGCGGTCGAGTGACAGCGAACGGGCCACGTCGCCAGTGACGTCGAGTCGCCACTCGACGGGGTCGACGCCGTCAGGCACGTCGTGGACTTCGAGGTCCGACATAGTGGGTTAGTGCGCGTGCGCCTCGTAGCGACAGTCGTCGGTGTCCGTCCCTATACAGCAGTCGTCGCGTGGGTGGTCGACGAAGCCGCGCAGCGTCTCGACGCCGCCTGCGGGGAGCACGTAGCCGAACTGGTAGCCCTCGTCGGCGCCGGATTCGAGGTCTAGCTCCGCCGCGAAGAACGTGCGGACGACGCACTGTCGCCACGCCAACTCGCTGGCGACGGTTCGGCCGCGCTCGGTCAACCGCACGCCGGCGTGCTTCTCGTAGTCGACGAGCGCGGCCGCAGCCAGCTGGTCGAACATCTCGGTGACCGTCGCGGGCGTGACACCGAGACGGTCGCTGACAGCGCCAGTAGCGACCCGTGTGTCGTCGGCAGCGAGCCAGTAGACGGCCGTGAGGTACCGGCCGGAGCGGCGGTCCACGCAGTCACGTGGTCGCTCGCACCCACACCGCGTCGCTGTCTGCGTCGTAGCTGCCATAGTGCACGGGTAGCACGCTAACGCGGGAAAGTCGACTCCCGAACCCGTTCGTGTCGATTCAGGGTCGCGTTCGCGTTTCGAGGGGGAGTCGGTCGGCGGTTGCGCGGACTGCAAGTCATAAGCCCCTCGGGACGTATGCTCCGGTAATGAACGGTAATCGGTTCGGGCGACTGTTCCAGGTGACGACGTACGGCGAGAGCCACGGCCAGGGCATGGGCGTCGTGGTGTCGGGCTGTCCCGCGGGACTGGAACTCGACGAGGAGACGATTCAGCGCGAACTCGACCGCCGGAAGCCCGGCCAGTCGATGATTACAACTTCGCGCGGGGAGCCCGACGAGGTGACCATCAACTCCGGGATTCAGGACGGCTACACGACGGGTACGCCCATCGGCATGACCATCCAGAACAAGGACGCCGAGTCCGGGAAGTACGAGCCGTTCGTCACCGCGCCCCGGCCGTCCCACGGCGACTTCACGTACTCCGCGAAGTTCGGCACGCGCAACTGGGGCGGCGGCGGGCGTTCGTCGGCGCGCGAAACCGTGAATTGGGTCGCGGCAGGGGCAATCGCCAAGGAGATTCTGGAGCACGAGGGCGTGCAGGTGAAAGCCCACGTGAACCAGATTGGCGACATCGAGGCACCCGAGGTGTCCTTCGAGGAGATGCTCGAACACACCGAGGACAACGACGTGCGCTGCGCGCATCCCGAGACCGCCGCGGAGATGCAGGAACTCATCGAGGACTACCAGGAGCGTGGCGACTCGATTGGCGGGTCCATCTACTTCGAAATTCAGGGCGTGCCCCGAGGACTCGGCGCACCGCGCTTCGACTCCGTGGAAGCCCGGCTCGGGCAGGCGATGATGTCGGTGCCCGCGAGCACGGCGTTCGAGTTCGGGCGCGGCCGCGAGGCCCGGACGATTCCCGGGAAGGAGCACAACGACGGCTGGGAATTCGACGAGAATGGCGACCCGGTGCCCGTGGAGAACGACCACGGCGGCCTGCAGGGCGGCATCACGACCGGCGAGCCGATTTACGGCGAGGTGACCCTGCACGCGCCCACGTCGATTCCGAAGAAACAGCAGACCGTCGACTGGGAGACCGGCGAGGAGAAAGAGATTCAGGTCGTCGGCCGCCACGACCCCGTGCTGCCGCCGCGCGGCGTCCCCGTCGTCGAAGCGATGCTCAACGTGACGATTCTGGACTTCATGCTGCTGGGCGGACGCATCAACCCGGACCGACTGGACGACCAGCCCGGCGAGTACGACACCGACTACCACCCGAGCAGCCCGCGTAACGAGTAAATCTCCGTGGCACGAACCTCCCGTAACAACTGATGGACGCACACCAGGAAGGCCCGCAGAACCCCTACGGGATGGACGAGAACTGCCGGAACTGTCCCGGCCTTTGTGACGTCCGCGAGCGCGTCGTCCACGGCTACGGCGACGTCGGCGCGGACTTCGTGTTCGTCGGCGAAGCCCCCAGCGAGGGCGCCGAGGAGACGGGCGTCCCGTTCACGGGCGACGAGGCGGGCGAGCGCTTCCAGCACATCCTCGGTAGCATCGGCCTGAACTACTCGCTGCCGTCCAGCGACCAGCCGGAACTCGACAACGCCTACCTGACGTACCTGACCCGCTGCCGGCACCCCGACCGCGGCCCCAGCGACGAGGAAGTCGTGACCTGCGAACCGTACCTGAACGCGGACATTCGCATCATCAACCCCGAGGTGCTCGTTCCGGTCGGCCAGCGCGCGCTCACGGAACTCGGGAAGGAGTACACGACCACGCCCGCCGACGACCTCGACGTCGAGGACCACCACGCGACGTCGATTCGAGGACGTGGGTTCGAACTCGCGCCGATGATTCATCCCGCCGAGCAGACCGACGACCAACGAGAGGAGTACGTCGACTTCTTCCTCGACCTGCTCGACACCGACTACCGGCAGACGAAGGGTCGGCGCGGTCGCTAGCCGGTGCCGTGTCGGCGTGGCCGGTGCTGTGTCGACTGGATGGCGCTGTGACGACCTGACCGACGCTGTGACGACGAGCAGCACCGTCGTGGTTACGGGGCCGCCGTATCGCGGCGTTCAAGCGTCCCCCGGACCGAGGACCACGTATGACTGTCGTCGCCGTCACGGTTGACCCACCGCGGGAAGGACTCGTACTCCCGGAGCTGGCAGCCACGTCGCCGCTCTCCGAGCGCGAAGTGGTATCGCTGTACGAGGCGATGGCCGCCGACGCGTTCCGCGCGGTGGCCGAGAGCGGTGGCGACCTCCTCGTGAATTACCGGCCCGACGACCTGCTCCCCGACGAGCACGTTCCCGAGGGAGCGGACGCCGAGCGAGAGGTCAGGAGTCTCGTCGAGGACGTGCTCGACGAAGAGGAGGCCGCGGCCGCCCGCGTCGAAGTGCAGGTCGGGTCCTCGAAGCACGCCCGTGTCGGGAACACCGTCACGCACCTGCTGGACACCGAGGGCGTGGCGTCGGTCGCCATCCTCGAACCCGACGCGCCGCTGGTCGCGCGCAAGCACGTCGACAGCGCGGCGCTGAAGCTCCGCCGGAATCCGGTCGTCGTCGGGCCGTCCCGAGGCGGGAGTCTCTACTTCGCGGGCTTCCGCGAACCGATAGACTTCGAGGGCGCGTGGAGCGCGCCGGAAATCGAGAACGTGACCGCGCGAGCAATCGATGCCGGCCACGACGTCGACTTCCTCCACGAACAGACCCGCGTCCGGACCGGCGACGACCTCGTCTCGCTGGTCGCGGAACTCCGCGCGCGACGCGCTGCCGGGCGCATCGTCCCCGCATTTACGACCGCGTACGTCGAAGACCTCGGTCTCCGTGTCGAGGAGGAGGACGGCGAGCGCGTGCTCGTCCGAGAGTAAGGAGCACAGATTCGGGCCGGGAAGGCGTTCACTCGGGGACCCCCGTTTGCAAGTGTTGTTCGAGAGTTGGCGGGTGACTGGAGAAGGCCCCCACCCCGTTTTGCAAGTGAAGTCGGGAGGAGGTCAGGGGAGAGGAATGGGAGTGACGAGTGAGAGAGGTCCCCCACCCCGATTTTCGAATGTTCCAGGGCAGGAGAACGGGGTAGGTCGAGAGGAAGGCAGGAAAGGGGAACTAGGGAGGAAGGCAGAATCAGGTGAGAAGTCAGGCGAGAGGGAAGTGCCGGGAGAGGACGATTCCCTACTCGGTTTCGTCGGCCATCGCTTCCCGAACCATCTCGGCGTCGACGTCGAGTTCGTACTCGAAGAACTGCCCGCCGCCGCGGCCGTAGTTACGGTCGTGCTGGCGGAGGAAGCCGAGCATCGAGAGGTCGTTGAGGTGGTCGTGGACGCTGCGCTGGCTCAGGGGTTCGGCGGCGTACTCCGCGGCGACCTCCTCGTAGACTTCGTAGAGTTCCTTCGCGCGGGCCGGCGTCTCGCCGCTGACTGACATCTGCGTGACCGCGAGCAGGACGTACTGGCCGTGGGTCGTGAGGTCCTTGATGGAGTCCTTGATGCGACCACGTTCGACGCGTTCGACTGCGGTGTCGACGTCTTCCTCGGTGACGACTTCGCGTCCGTCCTCGACGGCGACGTTGACGGCCTCGCGGAGCAAGTCGATGGCCTGTCGCGCGCTCCCACGGTCACGAGCGGCGAGCGCGGCACACTGCGGGATGACACCGTCTTCGAGAACGTCCCCGCGGAGGCCACGCTCGGCGCGGTCAGTGAGAATCGTGACGAGTTCGTTGGCATCGTACGGCGGGAACTTGATCTCGCGCTCGCAGAGCGTGTCCTGGACTTTCGGCGAGAGGTCGTTGCGGAACGTGTAGTCGTTGGAGATGCCGACGACCGCGACCTGCGAGTCCGAGATGTTGCCGTTCGTCTTCGCGCGCGGCAGTTGGTAGAGCAGCATGTCGTCGTCGCCGAGGTTGTCGATTTCGTCGAGTACGATGAGCACCGTACCCTCGCGTGCTTCGATTTCGTCGAACAGCGCGTTGAGCACGTCCGACGTCGACAGCCCGGTTGTGAGGGGATCCTGGTCGGTGTCTCCGCGGAGTTCGTTCACGAGTGCGATGGCGGCCTGGTAGGACGAGGGGTGGTGGTGGCAGTTGACTTCGACGCTCACCACGTCGTCGACGCCCTCGCGGTCCTCGGCTTCGTATTCGAGGGCGTCCATCATGTATCGCGTCACCGCAGTTTTCCCGACGCCAGTCTTCCCGTAGACGAAGACGTTGTCCGGTTCCCAGCCGTCGACGACGTCCTGAAGGGCGTTCGCGTACTGGTCGATTTCTTCGTCGCGTTCGAGGATTTCCTCCGGCTCGTAGTGGTCCTTGAGGACGTCCTTGTTGGTGAACAGCTCGACGCGGTCTCGGAACGGCGTCTTCATCGCTTGCGAGTCGCTTTCTGCTCATCCACTATAATACCCTCGGTTCTATCGTTTCGGTAGTTTCGTGTGTTCGGTCTGTTTCCCTCGTTCCGTCCCGAAGTTCCTGCCACGTTCCCGTGCTAGCAAACCCACTCCAAAACACACGCAACCACTGCTCTATCGCCCGATTCCAGTGTTGATATAACGAGCCATTCGTCCACCGCTGGCATCACCGCTCCGATTTCTACGTAGAACACTTGCAAAACGGGGTGGGCGTGTCCTCTCACGATTCGCTCACCCCCGAGCAGGTCGTCCACCCAACCTCCCCACCATCTCGCCGTCGAACACTCGAAATTCGGGGGCGGGGCGTCGTCGCCGGGCAGACAACGACAGTTTCAAACGAGGGAGAAAGTCGACAGTTGTCGGTTGTTCGGAGGTTTGAAGGTTCTGGCATCCCGAGTTATTTGTAGGTGGTCGGCGGCCAACAGTTGTTGCCGGTCACGGGCCGACGTCAATCGGCCCCGAAGTCAGGGATGGCGATCCGTGAATGCCCGAAAGTCCTTCGGGTACGACGCGGTGAGTCCACTGACAAGCCCCCCATTACCCTGGTGGGGTAGTTGACCCGTGCACTCATTGTACGGTCACTCGCGTGGTGAGGTGGCAGAGCGGCCTATTGCGCCGGTCTTGAAAACCGGTGGCGTCAGCCTCCTGGGTTCAAATCCCAGCCTCACCGCTAACATTCTACACAACTCGTTTCTCGTGGAGCCGAGAATCTCCGGCGCGGATTGAGAAACGGTTTTGGGGCCGGCGGCGAACGCCGTATGTATGGCAGAGATGGAAGACCCCTCGGGCCGGGACTGGGTCCACGACCCCGACGGCGAGAAAGGCAGCGAGGGCGGCCGTAACTACGACATGGCGGTCCTCTCGAAGATGGTCGACGAAGAAGACGACTTCCCCCTAGAGAAGTCGGCGTTCGTCGAGGAATTCGGCGACTGGCCGGTCCGCATCAACCACGAGAAGGTACTCTCCGTGGCGGAAATCTTCGAACACGTCGAGGAAGACGAATTCGAGACGAAGGTGGCCTTCCACAAGGCGGTCGGAGACGGCCTGCGCCGCGCGAACGTCTGGGACTACCACCCGCCCGAGCGATAGTCCGGCGACAGTCGATTCTCCCGATTACGTACCGACGACGACAGAACCTACGTAGCAACGACTGAACCACCGAGCACTCCCGCCTCCCGCGCTACTCCGAGTTCTCGGCTGCGTTCGCGTCGACTGCTTCCTCGACCGCGTCGTCGGTGTCGCTGTCCGTGAATTCGCGCTCGTAGCGCTCCTCGTCGCCGCGCACTGCCCACTCCGCCATCTCCGAACTCTCGGCTTGGACTTTCTCTTCGAGGAGGTTGACCGCAACCGCGTTCGCGCCCTCCGGGATGATGATGTCGGCGTCCTTCTTCGTGGGTTCGATGAACTGTTCGTGCATCGGCTTGACCGTCGAGAGGTACTGGTCCATCACGCCTTCGAGGTCGCGGCCGCGCTCGACGACGTCGCGCTCGATACGGCGGAGGATGCGGACGTCGGCGTCGGTCTCGACGTAGATGTGGAGGTCGAGCATGTCGTTGACGTCCTCGTCGTAGAGCGCCAGAATCCCCTCCAGCACGATGACGTCGGTGGGTTCGACGGTGACCCGCTCCTCTTTGCGGAGGTGTTCGGAGAAGTCGTACTGGGGCATCTCGACGGGCTGCCCGGAGAGCAGCGCGTCGAGGTGTTCCTGGAGGAGGTCCCACTCGAACGCCGAGGGATGGTCGTAGTTGACGTTCGCCCGCTCCTCGAAGTCCATGTGGCTGAGGTCCTTGTAGTAGTTGTCCAGCGGAATGAGGGTGGCTGCTTCCTCGACGTTGTCGGTAATCTCGCGCGCTACCGTCGTCTTGCCGGCCCCCGTACCCCCGGCGATGCCGATAGCGAACGACGGGATGGTCATTACTACGCGACAGGGGAGGCGGCGGTGTTGAATCCCGCGGTTCGTGGCCGTCACGTGCCGCAGGAACCTTCTCACTTGGCGACAGAAGTTGTCGCAACGCGGTTTCCCACTGAGGACCTCGACCCGCTCGGTTTCGTCCCCAGAGACCTTCGCTTCCGGACACCATACGCGTTTTGGGGATACCTTTTAGCCCGACTGCGTGCTACGTATTCCCATGCCACAGTTAGCGCTCAGGGACGTGCTCTCCCAGGAGTTCGTCGGCGTCAGCGAATCCGACGAACTCCTCGACGCAGTCGAACTGATGCGGGCCGAGAACACTAACAGCGCGGTCGTCCTCCGCGGCACCAACCCAGTCGGCATCGTCACCGCCGAGACCGTCATGGACCTCCTCCTGGACGGCCACGACCCGAACGCCGTCACTGCCGCGGACGTGATGGACGGCCCGCCAGAGTCGCTCTCGCTGGACGCTTCCGTGGCAGACGCCGCGGACCTGATGGGCCGTACTGGCGACCCGCGCGTTCTGGTCGCCGACGACGACGGCGTCCACGGCGTCGTAGAAGCGCGCGACGTCGCACCGACCGTCGAGAAACAACTCCGCGGCGCGCCCGCAGCGCCGTCGGCCCCGCCGACCGGCAGCGAGCAAGCCAACTCCGCCGACAGTTACAGCGAACAGGGTGTCTGTGAGAGCTGCGGCGGACTCGCCCACGAACTCGTGGACGTCAACGGCCAACTGCTCTGTCCCGAGTGCCAGCCGGTCTGACGCCCCACTCGCCGACACCGCCCTGCGACCCGCTCCCTGAGCCCGCAACGACACCGCATATTTACTCGTTCTTGCGTACCCGAATTCGGGCGCGCGACTGGCCGCGGCGGACAGAAACGCCTATGCACGCCGCTTCTCTCGGTCCCACCACATGGCGATACGGACCCTCGACGACCTCGACGCCACGGACACTGCGGTCGGGGTGCGGGTCGACATCAATAGCCCGCTGGCCGAGGATGGAACGCTCGCCGACGACGCGCGGCTGCGGGCGCACGTGGACACGCTCGACGAACTGCTCGACCGCGGCGCACGGGTCGCAATTCTCGCCCACCAGGGGCGCCCGGGCGGTGACGAGTTCGAGCGGCTCGAACCGCACGCCGACCGGCTCGACGAACTCCTCGACAACCCAGTCTCGTACTGCGACGCGACCTTCTCCGCGGAGGCGCGGGACGCAGTCGACGCCCTCGACGCGGGCACGGCTGTCCTGCTCGAAAATACGCGTTTCTACAGCGAGGAGTACATGGAGTTCTCCGCCGAGCGCGCCGCGGAGACGTTCCTCGTTGCGCGGCTCTCGCCCGTACTAGATGCATACGTCAACGACGCGTTCGCAGCCGCGCACCGGTCGCAGCCGTCGCTGGTCGGATTCCCCGAACGACTAGTGTCGTACGCAGGCCGCGTGATGGAGACGGAACTGAACGTGCTGGGCTCCATCGAGGAGACGCCGACGCCGCGGACGTACGTCGTCGGCGGCGCGAAGGTCCCGGACTCCGTGACGGTCATCGAACACGCGCTCGCGAACGACCTCGCGGAGAACGTGCTCGTGACTGGCGTCGTCGCGAACGTCTTCCTCGCAGCGGCCGGCGTGGACATCGGGCGTGCGAGCACGGATTTCGTCCACGACCGCGGCTACGAGACGGAAATCGAGCGCGCGGACGACCTCCTCTACGAGTACGGCAACCACATCCACGTACCCGAGGACGTCGCCGTCGAGCGCGACGGCGAGCGAGTCGAACTCGGGGTCGAGGAACTCCCGCCGGCGCGCAACGAACCCGTCAAGGACATCGGCAGCGACACGGTCGCCGCGTACGCCGACATCCTCGAAGAGACAGGAACGGCGGTCCTGAACGGGCCAGCTGGCGTCTTCGAGGAGGAGTCGTTCGCAGACGGCACGCGCGGCATCTTCGAGGCGGCGACGGCGGCTGAGTACACCATCGTCGGCGGCGGCGACACGGCCGCGGCCATCCGTCAATTCGGCCTCTCCGGGTTCGAGCACGTGAGTACCGGTGGCGGCGCTGCCCTCCGATTGCTCACCGGCGAGTCGCTCCCGGCCGTGGAGGCGCTGCGATGACGCTGGCGGCTCCGAGAACGCTGGCCGTGGAGGACCGCTGATGGACGTGGCGGCTGCGACCGGAGACGACGTCGGGGCCGTCACCGAGCTGTGGGTCGCGCTCGCCCGCGAGCAGCGCGCTCACGACTCGCACTTGCTCGCCGAGGAGAACCGCGAACAGGCCCGCGACCTCGTCGCGCAGTACGTCCACACCGGGGACTGCGCGGTCGCCCGAAGCGGCGGCCAGCCAGTCGGATTCGTGATGTTCCACGTCGAGACCGGATTCTTCGAGACGGACGCCACACGCGGCGTCGTGGATAATATCTACGTGTTGCCCGACCTCCGCGGTGAGGGCGTCGGATCCGCACTACTCGACTACGCGGAGGGGCAACTACGCGACGCCGGCGCGGACGTGCTCGCTGTCGAAGCGCTATGGGACAACGAGGCCGCGCGCCGCCTCTACGACAGCCGCGGGTACGCCCCACACCGCGTCACGATGGAGAAACCGACCGATGCGGGTACTGACGACGCCGAGCGGGACGACGGTTGACCGGCTGTGCCTGCAGTCAGCATCGAGTGCAGCGCCGAAGTGGTGAAGCGAGCCGGAGCGAAGTGGTGATGTGAACAGGAGTGCCGGCGTGATGCCGGCGGTCGAGAGTGGGCACGATGCAGTAGATTGCCTGTCCTACCTCACACCTTCGGCAGTTTCGCGACGAACTCGCTGGGGCCGCGCTGTTCGACCTCGTAGGCGTCAGCGTCGAAGGAGTCGACTTCCGCCTGCATCTCGTAGAACAGTGGCTTGGGCTCGTGGTCGTTGACGAGTTCGAGCGCTTCGCCGCTGTCTAACTCGTCGAAGGCGTCGTGTATCTTGGGGTGGCGTTCGGGCGGCGGTACCTCCCGCAAATCGAGTGTTTTCGCTGCCATCGCAGTCGATAGTTGGCTGTCCCCGAGGGTGCGTGTTCTCCCGAATATATTCGCGCGTTCGACGAAATCGCCGAAACACTCATTACGACTAGTGTGCTATGAGTTGTCATGGCACGCTCGAAGTCAGACCTGCGGCTGGGACAACCGGTACGCGTCACGCGGCAGTCGGCGGAGAAGGCGAAGCTCGCGGTCCACGGCTACGACCACCACCAGCACTTCGGCGACGACGGCGTCGTCACCGACGTCCGTCCCGGGAGCGACGACCCACGAATCGTCGTTCGCTTCGACGACTACGGCCGCGACGCAGTCACCTACCGGCCCGACGAACTCGAACTCGTCTAATGCCGAATTGCGCGCCGACGACAGACTCATCCCTGCCGCGGACCAATTCTACGTGTGGCGAAACCGTTGCGGTTCCGGCGCTCGAACGCATCGTGGAGTGCCGACCGCGTTCACGACCAGCTCTACCGGGACCTCGACGACAACCTCGGCGCGAGTAGTTCGACGCCGTGGTTCAAACCCCCTGCCGGCTACGACGCACGGCGCTTCGACATGGACAACGGCGACACCGCGCTGTTCTGCTGGAACCACGACGGCGGGTGGTGGCTCGGCAACACCGAGACGCCGGAAGTGCTGTGGCGAACAGACAAGCAGTCGTTCGCCGAAGCCCCCGAGGCGGTCTCCGAGTGGGCCCAACGGGAACTCCTCGCGGAACTCCACGACGAAGACCCGTGGCTCTCGGCGTACCCCACGCTGTCGTGGTTCTTCCTTCCCGTGTTCATGTCGAAGGACGGTCGCGAGACGACACGCGCGTTCTTCAGCGAACACGCCGCCGGCTTCCCGGACGCCGACCCCGCAGACGCGCTCGCGTTCTACGAGGACTTCCTCGACACGGGGGTCCTCGACGACGAGCGACACGTGATGGCGGGCAAACTCGGCACCTCCGAATTCCTCGACCTGGCGCGCGCGAGCGCCGCGATGAGCGAATTCCACGCCGCGTGGCTGCTCCACGAGGCCGGCTACGAAATCACACCCGAAATCGAAGTGACAACCGGTCACTCGCTGGACTTCCGTGCGGACCGCGAGGGCGAACACGGCATCCTCGTGGAGGTGACGCGACCGGTCCCGACGAACGACCGCGCCGCCAACACGCCAATTCGGGCGGTCAAGGAGACCGCGGAGACGAAGACCAGCGGCCAACTGGAAGCCCACGGCGGCGGCGCCGTCCTGTTCGTGGACTGCTCGTCGTTCCCCGACGACGAGTGGCGCCGTATCCGCGGCGAACAGCCCGATGTCGGCCACCGGCCCGCGGTCGTCTTCCGCCTGCGGCCGAACGGCTCCGTGGACGGCTACACGAAGGGGTCGGTGCCGCTGTCGCTCCCACAATTCTAAACAACCTGCGAGGGCGAGTTCCCCGATCCACTGGGGTTGGGGGTGAAGCCCGACACTCGACTCAGTGTTCTGTCTCCTCGATATACCGTTCAACCACTTCCTCCGACACCGCTCCTGTCGTTCCAACGTAGTATCCGACCTTCCAGAATCCGCCACCCCAGAAATACGACTCCCGAATCTCGGGATACCGTTCCAGTAGGTGTTTTCCTGAGAACGACTTGAACTGCCAGGCAATATCCGCTGGACTGTGCTTCGGGTCTGCTCGCACGAATAGGTGGACGTGGTCGTTTGCATTCTCCAACGCCAGAATTCCGTGACCGAAGTGGTCGGCAGTCTCCGCAAACAACTCTCGCACATCGGCCTCCATTATATCGAGAACCGGGTGGCGATACTTGGGACACCAGACGAAGTGATACTTGCAGGAACTGACCGAATGTGCGTGACTGCGGTACTCCTCCATCCCTATTCCCTACATTTATGACAGTCTGGATCGATTGTCAAAGTGTGGGTGAAGAAGCCACGAAAACCATTCAGACGCGTCTCCACATAGCGTCTGGTGAGCGGTCGTGGCTTCACGACGCCCGCCTCGCGTCACGCGAGATATTCAACGACACCATCCACCTCACACAACAAGGGTACACTCGCACCAAGATACAGAAGGAGGTTGACCGCGACGACTTCTTACGGAACAACAAGTGCGCGGTCGTCGGCAAAGCCCTCCAAACATGGGACTCCTACCAATCGCTCAAAGAGTGGTGGGAGAACCAAGATGATCCTGATGGCGGCAAGCCGACGCCGCCGAGTACGGACAAATCGGGTGCGTATCCGCTCGTGATGGCCCACACCGAAGGCTACCGCCTCACCGTGGATGACGATTCGAACCGCGTCCAGGTCCGCATCAGCCCAAAACCCTACAAGAAGGTGAAGGGCCACCTGCGCGGCGAGCCGGACGTAATGGACGAGCTTCGAGACGCTCTCGCGTCGGAGGAGGTGGATGTGGGGCAGGCCGAACTCCTGTACCGCGATGGCGTGTACTACCTACACGTCACGGTCACACGCGAGTTCAACGTGCCCGAACCCGACACCAGCGACACGCTTGTTGGCGTGGACATCAACGAGCGCAACGTGGCTCTCACCGCCCTCGACCGTGACACGATGCGGACGAAGGGCACACTCGTCCTCGACTACGGACAAGTCAAGCAGGAACGCCAACGCTACCACACGATCACGAAACGCTGTCAGGAACACGGCAAGACGAGCGTCTACCGGAAACTCGGTGGCAAAGAGGAACGATTCACCGAGTGGGTGTTGCATCGGCTCTCACGTGCTGTCGTGGAGTTCGCGGAGCAGTTCCCGAACCCGGTTATCGTGTTCGAGGACATGGAGGGGATCCGCGAGGAAATGCAGTACGGATCGTATATGAACCGCCGGTTGCACAAACTGCCGTTCCACAAGTTCGAGAAATTTGTCTCGTACAAGGCGACGTGGCGGGAACTTCCGACAGATGCGGTGGACGCGTACTACAACTCGAAGACGTGTTCGTGCTGTGGTGAGCGTGGGGATCGGCAGGGGCGGCGGTTCCGGTGTCCGAACGACGAGTGTGGCGTGGTGCAGGATCACGCTGACCGGAATGCGTCGGTGAACATCGCGTGGCGTGAGAAGGTGAAACTCGACGATAACAATACGAATTACCGGACTCACAAAACCCAGCCGCAGGTCAGGTTGGTGCGTCTGTCCGGGTCGGGGCGTGTAAGCCGCCCACCCTCATCCCGTTCTCTCGCGGAACAGGGAGTGTTAGCGCACGGCTGAGGGAATTACAAAAGCCTCGGGCCACCGCGCCCGAGGCTGTTTACGTCGACGAATCGCTGGGGTCGTCGCCGACGAGGCGCGCGAAAATCTTGTTCTCGGCGGCGCGAAGGTGCTGTGAGAACGTCGGCCCAGAGATGCCCAGCGAGTCAGCGACGTCCTCACCGCTCGTCGCGCGCGGCCACTCGAAGAACCCCGAGAAGTAGGCAGTCTCGATGACGGTACGCTGGCGGTCCGTCAGTTCCTCCGACCAGACGTCGGCGAGGCGACCGGGGCGCTCGTCGCGCTCGGTGACTTGGCGGCGTGCCACCGCCTCCGCGGAGTCGTACTCGTTTTGAAGCGCGTCGACGACTTCCCGCACGTCCGTATCCTGCGGGAACTGGGCGGTCAGCCGAAGGTCTTCGCCGATGACGACCCGGCGAACCGACCCGCCCAGTGACGCCACCTCCGACATCAGCGGTGGGTCCGAAAGCCGGAGTTCGAACCGGACGCCGTCGACGTCCTCGCCGACGGTGGTGACTGACTCCCAAAACGGCACCGTCTCCGCCAGCTGTTCGACTTCGTCGACGCCGCCGTCGTCGACCGTTCCGTAGACGAGGAACTCGTCCTCGTCGACGGAAATCGTTCGTTCCAGCTCTATCGGCGTCTCCGGGACGGTGCCAGCACCGATTGCGTCCGCAATCTCTCGAATCCGGAATTCCAATTCCACGACCGCGTCGCTCATCAGCGCCTGCTTTCGTTCGGCGGCCGCGATGGCGTGTCCGACGAGGTGGCCGAGGTGCTCGACGACAGTTCGCTCCTGCTCGCGGAACGCGTCCGAACGGTTAGCGTACACGTTCAATACACCGTACGTCGTGTCCTCGTAGCGAATCGGGATGGCGGCCGACGACTGGAAGTCGTACTCGTCGGCGACGTCGCGCCACTGCGCGTAGTCGCCATCGTTGTGGACGTCGAGTACAATCTGCATCTCACCGGTTCGCAATGCGCGCCCCGTCGGGCCTTCGCTAGCCGAGTCGTCCGGGTCGACGGACAGCGACACTTCGTCGAGGTAGCCGTCGGTGCCGGCGCTCGCGCGCACGTTCACCGCTTGGGTCTCGGGGTCGGGTTCGCCGACCCACGCGAATTCGTAGGACGGCGACTCTGCGAGGCGCTGGCAGGCGATGCGCTCGATCTCCTTGCGGGTGGACTGGTCGACGACCGCGCCCGCGACCCCGTGGACGACGTCGTTCAGTTGGTTCAGCGCGGCGAGGCGCTCGCGCTGCGCTTCCAGTTGGCGCTCGTACTCGCGTTGCTCGGTGACGTCACGTGTGTACACGACGAATCCGTCTATCGCGGGCTCGTCGAGGAGGTTTCGGCCGCGCGCGTCCAGGAACACCCACGAGTCGTCCGCACAGCGGAATCGGAAGTCGACGGTCGCGCGGTAGTCGGGGTCCCCGGCGAGCCGGTCGAACTCCTCGCGGACCGCGACGCGGTCGTCGGGATGGATGTAATCGAAGGCGTTCTCGCCGACCAACTCGTCGGGGTCGTAGCCGAGTACGTGCTCCACGGACGGCGTGACGTACTGGACTGTTCCATCCGGGTCCGTGATGGCGTTGACGTCCGTGGACTCCTCGATGAGCGTCTCGTAGCGCTTCTGCTCGCGGCGGTGCGCGCGCCGCTCGATAGCGTGGTGAATCGAGCGCACGAGCAACTCGGAGTTGATCTCGTCCTTGACGAGGAACTCCTCGGCCCCCCGACGCAACGCTTCCATCCCGACCTCGCGGTCGGTGAGCCCGGTGAGAACGACGACCGGGACGGCCTTCTCGTGGTCGAGCAACGTCGTGAGCGTCTCCAGACCCGTGCTGTCCGGGAGTCCGAGGTCGAGGAGGACGACGTCGGCCCCTGCGTCGTCGAGGTGGTCGAGGGCGTCCTCGAGGCGCGTCTCGTGGACGATTGGGTCGTTCTCCTCGCGGTCGTCGCGGTCGACGAGCACGCCATCGTCGAACGAGCGCGCTTCCAGCGAGACGGCGTCGTCGAGCAGTTCGCGGATGTAGCGGGCGTCACCGGGATTGTCCTCGACCAGCAGTATTCGTGGGCGGGCGTCGCTCATGCGTGTCAGTCAGGATCCGGTGGGAGTTCGACGAGCGTCAACCAGAACCGCTCGAACGAGCGAATCACGTCGACGAATTCGTTGGGGTCGATGGGTTTCGTGAGGTACGCGTTCGTGTGTTGCTCGTAGCTCTGCACGACGTCCTCCTCAGCCTCTGAGCTCGTGAGGACGACGACCGGAATCGTCCGCAGGTCGTCGTGGGATTTCACTTCCTCGAGGACGTCGAGGCCGTCCACTTTCGGGAGGTTCAGGTCGAGCAACATCAGGTCGGGGCGGGGGGCGTCGGCGTGATCGCCGCGCTGGTAGAGAAAGTCGAGCGCAGCTTCGCCGTCGTTGACGTCGTGGAGGTCATTGTTGATACGGGCTTCGGCGAAGGCCTCGCGCGTGAGGCGCACGTCGCCGGGGTTGTCTTCGACCAGCAGAATGTCCACAGGCTCGCCGTCGCGGTGCTCAATCATCGCGTTGCCTCGTATCGGGGATACTGAAGTAAAACGTTGACCCCTCGCCAGGCGTCGATTCTACCCAGACGTCGCCACCGTGGCGCTCGACGATGCGCTGAACGAGCGCGAGCCCGACGCCCGTCCCCGGGTGTTCGTCGTGCGTGTGGAGCCGTTGGAACACCTCGAAGATGCGGTCGGCGTGGTCGGGGTCGATGCCGATGCCGTCGTCGCTGACCTCGAACACCCACTCGTCGCCGTCGCGCTCGGCGGCCACGCGGACCGTTGGCGGCCCCTCACTGTACTCGATGGCGTTGCTCAGGAGGTTCCCGAACACCTGTCGGAGTTGGTCTTCGTCGCCGGCGACCGTCGGCAGCGACTCGGCGACGACGGTCGCGTCGTTGTCGTCGATTTTCATCTCGAAGTCGCGGCAGACGTCCGCGAACACCGCGTCGAGGTCGACAGGTTCGAACTCCGCGCCGCGCTCCACGCGGGAGTATTCGAGCAACGCATCTATCATCTCCTGCATCCGGTTCGCACCGTCGACCGCGTAGTCGAGGAACTCCTGTCCGTCCTCGTCGAGCTCGTCCCCGTACCGGTCCTCGATGAGCGAGAGGTAGCTCGACACCATCCGGAGCGGCTCCTGGAGGTCGTGCGAGGCCGCGTACGCGAACTGTTCGAGGCGCTCGTTGGATTCAGCCAAGTCCGAGACGAGTTGTTCGCGCTCGGCGTCGTAACGCTCGCGCTCGATGGCGTCCGCGAGGATGTTGGCGACGCTCTGCACGAAGTTGACGTCCTCCTCGGAGAACTGCTTGTGGCTGGTGTCGTGGGTGCCGAGGATGCCCCACGGCACCTCAGGCGACCCAATGATGGTGCTGACGCCGCTCTCGACGTCGTGAGCGGTGAGTAGTTCCGGGCCACTGAACCGGTCTTCGGCGGCGAGGTCGTCCACGACGACGGGTTCCTCGGAGAGCAGCGTGTACCCCGCCTGAGAATTGTCGTCGGCGTCCACGGTCGCGTTCCCGACGATGCCGTCGTCCCAGCCGACGCCCTGCCGCAACAGCAGTTCGCGCGCGTCGTCGTCGAGGTCCAACACCTTGCAGTAGTCGTTTTCGAGGGCGTCAGCCACCTGCTCGGCGGCTTGCGCCATCAGTTCGTCGAGGTCGTCGGTGTCAAGCGCACGCTGCCCGAGGTTCGCGACGACCCGCTGTTGGCGCGCGCGGCGTTCGAGCGTCCGGTCGCGTTCGGCGCGCTCGGTGACGTCGGTCATCGTGATGACGCCGCGTACGACCTCGCCGTCGTCGAACACCGGCATTCCGCGGACCTCGATGACGCGCTCGGAGCCGTCCGCTCCCTCGATGTCGTAGACGTCGGGCTCGACCACTGGCTCGCCGTCGAGCACGCGAGCGAGCGCGTACTCGTCGGATTCGACGCGTTCGCCCGAATCCGCCCACCACGCCGTGTACTGGTCGTACTCCTGGACGGAATCGGCGTCGAAGTCCGCGCCACCCCAGATGCGTTTCGCGATGCCGTTGGCTTCCACGAGTTCGCCGTCGCCGTTCGCCACGACGACGCCCACCGGCAACACCTCGAACAGCGTCTCCAGTTGCTCGCGGTGCTGTTCGATTTCTTGCTCGGCGCGCTTCTGCTCGGTGATGTCCGTAATCGCGCCCGGGAACGTCACCGGCTCGCCGTCCTCGCACTCGACGTGGCCGCGCGCGACGACCCAACGGACGTCGCCGTCGGCGTCGTAGACGCGGTACTCTTCCTCGAAGTCGCTGCACATCTCGACGGCTTCATCGATGGCAGCGGCGACGCGCTCGCGGTCGTCCGCGTGAATCGAGCTGACGAGTTCGGCCAGCGGCACACCCTCGCGGGCGCGCTCCGGGTCGACGCCGAACAGGCGTGCGAGCGAGGTGCCAGCGACGAATCGGTCCTCGGGGACGTGCCACTCCCACGTGCCGACCGCGCCCGCTTCCGCGGCGGCCTCCATTTGGGCTTTCGCGTCCGCGAGGAACTGCTCGCGTTCCTTCTGCTCAGTGATGTCGACCGCGAAGCTCTGTCCCGCCGTGATGTCGCCGTCGGCGTCCCGAAGCGGAGTCGCCCACACTCGGTACGTTCGTCCCGAGAGAGTCGACACCACGCTGCCCGTCTCACCGTTCAACGCCCCGTGGAACACCGGTTCGAGGTCGTCCGCGGTGTCTTCGGGAAGCGCCTCCCAGATGGTTTTCCCTTCGACGTCGGCGGCGTCCAGCGGGATGTCCTCCCACATCGTCCCGTCCACGAGCGTGTACCGGAGGTCCTCGTCGAAGACGCCGACGCCGCCGTTCGGGAAGTTCTCCGCGAGCGTGCGGTAGCGTCGCTCGCTCGCTTCGAGCTTCCGCCGGTTCTCGGTGCGCTCGGTGACGTCCTGTACGACGAGCATCCCGCCGTCGACGTAGCCGTTGGGCCCGCGAATCGGGAGCACGCGCGCGGACAGGTGTTTGCCGCGGAACGACGTCTCGAACTGTTGTGCCTCCCCGTCGAGCGCCGCTTCGAAGTGTGGTTCGATTTCCTCGACGAGGTGGTCGGGGTAGATGTCGTGAACGCGGCGCCCGACGCGGTCGGCCGGCGAGACGTCGCCCTCGTCGACGAGTTCGCCGCCGACCGCGGTGTATCGGAGGTCGTCGTCGAAGAGGCCGACCGCGCCGTTCGGGAAGTTCTCCACGAGCGTGCGATAGCGCTGTTCGCTCTCCTCGATGCGGCGGCGACGCTCGCGTCGCTCCGTGATGTCTCGGACGGCGCCGACGCGCTGGCGCTCCCCGTCCCGCGTCTCCAGCGAGGAGAACGTCACCTCGACGGGGAGTTCGTCGCCGTGTTTCGTCTCGATGGTCGTCTCCAGCGTCGGCGTCTCGTCGTCGTCCGCGGCCGCCCGAATCTCGGCGGCGCGTTCCAGCGTCGACTCGTCGACGAACTGTGACGCGTGCTCGCCGCGTAACTCCGCGCGGCTGTACCCCGTGATGTCGGCGAACCGGTCGTTGACTGCTTCGTAGTAACCGTCCTCGTCGGTGACGTAGATGCCGTCGTTGAGCGTCTCGAAGATGGTCTCGTAGCGGGCGAGCTGCTGTTCGCGTTCGGCGCGCTCGGTGACGTCCTGAGACATCCCCATCGCGGCCGTGACCTCGCCGTCGTCGTACACCGGGAAGATGTGAAACTGATTGACGCGGCCGCCGATTTCGCGCTCGAACGTACTCGATTCGCCGTCCAGCGCGGCCCGATACCGCGGGACGACGACGTCCGCGAGGTCCGCTGACAGCACCTCCTCGACACACCGGCCTTCGAGGTCGGCGGCCGTGCTGTCGGCGGTGTCGGCCGGCGACCCGCCGACGGTCACGTACCGGAGGTCGTCGTCCACGAGTGCAACCGCGCCGTTGGGCACGTTCTCGACGAGCGTCTCGTAGCGGCGCCGCGATGCTTCGACCGCGTCGTTCCGGCGTTGGAGCCGCTCGCGGGTGCGCTGCTGGGCGAGTTCGTAGCCGACCCACTCCGCAGCGATGTCCACGAGCGTGACCTCCCACTCCGTGAACCCTCGGGTTCGGGGCTCGGATCCGAAGAAACAGAACGTCGCCTCGATGTCGCCGTCGACGACGACGGGAGCGCCGAGGAAGCACGAGAGCCCGAGTTCGGCGTTCGCGGCGCGGTCCTCGAACCCGGGTGCGTCCGCCTCGATGTCCCCGAAGACGACGGACGCCTCGGTCTCCACGATGCGCTCGCAGTTTGTCTCGTCGAGGTGGTACGTGTCGCCCGCGTCGAGCGGAGCGTCCGCTGGCACGTCTACCAGTTCGAACATGTAGTCGTCGCCGTCGATTGTCGACAGCGACGCGTACTCGGTGCCGATGGTCTCCCGAACGAGCGCGAGCAGCGCCTCGGTTCGCTCTTCGAACGACCGGCTGGCGTCTGTCGTCACATCGTAGACGTCCCGGAGAACACGCTGGCGCTCTTCGGGGTCGTGTGCGGGCTCGTCGTTCCCGGCAGCGGCCGGTGTGAGCACGCCGACTGTGCCACCTTCTCCGTCCGCACCGATTCCTCGGAGCCGTAGTTCGAAGGGGGCCGACTCGCCAGTGGCCAATTCGACAGTAACCGCCAGCGTCGCTTCCGCACTGGCGTCGAGACTGTCGAGCGTGTGGTCGATGCGACCGGCGTCGTCGCCGAACAGCGCCGCGAGCGGTTCACCGACGGCCTCGCCGTTCGTGTACCCCGTCTGCTCGACGAACTCCTCGCTGACGCCGGTGAATTGCCGGTCTGCGTCGAGTTCGAAGACGCCGCCGTCGACGACGGCCGCGAGCGCCTCGTACTGTCGATGTGGCGCGCTCGCGTCCGGCGACGCCTCCCCCTGTTCCATACCAATCCGATGCGTACTTCCACGGAAGAATCCTCCGGCCGTCGCGTTCGGCAATCCGTACGTTCATACCTCGTGGTGCCCCACCCTGTACCGAATGGGCGACGACGACTGGCGCGACTTCTTCGGGTTCGACCGGCCCTACGACCAGCAGGCCAACGCCATCGACGCGGCAATCGACGCCGGCGAGCGCGGCGGCTATCTCGCGATGGAAGGGCCCTGCGGCACCGGCAAGACGATGGCGGCGCTGACCGCGGCCGCCCAGCTCGTGCGCCGCACCGACGACTACGAGCGCGTGTTCGTCGTCACCCCCGTGAAACAGCAGCTCCAGCAATTCGTCGCGGACCTCCGGCAGATGAATTCGGGACTCGACGAGCCGCTGAACGGCGTCGCACTCGTCGGGAAGCGCGACCTCTGTCCGTACGGCCGCGAGGACGTGTTCCCACGGGACGCCAGCGTACACGACCGCTGCGAGGACCTCCGCGAGTCCACCGCAGGCCTCGTGGAGGCCGACGGCGAGGGTGGGAGTTTCGACGGACAGGACGCGGGCGAACTCGTGGACTTGCGCGCCGCGGACGCGCTCGACGACCCGTGGTGGGACCCCGCGAAGGCTCGGGACCTCGCACGGTCGGCGCGCGCGGACGCCAACCACAATCTCTCAGAGAATCCGCTGCGGACCGACGGCGCGGACTCCCCGTACGTGCCCGTGCAGCCGAGCGCACCCGAGGAGTTCGCCGACGGTGACCCGCCGCTGTTCTGCCCGTTTGAGGCCGACTGGTACGGACGGAACAAGGGCTCGCCCGTCGGTTTCGACGTCGGCGACTACAACGTCGTTACGAGCGAGGACTTCCTCCCTGCTGCCGTCGAGTACGGCACCTGTCCGCACCGCGTCCAGCAGGTCATGCTCGACCACGCGGATGTCGTCATCGGGAACTACAACCACCTCTTCGACCCGCAGACCCGCGGGCTCACCGAACACCTACTCGACGAGCAGACGTTCGTCGTGGTGGACGAAGCCCACCGTCTGGAGGAGCGCGTGCGTGACCTCCTCTCGGACCGTGTGGGCCGACACACGCTCGCTCGCGCGCGAAACGACCTCCGGCAGTTGCTTACGACGGCCAAGCAGAGCGAGTCGAACCGCCAGCAGGTCCGTGACGAACTGAAGAGCTACGAAGTTACCCTCGACGCCGTCAAGGAAACCGTGGAGTTCCTCGGCGACGTCTCAGAGTGGCTCGACGACCGCGTCGCCGAGTATCTCGCGAACGAGGGTCACGACCCGAACCGACCCCGCGACCTCCCGGAGTACGATCACGAAATTCCGCTCCGGGACCCCGAGACCGACGAACCCGACGACCTCACACGCTGGGCCGAACAAGAGGGATACACGGGTGGGCTGTGGCGGTCGCTGGCGGACATCGGCACCGCGGTCGCGGCGATTCTGGAGGACGACGGCGACCGCTCGGCGGTCTGTGGAGCAGTCGGCATCACCCTCCAGCGGTGGTGGGAGCGCGACCACGCGACGTACTTCCGGGAAATCGAGCTCGAGCACGCGCCCAAAGAGTCCGGGCGGGCCGGCGCGGCATGGGCAGAGACGTACACCCCCGCACTCATGACGTACAACTGCATGCCGGCGCGCGCGCTCCGCGAGACGTTCGCGGGACTAGGCGGTGGCGTGCTGATGAGCGCGACGCTGGAACCGCTCGACGTCTTCCGCGAGGTGACGGGGCTGGACAGGCTCGAAGCGGGTGCCGGCGACGCAGAAGCCCGGCCGGTCGTGGAACGCCGCTACGACCTGCGATTCCCCGAGGAGAACCGCGCGAGTTTCATTGTGGACGCGACGCCATTCACCGCACGCAACCGCGGCGACCCGACCACTGAAAACGCCAACCAGACCCGGGAGCAGTACCGCTACGTCCTCCGCACCATCGCACGCTCGCCGGGGAACGTCCTCGTCTGCATGCCGAACTACCAGGAGGCGGCGTGGGCGGGCGACTACCTAGAGGGAGCCGTCGAGAAGCCCGTGCTCGTCGACGAATCCTCCTCGAACGAGGACACGGACGCGCTCAAGCGCCAGTTCTTCCGTGGCAATGGCAAAGTCATGGTGACGAGCACCCGCGGTACGCTCACGGAGGGTGTCGACTATGACGGCGACAAACTCGCGGCGTGCGCCGTGGTTGGCGTCCCGCTCGTGAACGTCGGGTCGCCGCGCGTGCGAGCCGTTCGCCGGGCGTACGCGGACGCGTTCGGCGAGGACCACGCCTTCGAGTACGCGCTGACGGTGCCGGCGGTGCGGCGCGCGCGACAGGCTATCGGGCGCGTGATTCGTGGCCCAGAAGAGGTCGGCGTACGGGCGTTCGTCGGCCAGCGCTACGTCGAGGGCGCGCGTCACTCCGTCTTCGAGTACCTCGGCCCTGGCGAGCGTGAGGAATTCACGCGCATGACCCCGGAGTTCCTCGGCGACCAGTTAGACCTGTTCTGGAGTGAGCACGCCTAGAGCGGAATCGTGTCGCCGGTCGCCGACGACTCGTAGATGGCGTCGATGGCGCACATGTTCGCGACGGCTTCCTCGCCGTCTGTCAGGGGGTCGCGGCCGGCCTCGATGCTGGCTGCGAAGTGCTCGATTTCGAGGCGGTAGGAGTCCACTGGGTCGAACGTTTCTTCGACGGTCTTCTCGTCGGTACCCCAGCGAAGCACCGTTTCTGACTGACCGGGGTTGAACGCCGATTCGGTTTCCAGCCAGCCGTCGGTACCTTCGACGCGGTAGCGCTGGTGGAGTCCAGTTTCGAAACTCGCCTCGATCGTGGCGGTCGCGCCGTCGTCGAACTCGAACGTGGCCGCGACTTCCGTGTCGACGCCTGCGTCGCGGCGGTCGTGCGTGTGCCCGGAGACGAGTGCGGGTTCACCGAGGAACGTGCGGGCCGCGTTGACCGGGTAGCAGCCGACGTCCATGAGCGCGCCGCCGGCGAGGTCAGGGTCGAGGCGGACGTCCGGCCCCTCTTCGAGCCGGAAACTGAAGTCTGCGTGGACGTGGCGGAGGTCACCGAGTTCCTCGCGCGCGACGTTGACGGCGCGAACCGTCCGGGGGTGGTATCGGTACATGAACGCTTCCATGAGCGTGACGCCAGCGTCCGCGCAGTGTTCGACGACGTCGACAGCTTCGTCGGCGTCCGCGGCGAGTGGTTTCTCGCAGAGCACGTGGAGGCCGGCGTCAGCGGCCCGCTTCGTCCACTCAGCGTGGAGGCCGTTCGGGAGCGGGACGTAGACGGCGTCGATGTTCGCGTCCAACAGGGCGTCGTAAGAGTCGTACGTCTCGGGGATGTTGTGGCGGTCGGCGTACGCGGCTGCGGCGTCCGCACTTCGCGAGGCAATCGCGCGGACCTTGTGGTCAGTCGACCGAATCGCGGGGACGACTGACTCGTCGCCGATGTTCGCCGTGGAGAGAATTCCGAACTGCATGCCCGAACCCGGACGCGCCGACGCCGTAACTGTTTGGACCGACGGCTGTCGAACTCGCGGTGTCGTGGACAGAACACTCAAGCCGGCGGGCCGACTGCATACGCGTGATGGCCGAAATTCGAGCCCCGAAGGAGCGCACGTGCACGCAGTGTGGGCGCTCGGAACGCTGGGACGACGAGACGGGGAACTGGCGAGTCGACGACGAGGTCGGTGACGTCTACTGCGTCCACTCCTGGGACGTCACGGGGTCGTTCACTCCCGTGGAGGAGTCCTAGAGCGGGCGCGCAGCGACGTAGCTGTCGCCGTCCTGCTCAACGACCCCGCGGTTGCGTAGCGTCTTCAGCACGCTGTACAGCGTGATGCGTGGGACGTCGAGTTCGCCATGGAGTTCGTCCAGCGTCGCGCTCTCGTTCGTGGAGAGGTAGAGATAAACCAGCTTCCCGCGCGGCGACTCCACCCCAGTCGGCAGCTGTCGAGTAGACATTCGTCGTTTGCCGACTATAGTTCGACGATAATAAATCCTACCTTCGACAGTAGTCGTACACCCGGCGTCAGCGGGGAACACGTAGGTTCATGACGGCCGCCCACGAACCCGCGAGCGTGTCGCGCCACGACCGCCTCGACCGGAATCCGACTCCCGGCCGCCGCAACTCCCTGTGGCACTGGCCGGACGCCAAACACCCGTTACGGGTCGCGCTCAACTACGTCGTCGTCGTACTCGCGCGCATCTGCCCGAGCCTCCGCGCGAAGAACTGGCTACTTCGCCGGCTCGGCGTTACGGTCGGCTCGGGCGCGTCGTGGGGACTGGAATCAACGCCCGACGTCTTCTGGCCGGAACTCGTCACCGTCGGCGAGAATGCCGTCGTCGGCTACGACGCTACGCTGCTCTGCCACGAGTTCCTCCAAGACGAGTATCGAACCGGCGAGGTCGTCGTCGGCGACCGCGCGATGATCGGTGCGGGCGCAATCGTCCTTCCTGGCGTCCGCATCGGCGAGGACGCGCAGGTCGCCGCGAACTCGTTGGTCACCGACGACGTGCCACCTGGCAGGACAGTCGCTGGCGTCCCTGCCGAACCGCTGGACTACGACGAGCGCTAGTGCGTCGCGCGAACGCGCTCCGCCGCGCCCTCGTCGTAGCTTCCCGGAACGAACACGCCAGTGGCGGCGAGCGCAGTGAGACACGCGAACGCGCCGCCGACCGAGAACGAGCCGATTGTGCGTAGTACGGGGTTGACGGAGACGCCCGCGACGATAGCGGCCAGCGCGAACGCCAGGAAGGCCAGCGCGAACGCCGCTCGCGTCCCCCGGAAGTAGACCGCCGACGCGTACCAGAACGCTCGTACGCGGCGTGCAAACGGTGCGCCGTCGCTGGTCGCAGCATCTGCGAGCCCTGCTGCGCCTGCTGCCGCGGTGGCACCTGCTGTGTACCCGAGTACGCCGGCGACTGCGAGCAGATAGACGCCCGCCTGTTCCCACACGGAGAACGACCCCGCTGCGACGGCTATCAGCACGCCGGTGAGCGCGCCGAGCCACAGCGTCCACCGCGACCCGTGCTCGCGCGCCCACGCTCGTCGGTCGCCGCTGGCAATCATCGCGTAGCCACCGACAGTGAGCACCGCCCAGCCCACGATCGCCAATATGGAGGCGACCGGACTCATTCGCGCACCACGACGACGCCGCGCTTGAACACGAGGTGGTTCGGAAGCACGTACTCCCGACCGTCGTCCTCGACGCGCGTCACGAAGACGTTCACCTCCTGGACGATGCCCTCGTGCTCGCCGATAGCGACGCGGTCGCCGATGCCGTACGGCTGCCGTAACAGGAGGTAGGCACCGGACGCTGCGGACGTCAACAGTTGGTGCGTGGCGACCGCCGTGAATATGATGAGCGCCCCGACGTACGCTGCCAGCAACACGAGCAGCGCGTCGATAGCGACGCCGACCTGTGAGAGGGCGACTAGCGCCGCGACGAACAGGACGCTGTACTTCACGGCCTTCGGGAGGACCGACATCTCCGGCACCTTCACGCTTCGCAGTCGCTCGCTGACGAACAGCTCCGCCTTGTCTCCCGCGAGTACGCCGAAGAACAGCACCGCGACCGCAATCACGACCGACGGGAGGAAGCCGACAATTGGGTACCAGACCGCGTCCTGGACGGTGAGCCGAGCAACTTCGAGCGCGACCAGCACCGCGAACGCGTAGATTATCCACGACGTCAGCCGCGCGACCAGCGACACCGTGGACGCTCCGATGTCGTGGGCCATGCGCTCGATGCTCGTCCCCTCGACGGCCTTGTCGACGTCCAGCGCCAACAGTAGGCGCTCGTTCACACGGCCAATCAGGTAGCCGAGCGCGAGCCCTGCGAACAGCACCGCGACGGCGAGCACGTACCGGAAGTCGGGGTCCAGTACCGGACTGAAATCGACTTGCATGTCAGTACTCCTCAGGGTCGAGTTCGAGGACGAGTTCGCCGCCCTTGAACGCCCGCACGAGGCCGTCGGATTCAGAGAGCACGATGGCGACAGCGGTCGTATCCCGCGTGATGGCGCCCGCGGCCATATGTCGCGCACCCAAGCCCTTTGGAATGTCGGTACCCTCGGCGCTGGGCTCGAGGTAGCGGTACGCGGAGACGATCTTCCCGGAGTCGCTAATGACGAACGCGCCGTCCAGCCGCGAGAACTCCTTGAGCATCACGTTCACGATGGGGTCGCCGACGTGGACGTGGCTCTTCTCGAAGGGGTTGTAAGAGAGCGGGCGGGACTTGTTCATCACCTTCCCGGCGTCCCCAACAACGAACAGCGCGCCGACGGGCTTGCCCTTCTGGCCCTTCTGCCCGAGTTCGATGGCGACCTCGAAGACGTCCCGGATGACGCCGGGTTCCGCCCGCGAGTTCGCGAACAGGTCGTAGATGCCGGAGTGACGGGACTCGTCGACTTTCGTACGCGCGACCATGTCGATGTCGTCGCCGAACAGCGGCGCTGCACAGCCGAGTTCGTCGCCATCCTCGATGGCCCCCTCTGTGAGCGCGCCTTCGATGCCAAATCGGATGCGCTCTTTGACGTCGTCGAACGCCAGCGGCAACTCCACGAACGTCTCCGCGCCGACGGAGTTCTCCGTGGCGACGACCACCACGTCCGCTCCCTCGACGTCTTTCACGCGGTCGTAGTACGCCCCGCTCGGCGAGAACACGAGCAACGTGTCGATGCCGTCGAGCACGTCCTCGAGGAGTTCCGGTGGCCTAGCCATTTACTGGAGGAAGCCGCCCCACGCGCAAAAAGGTTAGCGCCCGTCGTCTGCCCGTCTGACAGTTGGCTGCCGTGGCTGTGGCCCCCAGACTCTTTCCGGCTCGCTTCGACGCTCCCCACGAGCGGCTCCCGCTCGTTGCACTATGACCGAACTCATCGAAGCAGTACGTCGGCACGCCGACTTCGACTCCGAGGCGGAGGCACGCACCGCAACGCGAGCCGTGCTTGCCGCGCTCGGGAGACGCATCGCCCGCGGCGAAGCCGAAGACATCGCCGAGCACCTCGCCGGCGACCCCGCCGACTGGATACTCCCCACCGAGTCTGATGGCCCGACGTCGCTGTCGGTCGACGAGTTCGTCGCGTTCGTCGCCGAGGAAGCAGACGCCGACGAGGACGACGCCTGGGACTACGTGGAAGCCGTCCTCGGTGGTCTCAGCGACGTCCTCCCGGAGGCGGAGTTCCGCGGCATTACCTCCCAGTTCCCGCCGGAGTACGACCGGCTGCTCGTCGAGACGTAACGTTCGCGGGCGATTATCCGTCCGTCGCGGACCCACCGCGAACCGCGTCCCGGAGCACCGCGGTCACTCGTTCGGCGACCGGCGGAACCGCGTCCGCGGCGTGGACTGCGAGCGCGTACATCGCAACGGCGTTTCGGACGTCCCGCTGGTCGGGAACGTCTTCGTGCGACTCGTAGTCGGGGTTGCCCGCGAGTTCGCGTTCCCCGTCCCGCAGCGCCGACCGCGCCCGCACCGCGAGCACGTCCGTAAGCGAATGGGGCTCCATCGTCTCGGTCTCCACTACTGCATCCACGGCTCGCTCCCGCGCATCGACGACCGCGTCCGTTGACTGTGGCATGCCATACTCGCCGTTCTGGATGGCTTCGACGACGGCTTCGAGCGCCAGCAGCCCGACGAGCGCGCGACCGCTCTCCGCGACGGCGGTCGCGTAGTCGTCGCGCTCGATGGCCGACTCCATCGACTCGATGGAGGTTCGTGCGGTGGACTTCGTCCGCCAGAACAGCCACTCAGCGGGTGTGTCGTCGAGGTCACGTTGGAAGTTGGAGACGCCGGATTCCGCGCTCACGTACGGGTCTACGCGGTGTCGCGTCGCGTCAGTCACGCGTTCCAGTCGGACTGCCGCAGTCGCGATGGCGTCTCGGTAGCCCGCCATCTCGTCGTCGGTGTAAGCGTCGCGGAGCGCCGCGGCGTCGTCGACGGATGCTCGGGCATCCTCTACTTCACTGACCAGCGACCCAACCTCGAAAACCGCGTCCTTCGGGTTCGCCGGGAACGGCTGGTCGGGTACGAGTGCGTCCCCCGCGTCCGTCGCGAGGCCCTCGACGTTCCGATGGACGGCGACCGCCTCGACGACGTTCCGGCCGCGGTACGCCCAGTTCTCTCGGAACGCGCGGAGGTCCCCACGTATCACCTCCTGGCGTTCGCGCAAGCCTTCGGGGTCTACGTAACCGGTCGCGGCCTCGTACGCACCGCGGACCTCAGCGGCGTCAGTGCGGTCGTAGCGCCAGCCACCGACCGCTTCGAGCGTCGAGACGTCCGTCGACCGGTCCGCGATGCTCTCGGCCGCGTGCTCGCGGTCGTCGGCTATCCGGGCTGCGACGACTCCGTTCGGAATCGCGGGGTCCTCGGGAACCTCCGCCAGCAGCGCCGCTGCCCGATTGGCGTGGGTTTCGGCGAGCGCGTTCGGTACCGGTCCGGGATGGGTCGCCGGAATCGTCACGGCGTCCAAATCCGGAACGTTGCGGAGGCGTTCGGAGTCGTAGGAGACGCTTGAGTCGTCGTCCCCGACGAACGGGAGCCGCGAACAGCCAGCAGTCACCGCGAGCGCGCTCGCACCGGCCGCGAGGAACGCCCGACGGCTCCGTTCGGTCACACCCCACCACCCCTACTGTCGTCGGCGGTGACGGGGGCTGGCCGCTTGTCGCAGCTCTTGCTCCACCGTGACCCGAACGAGGAGAAGTCCTCGCCGCTGAACGGCAGCCGGATACCCACGCCGACCGTCTCCTCGGCGTCCCGGCTGCACGCCGCGTCCGCGGGACGGAGGCTCGAACAGAACGACGTCTGGAGGCCGTCGTCCTCGCGCCAGACGCCGCGGAGCCGGAGGTCGTAGCACTGTTGGATGGCCCGCGACTGGACGAGCACCGACTCGGAGTCGTAGTCCGTCTCTTGGACGAATGCCCCCAGTTCCGCGGCGGTGTCGCTGTCGGCGAACGTTACGTCGTTGAGGTCGTCCTCGTCGCTGACGTAGATGTGGCCGCCCGGGCGTCGCTCCGTTCTGGTCGAGCGCTCGCCTCGCCAGAACAACGGCTCGACACTCGACTGCCGCACAGTATGGAGACTGTAGTCGGTAACCGGTTCACCACGTCGTCTCGTCGCCGGCTCTTCGAATCCGCTGCTCTCCTCGCCGCTACATCCTGCGAGCGTTGCCGCTGCTGCCGTACCGAGTGCTTGGAGGGCACGCCGTCGGGACCAAGTGGGCATCTCGGTCGCGGGTTCGTCGCGCGACGCAAAAGAAGTGCAGGTCCTCAGTCGTCGGTCGCAGCGGCGTCCGGGCTCGCCGCCTCGGACTCCGTGAGGTCGGCGTCGCGCCACGTGCCGCGCCGATACCACAGGTAGGCGATGGTGGCGCCGATGACGTTCGAGACGGCGAACGCCAGCCAGATGCCGGTTTCGCCGATGGACTGCGCGGAGAACCACGCCACCGGCAGCCGGATGATGCCGAGCATCAGCACGGAGATGGCGGCCGCGGTGAGCGTCTTGCCGGCCCCGCGGAAGCTGCCGGTGTACGCCCGCATGATGCCGATGAACCCGAACGTCAGCGCGACGTACCGGAGGAACTCGGTGGTGACCGAGACGACCGCCGGGTCGGTGGTGAACACGTCCGCGATGGCGGACGCGGTGAACCACGTGACGATGCCGGCTGCGGTGAGCACGCCGAACAGGACTTTCGCGGCGATGCCGGTGGCTGCCTCTGCACGATCGGGTTTGCCGGCACCGATGTTCTGCCCGGTCATCGTCTCGACACCACGCGCAACCGCGATAGCGGGCAGGAAGATGACCGAGAACACGCGCGTCCCAATACCGTACGCCGCGACGACCGTGTCGGAGAACAATGCGACGACGATCAACAGCAGGTTCATCGAGAGCGCGCGCCCTGTCCCCTCGATGGTGGCAGGCAGCCCGATGCGGAGCAGACGGCGCAGGTAGCCGAAGTCCGGCGCCATGTCACGGAGGTGGATTTCGATGCCGCGCGATCCTTCGAACATGATGGCGAGGCCGACGACCATCGCCAGCGCGCGCGAGAACACCGTCGCGATGGCGGCGCCCTGGATACCCATTTCGGGGAACACCCACCAGCCGAAGATGAGGAACGGGTCGATGACGATGTTGAGCACGACCGACCCGAACATCACGAGCATCGGCGTAATCGTGTCGCCGTATCCGCGCATCAGCGCGATGAACACGAAGAAGCCGAACATGAACGCCAGTCCGAGCGCGATGACCTCCATGTAGCTGGTCGCCAGCGGGAGGACGTCCTGGGACGCGCCGAGCAGCCGGAGGAAGTCCTCGACGAAGAAGTATCCGATACCGCCGAGTAGAGCGGACGCGATAGCCGCGAAGGTCACCGTCTGTCCGGCCGCGTACTCGGCTTCGCGTTGCTCGCCGGCACCGGTGTGCTGGGCGACCAGTACGCTGCCCGCGACGGAGAGCCCCATGCCAAGCGAGATGAGCAGGAACACCATCGGGAACCCGAAGCTGATGGCGGCGAGTGCATCGGTGCTGTACTGGCCCAGCCAGAACGTGTCCGCAAGGTTGTACGCCGTCTGGAAGAGGTTCGTCACGACGATGGGGAGCGCGAGGAAGAACAGCGGCTTCCCGACGTCCCCGGAGGTCAGGTCGAACTCCTCCTGGCCCTTGAAGATGGAGTTGAGCCGGCTTCGGAGCCCCATCAGGCGTTCACCTCCGCCCCGTCGGCGACGAGGCGGGTCTCGACGTACTCGGCGAGCGTCTCCCGGATTCGGTCGAGCGGGTGGTTCACGGAGACGCGGCGCGTGTGTGCGCCCTTGATGGTCGTCACGAGGAACTCCGCGGTCGTCTCGGGGTCGACGTCGTCGTGGAACCCGCCGGCTTCGACACCGTCGGCGACGACTGCCTCGATGCGGTCGGTGAGGTATTGATCGAAGTCAGTGAGGCGCTCCCGGAACCCCTCGTCGTAGGGCGCTTGCGCCTTGATTTCGAGCATCGCCGTCCGGAAGTCGATGCCGGGGACGTCGCCGCCTTCCGCCAGCGAGAGCTCCACGAGTGCAAGTAGGTGCTCGCGATGGGTTTCCCCGGAGACTTCGTCGACGTGGTCGGTGTAGTCGTCGTAGAGGTACTCGAGGAACGCCTCGAAGAGGTCGTGTTTGCTGTCGTAGTGGTAGTGAATCGTCGCCTTGCTCTTCTCGGAGTTGTCTGCGATGTCCTGCACGGTGAGGTCGGCGAACCCGTGCTCGCAGAGCGCACGATACGTCGCGTCCAGAATCTCGTCGGTCGGTTGCGCCGCCATACTGGTGTTACCAGCCCTTACTGACTATTCAGTCAAAAGCGTTCGGAAGGGAGAAGCCGTGTGCCGCTATCCGCGCGTGAGAACCCCTAACTCGGGTGGACCGGCTCCACACAGTCCGGACACTCGGCGTACACCACCTGGTGGCCGTTCCGCTCGTACTCGACGAGCACCGCGCCCGACGGGATGGCCGCACCACACTCCGGGCACACACCGAGGGACTTAGATTCCGTGGACATGGATTCAGGATCCATCGGAATACAGAGCTCCCCATCCCAAAAATCCGATCCAACCGTAGTGAAAGTGGAATATGGGGCGCTAGGACCAGGTTTGACCCGATGCGAGAAATGATCGCTCACTGCGTTCGCTTATGCGCGGGACCGGATTTGAACCGGCGGACCCCTACGGGATAGCGTCCTAAGCGCTACGCCTTTTCCTGGCTTGGCTACCCGCGCGCACTTCGACGTATCCGAGGCAGGCAAATGAGAATTGCGTTATGTCCCGGGCACGCCGAGCGCGTCGAGCGACCCGATACCGACGAGCGTGAGCGCGGCGAGGACGACGGTCGCGACGGCCCACGCGGCGACGCCGATGATGCCCGCGCGTGTCCAGCCGACGGGGTAGCGCCACTTGATGACGCCGACCCACGCGACCAGCGCGAGCAGGCCGCCGATCAGCGGCACCCCGTCAAGGAGCGCCCACACGATGGCACCGAGGAGCGCGGTGAGGACCGCGTCGCCGTACTCGCCCGCACCGGCGACGTAGCTCGCGGCGACGTGGATGGCGACGCCGCCGACGAGCAGGCTCCCCGCGAACACGATCACAGAGTCGTTGATTGGGCCGCCAGCCTGCGCGGGCGTCGACAACCCGGCGAACAGTTCCACGAACGCGACCGCGAACGCGAGTGGTGTCGTCATCTGTAGTCGCCACCACGTCCCTCCAGCCCTTCAACTGTCGAGACCGTCGCGCCGGATTCACTCGATTTGTCCCGAATTCGCCGGCGAAGATTTACGTGTAGCGCGCCGAACCTATGGGTATGTACCGTGCGGGCGACGAGTTCGACCAACAACAGTGGCTCGACGACCTCGACAGCGTCGCTGGCGAGCTACAGCTGGATGCGGAAGCGAAAACGACCGCGAAGGACATCTTCCTCTCGGCGGTGCCGGGCGAAGAACGGTCGAAGCCCGCGGTCGTCGCGGCCAGCGTTTACGCGGGTTCACTTATCGCGGGCGACCAGCGCTCACAGACCGCGGTCGCGGACGCTGCAGACGTCTCCCGGCTCGTCATTCAGCAGCGCTGGAAGGAACTCTTGGAGGAAGCCGGCTTCGACGCGCCGTCCTGGTAGAAAACTAGCGGCCATCGCGTTCGGGCGTAAGGTTGCCGTGTTCATCGATTTCTCCCTGTACAATGCGCGTCGATGAGATGATGTCGCCGTCCTCGGCGCGGACGTGGTCGACGACCTCGATGTCGAGCGGGTCAAGCCCGCGCTCCGTGCGGATGTCGTTGATGCGCTCGCCCGTGACCTTCGTCTCCGGGGAGACCACGAGCACGTCGAAGGTGGGTTCGGTGGCGATACCGGTTGGTTCTTCGAGTTTCCGGATCTCGAACTCGCTGTCGTAGTCGTCGGCGATGGCGTCGAGTTCGGCTTCGAGGTCACGCTTGCGTTCCTCGAACGGCCGGACCTCGCGGTCGACGCTACGCGTCTGTGCGGCGAGTTCGTCGCTGGTCAACCCGACAGTGACGTCCCCGAGCTCGAACGCGCGCTCGAAGAGCTTGCGGTGGCCGTCGTGAATCGGGTCGAACGTCCCACCAAGGGCGACGTTCATACGCCGCCGGAGGCACGCGCAGCGTTTACCAGTTTGGGTTCAGGAGCGCTGGTCGTCGTCGGTGTCGCCGGCTGCCTCGACTTCGATGCGGACCGGCTCGTCGGTGGTCTCGGCGTCCTCGTTGCCGAGGTGGGCGTCGAGGTTGAACACGGTGTTGAGTTCGTTCTGGACGCGACCGACGACGCCGCCGACGAGGTCGCTCGGCGCGATGGCGGTGTACTCATAGGGGTTGTTGCCGGCGCCCTCGCTCTGGCGCTTGCGGCGCTCGACGACGTCCTCTTCGGCGAGTTCCGCGAGCGCTTCGCGGACCGTTGACGGGTAGAGGCCGGTGCCGTCGGCGACTTCTTCGCTGGTGCTCCACGGGTGCTGGCGGAGGTAGACGAAGATGCGGGCACGCGTCTCCGTGTCGAGCACCCACGACAGAATGTCGACGACCCCCTGGTCGAAGCCCGCGACGGCGCGCTCTTTCTCCTCCCCGAGTCGGTCCCGCGGCGACTGGTCCTCCCCCGCTGTCTCGTCGGTAGTGTCCTCAGACATGCGTCGTCTCGTTCAGGTCAAAAGCGACGTGTGGGTGAAAAACTCTTCGCCCCCCGAGGTCTGACCCGGTACTCCGCTACAGGACCAGCGACTCGTACAGCGCCGCTTCGCCCGCTTCGTCGAGCAACCGGCGCTGCGCGCTCGCACCTGATTCGGCGTCGTAGACGTCTTGGATGCCGGAGACACCGAGCCGCTCACACTCGCGGTCGACGACCTCGCCCAACGACACCTCGCCGCTGGCGTCCCGTCGGACGAACAACGCGTCGTGGCCGTGTCGGGTCGCCCGCCACTTGTTCTCGTCCAAGACTTCACGACGGAGCGCGCCGCTCGGATCGCCGTCACCGAAGACGTCCGTGACTTCGGAGTCGGCGGCGTCCTCGTAGCGTTTCGCGTAGTCCACGACGAGCGCGTGCGTGTATTCCACGAACGCCTGCACCTTCTCCGGGTCGGCCTGCCCGTCCGGCGCTCGCACTTCGACGGTGCCGTGCCCGGAGTGTGGACGCACGTCGTACCAGAGTTCGCCGCGGTCTTCGATAGCGCCGTTCTCGACCATCAGGCGCTCGAAGCGGTCGAAGTCTGCGTAGGAGTCGAATTCGGTGGGAATGCCGGTGTTCGGTAGCGCCTCGAATATTTTCGCGCGCGCCGACGCCAGTCCCGTGTCGAAGCCGTTCCAGAACGGCGAGTTCGCCGACAGCGCCAACATCACGGGGACGTGCCAGCGCAACTGATTCGCCACCCAGACTGCTTTGTCCGCGTCGTCCACGCCGACGTGGACGTGCAGGCCGGCGGTCGTGTTCCGGTGCTGTGGATACTGGATGCGTTCGAGTTGGGAGCGATAGCGCGGCTTCTCGGCGTGCTCGTGTTCGCGCCAGCGTGCCCCCGGATGGAGACCAGCAGCCGCGATGCGGTAGCCGTTCGCCTCGGCGTGCGCGACCAGCGCCGCCCGCACGTCACGGACAGCCTCAGCGGCGTTGCCTGGTCCGTCGAGTTTCGGCGTCTGTGTCTCCACGACGAATTTGAACAGCTCGTGGTCGAGCCGTCCCTCCAGCAACTCCGGCGGCTCGGCCTCGTAGACTAACTGGTCGGTCCCGGCTGTCGGGACGCCGTCCTCGCTGACGACGAAGAACTCCTCCTCGACGCCGAGCGTCCCCAGTTCTGCGAACGCCTCCGGCGAACCCACGTCCATGCTGCCGGGAGTTTCCCGCGGCGGCCGTAAATAGTTCTGGAAGTCGGCGGAGTTACCGGGTGTGTCGGCGAACCAACGGGACCCTATCGAGCCTATTGTGACTATTTCGGGGTCGCGACGACTGCGAGGTGGTCGTCGTGGTGTGGCTCCAATCGTTCGGTCTCCAGCACCTCGTAGCCGTCTCGCAGCCGGTCGAGCACGTCCTCGAACACGTCCTCGGGCTCGCGCGTGACGTCCTCGCTGCGCGCCTTGATGGCACCGACGAACCGGCCGTCCTCGGCGAGGAACTGGCGGTTCGACAGCGCGACGTCTGCCTGCCCGCGCGTCGCTACGTCCTGGACGATGGCGTCCAACCCCGCTTCGACGACGTGGGCGTACGTCTCGGGTTTGCGCGCGTCCTTCAGCAGCGGGAAGAGATTCCCGCGGTCCTCGGCGACGTCGAGCAGGTCGCGGACGGGGCGGGGTGCGAACTCGACGGCGTACGTCGGTCCCGCGAAGTCCGCGACGTGGCTGACCGTCGTGCCGTTCGCCGCGCCTAGGTAGAGCACGCTGTCGCCGCCAGATAGGCCGGTATCGAGGCCGTGTTCGAACGTCGAACCGAGTTTTGAGCGGTACGCGTCCCAGCGGCGCCAGCCCTCGACGACGGGTTCGCCGTACACTGGTTCGCCCTGCGTCGCGAGTACGTCCTCACTGTCGAACGTGCGACGCTGGACGCCGTCGGGGAGACTCATTCCGTATCACGAGCGCGGATGCGCTCGATGCGTTCGTCTAGTTCCTCCCGCAACTCGGGTCGCAAGTCCCCTGAGTAGTGGTCGATGCGCGCAGCGATGGAGAGTTTCCCGGCGAGCGCGCGCGCTGCCGACCCCCGGTTCTCGGGGTGGGTGTTGCGCACGTAGTCGTGCGTGTAGATTGCGCCGTGCTTCGGCGACGGCGCGTGCCCACGGAGGTGTGCGAACAGCGCGTCCTCCGCGCCCAGCACTTGCACGGTACCGCTGGGTTGTTTCGCGAGGTCGTCGAGCCCGCCCGCCAGCGCGACGAGTCGCGCGGCGAGCATCGGTCCTGCGAGGTTCGAGAGGTTCGGCGCGACCGTCGGTGCCTGCCGCTCGACGTACTCGCGGACGTCGTCGCGCTCGTCAGCGAGGTCAGCGACACGCTCGCAGAGCGCGACTGCGCGCTCTTCGGTAGCGTTCTCGGGGTCGCGTTCGGCCACGTCGCGTGCTCCGTTAATGCCGCTGTCAACGTCCTCGAAGACGCTTCCCGCCCACTCCGTGCCGCGCTCGGCGAGCTCGTTCGCAGCGTCCGCGAGGTCCGCGGCCGCGCGCACCGCGTGAATCAGTTGCTGGTCGTCGGCGGCCTCGCGCTCACGGACGGCGGCTCGCGTCCCCGCCAGCGTCGCGTCGTGCAGCAGCTCGTAGTACTCGTCGGTGTCGTCGGCGAACCCCGCGTCGACGGCCTGCTCGGGCCAGTCCGCGGGCGCGTCGGCTTCGCCCTCGCGGACGGCATCGCCCATCGCGGCGGCGTCGCCGGACTCGACGCCGACGAACCACCCCTGTTCAGTCATGTGCAGGCGTACCGGCCGCGCGGGGTTAAACCCACTCGTGTGGCTCGGAATCGCGGCCGCCTGTTCACGTCGGCTGCGGACCGCCGCCCTCGCTGGGCTTGATGCGGCGGACCACGCCCTCGGCACCGGATTTCAGTTTCACGCGGGCACCCTCCGGGTCGGCTTCGCCGAGCACCACACCGATTTCGCCCTCGATTGGCTCCTTGTCGTGCCCCTGATCGATGACAACGTGCAGTCCCTTCTTGAGTTCGTTCGGGTGCGGGTACTCGGGTGGTTCCCGTTCGGACATACACGGGTCCTCACGCTCGCCCCCCAAGATACTGCTGGCCATTTTAAGTGGCGGGCGGCTCTCACCCTGTCCATGAGCGCGCCACCGAGACCACCCGAGAGCCAGCGGGACTTCTCGGACCTCTTCGACGAACTCGAAGACTTAGACGAACACGTCGAGGACGACGAGGCCCGCGCACAGCTCCGGGAGGTGAAAGAACTCGCGACCGACATGCAGCCCGAGGGCACGTTCGGCCGCGTCATCTACGGCTTCGACGCCAACGACCTCGCGGAGGCCTTCCTCGGAAGCCTCCTGTTCGGCATCCCGATGGCCGTCGAAGGCGGGACCAACGAGGCCGGCGAATTCCTCGCCAGTCACCTCCCGCTGCTCGTCGGTAGCGCCGCCGCCACCGTCGTCATCGTCTACGGCCTGCTGTACGTCGCGCAGTTCCAAGACGTCCGCGTCGCGGACCCGATTCTCGGCGTGATTCCGCGCCGCCTCGTCGGCGTGCTCGGCGCGTCCACCGCCACCGCGATACTGCTGTTGACCGCGTGGGGCCGCATCTCGTGGACGGACCCGACGCTCGCCGCATCCACCGTCGTCGTCGCCCTCCTCCCGATGGCTATCGGCGCTGCGCTCGGCGACATCCTCCCCGGGAGCTAGCTGTTCCGGCCGGCGATGCCGAAAGACAACGGTTAAAACGCGTCCGGGCGCAAAACAACTTATGAGCGAAACCGAAGCCAAACGGGCGCGCAAATGCGTCTCCTGTGGCATCAACATCTCCGGCACCACCGCCGCCGCGTTCAAATGCCCGGACTGCGGCCAGCAGATTTACCGCTGCGCGAAGTGCCGCAAGCAGAGCAACCTCTACGAGTGTCCCGACTGCGGGTTCCGGGGGCCGTAACGATGGGGAAAGTCGCCGCCGTCCTCAAGGTCATGCCGAAGAGCCCCGACGTCGACCTCGACGACCTCCAGGACCGCCTCTCGGAATCCCTCCCCGAAGGCGCGAAAATCAACGGCGTCGAAACCGAGGAAGTCGCGTTCGGCCTCACCGCGCTCCTGACGACGGTCATCGTCCCCGACGACGCCGGCGGCACGGAAGCCGTCGAAGAAGCGTTCTCCAACGTGGACGACGTTGAGAGCGTCGCCGTCGAAGAAGTCGGTCGTATCTAAAGCGCACTTTTTCCAGCGCTCGCGGCCTCCGGCCGCTCGCTTGCAAAAACTCGCGGAAAAGCACTCCTCCTTCGGTCCGCTTCGCGTCCCTCAGTCGTCGGCCTGCGCTCACTCGCTACGCTCGTTCGCGCAGTGAACCGCGGACCTTCCGGGGTCTTCGACCCGCTCGGTCCGCGAATGCTAGCGGCTACCCGTTGCGGAATCTGGTGCCGCTCCGTCTTATTCCTCGTCGCTCAACTCGGACGCCGCGACGTCCACGCTGAATCCCCAGCCTTCCCCGAGGTAGTTGCTGTCTTCGAAGCGGTACGTTCCCGTCGGATGGCAGTTCTGACTGTCGTGCGCGGCGAGCACGCGGAACTCGCGGCTGACAGTCTCGTCCGGGTCGAGCGTCTCCTCGTACATCACGGCAGGGAGCGCGACGCCGTCGGTCGCCTGCCAGCAGTCGTCGCTGGGCTCGTCCGGTGTGACGCCGGCGTTCGGCGAGAGCAGCAGCGCCGCCTCGTTATCCTCGTGCGTGCCGCGAATCTCGTCCCACGGGACGAGCGACCCAAACGCGAACGTCTGAGTATCGTCGGCGTCGTTCGTGAACGCGACCTCGAGGCGCGCGGGGTGGTCGGTCGTGAAGTCAGCGGTGACAGTCACGTCGATAGTGACGTTCTCGACTGGTGGGTCGTCCGTCTGGATGTTCGTGAGCGTGTACGGGAACCCGTTCGTCGTGACGTCGGCGGGGCTGTCGCTGGCTGGTGCGCCGACACAGCCGGCGAATGCCGTGGTCGCCAGCGTCGCGAGGTACGTGCGGCGGTGCATACCCGAAGCCACGAGTGGCGCGGGTAAACGCTTTCTCTGGAGTTAAAGAGCGCTTTGAGCGCCTAGAAGACGGCGTCCATCGCCTGCTGGAGGTCGGCCTTCAGGTCGTCGACGTGCTCGATGCCGATGCTCGCGCGGATGAGCGGGTCCGTCAGCCCCGCGGCCTCCCGCTCCTCTTTCGGGATGGCAGCGTGGGTCATCGCGGCGGGCTGCTCGATGAGCGACTCAACGCCGCCCAGCGACTCCGCGAGCGTGAACACCTCGGTCTCACCGACGAAGTCGCTGGCCTCGTCGAGGCTAGCGTCCAACTCGAAGGAGAGCATGCCGCCGAAGCCGTCCATCTGCTCGGCCGCGAGGTCGTGGTCCGGGTGGCTCTCGAGCCCGGGGTAGAAGACGTGTTCGACGTGGTCGTGGGCGTCAAGCCACTCGGCGAGTTCCTGGGCGTTCTCGCAGTGGCGGTCCATGCGCACGCCGAGGCTCTTCGTCCCGCGCAGCACGAGGAAGCAGTCAAACGGCGAGGGGGTCGCGCCGACGGAGTTCTGATAGAACGCGAGGCGCTCGTCGAGGTCCTCGTCGTCCGTGACGAGTGCGCCCGCAACCAGGTCGGAGTGCCCGCCGAGGTACTTCGTGAGGCTGTGGCAGACGATGTCCGCGCCGAACTCTAGGGGGCGCTGGAGGTACGGCGTCGCGAACGTGTTGTCGACGGCGCACAGCGCGTCGTAGTCGTGGGCGACGTCGGCGAGTGCGCCGATGTCGTTGACGTTCATCAGCGGGTTCGTCGGCGTCTCCACCCAGAGTAGTTCCGTGGACTCGCGCATCGCGTCCCGCACCTCGTCGTGGTCGGTCGTGTCCACGAAGTCGAATTCGAGGTCGTACTCTTCGTAGACCTGCGTGAAGATGCGGTGGGTGCCGCCGTAGACGTCGTTGCCCGCGACGACGTGGTCGCCGGCTTCCAGGAGGTTCAGCACCGTGTTGATGGCGGCCATTCCAGAGGCGAAACAGCGGCCGTAGTCGCCGCCCTCCAGGCTCGCGAGGTTCGCTTCGAGATCGGTACGCGTCGGGTTGCCGGTGCGGGAGTACTCGTAGCCGCGGTGCTCGCCCGGCGCGTCCTGTTTGTACGTAGAGTTCGCGTAAATCGGCGTCATCAGCGCGCCCGTCTCCTCGTCGGGCTCCTGCCCGGCGTGGATGGCTCGCGTCTCGAAGTGCTCGTCGTCGTCGCTCATACTCGGAGCGTCGGCCGCCCGCGAGTTAGGTCTGTTCGTTCCGCGCCTCAGATGACGTCGTCGGGGTCGTGGACGTCTTGCATCCGCTGGGCTTCGGCGGCGTACTGCTCTTTCAGGTCGGGGTCGGAGACGTCACCGAGGTTGCCGGGTTCGGCTTCGACCGCTGCGGTCGTATCTCGGACGTCGGAGAAACTGGTGAGCGCGCGCTCCTTGCGGAAGTACTGCTCGCCGTCCGGCGTCGCGTACGTGAGGATGATGATGTTCTGTTCGTCGTCGGAGTACGTTCGCTCGACGAGCCACACCTGCACGGTCTCGTCGCTTTCGTCGTCGCTCATACCTATAGAAGGGGCTGCGAGTGAGTTAGGTCTGTTCGCCCGGCAGCCCATCCTGGCGACCACCAGTATTTATCGTGTCAGCGAGCGCACCGAACTGCATGCATTCCAGAACTGTCCTGTCGGCGCTCGGAGCCGGGATAACGACCTTTCTGGTCGTCGCAATCGCCGTCATCGAGCTGCTGCCCTTCGAGTTCTCCGCGCTCGTCGGTCTCCCCGCCGGCTTGCTGGCGGGTGGGGCCGTCTTCGCCGCCATTGCCGTTCGGTACGACCAGGCCGGTGAAGTACTGCGGTACGCCGTGGACGCTGCCGCGGGGTTTGGGCTCGCTATCGTCACGCTCCAAGCGGTGAGCTACGTGAATCTCGCCGGCCTCCGGTCGGTGCTCTCCGTCGACGTCACGGTCGCCGTCGCTGCCGTCGTTGGCGTGCTCGCGGCCGTCGCGTCGTGGCTGATGGACCGTCGTGAACGGGATGTGTGAGCCTCGGGGTCGTCGTTCCGTCGCCGGACTCCCGCGAGCGACAGGGTTTTTCGCGGTGCTCCCCACACATCTCCCGTGAACGTACGGGGCGAGGTGACCGACGTCGACGAGGTGCGGTCCGTGAACACGCAGTACGGCGACCGGGACGTGCTCGACGTCCACGTCCGGCCGGACGCGGACAGCGACGCGGCCGCCGACGACCCTGGGGCGTCCGTGCGCGTGACGCTGTGGGGGAAGTGGACGGAGGCCGTCCAGTACCTCGAACCCGGGATGGACCTGCTGGTGACCGAAGCCGAGGAAGACGAGTGGAACGGCGACGTCCAGTACTCGACGAGCAAGGAGTCGTACGTCGTCGTCGAGCCGGACTTCCTCGTGGACGTGACGAACATCCGGTCGTTCGTGCAGTGTCCGCGCCTCTACTACCTGAACAAGCTCTCGGGACTCCCGCTGAAGTACCCGGTGACGAAGGGGACTATCGTCCACGAGGTGTTCGGTGACCTGCTCCGCGGTCGCGACCTCGACGAGTCCGTCGCGGAGCGCGTGGACGACGCCGGCCTCGAACTCGGCCTGCTGGGTCGTGACCGCGAAGAAGTCGAAGCCGACGTGCGCGCGAACGCCGCCGCCATCGAGGGCTGGCTCCAACAGGGCCACCTCTCCGGGGACGGCGGCACCACCGAAGAGACCGCAGAGGGCTGGCGCGCAGGCGACGACTGGCGCTCGGAGTACACCCTGATTTCGGAGACGTTCGGCATCAAGGGTCGCTGTGACGCCATCCGTCGCGGGATGCCGGTCGAACTGAAGACGGGGAAGAACACGAACCGCGACCCGCGCTTCCACGACAAGGTGCAGGCGGCGTGTTACGCGCTGATGTTGGACGACCGCGGCGTGAACGCCGACACCGGAACCCTCCTGTACACGAAGAACGCGGCCGTCGACCGCAGTGAGGAGTCTGGGGACCTCTCGCCCGCCAAGGAGTTCTCCATCGGGAAGGGCTTCCTCGACTTCGTCGTCCGCCAGCGCAACCACCTCGCAGCTATCGAGTACGAGGGCAGTCCGCCGACGGGGTTCGAGGCGGACGCGAAGTGCGAGTACTGCTTCGAGCAGGACACCTGCATGGTGGTGTCGGGTCGCCTCGACCAGGAGTCGAAGGCCGGCCAACTCGGCGAACCGCTCCCCGAGGACGAACGCGCGTACTTCGACGACATCTACGCCGCAATCGAGCGCGAGCGCGACTCCGTCCACGACGAGTACCGCAAGCTCTGGGAGCAGACGGCCGAAGAGCGCGCGGCCGACGACCGCGCAGTCGTGGACCTCGAACCTGCGGGCAACGAGGAGCTGCCGGACGGCCGCTGGCGGCTGACCGCAAAGCGACCGACCGCCGCGGCGTCCAAGATTCGACAGGGCGACCGCGTGCTCGCCTCCGACGGCGACCCCGTGCGGGGGACCGCGGAGATGGCGCGCGTGGAGACGCTCGCACCGGACCGCGTCGTCGTCACCGCCGACGAGCCCGTCGACCTCCGTCGGCTCGACGTCTACCCCTCCGAGTTAAGCGTCGACCGGATGCTCACCGCACTCCACGACGGGCTCCTGAAGGGCGACCAGCGCCGCAAAGACGTGCTGTTCGACCGCGAGAGCCCGGACTTTGCGGACGACGAGTACAGCGTCGTCGATAACAACGACGCGCAGAACGAAGCCGTCAGCAAGGCGTTGAACGCCGAGGACTTCGCGCTCGTCCACGGTCCGCCCGGCACCGGGAAGACGTACACCATCGCGACCCTGATTCGGGAATTCGTCGACCGCGGTGACCGCGTACTGCTGTCGGCGTTCACGAACCGCGCCGTCGACAACGCCCTCGAAGCCCTGCGGGAGCAAGGGCACGAGGACATCGTCCGCGTCGGGACGTCGACGGGCGTCCGCGAGGACATGCGGGACCTCCGGCTGAACCAGTCCGGCGACCCAGCGGAGTGCGCGCGAGCACTCCAGACCGCAGAGGTCGTCGCCGCGACGACCGCGACGTGTGGTTCCCGGGTGATGCGTGAGCAGGAGTTCGACGTAGTGCTCGTCGACGAGGCGAGCCAGCTCACCGAGCCGGACACGCTCGCAGCTATCAACCGCGGCGAGCGTTTCGTGCTCGTCGGTGACCACGAACAGCTTCCGCCCGTCGTGCGCTCGGGCGGCCGGCTGTCGACGTCGCTGTTCGAGCGCCTCCACGACACCTACCCGGAGGCGTCCGTGATGCTCGACCAGCAGTACCGGATGAGCCAGCGCATCCAGGCGTTCTCCTCGGAGGAGTTCTACGACGGCCAACTCCGCCCCGCGACGGCCGAAGTGGCCGCGCAGACGCTCGCGGACCTCGGCGTGGAGACTGGCGGCGCGGTCCAGAATGGTGTCACCTTCCACGACGTGCCCGGGACGAGCGACGCACACGTCGACCCCAGAGAGGCAGAACGCGTCGGCGACATCACCCGCGAGTACGTCGCCGCTGGCGTCGACCCCGAGGATATCGGCGTCATCGCGCCCTTCCGCGCGCAGGTCGCGGAAATCGGGCGGCATGTCCCCGACGGTGTCGCCGTGGACACGGTCGACCGCTTCCAGGGTTCCTCGAAGGAAGTCATCGTCGTGTCGTTCGTCGCGACTGGGAGCCTCGACGGCCCCATTTTCGAGGACCACCGTCGCGTGAACGTCGCGCTCACTCGCGCGAAGAAGAGCCTCGTTCTCGTCGGCGACGAGAGGGCGCTTCGCTCGGAGCCGCTGTACGACCGGATGGTCGAGTGGGCGTCGCTCTCCTGACTATTCAATAGTCAGTACGCCGTCCTTGGTCACGTCGCCGTTGACGTCCATGGAGACGTTGTACTCGCCGTCGGGCGCTGGATTCTGCACGTCCGAGACGTCCAAGACGATCCAGTCGCCGGCTTCGATGTTGTGGTTCCCGTTGAAGGTGACGTCGAGAGTGCTGCCGTCGTCGCTGGTCGAGAGCCCGCTCAGGTCGACCATGGCGTCGGCTTCGAGGACGCCGTCGCCGTCTTTGTCGATGCCGACGCGCTCGACGTCTGAGCCCGTGACGTTGCTCGCGTCGGCCGAACTCGGGTACGCGACGTGTAGCTGGTTCAGGGAGTTCCCGACGGCGTTCGAGCCCTCCTCGATGTGGACGCGAATGTAGTGGTCGTCGAGTTTACCCGATTCACCGTCGGCTGCGCGAATGAGTTCGGTCTGTACCTCGTTCGGTTCGTCGTCGGAGTCGCCGTCCGCGAACGATGGCATCTCGATGTCTCCGATGGCCGGTACGGCCACCAGCACCGTCGCTGCCAGCACGACGGTGATAGCTACCATGAGTGCGACTCCGACGACGGGACTGACTGCCCGTCCAGCGCGCATCACCGAAGAAACTGGCTGCCCGCGGAAAACGACGATGGCCGTTCTGTTACACGTTGCGATTGAATTAGCCTCGATTGATGGCGCGGTTCGCTTCTCTTAGGGCGTGACGACGAGCTTGCCGACGGTGTCGCGGTCCTGCATCGCGGCAAACGCGTCGCCGGTTTCGGCGAGCGGATAGGTGTCGGCGACTTCCGGCGCGAGGTCACCAGCTGCGACGAGGTCGACGAGCCGCTGTAGGTCGGGCTGTGTCCCCATCGTGGAGCCGATGATTCGCTTGTGCCCGAGGAAGAGGTCCGGAACGTCGATTTCCGAGCGCCCGCCCGCGGTCCGGCCACAGACGACCATGCGGCCGCCGCGCCGGAGCACGGTCTGTCCGAGTTCCGTGTACTCGCCGCCGAGGTGGTTGAGCACCGCGTCCGGCGCGCCAATGGCCTCTACCTCCTCTCGAATCTCGTCGACATCTGTCGACCGAATCGCATGGTCAAGCCCCAACTCGGTCACGCGGTCGAGCTTCGCTTGCGAAGACGACGTGCCAACCGTCTGCGCGCCGAGAACGTCCGCGAGTTGGACGGCAGCGACGCCGACACCGCCCGTGACGCCAGGCACGAACACGAGGTCGTTCGGCCCGACCTCGGCACGACGGAGCATGTGGTAGGCGGTCATGTACGCCGTCGGCAAGGCTGCCGCGGTGGTCGTGTCGACGTCGTCCGGGAGTGCGACGAGTCGGCCGGCGTCCACGCGCGCCTGCTCTGCGAGGCCGCCGTGGAACAGCGAGAACTCCTCACAGAGGTTCTCCGGGCCCTCACGGCAGAACCGACAGGTCCCACACGTCTCGTTCGGGCAGAGCACGACGCGGTCTCCGGGTTCGACAGCCGTCACGCCGTCCCCGACGTCCATGACGGTACCGGCGACGTCGAGCCCGCTGACGAACGGGAGGTCGTCCGCGTCGACCATCGCAGAGTCGCCCTCCAGAATCCAGAGGTCGTGGCGGTTGATGGCGCACGCTTCCACGTCGATGACGGCGTCGCCGGCCCCTGGTTCGGGGTCCGGCTGGTCGACGACGCCGACGCCGTCCGGTCCGGTCAATTCGGTGAATGCTGCGGCACGCATCGCGTCGACGTTCGGCCGACGCTCGGATATGAATACGGGTGGCCGTCGCCTCTGCCTTTATCTCGGTGCGTGGCGAACCCAACACACGATGCAGGTCCTCGCAGTCGCGGCAACGAAGTTGGTAGCGCAGGCGGGCTCCGGATTCGACGTCGACGTCACCATCGGGCAGGGGCTCGTTGGCGGCGCGGTTGGCGCGTTCCTGACGACGCTGGTGGTCGGCGCTATCGCGGTCGCGGTGTTTCCCGAACGCACCGAGCGCCTGATGGCGCGCGTCCTCGACGACCCAGCCGGTTCGTTCGCGCACGGTCTCCTCTGCGTCGTCGGGCTGTTCGTGGCGGCGCTGGTGCTCGTGTTCACCATCATCGGCATCGTCGTCGCGTTCCCGCTGTTGCTCGTCGCGTACGTCGTCTGGGCGGTCGGAGCCGCCGTCGCCTACCTCGCCATCGCCGACCGGCTGGTCGGCCACGAAGACGGCTGGCTCAAACCGCTGCTCGTCGCTGCGACAATCAACGGCGCGCTCGCGGCGACCGGCGTCGGCAGCATCCTCGCGGTCGCCATCGGCATCACGGGCTTCGGTGCCGTGCTACAGCCGTACCTCGACTGACACAATCATCGGGAACGGCCCACGAGCCGTCCCCAGAGTCCGGGCCGTACTGTCGCGTCGGGCAGTGTGAGCCGGACCGTCGACCCGTCCGCGTCGTCGGCGAAGTCGACGGTGCCGCCCGACTCGCGAACCGTCCAGTAGACCAGCCAGAGGCCGAGCCCGCTGGCGTGCGAGAGCGTCGTCTCCTCAGGTTGGTCGAGGATGTACCGCTCGTGGTCAGGAATGCCCGACCCCGTGTCCGCGACCTCGAAGACGACGTCGTCGCTCGGCGGGTTCGTCACGGACGCCGAGATGCGTACATCTTCGTCGTTGTGCTCGACGGCGTTCGCGAGCACCTCGTAAACCGCGTCGCCGAGCGCGGAGTGAGCCGACACCACCGCATCTTCGCTGGCCGCAATTTCGACGTCGACGTCCGGGTAGCGCTCTCGGAGTCGTTCGACGGCGTGCGCGAGGACTGCGCCGGCGTCCTGTTCGCGGCGGTCGTCGCTCCCCCAAATGCCTAGAATCCGGCGTGTGCGCTCGCTGGTCTCCAGCAGTTCGTCGACGTGGTGTCGCGCGATTGCGACGTCCTCGTCGTCGCTTCCGACCTTCTCTTCGAGGTTCTGGAGGTGGCCGTCTACGACCGACAGTTCGTTGCGGAGGTTGTGCCGGAGGACGCGCTGGTTCATCGTGAGTAGCTTCACGAGGTCCGCCAGCCGCGTGCGCTTCTCCTCGGACCCGACCGCGTAGAGGCTCGCCTGCGCGCCGACCGCGAGTCCGAGCCACATCGCGAACACCACCATGAACTCGGTGTCGACGACCGGGTGCCCCTCCAGTTGCCAGATGAGCGAGATAGCGACCGCCAGCAACGCGAAACTCACACCCGTGAGCGCGGTCAGTCCGGTTGCTCGTACGAGTCCCGCCTGGCTAATCTCCCGGCCGTGGGCGTCGATGCCGGAGTGCACGAGCGTGGCTGCGAGCGAGAGGAGAATGAGGACTTCGAGTCCGACAGCGACACTCCACCCGACGTAGTAGCCGTAGCCCACGGCGGCGACGAATCCGACGACAGCGAACACGTAGAACCACCAGTGCGCAGCTGCGTCCGTCAGCCGCTCGCGAGCCAGTCCCACCATAGCCCACCTATCGGGGCACGGTCCGTTAATGCGTCGGCGCTCTACACCGCTGCCGTCAGCGCCGAATCCAGCCTTTGCCGACCCGCCGGAGCCGGCTGTCGCTTTCGGCGGCTTCGGCCTGCTGGGCCTGCTGGCGGCGCTCCTCAAACTGCTGGGTGCGCTGCAACCGCCACGCGGTGTACGCCGCGCCGACCGCTGCGACGGCTGCGCCGACGGCGAGCCGTCGCTTCGATAGGCCGCCGCTTGCCTCTTCGTCTTCGCGTTGCTCCTCGTCGTCCGTGTCGCGTCCAGCGACGCGCTTCAGGTACGGCGTGAAAACGACTGGCATACCCCAAATACATCGCACTTCCGGATGAACGCTTCGCCAGTCAGTCGTCGACCTGCTCGCGGACGCGCTCGTGGAACGCCCGGAGCACCGCGTCCTCGTCGTCGGCGAGCACGACGTCGCTGGCCGAGAGCGTCGCCAGCCCGAACGATAGCGGCGACGGTGACTTCAGGGTTGTCTCGGTGACTTCGACGTCGCCCGACTGCAGCGCCGAGAGCACTTCGCGGACGCCCGCGAGGTTGAGTTTGTCCTCGATGAGTTCGCGGTACGTCTCATCCAGCACTGCGAAGTCTTCGAGGTCTTCGGCGAACCCGAGCAGCATCTCGCTGGCGACCTGTTGTTTGCTCGCGGACTTCTCGCGCCCCTTGTAGCGCTTCAACACGAGCAACGCGCGCGTCGCGTCGATGCGGAAGTACCGCTGCAGGAGGTCAGTGCCGTCCAGCGCCGCGCGCAGCATTTCGCGCACGTTGTTGGGGTCAGTTTGGCGGAGCAACTCGGCGACGTCGACTTTCCGGTTCAGTGGCATCGCGAGCGTGAAGCCGTTGTCCGCCACGGAGACGGCGACGTTCGCGTTCGCTTCGTTCGCACAGCGATAGGCGAGCAGCCGCGAGAGCCCGTCGTTGAACCGGCGGCCGTACGGCGTCCGGACGTGGTAGCGCCGACGGTACTCGTCGCGGTCTTTCACCTCCTCTATGGCGATGCGCTCGGTCGTACTGACGCTCTCTGTGCCCGCGTACTGAATCTGGTCGTCGTACATTCGGGCGAGCGCCCTGACTGCGTTCGCGTCCACGGGGAACTCCCGGAGCCAGCGCCGGACTGCCGCTGCACCACCGTCCTCGTACTCGTCGAGGAGGTCGGCCTGGAAGTGCGCGATTTCCCGGCCGAGGTCGTACGAGAGCGGGAGGCGCTCGGAGAACCACGACGGTACGGTCGCGCGCTCGCTCGTGCGGTCGACGTACACCTTCGACCCGCGGCGGTATCGGTGCGCGAATCGGTCGCCGCCGAGCACGAACACGTCGCCGGCTTCGAGCGTGTCGAGGTAGCTCTCGTCGAGTTGGCCGACCCACTCGTCGTCGCCGCGCACGTAGACGTTCACCGTGAACGAGTCCGGAATCGTCCCGAGGTTCTGGAGGAGAATCGGGCGTGCGAGCCGGCCCCGCTTCCCGATGAGACGCTCGCCAATGTCGAAGTCGGGATAGTGGTGCGTGCCCGACGTGGGGTCGTCGGGGTCGCCGTCGTCGCCGCCTGGCGGGTCGTTCTCGTCACGCCAGATTTTCGCGTAGACGTTCCGGTCTTTGAGGCCGTCGTAGTCTGCCGTGAGATACCTGAACAGGTGTTCGAAGTCGTCGTCGCTGTACTCGCGGTAGGGATACGCCGACCGCAACGTCGCGCGCACTTCGGCCTCCGGGAGCGGGCCCTCGATGGCCATCCCGTAGACGTGCTGGGCGGCGACATCGTGGGCGCGCTCGGGGATGTGCACACGGTCGACGAACCCGAGTTCGGCCTGCCGCAGCATCACCGCGCACTCTACGAGTTCGTCTCGGTCCAGCGCGATGACGCGGCCCGTGACCGTCCTCCCGGGTCGGTGGCCGGCGCGCCCAACGCGCTGGAGCAGGCTGGCGACAGACTTCGGCGACCCGACTTGTACCACGAGGTCGATGTGGGGCATGTCAATGCCGAGTTCGAGGCTCGTCGAGGTTGTCGTCACTGACAGCGACCCCTCCTTCAACTGCTGCTCGACCTCGGTGCGTCGGTCCTTCGAGAGACTGCCGTGGTGACACGCGGACTCGTCCTCGCTCACGACGCCACGCTCGCGGAGGTTCTCGAGGACGCGCTCGGCGCCCGACCGCGTGTTCGTGAATACGAGCGTGCTGTCGTTGGCTTCGATGAGGTCACCGAGTTCCGCGTAGAACGCATCGTTGATGGCGCCCTTCGAGGCGTTCACCAGGTCAGGCGTCGGGCACGACAACTGGAGGTCGTAGTCGCGGGCGAACCGCGCGTCCACGATTTCGCAGTCTCTGGCTTCGCCGCCGTTGCCTCGCGGGCGGTGCCCGCTCGGCTCGTCAGAGAAGCGTGGTTCCTCGCGTTCAAATCCGACGAGATAGCGTGCAATGTCTGCCAGCGGCTCGACGGTCGCCGAGCAGCCGATGCGCGTGAAGTCGCCGGCCAGCCGCTGGAGCCGTTCGAGGCTCACCGAGAGGTGGGTGCCGCGCTTGGAGTCCGCGAGGCTGTGAATCTCGTCGACGACGACGTACTCGACGTTTCGGAGTTTCTCCCGAAACTTCGGCGAGTTCAACAGAATCGCGAGCGTCTCCGGCGTCGTGTTGAGGATGTGTGGCGTCTCTTCGAGCATCTGCTGGCGCTCGTAGTCGGACGTGTCGCCGTGCCGAATCGCCTGCCGGACGTCCGTCTCGACGCCCCGCTCCGCGAGCCGCTCACTGATGCCGTCGAGCGGCTCCGCGAGGTTGCGCTCGATGTCGTTTGCGAGCGACTTCAGAGGCGACACGTACAGACAGTGGACTGCGTTGTCTAGGCCCTCGGCCTGCTCGCGCTCGAATAGTTCGTTTAGGATGGCCGTAAACGACGCGAGTGTCTTTCCGGAGCCCGTCGGAGCCGCAACAAGCGCATTCTCGCTGGCGTGTATCAGCGGAATCGCCTCGCGCTGCGGCGGCGTCAAACAGCCGCCGTCCTGCTTGGGGCTCCCGAACCGGTCGACCCACCACTCGCTAACAGCGGGGTCGAGCGCGTCCAGAATCTCGCGGTCAGAGGACTGATGGTCCTCGTCTGCCGACCGCGTCGTCGCCTCCGACTCGGGACCCATCGTTCGCGTGTGCTTGGCTCCCGTACGGCAAGTGTCTGACGCCGCTAGGCAAATCGCGCTGTTCGTATCTGGTCCGCCTCGCTGTTTCTGGACTGACCATGGTCTTCGACACCTCGAAAGCCCCGACTGGCTTCGGTCGAGCGGCTCGCTGCGCGCTTCGCTCGCTGTAGTGCTTACGTTGTCGTGCTTCGCGAAGCCAGTCGCTCCCTTTCAATCCGCCCCGCTACCGGTTGTCCAACGGGCGACGGGTGGGACTTTCGAGGCGTTCTCGAGAGCACCTGCCTACCGAAGCCACGAACACGCACCCCGAACGGTTAACCGCCTTCCGTCCGCGGCTCCCGGTATGCAACTGACGTTCCTCGGGACGGGGAGCGCGATGCCGACGGGCGACCGGATGCAGACCGGGCTCCTCCTCGAAAAACCCGACAGCCGACTGCTCGTGGACTGCGGGAGCGGCGTGCTGCACACGCTCGCACGGACAGACGTGGGGTACGAGGGCGTAGACACGGTGTTGCTCACGCACCACCACCTCGACCACGTCAGCGACCTGTTGCCGTTGTTGAAGGCGCGCTGGCTCGCAGGCGAAGAACATCTCACCGTCGTCGGACCGACCGGGACGAAAGGACTCGTAACGGACTTGCTGGACGTCCACGAGTACTTACAGGACCGCGTGGACCTCACGTTACGTGAGGTCGACGTTGGGAGCTTCGAGGTGGCGGGGTTCGACGTGGACGCCATCGAGACGCGTCACTCGATGCCGGGGCTGGCGTACAAATTCGACGACGACCTGGCCTTTAGCGCGGATACCGAGGCGTTTGCGGGGATGGGCGAGTTCGCGGACGGCTGCGACGTGCTTGTCCACGACTGCTCGTTCCCCGACGATGTGGACGTCTCGAACCACCCGACGCCGACGCAACTCGGCGAGTCCCTCGCGGGCGTGGATGTCGACGAACTGTACCTCACTCATCTCTACCCCCACACGGAGGGCAACCACCGTGATATGCAGGAGTCAATAGAGCAGCACTTCGACGGGCATGTCGCGTTCGCGCGGGACGGTCTCGTCGTCGAAACCGAGTAGTTCAGGCGTCGCTATCCTTGTTGACGCGGGCCTGAAGGTTTCGCTGTTCCTCCCGGGTCCCGAGCGTCACGAGCACGTCGCCGGGTTCGATGACTTCCTCTGGGCCGGGGTTCGCAATAGTATCGCTGCCGCGCTGAATGGCCAAGAGGGTCGCGCCCGTCTCCGTCCGAATCTCCGAGTCGCCAACCGAGCTCCCGGCCAGCGGTGAGTCCTCGTGGACGTCGTACCACTCGATGCGGGCGTCACCGACTGGGACGTTTGCGGTTTCGGACTCGGCCGGCTGGAAGTACGCGCCGCCGAGGATGGCTCCGAACTGTCGGGCTTCCTCGCCGGTGAGTTCGGCGACGCGCTCGGCGTCGCCGTCTCCGTCAGGCTGACGGTACAGCGTCCGCGTGCCGTCGTGGCCGATGACGACCGACAGTCGGCCGCCGGAGGCGAGGTCGAGTTCGAACTTTCGGCCGACATTGGGGAGTTCCGTCTCGCGGACAGGCATCACTTGGGATTCGACGCGCGGCCGCAAAAGCCCACCGCCGCTGATCACCGTGTCTCGGTCCACGGCAGCACCGCCCACAACTGGTCGCTGTACCGCATCGCGAGCGTGCCGAGGATGCTCGTCGCGAGCACGTAGCCCACGGTGAACGCAGGGACACGCTCCATGAGCACGGGCGTGGTGCCGACGCTAGCGGCGAGCGCGGCGATGACGAGCGCGAACTCCCCGCGGGGCGCGAGCGCGGACCCGACGCGGAACGCTCGCCGCGGTTCGAGGTCGAACTGGCGGCCGGCGTAGTAGCCCGAGACGTACTGGCCGGGAATCGTGATGGCAACCGCGACGGCGACCGCCCACGCCTCCTGCGTGATGAGCGCGGGGTTCGTGGAGAGGCCGACTGCGGCGAAGAACAGCGCCGCGAACAGGTCCCGTGACGGCGACAGCAAGCCCTCGACGCGGTCGGTGAGCGTCGTCCGGCCGACTGCGGTGCCGACGAGGAACGCTGCGACGGCGGCGCCCACGCCCGAGTGTTCGCCGAGGCCGGCGACGGTCGCGGTGACACCGAGCGCGAGCAACACGAACAGCTCGCCGGATTCGATGTCGAGGAGGCGCTCGATGACGTTCGTCCCGCGGAGCGCGACCACCGCGCCAGCCGCGACGAGCGCGACGACGACAGCGACGTCAGTCGCGAGCGCGCCCACGTCGGTTGCGCCGAGCAGGACGGCCGACAGCACCGCGAGGTAGCCCGCGGTCGCTACGTCCTCGACAACCACAATCGAGAGAATCGCCTCGCTTTCGGGATTGGCAATCCAGTCCAGTTCCAGCAGGAGTTTCGCGACGATGACTGTCGAGGAGTTGAACAGCACGCCCGCGAGCACGAACGACGCCACCCAGTCAAAGCCTAGTAGGAGGCCGACCGCGAACCCCAGCGGGAGGCTCACCAAGACGTCGATGGCACCGCCAGCGAGTACTTGGTCGCCCTTCTCGAAGAGCGCGTCCAGACTCAGTTCGAGTCCAACGAAGAACAACAGCAGGACGACGCCGAGGTCCGCGAACAGCGCGACAGTCTCGGGGTCGGCGACGAGCGTCGGTTGGAAGCCCCACAGCGTGGGCGCGTGTGGCCCGACGAGCATACCGACGACGAGGTACGCGGGGATGACCGACTGGCCGACCCTGCGCGCGACCAACCCAGCGGCCGCCAGCGCGACCAGCACCAGCCCGACGTCCAACAGTGTCAGTCCTGCCACGCCGCCAACTCACAGCGCCACCGAGAAAGCCGTTTTCCCTCGAAACTACTCCATTCGGTAGCGCAGGATGGCCGCGACGCCGCCGAGGTTTCGGAGCTGTTCGCCGGGCGCGAACTCGTGGCTGAACACGGTGACGTCGCCGCCCTGCTGTTCGACCTGCGTGACGAGGTCGTTGACGTCGACGTCCCAGTCGCCCTCGCCCGCGCGCTCCTTGCGCAGGCGTTCGTCCAGAATCAGCAGCGTCTCGACCGCGCCGAAGTCGACGGCCTTCTCGACCGCTTCGATGCCGTAGGCAGCCTTCCCATCGGTCGCTATCTGGTCGGTGAGTTCGTCGATGAGTTCGGACTCTTCGGCGATGCGCGTCTCCTCCTGAACGTCCTCGACGGCGCCACGCTTGAGGACTTCGTGAACGCCGCGGCCGCCCACCGCGCTCGTGTCTACTGTCGTAATCTTGTCCGTGAGACTCCGGTACTCCTCTTGGATGTAGTCGAGGGCGTCCTGCTTTGTGAACCCGGGACCGGCGAGGATAATGGCGTCCGCGTCGAGGTGCGAGAGTGCACTCGCGACGTCCTCGAACAATTCCTCGCGGGAGCGCGAGTACTCGCCTTTCCCCGTCGTGCCCGTGAACGAGCCGTACTCGTCGACGCCGTACTGCTGGACGACGTGGATGTAGGCTTCGCCCTCCTCGACGGTGGCGATTGCGACGTCCGGCTGGTCGGTCGCCTCGACGGCTTCGTTGAGCCGTTCGAGCTGGTCGGGCTTCCAGATTTTCTCGACCTCGATTTCCTCGCGCTCCTCGACGTTCAGCGTGTGGTGGAGGCCGAGTTGGTCTTCCCGGGAGCAGTCCGCGATGGTGCCCGACACCCGGAGGCGGTTCGAGAACTTGTGGAACTCCACGTCCTCGACGTCGATGGTGACGTGCATGTGCTCGCGCTCGCCGCCCGTGTCCCGCATCTGTTCGTCCTTACGCTGGATGCGGCGGTGCGTGTCCCCCGCGACGAGATCCCCGGGCTCCAGAATGTACGCGAGGTGCCAGAGGTCGTCGAGGGACTCGGGGACGAGCGTAATGCGCTCCCCGCCGCCCTCGACCTGCCGGCGTTCCTTCAGTTGCATACCTGAACTGAGGCACGGGACGCCCAAGTGTCCTGCTACTCTCGCGCCCTGGACTGAGACACTCTGGGACGTCCACGACTCATCCCGCTGTTGTCTGCCAGAAAGCCCCGGCGGGCTCGCGGTCGTTCGCTCGCTGTGCTCCTCGCTACGCTGCGGTGCTTGCGTCGCGAGACGGCCACGCAGGCGCGAGCCCACCGCCCCTTTCAGTCCACTCAATTCCGGCTTTCCAATCGGTTACGGCCGGACTGAGCGTGCCTTTCCCGGCGTTCCCACGGCATGAAGCAGAATGAGAGTCGTCGGAGGTGAAGCCTAGTCTCGAATACGACTTCCACCCGGCGGCATGTACTTCTGAATCTCGTCCGGGCTGGCGACCTTCCGGACGAACGACTCGTCCGCGAAGCGCTCGCGGAATTCCCGGTAGATGCGCTTAGCGGCGTCACCCTGCGCGTACCGGCCCGGTTCGAGTTCAATCGTCGTCTCCACGTCGTCGACGATGGCGTCGATGGGGCCGCCGAGCACGCGCGTGTGGGGCTCGCAACTGATGCCGACTGCCCACTCCGCAGGCAGGTCCCGGAAGTACGTGCGGTCGCCACGAATCGCGAACCCACCCTTCTCCAGGTACTCGCCGCTCTCGGGTGTCTTCGACACCTGGTCTGGCGATACCATGTAGGCGTCACCGGAGCCGCGGCCGTCCTTCCAAACCGAGGAACAACACACCGCGAACTGGGCTGCTTCCCGCTTACTCGACTCGGGTACCTCGATGTCCTTCGAGGGTTCGCTTGGCTCGGACGTCTTCAGCACCGTAACCGGGCCGCCGTGGGCCTGTGCGTGGAAGAACCGGTCGTAGCGGTCCATGTACTTCTTCACGAGTTCCTCGTTCTGGTCGGCGTCGCGACCGCCGATGACGAGGAATCCATCAGAGGTACGGAACCAGCGGAACCGCTCGTACCACTGCTCTTGCTTGCGAATCGGAATCGACGACCGGGAGAGCCAGTCGATATCTCGGTCTTCTTCCTCCTCGGCCTCCTCGGGTTCTACCTCCCACTCCTCCCGGCGTTGCTTGGCGGCTTCGAGGTCCTCGCGCGTGTTCTCGATGGCCGCACGTGCGCCCTCCTTCTTCTCCTCGATGCGCTTGGCTTCCTTGTAGTGCTCGTCGGCGTTCTTCTCGACGCCCCACGCGGGGTCCACCTCGATGGTGTGGTCGTCCAACTGGACGCGGACGGTACCCTCGGACTCGTTGATGCCCGCGAACGCGTCAGCGCCAGACACGTCGCCCGCAGCCTCCTCGAACGTCTGCGCGATTTCCTGCCAACCGTGGCCCGCGTCGCGAGCGTCCTGTACCGTCGAGAGGATGTCGTCGACGAGGTCGTAGTTCGCGTACAGCAGTTCAGCCTTCTCGCGCTCGGCCTCGGCCTGTTGCTCGAAGTCCTCGATGGCCTGCTCCTGCTGTTTGATGATGTGTTTCTGCTTCTGAATCTCCTGCTCGAAGTCCGGCTTCGACACCGCCTCCCCGCTCTCCTCCTCCTCGGTGGTGTCGAGATTCGTGAAGTAGTCGTCGAGGGCGTCGTTGAATCGGTCGAACGCGTCGGAGGGGAGGTCGGCGCGCTCTTCGAGCGCCAGCGGCGTCACGTCCACGCGCTGTCCACGCGCCGCCTTTCCGTCCTCGTCCTCGCCTTCGCCGGGTTCGAAGTAGACGCGGGGGTCGAGGTCGCCTGCCTGAATCGCGTCCAGCAGGCGCTCACTGGCCTCGTAGAGTGCACGGAACTCCTCCTCGCCGGCGTCGTCGATGTCTTTGGTCTTCTCGACGCCCGCCTGCGTGCAGAGTTCCTCGCCGTACAGCCCACCGAAGTTCAACTGGGTGGCGAGCGTTCGCACGAGGTCCGTGTCCGACTCGCGCATCTTCGCCGCGAACCCCTCGTAGTCGAGTTCCAGGGGGTTGACGCGCGAACTCGGGAACCCGTACTGGGAGCCCGGCGCGACCGTCCGCGACTGCAAGCGGACGGTGTCCAGCGAGTCCACGACCTCGCCGTTCTGATCGACGACCGCGATGTTGCCGTCCCCGAACAGCTCCGCGACGATGGTCGTATCCTGGTCTTCGCGGCGGAACTCGAACTCGAGAATCCGGTCGAAGCCGTGCTGGCGCACCTCGTGGAAGTCCGCCCCCGACAGCCGGTTCCGGAGCATCTTCGCAAAGTTCGGCGGGCGACCCGGAGCCGCCGGCACGTGCTCGGGTGCCGCGACGTGTGCGCGCTTCGTGTCTCCAACTTCGATAAGGAGTTCCACGCGGCCACGGTCGAAGTCCCGCATCTTCAGCCGCAAGAGGTCATCGCCGTAGAGGTAGGCCTTGTCGACTTTCGCCCCCTTGTAGCCGTTGAGCTCCGCAGTGAGGGCGACGAGGTCGACGCTCGTCAGCTCCCGCTTCTGGTCCATATACTACTACTTGACGGGGGGAATCCCTCTGCCTTACGGTCCGCGTGCCCGAGCGGAGCGAGGGCACGGTCCGGTGAGCGGTGACGCTAGGATCCGAACAGACGGCGCGGCGAAGCCGGGCCACCAGATGCGAGCGGAGAGCGCGCGTGCTCGACCACAGAGAGGGCACGTCAGAGCGAACGGGGAGCGTAGCGACCCGCGAGCCGCGTGCCCGGACGAGCCAAAACCAGCCAGCTATGCGAGACTCACGTCCAAATACAGCATGACGACGACGCCGAGCATCAGGCCCAGGGTGGCGACACGCTCGTGGCCGTTCGAGTGCGTCTCCGGGACGATTTCGTCGCTGATGACGAACAGCATCCCTCCAGCAGCGAACCCCATCGCGTACGGCAGAATCGCGCCCGAGACGGAGACCGCCCACGCGCCGAGCAAGACCAGCGGAATTTCCACTAGCCCCGCCCGAATCCCGGTGAGAGCTGCGTACGTCGTGCGGTCGAATCCGGCGTTCACGGCCGCTACGGAGACCGCTAGTCCCTCCGGAGGGTGTCATAGAACTCTTCTCACACCGTGATGATCGTGCTTCCCGGATTGTCTCCGCGTTCGTAGTTGGTGATAGCGACGACAAGGCGAAGGCACAGGGCAAGAAACACCTGCGCTCGTGCGTGG
>NZ_JAJJZG010000055.1 GCF_021028995.1 Halobacterium sp. KA-4 | reverse complement strand
CTTTCGGAAGGAATGAGGAAGTCCAGTCTGTGCACGACAAGGACTCCTCATCTCGGATTATGCGTCGGCTCACTACACTGTTTCCCTCTGAGTTCCTCGAAGAGCACGCCGAGGAACTCGGCGTGGTCGAACGTGACCGCAAGCTCCAGATCCCTGCCTTCGTTTGGGCATTCGTGTTCGGCTTCGCCGCAGGCGAAAGCCGAACACTCGCCGGGTTTAGACGCTGTTACAACTCGACTGCCGATGAGACGATCTCTCCGGGTGGATTCTATCAGCGGTTGACACCGACGCTTGCGGAGTATCTCCGCGACCTCGTCGAGCATGGTCTCGACGAGGTCGCTGTTCCTAACGCTGTTGACGCTGATATCGACCGATTTAGAGACGTGATGATCGCTGATGGAACGGTGTTGCGGTTACACGAATTTCTCTCAGATCAGTTCGAAGCCCGCCACGAGGAGCAGGCTGGAGCGAAGCTCCACCTGCTCCACAATGCCACAGAGCAGACGATTGAACGGCTCGATACTGCTAACGAGAAAACGCACGATAGCACCTTGTTCAAAACAGGGCCGTGGCTTGAGAATCGCCTCGTGTTGTTCGATCTCGCCTACTTCAAGTACCGCCGGTTTGCGCTGATCGACGAAAACGACGGCTACTTCGTGAGTCGGCTGAAGCAGAACGCGAATCCGCTGATTACGAGGGAGTTACGGGAATGGCGCGGTCGCGCCATTCCCTTAGAGGGCAAGCAGCTCCGAGCTGTTCTCGACGATCTCGATCGGAAGTACATCGATGTAGAAGTCGAAGTCGAATTCAAACGAGGGCCGTACAATGGGACGCGGTCACTAGATACGAAGCGATTTCGCGTCGTCGGCGTCCGCGACGAGGACGCCGACGACTACCACCTGTACATGACGAATTTAGCGAGGAAGGAGTTCTTTCCGGCGGATTTAGCGGAGATCTACCGCTGTCGGTGGGAAGTTGAGTTGCTGTTCCGGGAGCTGAAGACGCAGTACGAATTGGACGAGTTCGACACGAGTGACGAACA
>NZ_JAJJZG010000054.1 GCF_021028995.1 Halobacterium sp. KA-4 | reverse complement strand
CGCGGCCGTGAGCGTCGCCGGCAGTTCGGCGATGCTCGCGAGGTACGGCTCCGCGTGGTGGTGATTCAACCCGACGTATCCGATTGTTGGTACGTTCATACGGATTCGAAACCAGGGACGATCGTTTCGTCGAAGCGTTCGAGATCCTGGAGCGTCGTTCCCTGTGATTGTCCGGGGAACTGCATCCGCGGGTGGGGATGGATGCTTCCGAGGTCATCGGCCGCGAGGAGTTCATTGACGTACTCCCTAGGGGAGCCGAAGATAAACGTCACGGATCGTATACCTCGGAGTTTCGCTCGGCGTTCCCGGGTGCCACAGGTGGAGCGACTCTACCCGAATCGGGCGTCGAAACCCCTGGCCAAGAAGCGCTACTGATAGACATCCGCACGGGATGTTGGTCCGATAGGTAATAGTTCTATGGGAAGGCAGAGAGCTGACCCTCACTTATCCCCCTTCCCCGGCGATCGGTTGGTGTTTTTTGTGAATCATCGCCGACAACCGCATCTACGTCTGTTGTCAGCATCCGGTTGCCCCCGAGAGGGATGACATAGTCGGCAAACCCGGCCACGAACAACTCGAACGATTCCTCGAAATCGTGGCTCTATACGTGACCGGAAATTCGCTTGATTGCGTCGCGCAAATGCTCGTTTTTACAACGGAGATATTGCACTCTGTGAAGCTGTTCGATACCTCGGAGTGTCGAACTCCGTCACGCGATGATAGTCTACGGTGAGCGTGTCATAGAAGAGTTCTCATGGTTTTGTCGAATCAGCTCTAACGAATTGAAAGCGCCGTACACTTGGTGCGCGCTGTTCTTAGCTGGTCGTAGCTATGGCGAAAGAGAAGTTCGGAGTCGCTGTTGACGAGGAAATCGTACAAGAAGTGGATGAACTGGTCGCTGAGTGTGACGATCTCGGAGCGACTGGCTCCGAGATTGTCGAGGCCATCCTCACAGCCTTCGTTCAATCAGAGACAAACCACGTTGAACAGGTTCGAGAAATCATTATTCGGAAACGAAAGGGAGCTCTCTGACCGGTTCTAAAGACTGTGCACCTAGTGCACGCGTCTCTAATCAAGTCATCTGATATAATA
>NZ_JAJJZG010000053.1 GCF_021028995.1 Halobacterium sp. KA-4 | reverse complement strand
TGCCTTGTTTTGCCGTCGATTGACGGTCGCTTCAAACGCTCTTAGTGCAATATTCCGCCAGATTAACCCGGAAATGGACGCCGTCTGGCGATATGGCATCGCTCAGACGGCTTGCCCGGATGTGTCGAGACCTTGCCAAACAGCATGTTGAGGATCCGGACGTACCCGCCGCGCCGGACGGCGCGGACGGGTACGCCGAGTGGGTGCAGATCGCGTTAATCCTGTATCGCGTGGAACTCGAAAAGAGTCTCCGTGAGACAGAAGACTACCTCAACGAAATGCCCGGCGTCCTCGCCGTGTTTGATCTCAACGAAGCACCGCACTACAGCTCGTTTTGTCGGTGGGAAAACGAGTACCGAATGCGTGAACTCCGCCGCCTGCTCCGCCAAAGCGCGGAGCAGGCGGGCTGGAGTGGCGAAGCCGCAATTGACGCAAGCGGCTTTCAACGCGATCAAACCAGCTACCACTACCGCGACCGCGCGAACTACTCGTTCCAGTCGATGAAGACGACGATCTTGATCGACGTGAACTCGCTAGCAATCAAGGACGTTCACTACACGACGCAGAAGGCCTGGGACGGCCACATCGGGATGCAGGTCTTCCGCCGGAACGCGGAAGACCTGCGGGTGCTGTCTGCTGACGCAAACTACTCGTGGAGCGACCTCCGTGAGGAGTGTCGCTCCAACTCAACGCGACCGTTAATCAAACACAGGGAGCAAACACCGTTACAGAAGGCTCACAACGCCCGGATGAACGAGGATTACAACCAGCGCTGGATGAGTGAAACGGGTTTCTCGCAGTTGAAGGAAGACGACGGCGAGAAGCTGCGCTCCCGGAGCTGGCATGGCCAGTTCCGGGAGCTAACTCGAAAGTGCATCCTGCATAACCTGACGCAGGCGGCGAGTTAGGGCTCGCCGCCTGCTCTCCCTTCTTCGGACGTATTCGGGAGAGGCATCGCCGTCGTCACCTGATCATGGGAGTAAGATACCATAGTTTTGATCCTTCGACGAACACCGCCAGCAGCAGCTACTGCATCTTCTGAGTGTAAGAACCGGTCTTTGACGCCGTGAAGTCGTAAGTTATCGACCCTACCCCGACGCAGTCTTGCGTTCAACAAGGCA
>NZ_JAJJZG010000052.1 GCF_021028995.1 Halobacterium sp. KA-4 | reverse complement strand
GCCGATTTGCGGGGACGGCCCGACGCACCGCGAGGGCCGTCCACGCTGCTCGGGTTACCATATCGATGAACTCCTCGAAAGGCCACCACCAGAGGCGACGCCCGCCTCGGCGGGGCGTCGCCACGTATTCCCAGTGCAAATACCGCCAGACGTTTTGGATCAATAAGCTGAGAACTACGAATAACAGCCGTCTCGCCGGATCTTGTGTTGTTGTCGAGATGAGTGTTGCCTCGGAGAGGCGGTAGCTAGCCTCGATCCCAAACCGTTTGCTGTAGTGGGATCTGGCTTGTGAGGGTTCAGTGATGAACGGCGCGTCGACGGCGTAGCCGTGACGCGCCACTCCGTTCTCTCCATATCGCCCATTCTTGTAGGTACAGTCGATTAGCACTGGGAATTCGACTGTCCATTCGTGATCCCCAAAGGACGTCGTGAGATCGTGGGCGATCTCACGACTCCAGCCAGTGGCCAGTTCACGCTTGATCTCCTTGCCCCACGAAATGACCGGGACGATGTACGCGAAATTGTGTACTTGCAGCAGTGTGAGACACTTCCCGTCGTAGAAGCCGCTGTCAAGATAGACTGCTTTGACGCCAAACTCGAAGTGTTCGAGAAGTCCAAGAAACTCAGCGAGGACGTCGCTGGCGGTATCGCCGTCTTCGAGACGGCGTACCGCCAGCGTATATCGTTTGTTCTTCACGCGCGCGTAGAGTGTCGCGTAGGCGTGGAACGCGGTGGTACCTGCTTTGGCTTCGTTGTAGTAGAGGCCGTCTGTATCGTCTTCATCTCCGTAGTAGGGCCGCAGGTGGAGGTCAGCGACGACCTCCACCTGCTGAGGAAGTGTCTCAAGCAAATCTCGTTGGAGGAGAGTATCTTCGATAGATTGGACGGCTTCGAGATCGAAGTTGGTCCGGAGATGATAGAGCACGTCGTTAGCTGAGGGAGCGTCCTTGCTCTTTCCGCAAAGCGAGGAGATCGAGGTCCCGTCGGCGGTCGCGCCGACGAGGACCTCGAAGATGTCCTCAGCATCGACTGTAGCATTGTCGCCGAGGTCAAGAACAACTTCCTCGTCAAGTCGGTTGACGAGGAAGTTAAGGAGCTGGTCCTCGTGGATTTCACTGTCTGCTTGCTTGTTGGAGTGCACATCCTCAGCAAGCAGACGTTCTAACTAACCGGCTTTGTGATGTACTGA
>NZ_JAJJZG010000051.1 GCF_021028995.1 Halobacterium sp. KA-4 | reverse complement strand
GTACGTGTTTACCCCGAGGTCTCGACAGTCGGCACAGTGTGAGCCCGTGAGATCATATCATTGTTGCTGACGACTCGACGAAGCTCTTCGTATGGATTGCGTCCCTGCTGGCGCCACGTCGCCAGCAGGGACAAGACCGTCTCGTGAACGAACATTCCTCGGTCATTACGGAGCGTTCCGATGATTTTCCGGAGAACCACTGGTTCACGAAGCGCGTTCTCTGCGGCATTGTTCGTCGGAGAGACCGCTGGCTCACCGACGAAGGTGAGCCAGTGGTCGAGTCCACCTTCCAGCTTCCCGAGTAGTGTTGCCACTGGTCCGTCGGGGACCGACCGGTCAATCAGCGATTCAAGCTCTCTTCGCGCCACACGTTGGAGGTCTGCTCTCTCACGGATTGTCAAGTCGCTCTCCAGTCGGGCCTGGAGAGCGACGTACACCTGTCTGAGAGCGTGGTAGATCGGTTCACCTTCTGCCTGCTTTTCCGCGGCGTCTTCAGCCTCTCGAAGAATGTGCGCCCAACACCGCTGGAGGTTGCTGCTGAAAGCTGGGTACGCCGTCCATCCGTCACAGATGACCGTTCCCGCGAAGTCCTCGCCGAGGACTTCCGCGGGAACATCACTCCCACGACTCTCTCTGACCGCGTACAACGTGTATTGGACGGTCTGAAACGTCCAAATCCACGCTTGCTCACCGTCGCGTTTGATGCCTGTCTCGTCGATGTGAACCACGTCAGCATCCTGAATCTCCTGACGGATCTGCTCGTACTCACAGCGACCGGCGCGCGCAGCGCGTTCGGTCGCGTGCCACGCGGATGCCCCCGAGAGTTCGAGTCTGTGCAGTTGCTCGAAGCGGTCAGCGATCTTCCGGTAGGGAAGGCGGTGATCGTACCGTGACAGAGCTGATTGAGCGATGACGTTCACCCCGAACTGCCCCTCATCGGGGCAGTCGGGGTGAGTCGCAACTGTCTCTGTTCCACAGGAATCGCATTGGTAGTAGTGGCGGTTGTACCGGGTGATTTCTGGGGGCTTCGGATCCGGGATCTCCTCGACGAGTCGGGGGCTGACGCCCACCGACTCGTCGAAGTGGTCGCCACATTCAGGACAACAGTCACAGGTGACTTCGATTTCTTCGTCGGGATCAGCTGTAGAACGCCACTCCGGATCGTGACCGTCTTTTCGACCGGGAGTGCCGCCGTCAGTTCGGACATCGTCGTCTTTGTCATCTTGGGAGGTCGGGGACTCGTCAGTCCCCGACCGTCGCTTACTAGGTGGTGTATGTGGATTCTCGTATTTGCGAAGACGTGTTTCGAGTTCTTCGATTCGTTCGTCCTTCTGCTCGAGTTTTTCCTCCAGCTCGTCGATCCGCTCTGCCATTTGGAGAAACCGTGAGAGAAGCTCGTCTTTGCTGAGGTCGTCCCTATCCACTATGACCACCTCAGCGTTATCTCAGCAGGGTCACCGGGATGGTCTCCGCTCGGAGACCATCCCTGAAGAGGTTCAACTAGCCCTCGCTGAGGGTGCATATCTCCCCGATTGGTCGCCTGCTATGAGACAGTGCCGAAATTCACTGGGGCTAAACACGTACC
>NZ_JAJJZG010000050.1 GCF_021028995.1 Halobacterium sp. KA-4 | reverse complement strand
GTCTCGTCGGTCATCGAGACCGACGAACGCGAGCGTCTCGTGGGCGCGCTCGTAGGGGTCGTTGGTGCGGCCGCCGAATTCGGCGCCGACGGCCACGTTCTCGAGAAGCGTGAGACCCTCAAACGGCCGCACGATCTGATGACTCTTGGCGAGACCGCGAGCGCAGAGCTGGTAGGGCTCCAAACCGGTCACGTCCTCGTCCTTGAATCGTACCGTCCCCTCGCTCGGGGCGTACGTGCCAGAGATGACGTTGAACAGCGTCGATTTGCCCGCGCCGTTCGGGCCGATGAGGCCGACGGTCTCGCCCTGGGCGATCTCGAAGGAGACGTCGTCGACGGCGACAATGCCACCGAATCGTTTGGTGAGTCCGTCCCCTGCTAACATTGGCATACTGTGCTATCGGCTTACAAACCCCAATAGTTAAATCTACCTCCTCACACCACAGGCCTCGCGCCCGCGCGGCCGAGTGAGCCAGTAAACCCGTCACAGACGTGTCGGACACGAACATTTATTATAGTCGAACGGATTACCTCCTATGGAGTTATCAATGCCAAGACCACGACGACGGTCTTTCATCAAGACCAGCGGCGCCGCTGCGGTCGCCGGAATAACTGGCCTCGCCGGCTGTTCGGGCGGCAACGGAAACGGGACGCAATCAGGCACTACCGGAACGGGCGGTAGCGGCTCAGACACGTACACGATCGCCTCGACGCTCCCCGAAACGGGCGCGTTCTCGCCGCTCTACCAGGATCTCAAGCGGGGGTATGAGATGGGCGTCGCCCGAGTCAACGCGAACGGCGGCGTCCACGGGAAGGAAGTCGAGCTCATCGTCAAGGACGACGAGAGCGATCCGCGGGTGCTTCGGGAGAAGCTCACTCAGATGATCAGCAACAACGATGTCGACATGATCTGGGGGAGCTTCGGCGGCGTCCTCGTCACCTCAATGGTCGCCATCGCCGAGCGCGAGCAGATCCCGCTCATCAGCGTGACCTTCGGCGAGACGAAACTGCCCGAGGAACGTGGCTACGAGTGGTCGTGCTTCCCATTCCCCAACAGCCGCCAACACGCAGAGTCCACGACAGCCGTCCTCCAGATGATCCCCGAGGACGAGCGTCCGACCCGGATCGGCCAATGGGTACCGAACACGAACTGGAGCATCGAACAGGCCAATTACTGGGAGCAAGCGCTCACGGACGCGGGCTTCGAGATGGTGTTCCGTGAGAAACACCAGCTCCACGCCAGCGACTTCAGCTCGCTGATCTCGAAGTCCGAGAGCGCGGGCGTCGAGGCCCTACTCGGCACGCCCGCACCCGACGGCGGAATCACGGCGATGAAGCAGATCAACGAATCGACCTTCACGCCGAGCTACATCCAGTTCGTCCGGGCCGCCGATACCTCGGGCTGGTGGAACGCGCTCGGTGAGGCTGGTCGCGACGTCATCATGGCTCCGGGATGGGTGCCCGGGCAGACCGGCAACGGGACCGAGGAGCTGTTGCAGACCTACTACGAGCGCTACGACGTCCCGAAGGACGACCTCCCTGCAGTGATGACTGGAGCGAGTTACAACCTCACGCAGGTCTTCGAACAGGCG
>NZ_JAJJZG010000004.1 GCF_021028995.1 Halobacterium sp. KA-4 | reverse complement strand
GCCTACGTCATGCCGATCGTCCGCTGGGGACAGACGATCAAGCAAGAACTCTCGGAAGGCTGGAGTCGCGTGATTCAACACGACATGACGGCGAAACTCGACGGTCACAGCTGGACCGTCGAGTTTCTCGTCTACATCGACTGTACGTACCAAAACGGACGGTGCGACGAACATGGGGTGGCGCGTCACGGCTACGCCGCTGACGCGCCGTTCATCGAGAGTCCACGCGACGCTCGATACCACTACGCGAAACGCTTCGGTATCGAAGCGAGCTATCGACTCTCTGAACAAAGTATTGCGACGACCTCAACACAAAATCCGGTCGTACGGCTGCTGTACGTCGTGGTGAGCCTGTTGTTACAAAACGTCTGGCGGTATTTACATTGGGAGTACGTGGCGACGCCTCGCCGTGGGGGGCGTCGCCTCTGGAAGTGGTCGTTCAAGGAGTTCATCAACATGATTCAACGGGCAGCGTGGACGGCCCTCGCGACGCGTCGGGCCGTCCCCGCAAACCGACCGCCAGACGACCGGTTTACCCGCTAATCCCCGACCAGGGTAGCCTTCGCCAGGAGTGGCGACGCTGTCGCGTCGGCGGCAGCCGCCGCCGACAGCGACAGCTCTCCGTCGGTTCGTCGGAGATCTTCTCGTCAAGACCACCAGCACAACAGCTCCGCCGTGGAACTCAGGCTTCAGAAACAGCTAGCCGAGAATGCTTTGTGAGGTACTGAGCTTGGGAAGGCCGGTTCTGGGATGGTGGCACTCCCTGGGGGTTGTACGAATTGTATGGCCGACTCCAAGACGGCCATGAAGCAATCCCCTCGGTTGAGGCGAAAAGTGTCCTGCAGGACCTCGGCTATGACGTCGGTAACGACCGCGATGCGGTGACTACAGGGATTCAACGGTTCGCAGACACCTATAATTCGCAGGTTGGGCACGCGTCGCAGGGGACTAGTTACGAACTTCCCGTGTACGCCGAAATCGACGAATTCTTTCGCCTCGTCGAAACCACAGACCGGGACACGATCAACGCGCAACTCACTGGTCCGTACGCGCCGTTGTTCCGCCCACTAATCGGGCATCGTATCCATACGGGGGCGACTGAATCACTCCGCTGGACCGGTGTTGACTCACTAATTGAGGACCACATCGAGGCCAGAGATTCTGGTGCGTACGACGACTTGGAGACGTCGCACTGGGGTGGGACACATATCGAATCGTGGAAGTGGCAGTTCAAAGATTACTTCCAGGATGTAGTCACGGAGTCCTTCGATCTCACCGCTTTGACCGCGGACGACGTTCCAGCGTTCCTTGATGCGATCGAAGAGCCACCCGAGGAGTTTGATGCCGTTTCGAATGTGCCCGCGAAAATGATGGGTGGACAGTTCCACCGATTAACATGGAATGATATCGTGGCGTACTGCCGCGAGAACCCTGAGGAAGCAGCGCGAGTCCTCAGTGACCTCTACAACGAAGAGTTGTCAATCGTCGATCGGCTGCACGAATTCTACGAAGTATTCCGTCATTTGACGACACGCGAGGAAAACGACCGATCACCGGGTTCGCTTCTTCGGGCCGCGACGGCGCTGCTCATGTATGCGTACCCTCAGAAGCATATCACGTTCCAGTACCAGCGGATGGATCACTTCTTCCAGCAGTATTCCACATCCGATGGTCTTGACTCAGGATTCGATGCTCGACAGTACCACGAGGTTTCGCTTGCGTGTCGTGAGTTACTCGACCGTATCGAAACTCGAACCGGAAGCGCCTCCATGATTGACGTTCAGACCCTCATCTACATCGCCGACGATACGTAGACCTATGCTCTCCCGACGGAAGGCTTCGCGCGGAGTAAGCGGCAGAAAGCCGAGAACGGTATTCTGGTAGTAGCCTGTATCGAGTGACACTAGATTCTGGAGATTCCGTTGATTTTCGCCGACGAAATTTCCGCTGCCGATTGACGCCCGTGGCGAACGGTCATCTTGAGTGCAAAGCAGTCCGTTGTTGCCGGGCGGTTATGGAAAATCCATATCGTGTTTTCGCTGGGAATCACCGACCGTACAGTTTGCTTCCACCAGATAACCGGTCGAATCGGTGGGTGACACCGCGAGTGCTGTCGGATCTAACATACGGTACTATGCGTGGGTATTGCAGGCTTTCGACGTCATATCGTCCATTTCGATACGTCTGAGAGAGGCGAATTAGCCGCGTACTCGGAAACTTGTCGAGGCGCTCATGGCTAATGTTTAAAAGAGGGAGGTTACTCAACTTGTTTGCTCCGACCCATGATATCGGAAAACGCGGCTACTCGTGTGCAGAAGCTGGACGAAGCAAAGGAACTCCTCGTGCGGTTAGAGGACGAGAAGGGCATGCAGTTAGGCGGTCCTCGTGGAACGTTGATGCGTGCGGGACAGACCGTGTCGTCGGCGGCCTTCGTAGACAACATGCAGAAGGCAGCCGGGCAGATAGCTGGGCTCGCTATCGAAGGTGGGCACGACGAAATTGCGTCGGACGTCGCTGCCCTCATCGACGAACTGCAAACCGAATGCCAGGAAGAGTCAAAATGAGCGAATCAAACAGCGACCGTTCTGCGGAGGAGAAGTTCGTTGCGATCATCAACGTGGCGATGGCGCGGGCAATCCAGGATGATGCGGATCCTGACGTGATGGCTCGCGTCTGTCTGAACACCGCCCGGGAACTCTACGAACACTACGGCGCTGGGAAAGACCACTCCAGCTACCTCACATTCGTGACCGACGCACAGTTCGAGCAAGCTGAAATCGAAGCGTTGCTGGATCGCGTCGAAGGCGGGGAATAGAGAGCAGACGAGAGCGACTAACCCCGAGTCAGTTCGATATTCTCCAGATTTCCGGTGTGGATACCGTTTTTCGAATACAGTGCTATTGAACTGCGGACGGACCTCAGCTGAAACTGAATGAGGTAGTTAATAGCATTATCCGGCGACCATTCGACCTCTGTTCTATGACGGCTCTGTTGAAATCCTAATGTTCTAACAAACCTAATCGAGATTTGGTTTCAGAAGCTGTGTTGAACTCAGCAGAGCCAGTATCCACAGGTTGTGACCAAGCGTACGAAAGAAAACGCCGATGGGATTTTCTTATCCCATCCGATCCAAAGCGTCCTGACGATCTTCTATGGGTACCTGGTCGTATTTCATCGTGGTTTCTGGGTTCTTATGCCGTAGCTGGGCCTGAGCGGCCGCGAGATCTTCTTCACGAGTCATGTAGGTTCCAACAGAGTGGCGAATCGCGTACCAACTCATCTGGCGGTGTTGCGTGTCGATGTCCGCAATCTCGCACAGATTCTTCAGAAGGTACCGTAGTGAGGACGTGTCGTAGGGATTTCCTTGTCGCGTCAGCCAAACCGCGTCTGTGTCTTCGTACTTGGCGTAGGCCTCGCGTTCATCCAGCCACTTTTTCAGTGCCTGCGCAGTTCGTTCGCGCAGACTGACAACCCAGTTGTCTCGATTCTTCGAACTCTCTGATTTCGGAATGCGGAGAACGGAGTTGTCGGTATCGATCCAACTGATTTTGGAGCGTTCGACCTCGATGGGGCGGAGACCGGCGTCAAGGCTGGCCCATACGAGCGACGGGACCTTCCAGCCGTTCGCACGATCCCAGTCTGACGGTTCGACATCTTCTTTCGGCTTGTCGAACCGCTGGGCGAGATACGCCTTCCACCGGTCTCGTTCGGCTGGTGTGAGATTGTTGTAAGCCGGGACAGAACCGTATTCGAGGGCGGCGTCACGGACTGCCGCACGTTCGTCTCGGGTCAGGAACTCACGTGGGTTCGAGCTGGAGTCTTGGGAGAACGTGATCTTCGGATCCCATTCACTGAAGCCGTGCTCGTGCTTGCGCCACTTGAACAGCATTTTGATTGCCTTCTGGCAGTTACACTTGTGGGTATTACTGACGTCTCGCTGGGCGAGGTGGGTCATCCACGCGTCGGCGTGTTCGTGGGTGACGTTTGCAGTATAGCCGCCTTCGTACTCCCAGACGAACCGATAGAATTGGTCGATTCGGCTCGAACGGGGTTTGACGGTTCCATGGGCGTAGCCGTCGGCTTTCTCTGGGTTCTTTCCGAACGTAAGTAGCCACTTGAGGCAGCTCTCGCGCTCGGATTTGTAGTCAAGTTCCTGACGTTGGTTGAGATATTCCTTGGATGGCTCTGTGAGGACTGAGATATCGTCTAAATCGACCATTAGGACCGCCTCCGGGTGAGCCGTCGTGTATATTTGGCGAGTCCTTCGAATTGGGATGGTCGGGCAAGTGGGTTAATCGCTGTACGGCGTCGGGGTGGTCGAATCCTAGTTTCTGGCTTGACCTGAAGCAATGGTGAACACGCTCATTGTTCACAGCCAGAATCGCAAGACAGCGAAAGGAAGGAGTGCTCCGTCAGGGATTCGAACCCTGGTCCTTGCCGTGAGAGGGCAAGATGATTGGCCGGACTACACCAACGGAGCGCGTCCACTCTTTCGTAGCCGAGGTGTACAAATAACGGTTTCGTCTCGGCTGCACGCTGAGACAGTGACACACACGTAGCCTCGGGAATCCATCGAAGGACAGCGACACTACCGAACTACTCGGAGAGCGTTACGCCGAGGTGGTGTCGGCGACTTCGAGCAGCTCCTGGTAGCGGTTGCGGATGGTAACCGTACTGATGTCGGCTGCGGCGGCGACCTCGTCCTGCGTGGAGCGGGTGCCGGTCAGGCGGCCGGCAGCGTAGATGGCTGCGGCGGCCAGGCCGACCGGAGATTTGCCGTTGAATACGCCCGTGCCCTCGGCGGTGTCGAGGAGTTCGCGGGCGCGGCGTTCGACGTGGTCTTCGACGTCGAGTTCGGAGGCGATGCGGCCGACGTAGCTAGCGGGGTCGGCGGGCTTGACGGCGAGGCCAAGTTCGCGTACGATGTAGCGGTACGTCCGCTTGAACTCCATGTCGTCGACGCGGCTGACGTTTGCGACCTCTTTGATGCTGCGCGGGTGGTTGGCCTGACGGCCGGCCGCGTACAGCGCCGCGGATGCGACACCTTCGATGCTGCGGCCGGGGAGCAGGTCCTCACTGAGGGCGCGGCGGTAGATGACCGAGGCGGTCTCACGGACGTTCTCGGGCAGCCCGAGCGCGCTCCCCATGCGTTCGATTTCTGCAAGCGCCTGCTTGAGGTTGCGCTCCTTGCTGTCGCGGGTGCGGAAGCGCTCGTTCCACTTGCGGAGCCGCTGCATCTTCTGGCGCTGACTGGACGAGAGGCTGTTGCCGTAGGCGTCTTTGTCCTGCCAACCGATGTTCGTCGACAGCCCCTTGTCGTGCATCAGCTTCGTCGTGGGGGCACCGACGCGGGATTTCTCGTCTTGCTCGCTGGAGTCGAACGCGCGCCATTCCGGGCCGCGGTCGATGTCGTCCTCTTCGACGACGAGGCCACAGTCGACACAGATGGTCTCGCCGTGGGTCTCGTCCTGTTGGAGGGACCCGCCACATTCGGGGCATGTGTGGGTCTGCTCGTGTTCTGTTTCGGTCGTGTCTGTCTCGTGCTGTGCCGTTCCGCTGTACTGTTGGATTGTCTTCGTACTCATGTTGAATTCCGTTCCGGGACGTTGTCCGCAGTGGGCTCCCGGACACCCAGTATAACTATAGGTAAGGGACACCAGTACTTAAAGTTTGCGACACCCTTAAGTACTACAATCGATATTTCCGAGCGTTTTTCATACTCCAACAAATTTCCGGGCAGCGAACACACCACAGCGACAACGCCAGAGAAAATACCGACCGCGACTAACCGACAGTTACGGTGCGAGGCGGTTCTTCCGGTGTTTCATCTCCGCTTCGTAGTAGTCGAACGTATGTGGACACCACTCCGCAGCGAGGTCCAACAGCTGCTCGGTGAGGTCCCGAATCTCCCACTGGGCGTCCGCGGCCGCTCGCATGTCCGCGATGTGCATCAGCGACCGCGGATTCAACGTGACGACGACATTCACTTCAGTCCCAATCGGCAGGACGAACCGTGCATCCTCGGGCGGCATCCCGAGTTCCAGTAACTCCTGGTAGTCCTCAACGGACTGCCGGACGGACCGCTGGAAGATCTCCTCGCGCTGCTCGATAGTCTCCTCGTCGACCTCCGCGTTCTTCTGATTGCGACCAATCCAATCCGGATCGGTCGCCGACGGCGGCGTCACCACCATCTCACCCTCCTCGACGTCCGCGGGATCAACCTCATCGAAAGCGACGTACCGCATCGACTGCACGTCGAAACTCGCGTGCCGGTGCCGAGTGAGCTGCGCCATACACGACCGACTCATCCCCTCGATGGCGAACGTCGCACTCGGGTGCTCGAAGGGCCCGTAGTGCCCGCGCTTGAGGAGCTTCGCGAGGAAGTTCGCTTTCTGCTCTTCAATATCATCGCCCTCGACGCCCTCCATCGCTTCCTCGAAGTCCTGTTCGGCAACCCAGCCGCTCATGTAGTCGTTGCGCGCGCCCCGGCAGATGAGTTCTTCCGGGTCGTCGGTCGCGTTGAGAAGACGCACTCGCATGTTGAACGTGGATGCTCGCGCCGGCGACAAAAGCGCTCCGAACCCAACGGCCACTAACCAGAAGTACCGGCCTGCCCCAGTTCCGGGTATGCCGTACCAGAAGGCGACGATAGCTGACGCCGAATCGGCGCTGCCGGACGAAGCCCGCGCGAAGATGTTCCGAATGAAAGACGCCCTCGACACCGAGGAGGTGGCGTTCACGCTGTTCACGATGGAACCCAACGCCGAGGGCATGGAACACGACCACCTCGACTCCGGCCAGGAGGAGGTCTACTACGTCGTCGAGGGTGGTGTCGACGTGGAGTTCGGGGACGCGACTGTTTCCCTGGACGAACGCGAAGCCATCCGCATTGACCCAGAAGAGACTCGTCAGATTCGCAACCGAGACAACTACTCCGAGCTCGTGCTCGTCGGCGCACCGCGCTAGCGACAGCCACCGCAGGCGCTTCTCCTCGCGTTCGCGTCCCGCCAACCCCTAAGTGTCGGACAGCGTAGCCAGTGTATGGCCACCAATCTCGCTGCCGGCGTCGACGCGTTCACGAGCAACGCCTTCCTCGTGGAGGGCGACCGCACAGTGCTCGTGGACCCGGGCGCGAACTTCGACGTCGTCAGCGCCGTCCGCGAGCATGTCGACGACCTCGACGCAGTACTCCTTACGCACCCCCACCCCGATCACATCGGCAACCTCGACGACGTAAAAGCCGCCTTCGACGTCGACGCCTGGGGCTTCGACACCAGCGACGACGGCGTGGACCACGAAGTTGCGGACGGTGACACCGTCGCTATCGGCGACCACGATTACGAGGCCCTGCACACGCCCGGTCACGAGCCACATCACTTGGTCTTCTACTCGCAGGACGCGAGCGTGTTGTTCGCGGCGGATCTCGTGTTCGCGAATCGCGCGTTCGGCCGCACCGATCTGGAGGGTGGCGACCGTGACACACTCCTGCGAAGCATCGACCGCGTGCTCGACGTCGTTGACGAGCCCGATGTGATGCACGCAGGCCACGGTCCAAGCGTCACGACTGGCGCAATCGAGAACATCGAACTCGCCGCAAAAGCCGCGCGACAGCGGTAGTTACTGGGTATCGATGCCGTAGTAGCCGGGTTCTTCCTCTTCGCGGGGTTCGGCGACAACGAGGTCGTCGCTGTGGTTCATAATCCACGGAATTGCCCAGTCGAGGAGCACGTTCTCCGTGTTCGGGTCTAGTTCCGCGTCGGGCTCTAAGTCCTGGAGGAGGCGTGCAATCTCGTAGACGGTGTACATCTTGTCCTCGTCGAGGAGCTCCGCCGGCGTGTAGAAGTCACACGGGTGGAAGGTCTCGAAGTCGTCCTTCGGAACGGGCATACTCGACGTGCGTGCGTCGCGACGAAAAAACCCCCGGTGGCGCGCCGACTGTGGGGAACGCTTATCTGAGCGTCGGGCGCAACCACGGACGAGCGGTCCGCATGACAACGTACGACACGCAGCCCCAGTCGGATCTCGATGAAGGGAAGGCCGCGCTAGTCGACGCCCTCCGCGACGCACTCGGCGACACCCTCCGAGACGTCTGGGTCCTCGACCAACGCACTCAACAGCCGCTGTACCTCCGCGAGGACGTCGCTGAACGCATCGAAGACGTCGCCGTCGAGAAACATCTGGACAACGAACGCTACGGCTTTGTCACGCGCCAGACGTACAACCTCCTCCACTACTCGGAGTTCCGGTACACGCACCGCGGGTTCGACACGTGGGAGCTGTTCCGGACGTTCGTCACGGACGACGACGCTAAGGTCGGCGTCGTCGTCGGCATCGACTCGAACGACACTGGCTACGATTTCGGCGCGCTCACCGACATCGTCCACGACCTCGCCGACGAGTACGGTGCCGGCGCGTTCGCACCCGTGGCTCCCGACGACGACTGACGCGAAAGAAAACGGCGGATGTGTGACGCTACTCGAAGCGCGCAGCGACGTCCTCGTAGCGGTCCGCGACGTCGTCCCAGTCGACGACCTCGAAGAAGTTCTCGATGAAGTCGCCGCGGGCGGGACCGTAGTCGTAGTAGTACGAGTGCTCCCAGACGTCCAGCGCCAGAATCGGATGCGAACCCCAGAGCGCGCCCTTGTCGTGCTTGTCGACGACAACGTTGCGCAGCTGCTCGGAGTGGCTGTCGTAAACCAGCAGCGCCCAGCCACCGGCAGCGGAGGCTGCAGCCTCGAATTCGCCCTTCCAGGCGTCGTAGGACCCGAAGTCCTCCTCGATTTGCGCGGCGAGGGCGCCGGCGGGTTCACCGCCGCCGTTCGGGCTCATGTTGTTCCAGAAGATGGAGTGCAGGATGTGCCCGGAGCCGTTGTGGGTTACGTTGCCGATAGCGCCCGGCGACGACGAGAAGTCGCCCTCTTCACGATTTGCTTCGAGGGTTTCCTCGGCGGAGTTCCAGCCGTTGACGTAGCCCTGGTGGTGCGTGTCGTGATGCCACGTCATTACTTGTTCGGAGATGTGCGGTTCGAGTGCGTCGTAGTCGTACGGAAGCGGTGGAAGTTCGTAGTCACTCATGGTGCGGTCACCCGCCAGAACCATCGTAGCGGTTCGTGTTAAACGTTTGTGGCATCTTTGCTAGCACCTACCACGAAAACCGGCGAATGACGCCGCTTGCCCGCAGTTTGGATGGTTACCCACATACGTCCCGAGTTGCAACGAACGCGTATGCGTTCGTGGCGTGGCGTCGGCCTCGTGACCGGCTGGCAGTTCACCGCAAGCCTCGCATTCTACGCCATCTTCGCGTCGACAGCCTTCGTCCGCAGCGACTTCGGCATCTCCCGGGCGCTCACCGGCACTGTCGTCACCGCCATCATGCTCGGCTACACCGTCCTCCTCTTCGGAACGGGGGCTGCAGTCGACGGCTACGGCGAACGACCCGTGATGATCGTCGGGCTGCTCGGCATGGCCGTCGGGTGCATCGGCGTCGCGTACGCGCCGACATTCCCGCTATTGCTCGCCGCGCTCGTCGTCCTCGGATTCGCGTACGCCACCGCGATGCCCGCAACCAACCGCGCCATCGTCGCCGTCTCCCCAAAGGACAGCCGTAACCTGGCAATGAACGTCAAACAGGTCGGCGTCACCGGTGGCTCCGGCCTCGGCGCACTCCTCGTCACAGGCATCGCTGCCACCCGCTTCGGCTGGCGCGCAGGCTTCCTCGTCATCGCCGGCATCGCCGTCGTCATCGCCGCAGCGTTCGCCGCCGGCTACGAGGGAACGACCGGCTCTGGAACACTCTTGATGCCGGACGTCCGCGGGCTCCTCGATGACCCCGCGTATCGAGGGCTCATCGTCGCTGGCCTGTTCCTCGGCGCGACGGTGTTCACGACGACCGGCTACGTCGTCCTCCACATGACCGAATCCGTCGCTGTCGCCGCCGGCTTCGCGGGCGCCGTACTCGCGGGCGTGCAGGTCGCGGGCAGCATCGGCCGGCTCGTCGGTGGCGCACTCTCCGACCGGCTCGGTGGCTCGCCCGCCCGCGGCCCCGCACTCGTACTGACCGCGCAAGGCGTCCTTGCGGCCGTCTGCTTCCTTGGCGTCACCGTCGCAGAGTCGCCGTGGACGTCGGCCGTCGCGTTCGCGCTCCTGGGGCTGTTCATTCTCGGATTCCCCGGCGTCTACTACGCGACGATGACCGCAATCGTCGACGACGACGAAGTCGGCGCTGCCACCGCAGGCGGCCAGACCATGCTGAACCTCGGCGGCATCACCGCGCCGCCGCTGTTCGGGCTCGTCGTCGACGGCTTCAGTTACGACGTCGCGTGGACGCTCGCCGCAGCCATCACGGCAATCGGGGCAGTCGTTGTCTGGACGCAGGTCGCCCGGCAGGCCTCACAATAGTTGCGAGCGCAATTTCTTCGGTCAGACTGCTGCTCGAAACTCAAACGACCGAATTGGGACGAGGATATGCAGACTCAGGAACGAAGTGTTCGATAAACCGTCCACACGCCGACTGCTGGGAGGGACGCACAAACAGCGCCAACAACGACGAGGGATAGGAAGGTATTGAGCCCCCACCAGCCGGTCACACCGTACACCGCAAGGAAGGAACCGACCCCACTCAGGTGTGCAAGTAGGGCACGGGTCGTTGACCCGTGTTCGAAACTCCCCCAAACACCGACAAGAACTCCAAAGACAGCGAACGCATACCCGAGCAACGACGACAACGCGGCAACATTCATCGGCTGTCGAATCGTGAACTCGTAGTAGCTCTCCTGATACTCGACGTAGTAGTGCCCATGCCCGGGCTGTGCGGTGGTATCACTCGCACTCGTTAATTCCGTGACTTGGTGTTCCAGACCTCGAATCGTGGTTCTGTTGTCCGGGGCTTCGAGTGCTTGGCGGAAGGCGTCTTGTGCGGTTGCTGGAAGGTCTGTGAAGTGGTAGATGACGTCAACACCGGGGTCTGAGACGTTGGCGGCTTCGGTTGCTGCGGCCTGTGTTGTCGCCTCCACACTGTACGTGAACTCGATCAAATTCGCAAAGTGCGTGGCTTGTGCGCCGAAAACCACCATCCCGAGGCCGATACCGACTAGCAGAATCGGCCAGCGCTGAGCGTGATTCTCTGCCACTGTTCGCTATCTTTCATATTATCCCGTAAAGTGCTTTGTCTATACTTAGCGATTCACTGACTCCGAGGAAGCAGGTTTTCACAAACTGGATTTGGCGTGGAACAGCCGCTCGGTAGGATTGCGTATGGAATACAAGGGTTATTTGCCGGTTAGTGATTAAGAGATTACAATAATGGAGTTGCCGAAAGAGAAATACCAGGAACTCGTTAGGCATCTCTCTAATGGGATTCTCATCGTGGGTGAGTCAGGCGATATTCTGTATGAAAGCCCGTCTGTACAGCGTATCACTGGGTATCAGCCTGCTGAGCGTGTCGGTGATCAGGTATTCGAACACGTCCATCCCGACGATCAACAGCAAGTTCGTGAGACGTTCGCTGAAATCCTCAACGCCGAAGACGATGAGGTCGTTACCGATGAATTTCGCTACCGGCACAAGGATGGCTCATGGATTTGGCTTGAGACCAGAGGGAGTAACCAAACGGCGACCGCGATTGGCGGATACGTCGTGAGTGTGCGCGACATTACGGAAACCAAAGAGCGTGAGAACCGTCTCAAACAGACCACAGCCCGTCTCGAAGCCCTCTTCGAAAGCTCTCCTGATATGATCGATATTCATACCACTGACGGGACTATCGTCGATGTCAACCAGCACTTCTGTGAGGCGTTCAACCAACCGAAAGACGAGATTGTCGGGCAGAAAGTCTGGGACATCGATCAGGGAATCGAGCCAGACGAATTACAGGCCATTTGGGATGGAATGGACGTTGGAGATCGGAAACGAATCGAAACGGAGTTCGAGACGCATGACGGAACACGGTTTCCTGTCGAAGTTCACCTTACTCGCCTCCCAGTGGGAGATGGTGACCGGTTTATGGTCGTCTCGCGGGACATCACTGAGCGAACGCAGCGGATAGAAGAAATCGAGAGGCTCAAGGAACGTCTCGAACTCGCAATCGAAGGCGCGAACCTCGGCGTGTGGGATTGGGACATGACGACTGATGAAGTTGAGTTCAACGAGCAGTGGGCGGAGATGCTCGGCTACACGCTTGACGAACTCGACCCACACCTCCACACATGGGAGTCGCGGGTTCATCCGGACGATGTTGATGACGTGACTGCTGCCCTTGAGGCGCATCGCCAGCAGCAAACGGACTACTACGACACCGAACACCGAATGCGAACGGCTGATGGTGAGTGGAAGTGGATTCGGGATCTCGGCAAAATTGTTGAGCGAGATGACGACGGTGAGCCAGTCCGTGCGGTTGGCATTCACCTCGATGTTGATGAGTGGAAGACCCGTGAACGGCAACTCGAAGCATTAAATCGGGTCACCCAGGAGTTGATGAGTGCGGACACCCGGGAGGAGGTTGCCGAGATCGGTGTGGAGACGATGAGGGATCTGCTGGAATTAGAAGCGAATTCGATCCATCTGTACGACGATGATGTCGATGGGCTCGTTCCGGTGGCATCCACGGACGCCGTATACGATCTTATTGGCGAGCCACCCACATTTTCGGGTGGTGACAGTATTGCGTGGCGGGTTTATCAAAGCGGGGAGACACTCTCTGTTGATGATGTCCACGAGGATTCGGACCGGTATAATCCAGCCACGGCGATTCGGAGCGAGCTTATCTTGCCGCTCGGTAAATACGGGGTTTTGCTCGCCGGGTCATCGTCCCCAGAGACCTTCGACGAACAGGACGCACTCCTGGGTGAAATTCTGGCCGGCGGACTGTCGACAGCGCTTGAACAGTTAGAACGAACCGAGCAGCTCCGTGCTCGTGAACAGGAACTCACCGAGCAAAACGACCGACTCGAAGAGTTCGCCAGTATCGTCAGTCACGATCTTCGGAATCCGCTCACTGTTGCCGAAGGGCGTTTGGAGTTGGTGGCTACGGAGTGCGACAGTGAACATTTGGACGCAATTGAGCAAGCCCACGAGCGCATGCGGACGCTGATAGATGAACTTCTATCGTTAGCCCGAGAGGGAGATGCCGTTACGGATTTCGACCGGGTCGCGCTCGATGTACTGGTAGAGGAGTGTTGGGCAACCGTTGAGACGGGTGCTGCCACGCTTATCACCGACATCAACCGCACCGTTCGGGCAGATAAGAGTCGGCTCAAACAGCTGTTTGAGAATCTGATTCGTAACGCTATCGACCACGGTGGTGAGGACGTAACCGTAACGGTCGGTGCACTCGACGATGGATTCTACGTTGAGGACGATGGGCAAGGAATCCCGGCCGACGAGCGTGAGGATGTCTTTAGAGCTGGCTACTCAACAAGTGAGGATGGCACTGGGTTCGGGTTGAGCATCGTCAAACAGATTGTTGAAGCCCACGACTGGCAGATTCGTGTCACTGACAGTCCCACGAACGGAGCCAGATTCGAAATTCTTGGCGTAGAAACAGTTGCTGAATAGTGCATCTGTACTTACCGAATGCACCGCCCACATTAGGGCCGTTTCTCACTAGCTGGATTGGGTATGGAACACTCGGTCAGTGAGAGTGTTGCTGGTCGTCGGATGTGGGGGTGAATGCGTTGAACTGACGGCCGGTAATTGAGGTTGGCGGTAAGCGGTAGTAGTCCATGCTGACCTCGTCAGGTGTTGCTTCGGGGTAGATGTTCAGAGTTGGAATGGAGGCGTTTTCCGCGATTGCTGTGGCAGCCTTGGTTTCATCCTCTTCAGGGACAGGTTCGATTGGGCCCTGCACAAGGACGCTCTGTGCTGGCTGTTCGTCGTAGACCGTGAACGTCACGGTCTCTGTCGTCTCGAGAAAGGCCATTTTCTTGCTATCTGGTTTGTAGACGAACTGGAAGTACAGTGTCTCCCCATTGTAGCCGAATGATTCGGGAATCGAGTACGCTTCTGTGCCGTCAGTGAGCGCTAAGACGCCAACACCCGACTCAGAGAGTAATGTTTCACAGTCTTCCGTCGATAGCTCAGTAGTCATACCGATACATTCTCGCTAATCCTCCGAGCATGTTTTGGCCATCGATTCTATTCAGCGATTAGTTCCGCACCTGTACTTAGCGAAATGACGAACCACATCGAGGCCGGTTCTCACCAGTTGGTTCAGAGTGAAATAGCCGCTCAGTAGGGTGGGATAGTCACTTTGCTAATGGCTATGGTGAATAACGCGGAGAACTACGACAACTGGCAGAAGGAAGACGGCCACAACGACAATCGCAAAGAGCGGAATTTGAATAATAATATCTAATCGCTGACGGATGATGTATAAGAGACCGACAGCCAGTAGCCCAACCAACAGTGCAAGTGGATACCGCATCTCCTGGTGACGAAACCAGAGATAGCCACTGAGACTCAGCCCGATACCGGGAATAACGAACAGACCGGTAGAAATGGAGAATAGACCGGCGGCCATCCCAGTATACTGCCACGGCTGAAACACGACAAGACTCCCGACGATACCCGTGATACCGACCAGACTGATAACGAGCGCTGGTATCTGCTCGTAGCGAATCTGACCGGATGCACGCTCTTGGTACCAGAACCAACCAGTTGCCATAAATCCGAGATTAATCAGAAGGAGCAGAACCGTCGCTAATTCCGGTAGGTCAGCATTTAACGGCCCATATTCCGGCCAAAGACCAAGAATGGTGAGAAGACTACTGGTGAGACCTAGAATGATGAGTGATTTAGCCTCTGTCGTAGCCATACGGGTAGAATCCTTCGAACGTGTAAATGTCTTGTCTGCACTTAACGAAATGCCGTACCACATCGGGACGGGTTCTCCCTAACTGGGTTTGGCGTGACAGTTGGGCAAGATGGTTCACTCAAATGCGCCGGCGTTCGCCGCACTCGTGTACACAAAGGCGAGGAGGAACCCGGGAACCATCGCCCAAGTGTGCAGGACTACTCGATTCAGCAGGTCGCCGCGGAGATAGAACGCCGAACCTAGCGATACCAAAACGAACACGCTCCCAAACAGCAGTTCGTCTTCATATGATCCTGCTGCGAACGCTCCGCCAGCTGCAGCGGGTATCGTTCCCAAGCCGAATATTAAGAAGAGAATCTCCTTGTCCAGCAACTTCAGGCTGAACTCAGTGAGTCCAAGGGCAGCGCCACCATACATTAACGTGACAACACTCGCGGCTTCTAGGACCGATTCTGGGCCGTATTTCCCCGTGATTGTAACGTAACTAGCCACTCCAAAAACGATTCCCGTTACTCCGATTGCTGGGGCGGACCCGAGGTTCGAGAGGCCGGTCGCATCTGGACGGCCCTCAATCGTGGCGAGAGCGTACAGGAGAGCGACTGTAAGCACAGTAATGAGGGCTGCTCGAACCCGGTTATTCACGCCAATTGGAAGTGGCGTTGCACCAATAAGTTTTCTGTAAGTACATAACGGTTAGAGAACTCCTATACTTGCCGAAGTGCCTCACCACATCGAGGCTGGCTGTAGGGATTGAATACCGCTACCAGTCTCGTACCTTCCGGAGGATGGATGTTGCGCCTGCACCGAGCAGTGTCACGCTACCAATTGCGGCGAGAAGCATGCCGAAGGGGATTGTGTACATTCCTACAACGGCGTCGGTGTGGGTTCCTGAGACGTCGTAGATCGTGGTGTCGTACCGTACATGGGAGGGCATTTCAGAGGAGAGATCCTGTAACTCTTCGTCAGTGGTCATGTAGTAACTGTCCTCTCCGGGCTCAACGGCAAGCAAGAACAACGCCTGTTGCTCCCGGGGGAGGTCAGAGAAGTTCGTTGCGGTTGCGTTGGCTGTAGAAGTCGGAGCAACGTCGATACCGGCTTCACGGTCGTACGTGGCTGCATCGTAGGCCCCATACCCGTAGAATCCGCCGCCAGCAACGAGTAATATGACGCCTACGACGACAGAAAGGCGGACAGTTACTGTCGTAGCCATACGGACACAAACTCCCCGAACCTGTAAATCTCTTGTCTGTACTACCCGTGCGGTTCAGTCTTCTACTCAATAGAGAACCCATATTTCCGACTACGGTTAGTCGTCGCCGCGTGCCCGCTCGAACATCGATATTGCTTCCTCGCGGCGCTCGCCGTGGTCCACAATCGGATCCGGGTAGTCGGGCGCGAGTTTCGTCCGCTCGTCGGCGTCCAACTCCGGCCACGCGTGAATCTTCTCGACCGGCACGTCCCGTAGTTCGGGGACGTACTCGGTGATGTACTCGGCGTCCGGGTCGTAGCGCTCGCCCTGCGTCGTCGGGTTGAAAATGCGGAAGTACGGCTGGGCGTCGGTACCAGTAGAGGCTGCCCACTGCCAGCCCCCGTTGTCGTTGGCGGTGTCGTGGTCGACGAGGTGCTCGCGGAAGTGGTCGTACCCCTCGCGCCAATCCACCAGAAGGTCCTTCGTCAGGAAGGACGCGACAATCATCCGCACGCGATTGTGCATGTAGGCCTCCTCACGGAGTTGGCGCATCCCCGCGTCCACGATCGGGTACCCCGTCTCCCCACGCTTCCACGCCGCGAGTTCGGCGTCGTCCTTGTGCCACTCGATTGGGTTCGCGTACTCCTTGTAGTTCTGCGAGACAACTTCCGGATTGAAGTACAGCACTTGCGCGTAGAACTCCCGCCACGCGAGTTGCCCCTGGTACTCCTCGATGCTCTCACGCTCCGCCTCGCCGTCCGCCTCGGCCATCGCTTCCTCCGTTTGCTCGTACACTTCGCGGACGCCAATCGTCCCGAACTTGAGGTCCTGCGAGAGCCGCGACGTCGCCGCTTCCGCGGGGTAGTCGCGAGCCTCCTCGTAGCGGAAGATGTCGTCCTCACAGAAGGCCGCGAGGCGCTCGCGAGCCGCGTCCGTCCCTGCGCCTGGCAGTTCTGCGTCGGGCTCCGCGAATCCGAGGTCCGCCACTGTCGGCAACTCCTCGCCCGACACGTCCGCGAGGTCCCCCTCGGCTGGTTCGGGGACTGGCTCCGGTTTCTCGCGGTCCTGCCACTTCTTCCAGAAGTACGTGTACACGGAGTAGGGGTCGCCGGCATTCGTGCGAATCGCGCCGGGCTCGTGGAAGACCGCGTCGTGGACCTGCTCGTGGGAGACGCTAGCGTCGTCGAGGGCGGCACGGACGGCCTCGTCGCGCTCGCGGGCGAGCCCCGAGTAGTCGTGGTTCCAGACGACGCGGTCAACGCCGTACTCTTCGACGAGGTCGGGCAGCACCGTCGACGGGTCGCCGCGACGCACGAGGAGGTCGCTGCCGAGGTCGCGGTAGCGCGCTCGGAGGTCGGCGAGTGCGTCCAGCATGAACGCCACCCGTGGCGGGCTCGCGTGGTCGAGGACGACGTCGTCGAAGCAGAACACGGGGACGACCTCGCCCGAATCGGCGGCCGCGGCGAGTCCGCGGTTGTCGGCTGTGCGGAGGTCGCGGCGGTGCCAGAACAGCTGCATGCCCGACTCGTGGGCCGGGTGCTGCGAAAAAGTACCGCTACTCGAACACGCGGAACGACCCGCGGCCAACTGCAACTTCTACGCGCTCCCCGTCGTCGTCTTCGCAGGTGACCGTTACCTCAGCAACGCCGACTGTGGAGCCGACGCGGATGACTTCGGCTTCGGCAACGAGGTCGCCGCGTGCGGGCCGGAGATAGGAGACGTTCAGGTCGATGGTGGCGACGCCGGCGGTGACGGGTTCGTCGAGGGTCGTGCGGATGGCGAGCCCGCCTGCAGTGTCGATGATGGTGGCGGCGATGCCGCCGTGGACGTTCCCTTCGCCTGCGCCGTGGTTGGTGAGTTTCTCGTCGTAGGGGATGCGCAGCGTCATCTCACCGTCGTCGACGGCCTCTACCTGGAGGTCCAGGAACGAGAGGAAGCCGTGGTCGTCGACGTACGACTGGATGAACGCCTGCACGTCATCGGCGTCGAACGCTGTCATGGGTTCGGATGTGCAGTCACCCGGCAAAAGGCCACCGAGTCGACGCGACCCTACTGAACACCAGTATTATTGATGATAGACTTCCTTGAGCGGAGTAGCCGTGACGAATCTAGTCCGCCACATCGAATCCGTCGTCGACGAGCAGCCAGCGCGACCCGCCGTCGTTTACGAGGACGTCGAACTATCCTACGGGGAGTTCTGGGCTCAAACCGGGCAGTTCGCTGCCGCGCTCCGCGACGCGGGTGTCGAAGCCGGCGACGCGGTCGGCATCTACCTGCCGAACCTCCCGCAGTTCGTCGTCGCATTCCACGGCGCACTCCGCGCAGGATGTACGGTCGTGCCGATGAACCCCCAGTACAAGAGCCGCGAAATCCAACACCTGCTCTCAGATTCGGGGGCCGAAACGGTCGTCGCACTCGCCGACGTCGTCCCGTTCGTCGAGCAGGTACGCGACGACACGAGCGTCGAGCGCGTCGTCACCGTCGGCGGTGACGCCGACAAGGGAACGCCGTTCCAAGAGTTCCTCACCAGCGGCGACGACAGCGTCGCCAAACGCGCGGACGACGACGTTGCCGTCCAGCCGTACACCTCCGGCACCACCGGGAAACCGAAGGGCGTCCAGCTCACCCATCACAACCTCGCATCGAACGCCCGGCAATCCATCGACATCGTCCCCGACGGCGTCCAGCCCTCGGACCGCAAAATCGGCGTGCTCCCGCTGTTCCACATCTACGGGATGACCGTCGGGATGAACGCCGCACTGTTCGCCGGCGCGTCGTTCTACCCGCTGCCAGCATGGGACGCCCAGGAGGCGATGAGCCTCGTCGCGGACGCCGACCTGACGCTGTTCGACGGCGTGCCCGCAATGTACAACGACGTCATCAACCAGCCCAACGCCGAAGAGTTCGACCTCTCCTCACTGCGCCAGTGCACGGTCGGTGGCTCCGGCATTCCCGTCGAGGTGCTGCGGCGCTTCGAGGAACTCTACCCAGTGAAAATCTACGAAGGCTACGGGCTCACCGAGACCAGCCCCGTCACCCACTTCAACAGCCCGAACTGGGGGCGGCGCGTCGGCTCCATCGGGAAACCACTCGAGGGCATCGACGCGCGCGTCATCACCGGTGACTTCGAAGATGTCCCACCCATCAAGGAAGGCCCCGTAAGCGAAGATGACGTCGAGATGGACGATATCACGGGCGAACTCGTCGTCGCCGGGCCGAACGTGATGAAGGGGTACTCGGGGCTCCCGGACGCCAACGAGGAAGCGTTCACCGAAGCAGAGGGCAAGCGGTGGTTCCATACGGGCGACCTCGGCTACCACGACGAGGACGGCTACTTCTACGTCGTCGACCGGAAGAAGCACATGATCAACACGGCGGGCTACAACGTCTACCCCCGTGAAGTCGAGGAACTCCTCTTCGAGCACGACGCCGTCGCTGACGTCGCGGTCGTCGGAATTCCGGACGACCGCCGCGGCGAGACGGTGAAGGCGTTCGTGGTGAAATCCCCGGACACCGACGTGACCGGCGACGAACTCAAGCAGTTCTGCTTGGACCGCCTCGCGGAATACAAACACCCCCGCGAAGTCGAATTCGTGGACGAACTCCCGCGCACGACCACGGGGAAAGTCCAGAAGTTCGAACTCGTCGAGGAGTAGGGCCACCCACCACGGGTTGTCATAAGTTGACACAGATTTATGCGGTGAGGTGCGAAACACGGAGTCGTGACCGCCCGCACCGTCCACTTGCCGGTCGCCGCACAGGACTCGCTGTCTGACGTCGTCGGCATCGGCGAACGCGCCGAAGCACTCGACTACGACCGCGTCTGGTTCCCGGAGACGTGGGGCCGAGACGCCGTCACCACGCTGGCCGCGCTTGCCGACCGCACCGACACCATCGGCGTCGGTACTAGCATCGTGAACACGTACTCTCGTAGCGCTGCACTGCTTGGGCAGACCGCCGCCACGCTCCAAGAGCACTCCGACGGACGGTTCCGCCTCGGCCTCGGCCCGAGCGGCCCCGCAGTCGTTGAGGGCTGGCACGGCCAGGAGTTCGGTAACCCCCTGAAGCGAACGCGCGAGTACGTCGAAGTCGTCCGCCAGGTACTATCGGGCGAACAGGTTGACTACGACGGCGACATCGTCCAGACGCGCGGCTTCCGGCTGCGACAGGACCCGCCCGAGCCCACCCCCGAAATCGACGTCACCGGCATGGGCCCGAAAGCCGTCGAACTCGCGGGCCGGTTCGCCGACGGCTGGCACGCGCTCATGTTCACGCAGGCGGGCTTCGAGGACCGCTACGCGGACCTCCGACGCGGCGCGAGTCTCGGCGACCGCAGCGCCGAGGACGTCCACACGACGTTCGTGCTGCCGTGCTGTGCGCTCGACGATGGTGACGCCGCCCGCAACCTCGCGCGCCAGCACCTCGCGTTCTACGTCGGTGGCATGGGGACGTTCTACCGGGACGCACTCGCCCGACAGGGCTACGAGGACGCCGCCGAGACCATCCACAGTGCGTGGCAGGACGGCGACCGCGAGCGCGCCGTCGCTAGCGTCTCCGACGGCCTGCTGGACGCGCTGGCAGCCGCCGGTACGCCCGAAACCGTCCGCGAGCGCGTCGCCGACTTCGCAACCGTCGACGGCATCGACGCCATCGCCGTCTCATTCCCCCGCGCCGCCGACCGCGATGTCATCGACCAGACACTGGCGACCGTGGCACCGGAGTAACTGTTCAGCGGCGAAGACTTCGACCGCTCTTTGAGCTATCCAGCGTTCTTTACATCCACTCTACCAGGGGTAGGTATGGACAGTCGAAGCAAGCGGGTCGTGCTGGTCGCGCTCGTCGGCGTTCTCGTTGCGACTGCGGGCTGTAGCGCACTCGGGTTCGGGAGTTCGTCGACGACGGACATCCTCCTCGTCAACAACGACGAGACGAGCCACAGCGTGACCGTCGAAGTACTGAACGACGGCGACAGTGTGTACAGCGAGGACGCGACTGTGAACGCCGAAACTGACGAGGAACTACCGGCGTTCGAGGGGAGCGGCGAGTACACCGTCGCCGTCACCGTCGACGGGGAGACGACCGAGCAGACCTACGACTTCAGCAGCGACGACGACACCGTCTCCATCGGCATCGCCAACGACGCGACCGTCACCGTCGGCGGATAACTACGGAATCGCGTCGATGCCGTCGCGGCGACTATCGAGCACATCAAACTGGTCGCCGCGACGGCGTTCGAGCCAGTACAGGAGGCGTTCGGCCCATGCCAGTTTCTTCGCTTTCTGGTCGCCGACCGACGGGTCCTCAAAGTCCCACCCCGGGAAGACGAGGTCGGCAGCACCGAGGTGGTCCGCGAGGAACGCAGCGCGGTCGCCATCCGTGAACCCGCCGAAATTATACACCGCATCCACCGGCTCGGCTTGCGTCGTACTGAGGAGGTGCGCGAAGTTGAATTCCGGGACGTACTCGCGGATGGCGGGGATGTTGTCGCCGTGGGCGTGTGCTGCCACCGGCGTCCCAGACTGGGTGAGCTGGCGTGCAGTACCGGGGTTCTTGTCGAGGTCGGTCACCATCAAGTCGACGTCGACGCCCGCATCGTCGAGCACGTCGACGGCGGTCGACGCCGCGAACACGACGTCCGCGTCAGCTGCAACCGCAGTCTCGTCGACCAGCGACGATGCGCCACCGGCGATAGCGACCCGCTGGCCCGTGCAATCAAGCCGTGTCAGGTCGAACGGCTCGGCGTACTCCGCGAGCACGTCTCGCGCCTGCTCGTCGGCAGCTCTTTCGAACCCGAAGTCGGCGAGAACCTCCTCGTAGACCGGCACCCAGTCGGCGAACTCCATGGCTGTCGCTACGAACCTGAATAAATGAAAGGATTCCTGGTTCGAGCCGAGACGCCCCGCGAAGTACCCCTACCCAGCGGGGGTCCGGCTTCCAATCCCGGATTTAGGCCCCGCCGGTATAAGTTTTCTCGTTACGTGCGAATTGACCACGCCGCTGTGAGCTCCCCCAGCACGCCGTCTGGGGATTCGAGTTCGTCCGCGGCCGCTTGAATCACACTAATTGGGGCCGCGACGAACGTCGGATCCTCCCCCGTGACGGCGACGCCTTCGGCCGCCAGTGCCGCGCGGTCGTCGCCATCGAGGCCGTGTACCTCGTACGCGCGAGCCGCCGCGTCGCCGGCAGCGTCAAGGTCGCCGTCGAGTCGCGTCACGTGGCGCTCAGCCTCCGCAACGGTCGTCACGTCCAGTTCCTCGACGCGCTCGGCGTCGTAGCGGTCCCGGCGGAACTCGTAGCCGATGAGCGCAGCGTCCCGCGTTTCGGCGACGTCGTGCGTACGGACGATGTGTGCGCCGCGTTCGACAGCCATCGACGTCGCCGCCAGCGAGACTGGGAGCGCCTCCTCCGTGGAGCGGTCGGCGACCTCTCGGAGGAAGTTCTTCCGATTGATGGAAACGAGAATCGGACAGCCGTGCCCGCGGAACTCTCGGAGGCGGTCGAACGTCTCGCGGTCGTCTGCAAGCGTCTTGTCTTCGCTCCACCCGCCGAACGCCGGGTCGACGATAGTCTTGTCCGTGAACCCGTTCAGCGTCAGTGCGTCGTAGATGTCATCCACGTCCTCGATTGCGCCGGGACGTTCGAGGTCCGGCGGGCTCGCCATCTTCACGACGGCTGCGTCGTGGGCCTCACACACCTCGGGCATCTCGGGGTCGGCGAACCCACAGATGTCGTTGACCATGTCGAATCCACGCGACAGTGCTTCGTCGGCGACCTCCGCGTACCGCGTCTCGATGGAGAACACCACGTCGCCCTCGACGCGCTGGATGGTCTCGACGGCGGTGTCCAGCCGGTCGAGTTCCTGCTCGGGGGAGAGCACGTCGAACTTCTTGTTCGCGGATTCGAGGCCGACGTCGACGATGTCCGCGCCCTCGCCGACGAGCTCCTCGTCGACGTACGCGGCCGCCTCGTCGGGGTCGTCGAAGACACTGGGGTCGTACGGCGATTCCTTCGAGACGTTCAACACGCCCATGATACGGGGCGGGTGGTCGTCTCCGATTTGGAGGCCGGCGGCGTCGACCGTCTGCATGCCTCGAAGGCGGGACCCCGCGCTCAAAGGCGAATCGGTTCCGGGGCTCGCGGCCGCCTCCCGCGGGTGCCTTCAGGCGACTTTTGTACGTCGGCCGCCTACGAGCCGCTAATGAGCAAGGTGAGCATCGGCTTCCGGGGGTGGCGCTTCGACGAGGACGAGGTCTTCGACGAGCACGGCGACTACCGAGACTTCGACGAGATGCCCGACGACGCCAGCGCGCGCCTGCAGCGACTACCGGCGCTGATGGACCGGCCGTGTGACGCCTGCTATCTCCTCCACGGCGACGACGATACGTCGCGGAACACGCCCGCTGCGGTGTACGGCGAACCCCGCGCTGAAGTCCTGCTGTGCGCCGAACACGAGGTCGACTTCTACTACTGGTTCCTCGAAGCCGGCGGCGAGCAGTACCGCGGCACCGAAGAACTCCAGGAGGCATTCCGCGAGTGGTTCGCGGACGGCGAGCGCTCGCCGGAGTGGTACGACGGCCCCGAGCACGTCGCTACCGACCCCGAGCAAACGCCGAATCCGGACATCCCGGACCCCGAGATTCACAACGTCGAGTTGCCCGAGGACGAACAGGCCGGCATCGACCTCCGGCCGGAAATCGAGGACGCCGACGAACTCGACCTCGACCTGGACGCCGACTACCCCACGAGCGATGAGTAAGCCAGCCGTCGCCGTCGTCGACGCCAAGACATCCGGGAACGTCGGCACCATCGCGCGGGCGATGAAGAACTTCGGCTTCGAGGACCTCCTGCTCGTGGACCCGCCGTACCTCGGCCGAGACTCCGAAGCCTACGGCTTCGCGGGCCAGGCCCGCGAGGACGTGCTCCCGAACGCCCGCGAACTCTCCTTCGAGGACCTCACGTCGGAGTTCCACACCGTCGGCTTCACCGCCATCACGAACGAGGACGCCACCAAGCACGTGCGCTTCCCGTTCCGCACGCCCGCGGAACTCTCCGAGAGCCTCGCGGACGTCGAGTCGAACACGGCGCTGGTGTTCGGCCGCGAGCGCGTCGGCCTGACGAACGACGAACTCGCGCAAATCGACGAAGTGGCGTCGATTCCTGCCTCCCACGACTACCCCGTCATGAACCTCGGGCAGGCCGCCACCGTCTCGCTGTACGAACTCCGGGACCTCGCGATGAACGAGACCCAACTGCCGGACGTCGAGCGCCACCGCGCCGAGGAAGAGGAAATCGAGCGCTTCTACGACCACGCCGAGGCGTTCCTCGCGGAAATCGACTACCCCGAGGAGAAACGCGACAAAGTGATGCGGATGCTCCGCCGGATGGTCGGCCGCACCCACCCGACGGGCCGCGAAATCAACACGGTCCTCGGACTCATGCGGCGCGCCGAGAACCAGATGGAGTAGCGGCCCGGCCGGGACGCCGCGCAGTCGCTCACTCGTCGGGCAGCCAGGATGGCCGCGTCACCGTCGCGTCACCGAATTCGGAGAGATTGTACGTCGTCTGGCGCGTGAACTCGTCGTTGCCCCGCGTGATGTCGTACGACGCGACGTAGCCCGCCTCCGAGACGGTGACGTAGCCGCTCGCGTTGTCCGAAGGGACCGAATCCGGGTCGGTGATGCCGGTCACCGCGTACCTGACCGCCGTCGTTCCTTCGGCCGTGATCGTCGTCGTGGCGTTCAGTTCGAGGCTCCTGAGCGGTCTCTCTAGCCCGGCCGTCAGCGCGACGTCGGCCGTCGTCCAGTTCTCGTCGGGCTGCCGCTCTACCTCCTCGGTCGCCGGATTGTACTCGAAAACACCCTCGGAACTGTAGTACGCGTACCTGTAGGAGCCGAGCGTCGTGTCCCAGAACCGTATCGATCCGGTGCCCGCGTCCACGTCGACCGTCCTGACGACCGTTCGATTCCCGTCGTCGTTGGTGATGACGAGCCGGGTCGTCCGGGAGGCGTTCTCGACGGTGTCGTAGTGCGTCGCCATCGCACTGTTGAGGTCCGTAATTCCGTCCTGCGACCACCCCGTCGGGTACGAGAAGTTCTCTACTGTCGTCTCGGGCGCCGACGGCTGTTGGTCGGTCGTGGGCAGACCGGAGCAACCGGCGAGGACGAGGAGGGCAACAAGTGCGACCGCAGAGAGGGACCAGCGAGGGCGACCAGCCATACTGGTAGGCGACTGTACTAACGCGAAAAAAGCTTGCGACGGTGGGAGACGGACGTCTCCGGCACGAACGCCGATTATAGCGCGTGATAGTGCGGAACGAGTGCTTTTCACCTAGGACAGATTCTTCCGTGTTATGTCAGGGGCTACGAGCAGTCCGGGGGTCGACCAGTCGTGGGGGCAGCGGTGGGAGCGAGCGTTTCGTGACGTCGTCAGGTACACACCGAGCGGCGACACGATTCCCGACGAGACGTGGCGGAGCCGCCACCGGAACGTGCTCGTGTTCCTCGCGGCACACGTGCCGTTTCTCGTGTTGCTCGGCACCTACGAGGGGACCGAGCCAATAACGGGTGCGGCGATACCCGAACTCCCGTTGACCACGGTTCTCCTCGAAGTCGGCGTCGTCGTGGCATTCGGCGTGCTCGCAGCGCTCCCGTGGTTCGGACGGCGCACACGAACCGCGCTCGCGACGATGGGATTAGCGACGACGTCGGCGTTCCTCGTCCACTTCTCGGGCGGCTACATCGAGGCGCACTTCCACTTCTTCGTCGTGATGGCGGTCGTCGCCGTCTACGAGGACTGGGTTCCGTTCGCGCTCGGCATCGCGTACGTCGGTATCCAGCACGGCTACTTCGGGACGATAGACCCGAGTCGCGTCTACAACCACGCCGCGGGCATCAACAACCCGTGGGCGTGGTCGTTCATCCACGCGGCGTTCGTCCTGTTGCTGGCGGGCGCGCTGCTGTCGCACTGGCAGTCCACCGAGCGTTCCCGCGAAGAGGCTCGGGCCCAACTCGCAGAAGCACGCGCGAAGACCGAGGAAGTGGAGGACTTAGAGGAGAAGCAGGCGGAACTCGAACGCGCGCGCGAGCACAAGCCGAGGAGGCGGAAGCCGCGGCCGAAGCCCGCAAGGAGGAAGTCCAGCAGTTGTACGCGAACCTCGAAGCCGACGCGGACGCGTACAGCGCGGCGATGGAGCGGGCGGCCGACGGCGACCTCGGCGTGCGGTTAGACGCCGACAGCGACGCGATGCGGGAGATTGCGCGCGCGTTCAACGGGATGATGGACGAGACGGAGCCAGCGATGCGCGAGATTCAGTCGTTCGCCGACGAGGTCGCGGCCGCCAGCGGGGACGCAGTCACGGACGCTGGCGACGCCGAACAGGCCAGTGAGGAAACCAGCGAGTCGATTCGCGAGATTTCCCGCGGCGCGAACGAACAGCGGGAGATGCTCGAAACCGTCTCCGGGGAGATGACGAACCTGTCGGCGGCCGTCGAGGAGGTCGCGGCGTCCGCCGAAACCGTCGCCGACCGCTCTCACGAGACGGCCAGAATCGCCGATGAAGGCGAGGCGACCGCCGAGCAGGCAATCGAGGAGTCCCGAGCGGTCCAGACGGCGATAGCCTCGACCGTCGAGAACGTCGAAGCGCTCGACGAGCAGATGGCCGAAATCGGGGACATCGTCGACCTCATCGGCAACGTCGCCGACCAGACGAACATGCTCGCGCTGAACGCGAACATCGAGGCCGCCCGCGCTGGCGCGGAGGGAGACGGGTTCGCCGTCGTCGCTAACGAGGTCAAGCAGTTAGCCGAGGCGACCCGCGAGTCCGCGAACGACATCGAATCCCGAATCGAAGAGACCCAATCGCAGACGGCGTCCGCGGTAGAGGACGCGCAGGCGGCCGAGCAGTCGATGCAGGAAGGCATCAATGCCGTCCAGGAGGCCGTCGACGCGTTCGGGCAGGTGGCGGAGAACGCCGAGGAGACCGACACCGGCATCCAGGAGATCAGTGCGACGACGGACGACCAGGCTGCAAGCACTGAAGAAGCGGTGTCGATGGTCGAGGAGGTCGCGGACATCAGTCGCGCGACGGCCGGGGAGAGCGACGACGCGTCCACGGCTGCCGCCGAGCAGGCCGCGTCGATGTCTCGTGTGAGCACGAACGTCACGTCGCTCAGCGAGCAGGCCGAACAGCTCCAGGCGTTACTGGGGAACTTCGAGGTCAGCGCCGCACAGACAGACAGCCGTTAACTGAAACGCGGCCATTCCCTTTGCGGCTATTCTACCTCACTCGGCTATTCTACCTATTCCTCTATTCGACTGTGTTCGGGCCGTCACTCGGTGTTTCGGCACGCGTACATCACCGTCGGCCGCATCTCCAGTTTGACTTCGCCGTCTTGGTCGGTGACGGTGTGGTCAAGCGTGACGATGCCACGGCTCGGGTCGCTCTCGGAGCGTCGTGTTTCCGTGATTTCGACGGTGACCGACAGCGAGTCACCCGGGGCGGTCGGATTCGGCCAGCGGAGTTCCTCGATGCCGAGCGCACCGAGGCCGGCAGCCTCACTGTAGTGGCCGTCGACGACGAGCCGCATCGCCATCGCACAGGTGTGCCAGCCAGACGCCGCGAGGTCGCCGAAGTGCGACTCCTCGCGAGCGCGCTCGGGCTGCGTGTGGAACCACTGTGGGTCGTAGCGCTTGGCGAACTCCACGATTTCGTCCTCGGTGACGTCGTACGTGCCGAATTCGAGGACGTCACCCTCGTCGAGGTCTTCGAAGTAGACGGTCACGTCGAGGGGTTCGAAATGAACTGCGATATCTGTTGGGGACGATTTCGACTAGTGGGAGCGGACGGCGTCGGCGGTGGTGACGGCCGCTTCGAAGAGGACGTCGCGCTCGAGCAGAGCGAATCCGACAAAGATGGCTGCGAAGCCTGCGAGTGCCTGCGAGTCGACGACCTGTCCGAGCAGCGCCCACGCCATCAGCGCGGCGACGACGGGTTCGAGGTAGCCGACGAGGTGGAGTTCTGTCGCGCCGATGCGGTCGAGGAGTTCGAAGTACAGTAGGAAGCCGATGCAGCCCGCGACCAGCGTGAGGTACGCGAGGCTGGCGAGCGCGGGGAGCGTCCACTCGACGCCGACGAGGGACTCACCGCGGGCGCCCGCGCCAATCCAGAGGACGGCGGCTCCGAGCAGCATCGCCCACGCTTCCATCGTCTCGACGGGGAGGTCCGTCGAGAGCGGGCGCGCGAGGACGGCGCCGAGCGCGAACGCGACGGCACCGCCGAAGACGAGCGCGACGCCGAGCAGGTCGGTGCCACCGCCGCCGGGTGAGGCGACGATGACGACGCCGGCGAATCCGGCAAATAGGCCGAGGCCTTCGACGAGGTCGATGTCGCTGTCAAGGAGGATGGCGGCCAGCCCGGCGGTGAGCACGGGCGAGAGGCTGACAACGATGGCCGCGACGGCGCCGGAGACGCGGAGTTCGCCGAGGTACAGCAGGCCGTGGTAGACGGCGATGACGAGGAGGCCAGCGACGCTGACCGCGAGCCACTCCTCGGTGCCGCGGGGGCGCCAGCGGTCGGTGGCGTAGGCGGCGTATCCGAGAATGATGAGACCTGCGAGGCTGTACCTGATGGCGGCGAACGAGAGGGCTGGTACGGTGTGCAGCCCGATTTCGATGGCTGGGAACGAAGTCCCCCAGATGGCGGCGAGCGCGAGGAACATCACGGCCGCGGGGGAGACGCCCAACCGGGGACGTCGGTAGCTCATATTTCTACAAACAGCCAGAGATATATTAGAGTTTTCTTCAAAGAAGACTCCGTTGGTAGTTCACAGAGCAATATAACGGTCGTTCATTAGTGTCGCTGCCAAACCTCTCCCGGGGACGTTGTAGCCGACTCCCACAGGCTTATCCTCGCGCCTATCGATGCCGACAGGCATGGACGAACGCGACGTACGCCTCCTGAAAGCCATCTCCGACCTCGGCACCGGCAGCCCCGAGGAACTCCACGAGGAGACCGACATCCCCGTCTCTACTATCCACTACCGCCTCAACAACCTCCGCGAACAGGGCGTCGTCGAGAACGACCTCTACGACCTCGACCTCGACGAACTCGGCCTCGGCGTGACAGTCGTCCTCGAAGTCCTCACCTCCTACGAGGGCAGCTACGAAGACGTCGGCGAGAAAATCAGCGGCGTCGAAGGCGTCACGCAGACGTTCTTCACGATGGGCGAAACCGACTTCATGGTGCTCGCACGCCTCCCACACTCCGACGACGTCGAACGCCTCATCTCCGACTTCGAAGCCATCCCCGAAGTCGACCGCACGAACTCCACGTTCGTCATCGCCCGACAGAAAGACACCCAACGCCCGCTCCAGAGCTACGAACTGGAGACGCTGCTCGAAGAACTGGCCGACGAATAGTCAGGCGCGCTTCTGAATCTCCTCGCGCAGCACCTCACTGACGAGGTCACCGTCCGCCTTCCCGCGGAGCGCCCCCATGCACTCACCCATCAGCCCAGAGAACGCGCCCATCCCTTCCTCCTCGACCTGGTCGCTGTTCCGTTCAACGACCTCCACGACCGCCTCGCGGACTTCGTCCTCACCCGCGGAGCCGAGCCCGAGATCCTCCGCGAGGACGGCGGCTTCCCGGTCGGGCTGCTCGGCCAGCGCCGCCAACAGCTCCGGAACCCCCTCCTGGGCGAGCTCGCCCTCCGCCACGAGGTCCAGCACGCCGCGGAAGTGGTCGTCGGTGAGATTCTCGACGGGTACGTCGTCGCGGCGCAACTCCGTCACCGTCGACTCCAAGGTCTGCGCAGCGAGCGTCGCATCCACGCCGGCCTCGACGCGCTCCTCGAACAGCGGCCACCGCCGGCCGTACGCGACCTGCTCGGCGAGCCCCGCATCGAGGTCGTAGTCCTCCTGGTACCGCTCGACCTTTTCCGTCAACAGCTCCGGCGGTTCGACCTCCGAGGGGTCGGGGTCGACGGGCGGCACGTCCGTTTCGGGGTACATCCGCGCCGCGCCCGGCAGCGGCCGCAGGTACTCCGACGTGCCGTCGTCGTTCGCGCCGCGTGTCTCCTCCGGGACACCCTCAATGGCCGTCTCCGCACGCTCCGCAACCGCATCGATAGCGCCCGTCGCCACCGACGGCTCGTCCGCGACGATGGCGACCGCGTCGTTCTCGTCCGCGCCGACTGCCTCCCGAAGCGCTTCGACTTCGTCCTCGGTGACGCCGTACGCCGGCAGTTCGTCCGTGTGGAAGAGGCCGCCCGCGCCGTGGCGCTTGGCGTGGTCGGAGAACTCCGTGCCAAGCCGGCGGCCCTCCTGGACTTCGCGGCCGACCAGCCCGTCGAAGCCGTACAAGGGAACCGCATAGACGACGCCGTCAGCATCTAGCGCGCCCCGAATGACGCCCGATCCCGTCTCGGCGAAGACGTCGGAGACGTCCTGCGTATCGCCGACGCTGGCGTCTCTATCTTGGAGTTCGTCGGCGATGTCCACGAGTTCGACCTGTCGACGGACCTCCTCGCGCACCAGGTCGTCGATGTCGCCGAGGCTCTGAACGCCCTTCATCTCCACGCGCGCGCCCTCCGCGATGGAGACGTTGACGTCCTGGCGAATCGTCCCGAGCCCGCGCTTGACCTTCCCCGTCGAGCGCAGCAACATCCCGATGCGCTCGGCGGCCTCCAGTGCCTGCTCGGGCGTCGAGATGTCCGGCTTCGTGCCAATCTCAACGAGCGGAATGCCGAGGCGGTCCAGCGAGAACTGCACGCCGCCCTCGCGTTCCTCCACACGCTGGGCGGACTCCTCTTCGAGCATCAGGTCCTCGATGCCGACAGGACCCTCGCTGGTCTCGATTTCGCCGTCGTGGGCGAGGAGCGTTGACCGCTGGAACCCAGAGGTGTTCGACCCGTCGATGACGACCTTCCGCATCACGTGCGCGCGGTCGACCGGGTCCATGTCCAGCAGTTGCGTGATTTCCAGCGCCGTGCCGAGGGCTTCCTCGTCGAGACGGTGGGGTGGTTCGTCGTCTTCCTCGACGAGACACGTTGTGTCGTACGCGAGGTACTCGAACTCCCGTTCGACCTTGCTCTCTTCGAGGGCGGCCTCGTCGATTTCGCCCAATTCGGAGCGCGTTGGGTGGAGGTAGCGCGTGAACGTACGCTCGGCCTCCTCGGGCTCGCGGAGTTCCGTCGGGCACTCGCAGAACAGCTTCGTCGCCGTGTCCAGTTGCTGGTGGATTTCCAGCCCGGCGACGAGTCCCAGCTCGTCATAGTCGAACTCGGTCATTACGTGGTCGTGTGCGGGCGAACGATAAAAAACCGTTCAGTCTGTCGTCCCGACTACTTCCGGTCGCGCTCGTAGATGACGTCGAGGACGCGGTCGCGGACAGCCACCGCGATGCTGTCGGCGTCGTCCTCGTCGCGGTCCAGCGCCGCGGCGTCACCCGCCGATATTGAGCGGGAACCGGCGGTGTCGAAGATAACCGTCGCGAGCCGCCAGCGCTGCTGGAAGACCGTCTGCCGTCGGATGACCGTCTGAATGCGGCGGTAGGGCACAATGCGCGTGCTGCGGTTCCAGAACCCGCCCTGCGTAACGACGTGGTCCGGGCCGACTTCGTAGCCTCGGTGGCGGTGCGTGAGCCGTGCGGCGGGCCACGCCAGCAGGAGCAACACGCCAGCCGCGTACCACGGGACGCTCGTGAGGAACTGGTCGACGAGGAACCCTGCGGCGACCACCGCGAGGCCCACGAGCAGGTACCGACGGACGTAGCGCTTGCGAGCGCGCTCGGGCGGCCGTTCGACCTCGAAGTCGTGGAACGGTTCGAGCGTCTGCGCCAGCGAAAGCACGTCTTCGCGGGGCGCAATCGGGATGGCTGCTTCCGAGCCGCCGCTGGGCTGACTACCGGGCGCGTAGCCAGCGGTCTCGACGGCCAGCGACGCGAAGCCGAAGCGCCGCATCAGGACGTTCTCCTCGACGGCGACCGTCTGGAGCTTCGATAGCGGAATGGTGCCGTCGTGCCGCGAGAGCAAGCCGCGCTCGTAGCGCAGGTCGTCGCCGACCCGACGCAGCCGGAAGCCGTAGAACTGGACGATGCGCGCGACCGCCGATGCCGCCCACAGCGCGAGCGCGGCGACGACCGCAAAGCCGACGATAGCGGCGATGCCGAGTCCAGACAGCGAGATGCGGTCACCGAACGTGGGCGCGAGGAACGTCGCGAGCGCGACCACGCCGGACGCCAGCCGCGGGTCGAACGAGAGCGCGCCGTACAGCACGAGGTCGCGGTCCGAGAGCTCGAACAGTGTCTCGCCGCCCGCCGACGCCGCGGCTTCCGCTTCCTCGGTTTCGCCCTCCTCGCCTTCCTCGCGTTGGAGTGCAGCGCGCTTCGCTCGAATCGCTTCCTGCAGGCGGTCGGCTTCCTCACCGCCAACGAACCGCAGGTTCGCCTCGGTGCCGCCGCCGCCCGCCGTCTCCACGTCGACGACCGCGATGCCGAGCAGCCGCGCGACGAACGACCGCGTCACGTCGACGTTCTGCACGCGACGCAGCGGAATCTCTCGGTCGCGCCGCGAGAACACTCCCGAGGAAATGTCGAGGCTCTCGTCGGTGAGTTCGTAGTCGAAGCGCCGGTAGTACGCCACCTCGTAGCCCGCGAGCCCCGCGAGCACGACGACCGCGAGCACGACGACGCCGCTGAGCAACAGCGGGTCGCCGCCCGCGAGCGCGAAGCCCGCGAAGATAAACGCCCACACGATGCCAACGGCGCGCGAGACGACGCGGACGGGAATCGACAGCGGGTGGAGTTTCACACTGCATCCCCGGCATCGCCGGTCTCGGGCTCGCTCTCGATTGCGAGGCGTCGCAGCGTCTCCTGGACGTCGTCGGCGCGCTCGGCGACCAGTCCCGGAATCGAGACGTCCGCTCCACGGGACCCAGCCGTGTAGACGACGACGCTACTCAGCCCGAGCGCGCGTTCGATTGGGCCGCGGCGGGCGTCGACGTGCTGGACGCGCACGAACGGGACGACCGTGCGGACGTTCACGAGCACGCCGCGCTCGATGTAGAGGGTGTCTTCGCGGACCTCGAAGCGCCACGCTCGATACCTGAGGACGACGTGGATGGCGCCGAGCACGAGGAGGACAGCGAACACGCTGCCGCCGACGAGGAGGGGAGAGACGGTCACGCTGTCGACGAATCCCGTCACGATGGCTGCGATGACGCCGGCGACGACGGAACCGACGAACACGCGGAGGAACCAGATGAGGCGGACGCGGGAGTCGAGTCGTTCCATGCGTCGGTCATCGAAACGCGGGTACAAGAAGGTGGGCGGGCTGAATCGACGAGACGGGACTCCGACACACTCACGTGGCCCCTCCAGACGAGGGGGACATGGAGGTAGCGAAGTTTCCGTCCGTCTCGCTGTACAACGTCGCGGAGACGGTCTCAGCGGAGTGGGCCGACGGCGGCGACCGACTCTGCCGCGTTCCCACCGCAGTGAGCGACGGCTTGAACGACATGGCCCGCGACCGCGTGGGCCATCCGACCGACAGCGAGGTCAGATTCGTCCCGCACACCGACGACGCCGAAGTCGAGGTGACGCTGTCCCTGTCCGCGTCCGAGCCGACCGAGATTCACACGTTCTGGGGGGAGTTCTAGCCGTGGGAGCCGACCGGAGTCGGCACCGATCCCGAGACGCTGACGTTCCGCGTGCGCGAGCGACTCCAGGAGCTCGCGTCCAGTGATGAGACCGGCCGGTTCGACCCGTGCGTCTGCCGCATCCAACTCGACCGCTACCAGGCTATCGCCGTCCACGACGTCACCGGCGACTGCCGGCCGCCCACCGTCGACGAACTTCCCGACCAGCGGTATCTCGCGTACGGGACGTCGATTACCGAGGGCGCCGCGGCGTCGGTCCCACACACTGACTACGTCACCACCGTCGCGCGCAACTGCGGGGTCGACGCGCTGAACCTCGGCTGCTCCGGGTCCGCATACTGTGAGGCCGCGATGACCGAGCACATCGCCGCCCGCGACGACTGGGACGTCGCGACACTCGCCATCTCGGTCAACATGGCGTCCTCCGGCGGCTTCTCACCCGAGTAGTTCCACGAACGCGCCGACGACCTCGTCAATACCATCACGGCCGCCCATCCAGAGAAGCCGATTACGTGCGTGACGCTGTTCCCGTACTGCGACGACGTGACCGAATCAGGCGACGCCGAACACGCCATAGCGTACCGAGAGACGTTGCGCACCATTGTCGAGGAATCACCCCACGGCAACCTCTCGCTCGTCGAGAGCCCCGAACTACTGCCGCTCTCCGAGCTGGCCGCGGACCTGCTCCACCCCGGGGATTACGGCATGAAACGTATCGGCGACGAACTATCCCAGCGTCTCGACGTCTAACTGCGAGCGCCGGCCAACGCGCCGCAAAAATACTGCTCTCGACTAGCTGCCGTCCTGTGTCGTCAGTCGTCGCCCGAGAGGATGCCGCGGTGGGTCATCTTCTCTGGGTCGAGGACGTCCTCGGCTTCCGACTCGGAGAGGTAGCCCTTCTCGACGACGACCTCCTTGACCGACTTACCCTCCTTAAGCGCGGCCTTCGCGACCTCGCTAGCCTTGTCGTAGCCGATAGCGGGGTTAAGCGCGGTCGCCAGCGCCATCGAGCGCTCGACCTGCTCCTCGCAGTACTCCTCGTTGGCTTCGAGCTTCGCCACGAATTTCTCCGCGAACGCGACGCTGGCGTTCGCGATGACCTTCGAGGATTCAAGGAAGTTGTGCGCCAGCACCGGCTTGTAGAGGTTGAGGTCGAGCTGACCCTCGACGGCACCCGCGTTCACGGCAGCGTCGTTGCCGACGACCTGCTTGTGGACCTGATTGACAGCTTCAGCCACCACGGGGTTGATTTTCCCGGGCATAATCGAGGAGCCGGGCTGGTTCTCGGGCTGCTCGATCTCCCCGAGGCCGTTGCGCGGCCCGGACGCGAGCAGGCGGAGGTCGTTGGCAATCTTATTCAGCGAGCCCGCGACCGTGCGGAGCGCGCCGTGGGCCTCGTTCATCGCGTCGTGGGCGGCCTGGGCCTCGAAGTGGTCGTCCGCTTCGCGGAAGGAGACGCCGGTCTCCTCCGAGATGTACGCGGCAGCCTTCTCGGGGAATTCGGGATGCGTGTTGAGTCCGGTGCCGACCGCGGTGCCGCCGAGCGCGAGCTCCGAGAGGTGGGCTTTCACGTCGCGCACGCGCTCGATCCCCTTCTCGACCTGCGTCCGGTAGCCGCCGAACTCCTGGCCGAGGCGCACGGGCGTGGCGTCCTGGAGGTGCGTGCGGCCGGTCTTGACGACGCCGTCGAACTCGTCGGCCTTCTGGTCGAGGGCGTCGGCGAGCAGTTCGAGCGCGGGTTCGACGTCCTTCTCGACGGCTTCCAGGGCGGCGACGTGCATCGCGGTCGGGATGACGTCGTTGCTGGACTGGCCGTAGTTGACGTGGTCGTTGGGGTGGACGACGCGCGCGCCGACCTCCTCGCCGAGAATCTCGGCGGCGCGGTTCGCGATGACCTCGTTGGCGTTCATGTTCGAAGACGTCCCGCTCCCGGTCTGGAAGACGTCGACGGGGAACTGGTCGTCGTGCTCGCCCTCGATGACTTCGTCAGCGGCTTCGACGATGGCGTCGGCTTTCTCGTCGTCGACCAAACCGAGGTCGTTGTTCGCCTGCGCGGCGGCCTTCTTCACGACGCCGAGCGCACGCACGAAGCGCCGCCCGAACGTGCTGTCCGAGATGGGGAAGTTCTCGACGGCGCGCTGGGTCTGTGCGCCCCAGTACGCGTCCGCGGGAACTTCGATTTCGCCGAGACTGTCGCGTTCGGTTCGGTAGTCGTCTCCCATACTCGGGGGGACGAAGTGCCGGCGCGTAAAACCCACCGAATCGATCCCGGCTGGGACCGTGCGAACGTGATGCCCTGCGACCAGAGCTTCCACTTGAGGAGTTGCGTACAACCTCTCCCAGACCGGCATGCAAGCTACCTCGCCTCTGTAGGAGTGCTTGCTGTCCACTTGCCCCGCTTTGAAGAACCACCGTTCTGAGTGCGCCACTCTGTGAACCGACGAGATCGGTGAGAACCTTCTGTGATTCACGCTCCGGGTTTGAAGCCGCGCTCTTGGCAATCTGGTCGAAATCTCTGGTTCTGCTGGGCGCAGACAAAACGTCGGTGATCAGTTCCCGGTCGTCGTAAGTCTATAGTTGCAGCCGTCGGAATGACCCGTGATGCAACCGGTCGTGGCGGAATGATCGAGGGGGCGTTATTTAAGTCAAATCCATCTATATATTTGACAGGACCCACTCTTTCCAAACTTTTATTATAGTTGTGGTTAATTCGTGAATGCATGCCACACAAAGGCAACGACGAACGGTCAGGCGGCAGCGGACGGTCCAGAAGGACCTTCATCCGAGGCGCCAGTATTGCGGCTCTCGCCGGAATCGCTGGCTGTACCGGTGGTGGCGACAGTGGGAGCGGCACGACGAACGACGGCACCGCGAGCGGCACGACGAGCGGTGGCGAAGTTAGCGGCCCGGTCGAAGTGCTCCACGGCTGGACGGGCGGCGACGGTGCCCGCGCGGCCGAAGCGCTGACCACTGCGTTCGAAGAGGCACACCCCGACGTCGGCCTCGACATGAGCCCCATTGGTGGCGGTGGGAACCAGAACCTCGACGCAGTCGTGGCCAACCGACTCCAGAGCAACGACCCGCCCGGGTCGTTCGCGAACTGGCCCGGCCCCAACCTCCGTCGCTACGAGGGCGTCCTCGGGAGCGTCGACGACGTCTGGGAGGAGAACAACTTCGAGGACGTGATGGTTCAAGAGGCAATCGACCTCCACCAGATGAACGGCAGCTACCGAGCCGTCCCGCTCGGCTCGCACCGCCTCAACTGCCTGTTCTACAACACCTCGGTCGTCGAAGAGGCAGGCGTCGATGTGGACTCGCTGACCAGCCTCTCGGCGCTCCTGGACGCCTTCGAGACGGTCGCCAACGAGACCGACGCGGTGCCGATGACCCACGCAATGTCCGGCACGTGGACGACGACCCAGCTGTGGGCCGCCGTGATGCTCGGGCAGGAAGGGTACCAGCCGTACATGGACTTCGTCGAGGGTAACGGCTCGGAGAGCGCCGTCCGGTCGGCCTTCGAGACGACCGCGGAGATGCTGGAGAACTACATCAGCGACGACGCGGCCTCGCTCAACCTGACCGCGTCCAACCAGAACATCATCAACGGCAACGCGGCGTTCATCCATCAGGGCAACTGGGCCGCTGGTGCGTTCCGGAACGCGGAGAACTTCGACTACAACGACGACTGGGGATTCAAGACGTTCCCGGGAACGGAGAACATGTACACGGTGCACTTCGACTCGTTCCTCTACCCCGCGAACAATCCGACCCCGGAAGCCTCGAAAATCTGGGAGGGGTTCGTCGGCAGCCAGGAGGCCCAGATTGCGTTCAACCAGTACAAGGGGTCCATCCCGACCCGAACCGACGTGAGTATGGACGAATTCGGTCCGTACCTCCAGGAGACGGCCGAGGACTTCGCGAACGCGGAGCACCGACCGCCGACGCTCCAGCACGGCCTCGCAGTCTCCTCCCAGAAGATGAGCCAGCTCAACGAGGTCATCTCCTCGGAGTTCACTGGCCCGTACAACGTCGACGCGGCCACGCAGGGGTTCCTGGACGCCGTATCGAACTAACCGCCGCATGTTCGACAATCTCCGTCGGTTGTTCGCCGCTCTCAGCCCGTCGTCCCGGGCCGACGAGGAGGTCCGCCCCGACGGCGGCGTCGTGAGCGAAGAATCCGCCCGGCAGCCGGACTCGGGGTCGGACCCGGGACCCGTCGGCCGGGTTACCGAGGCCCTGAATAGTCGCTTCGGTAGCGACTTCACCGAATCCTCCGTTTTCTGGCTGCTGCCGTTCCTGCTGATGGCGCTGTTCGTCTACGGGGCGATCATCTGGAACCTGCTAATCTCGCTGACCGACTACCGGGGGTTCGCGAACGCACCGGACTACTCGAACCTCGACTTCGAGATGTACGCGCGGGCGCTCGGTGATCCAGGATTCATCGACGCTGCGATCAACACATTCGTCCTGCTCATCGGATTCACCGGAGTGACGCTCGTGGTTGGGCTCGTACTGGCGATTCTCATCGACAGGGGAATCCGGTTCGAGAACTCGTTCCGGACGATCTACCTCCTGCCGATGAGCCTCTCGTTCGTGGTGACCGCACAGTTCTGGTTGTGGATGTACAACTACAACAACGGTATCGTCAACAGCGTCATCGGCGTGTTCGGGCTCGGCCCAGTGAGCTGGTTGGGGAACCAGGCAGTCGTCCTCCCAGCAATCATCTTCGCGCTGATGTGGCAGTTCTCGGGGTACGCGATGGTCGTGTATCTCGCGGGCCTCCGAGCGATACCCAGCGAGCACTACGAGGCTGCGAAGGTCGACGGCGCGTCGACCATGAAGATGTACTGGCGAGTCATCATCCCACAGTTGAAGGGTGCGACCATCAGCGCCGCTGTCGTGCTGATGGTGTTCGCGATGAAGGCCTTCGACTTCCTCTACTCGCTGGTTGGCGGCTATCGACCACCGAACGGTGCGGACATCCTGGCGACAAAGATGGTCCGTGAAGCGTACGCAAACCTCAACTGGGCGTACGGGTCCGCGATTGCCATCGTCCTGTTCGCGATGGCGCTCAGCGTCATCGGCCCGTACCTCGTCTACGAATACCGGAGGGACAACCTATGAGCGACACCGAATCTCGAACGGACGGCGACGCGGCGGTGACGGCCCGAATCCGCCAGAACCTCGAACAGACGACGGTAGAAGACGTCGGACTGTACGTCGTGCTGCTCGTGATGGCGGCCTTCTACCTCGTCCCGATCGAGTCCGGACTAGTCACCTCGTTCAAGACCGGAACCGCGGTCATCGAGACGGCGCCGTTCGCGCCCCCGGGACCGAGTGGGTTCACGCTGGCGAAGTGGCAGGCGGCCGTCGACGCGCTGCTGCGCGGAATGGGCAACAGCCTGCTGTACGCCGTGCCGGCGACGGTCATCTCGGCGGTCGTCGGGAGTCTGATGGCGTACGGACTCACGATTCCGAACTGGAAGCAGGCGTACAAGGCCCCGCTGCTCGCAATCATCATCGCGGGCATCTTCATCCCGTACCAGGCCGTGCTGGTGCCGCTGACCCAGTTCTGGTCGCAGTGGGTCGAACTCACGAGCCTGCTGTCGTTCGTCTGGGCGCTGGGCATCCCCAACGACTACGCTGGCATCATCGAACTGATCGTCACTCACGTCGCGTACGGGATTCCCATGTGTACGCTCCTATTCCGGACGTACTACACGAACCTGAGTGAGGAGATGATCGAGTCGGCGCGACTCGACGGCGCGTCACTCCGTCGGGTCTACCGCCGCATCGTGCTCCCGCTGTCGGGGCCGATGTTCGCGGTCGTCCTCATCTACCAGTTCACGCAGATCTGGAACGACCTGCTGTTCACGCTGGTACTAGTCGCGACAGAGTCGAGCCCGGCTGCACCGGTCGTGTTGATCCTTGCCGGCCTCGGGTCCTCGCTGGAGGGCCAGGACTTCGCGCTCCGGATGGCTGGAGCGTTCCTCGCGGCGTTGCCGACGCTGGCGGTCTACATCTTCTTCGGCGACGAGTTCGCCGAGGGGGTGGCGGCGTGAGCCGTTCTGCCGCCGCTCGCGGCTCCGGCGACCTCGCGGAAGAGATAGGTGTGTGGCGCGCGAACGACCTTTCCATCACAACTCACAGATATGGCAACGCTTGAACTCGACTCGGTAACGAAGGTATTCCAGGACGGGAACGACGAAATCGTCGCTGTCGACGACGTCTCGGCGTCGGTCGACGACGGCGAGTTCCTCGTCGTGGTCGGCCCCTCGGGCTGCGGCAAGTCGACGATGCTGCGGATGATCGCGGGACTGGAGTCGATTACCTCCGGGACCCTCTCGCTGGCAGACCGCGTCATCAACGACGTGAAATCACAGGACCGGAACATCGCGATGGTGTTTCAGTCGTACGCACTGTACCCCCACATGTCCGTCCGTGAGAACATGTCGTTCGGGCTGGAGGAGTCCACCGACATTCCGGACGACGAGATTCAGCAGATGGTCTCCGAGACCGGCGAACTGCTCGGCATCTCCGAGTTGCTCGACCGAAAGCCGAGCGAACTCTCGGGCGGCCAGCAGCAGCGCGTCGCCCTCGGTCGCGCAATCGTCCGGGACCCGGAAGTGTTCCTGATGGACGAGCCGCTGTCGAACCTCGACGCGAAGCTCCGCGCACAGATGCGCACCGAGCTCCAGCGGCTCCAGGACGACCTCGGCGTGACGACGATCTACGTGACGCACGACCAGACCGAGGCGATGACGATGGGGGACCGCATCGCCATCCTCAACGACGGTCGACTCCAGCAGATCAGCACGCCGTTGGAGTGCTACCACAAGCCAGCGAACAAATTCGTTGCTGGCTTCCTCGGCGAGCCGTCGATGAACTTCTTTGACGTGACGCTGCAGGACGGCGTCCTGCGTGGCGACTCCTTCGAGTACCCCATCAGTTCCGACGTTCAGGCGAACCTCGGCGACACGACTGACCTCGTCTTGGGCATCCGTCCCGAAGACATCGAACTGGTCGAGAGCGCGAGCGGCGACCACGACTTCGAAACGGTCGTCGACGTCATCGAACCGATGGGCGACGAAAACACCGTCTACCTCCAGTTCGACCCCGACGCCGGCGAGGACGCCGAGACGCTCATCGCGTCGACTGACGGCTTCACTCGTGTCCCCGAAGGCGACGAGGTCATCGCGCAGATTCCCGAAGACGCGATTCACATCTTCGACCGTGCGACCGGCGACGCACTCCACAACCGCTCGCTGGACGACGCCGAAACGATCGACCTCGAATAGCCGCTTTTCTCCCCTTCACCGCTGCCAGTACCGCGTTCGCTCGACTCCCTCGGCGAGGAGTGCCGCGGCGGCGACGTGCGCGTACGAGAACCACGCGAGGGCCACGACCGCGGCAAGACTCCGTGTAGCCACCGTCGCGAGCACGCTCCACGAGACGACGACGAGGACGATCGCGCCAACCCACGCGAGGAAGTACGCCCCCGAGGCAGTTCCACGGAGCGCCTCCCGGCGGAGCCCCGCACGGACTCCGTCCTCAATTCCAGAAACGGCTGCCGCGGGCAGCAGGTAACTGCAGACGATGGTGAGCAGTAGGGCGACCGTCGCCAGCGTCGCCGCCGTGATGCCGCCGATTTCGGCGGGGACGGCTCCGCTCCCGATTACATAGCCCGTCGCGACGATGGCGAGCACCGGCAGTAGGAGGTAGACGGCCGAGACAGCGAGCAGCCGCCGAGCGAACGTCGCCGTGGAACGCGTCAGGAGGTCGGGGAACTCCGCTCCAGAGAGGACGCCGCCAACGAGGCCGAAGAACCCAGCCGCCGGGACGACCGCGACCACGAGCGGGGCGAGAAACGCCCAGTCGGGCCAGATGCGAGCCGCGATTCGGAAGAGGATTCCAGCGAGCAGGAGGCAGACGAGGCACTTGGCTGTCCCGTCCAATCGCGTCCGGTCTTGGATTGGGTATCGGAGCGCGTCGACGAACAACTCACTCACCCCGCCCGTCGCCGCGAACGCCGACGGCGCCGAGGCAGTCGACGTTCGCCCCCAGCGTTGCTCGGACAGCCCGCACCTGCGTTTCGTCCGCGTCGCGACAGTCGCCACCCATCTTCCAGGTTCCGGGCCCGATTTCCGTCGTGCCCGCGCGTGTTGGTTCGAGTGGTCGAGTCTCCATACCGGACCCTATCAACCTATCCTCCTAACGCTTCGGAAGCAACCATCGTCGGGGTACGGTGGTTCGAGAGCGCGCCACGCTGGCCACGATTGCCGTCGCGAAGGCGTGCGGCGAGCAAGTAGTCCGGCTGGACGGCGTAGTCACCGACGTCAGCGACCTCAGGCGTGCTCTTCGTACTCCTCGGGCGTGTACGTCGACAACTCCAGTGCGTGAATCTCCTCAGTCATGTGTTCGTCGAGGGCATCGTAGACGAGCTGGTGTTGCTGGACGAGGCGCTTGCCCTCGAAGGCGGGCGAGACGACGGTGGCCGCGAGGTGGTCGTCGTCGTGATCGCCGCGCATCCGCGAGATAGTCGCCTCGGCGTCTGGAATCTCGTCCTCGATGATGGCTTCGATATCCGCGAACGTCAGGTCCATACTCTCTATTCGGTGAGCCGGCGAGAAAAGCCCGTGGGTCCCGGCGTCAGGTCCACTGGTCGAGCCCGGTCTGGACGACGCTGTCCTCGATGCGGGAGAACCCACGTTCGAGTTCCGCAGCGTCGACCTCCCACTCCTCGATTACGTACTCACGCGCTGCGTCGATGTCCGGCGACGGCTCCAGATTGAGGTCGTAGTCGTCGGTGACGTCCGGGTTCAAGAACAGCTCGCGGATGCGGTCGGCGTACTCGATGTGCTCGCCCTCGGCGTCGAGGACACTCCAGAGGTCGCCGTGCTCGTGGATGGCCTTCAGCGCGGTCTTCGGACCGAAGCCCGTGATGCCCTCGTTGAAGTCCGTGCCACAGAGGATACCGACGTCCACGAGTTGCTCCCACGTCAGGTCGTGCTCGTCGAGCGTTGCTTCGAAGTCCATGCGCTCGGGCGCGCCCTTGCTCGTGAGTTGGCGGAGCGTCACGGGCGCGCCGAGCAACAGGCAGTCGTAGTCGTCGCTGCCCGCGTAGTCGACATCGTCGTCAACGCGCGCCATATGCGCGGCCTGCGCCTCGCCCTCCGCGGGCGCTTCGACCTGTGGCACGTCCAGCAGCTCTAGGAGTTCGCGGGAGGTCTCGTGGATGGTCTCCGTGAGCCGCTGCGTGCGGGCTTCCAAGCGCGCGGCCTCGATTGCCTCGCCCGCTTCGCGTGCTTCTTCGAGTTCTTCCTCGTAGCGCTCGCGCTGCTCGCGGCGCGCCTCGACTTCCTCGTCTTTGAGTTCCGTGACGCCGCCGTCCCAGACGAAAATCGGCGTGAGGTCGTGCTCGAAGAACTTCGGCAGGCCCTGCACGATGCCCACCAGGTTCGCGACCTCGATGCCCTCGCTGGTCGTGTAGATGCTCTCGCTGGTCCACTGCACCGTCGTCGTGAGGTACTTGTACAGCCAGTTGTGCGCGTCCACGGCCACCACGTCCCCCTCCAATTCGTCGAAGGGAACCTCCTCGATGACCGCGAGCTGCCGGAGGTCCGCGTTACCCATTACGCGCCCGTAGGCGGCCCCCGGATTTAACCGTTGAGCTACGACGCGATGCCGTTCCCAATGAGCAACAAGGAGATGCCGATACTGGTCACGCCCGCACCGAAGCCACGCCACTCACCGCGGTTGCCGACCGCCTCGGCGTACCGCTCCGGGAGGCTGGTACGCACGAATCCGGGCGCGAGCAGCAGTGGAATCCCGGCGACGAGGTGGACTGCACCGAGCGCGAGCAGGGCCGTCGAGAGCAGCGTCACGAGAGAAGGTCCGGGCCGGACCTGGAAAAAGCTACGAGTCCACTCGCTCGGGCGGTCTACTGCCGGTTCTCTGGTCGAGAAACGCCGCTTCTTCCTCGGAGAGGTCGCGTTCGCGGTAGACGTCGAGGCCGTTCTGATAGCGCGCCGCGCGGTCCGTGCAGGGACGCTCCAGCACTAACTCCGCGATGCCGGTTTCCTCGCCCGTGAACCCGAATCCGGCCTTGTGGAGCGCTTCGTACGCGAACGGGTTGTTCACTGCAATCTTAACGCGCTCGTGGTCAGCAAGCAGGTGGTCGGCCGCGAACGCACAGAGGCGTGCGCCGATGCCGTCGCCGCGGCGGTCCTCGCGCACCGTGACGTACCGCAGCCACGCCGTCCCGGAGTCGGTGCGGTCGTCGTTGAACGAGACAGCACCCACAATATCCGCAACCGGGTCGTCGGCGTCGCGGGCCGCCGGCGGCCAGTTCGTGCGCTCGGCCAGCGGCGCGCCCTCGAACGCTATCGCTTTCCCGGTGTTCGACATCACGAACTTCCCGGCGTAGCTGAACGCCCGCCAGTCGAGGCGGAGCGTCGGGCCGTCGTCGGGACCACCGAGTACCGCGTACTGCACGCCCGTCGGTTGGATGGCGAGGGCAAAGAGTTGCGTGCCTGCGGGCCGAAGGCAGGTGTATGCACGACGTCCAGTACTTCGAGTGGTTCGCGCCGGTGTACGACCTCGTGATGCCGGCCGCGGACCGCGGCGACCTCGCAGCGGGGCTGGCGGCAGCCGAGCGCCCGGTCGAGTGTGTGCTCGACGTCGGCGGTGGCACGGGGCGCGCGGCTCGTGCGCTCGCTCGGGACACCACCGAGGTCGCAGGCCGGGACGTCACGGTCGTCGACGCCAGCGCGCGAATGCTGGCGGAAGCCCGCGAGAGCGGACTGCCAGCAGTTCGCGGCGACGCCGCCGCACTCCCGTACCGCGACGACAGCGTGGACGCGATTACTATCGTGGACGCGCTCCACCACTTCCCCGACCGAGACGGCGCGCTCGCGGAAGCAAAGCGCGTTCTTCGACCCGGTGGCGTGCTCGTCGTCCGCGACTTCAATCCAGAGACGCTGCGAGGCCGCCTGCTTGTCGCTGCCGAGCACGCCGTCGCGTTCCACTCGTCGTTCGACGCGCCCGACGACCTCGCTACGCGGATGGAGAAAACAGGACTGGATGCTCGCGTGCTCAACCGCGGGTTCGCGTACACCGTCGTCGGCGTCGAACCGGGACCAACATAGTCCCTCGTTCCGAAGGCTCCGACATGGACCTCTACGACGCCGACCCGCGCGCGGTCGTTCGATTCCTGCCGGGTGACCTGCTGGCCATCTTCGCGTTCGTGCTCGTGGGGACGCTCTCCCACGGCTCGCTGACTGCCCAGCGGTACGCCGGCGTGCTCGTGCCGTTCGTCGTGGGCTGGGTGGTCGTCGCGCCGTTCGCGGGCGGCTACGACGCCAGCGTCCGCGAGTCCACGCGCGCCGCGCTGTTGTACGGCGCGGCGTCGTGGCTGGGCGCAGACTTCCTCGCGCAACTGCTGCGCGGCACACCGTTCTTCCCGGGGAACGCCGACCTCCAGTTCTTCGTCGTCGCGCTCGTGTTCGGCACGATAGCGCTCACCGTCGCGCGATTCCTCACGCTCGTAATCGTCGACTACCGTAGCTAGAAGGTGCCGCTACCGGGCGGCGAGCACGGCTGCGATGCTCGCACCGCCGAGCGCGAGCACCGCGAGCACGCCGAACAGCACGGTCGCGTTCGAGTATTCGAGGATGCTCCCCGCCATCGCGGAGCCGGCGGAGCCGACGCCGAACACGCCGAGGTAGGTGTAGCCGTAGGAGAGCCCGCGCGTCCCCGAGGGCGTGTACTGGGCGACGGTCGCCTGGTACATCGGCTGGATGACGAACAGCGTGAACCCGAGGAGTGCGCCGACCACCAGCAGCGGCAGGAGTCCGGCGTTCGCGGCCGGGAGGAAGACGACGGCGAGCACCGCGAGCGCGGCGAACGTGATGCCGATGCCGCGCTCGGTCGGGATGCGCTCGGTGAGTTTCCCGCCGGCGTACTGCCCGGCGACGCCGACCATCAGCAGGCCGGCGTACGCGTAGCGGTACGGCTCGAGTTCGCGGCCGGCGAACTGGACGGGTGCGAACGCGGGCAGCTCGGAGAGCAGGTCGGGGAGGAACGTGAGGATGCCCCGGTAGTAGAGCCCGCTCAGCATGACGATGACGAAGACGGCGACGAACGGTCCGGCGAGCAGGAGTTTCGATTCGGCGAGGAACTCGCTCACCGAGGAGACGCCGACGCTGGCTTTCGAGTCGCCGCCGTCGGTAGCGGTGACGGCAGCGTGTTCGTCGAAACGCACGCGGAGGGCGACGAGTCCCGCGACGACGGCGGGCACGGCGAGCAGCGCGGTGACGACCCGCCAGTCCGCTACGAGCAACAGGAGCGTGACCGCGAGCGGGCCGGCGGCGGTGCCGACGTTGCCGGCGATGCCGTGGTACGCGAAGGCGTCGCCACGGTCCTCGACGCCCGTGGAGATGAGCGACAGCCCCGAGGGGTGGTAGACGCTGGCGGCGACCCCCCAGCAGACGAGCGCGAGCGCGACGACGAGGATGGAGGGCGCGACCGACAGTAGGGCGAACGACGCGGCCATGCCGAACAGGCAGCCCGCGATGAGCCGGCGCGAGCCGACGGTGTCCGAGAGGATGCCGCCGGGGAGCGCGCCGAGGCCGAACAGCGCGTAGCCTGCAGCGACGACGAGGCCGATCGTGCCCTGGCCGACCGGGAACGTGTCCAGCCACAGCGGGATGAGAATCGGGATGGAGAGTTCGTACGTGTGGACCATGGCGTGTGCGAGCGCCACGAGTCCGACGATAGATCGGTCGTTCCGGTTCACTGTGTACAGGCGCAGAATCGCCTGTCAGCGTTATAGGCGTGTGGCCTCCGGCAGCTGAGTGCTATAACTTATGCAGATAATACGCAAAACCAGCACCAAACTATTATGTGGCTGCGCGCAGACGTACCAGGTGACCATGAGCAGTTACTACGACGCCTTGCTCGCGGCGCTCCCGCTCTCGCTGATCGGGCTCGCGGGCGGCCTCTACGCGGTGGGCGTCGACCTCACCGTGGCGCTCACGCTCGGTGCAGTCGTGGCGACCGCGCTGACCGCGCACGGGCTGTTCGTCAACGACCCCGCGTCGGTGACCGAGCGGCACGCCGACCCCGGCTACGAGTCCGCAGACTAACTCCCACGAGCCTTTTCTACGCGACCGCCGAAACGGCGCGTATGACCGAGACGCTGTTCCTCTCTGACGACGACGTCGCAGGGCTCGCCGACCCAGCCGACTACGTCGATGCTGTCCGCGACGCGTACCGACAACGCGGCGAGGGCGCGCCCGCCAAGCCGCGCACGAAACTCCTCAACGAGTCCCCGCCCGGCATGTTTACCGCGTACGCCGCTGTCTTGCCCGAGACCGGCGCGATGGGGGGCTACATGTACAGCGCGGGCTTCGCGGACGCCGACGCGTGGTTCGTCACGCCGCTGTTCGACGCCGACACCGGCGAACCGCTCGCCATCGTCGACGGCGCGCGCATGAACCCGTTCAAGACCGGTGCGACGGGCGCGGTTGGCGTCGACGCGCTCGCCCGCGAGGACGCCAGTACGCTCGCCGTCATCGGAAGTGGCGCGCAAGCCCGCGGCCAACTCCGCGCGACCGCCACAGTCCGAGACTTCGAAGAAGTGCGCGTGTTCTCGCCGACTGAAGCCAACCGCGAAGCGTTCGCCGCAGAGATGGACGACGACCTCGCCATCTCTGTCGAGGCTGTCTCGTCCAGTACCGCGGCCGTCGAGGGCGCAGACGTCGTCGTCACCGCGACGAACGCGAGTGAACCTGTCTTCGACAGTGCGGACCTCGCGGACGGCACGCACGTTACAGCGATGGGACAATACCACCCCGAGAAGCACGAACTCGACGCCGAAACCATCGAGCGCGCGGTCTACGTCCCCGACCTCCGCGACCGCGTCACGCAGGACGCCGGCTCGTTCATCCACGCGCTCGAGGAGGGCGTTGTCACGGAGGACCACGTCCACGCTGAGCTCGGCGACGTGGTCGCCGGGAACGCGCCCGGTCGCGTTGCCGCCGATGACGTGACCGTTTTCGACAGCGGCGGCACGGGCATCGAGACTGCCGCGGCCGCGTACATGCTCTATGAGCGCGCAAGCGAGCGCGGCCTCGGCACCGACATCGAGTTCGCGCCCGCGAGCGAGGCGCTCACTGGCGAGTAGGACGAAGGTTGAAGTACGAGAGCGGGACCACCGGGTCCCGTGACTTGACGAGTTGCGCGGAGCGGTTCGGCGGGAGCGTGGTGGCCCGCTCCGTGACTTCGTTTCGCCACCTGTTCGCCCCGACTAGTCGCGACTTCAGCGCGCTTAGACGTACGGCGCGAGCCCGAGCGCTTCCACGAGTGGGATGCCCGCTGCGACTGCACCCACCAGGTAGCCCGCGATAGCGCCACCGTTCAGCAGCGGGAGACCGGCGTGCGCACGACCCGCGAACACCATCCGCATCAGGACGAGCAGCCCGATTAGGGTCCCGACAATCGCGGTTAGCGCCGCCAACTCCACGCCGAATACGACGGGCGTGTCGAGGAAATGTGCCGCGCTTGCGACGAGAATCGTCGGCATCACGGCGTCCCCGAGCCCGATGAAGTACGCCTCGCGTTCCTCCTCGTCGACGCCTTCGAGTTGGCGCTCCTCGGATTCGCTCTCCTCGTCACCCTCGATGTCTTCTTCCTCGACGACTTCGGCGTCGCCGTCGGCTTCTTCGAGGAACGAGTAGCCGCGCGTCGCCGGCACAACCAACACGATGGGGAGTCGAAGTTCCATCACGCCTTCCGCGAGCGTGAGCATGTGCTCGGTGCCGTAGACGCTGATGGCGTCATAGACGGCTAGCGCCGTCAGCAAGACGAGTGCCGGCAGAATCCCGAAACTGATGCCGAACAATGCCGCCGCGCCCATTCCGAGAATGGCGCCTGCGCTGTCGATGACCCACCACTCCGGGTAGACGTACAGCGCGACGACGAGCGCGACTGCCGGCCCGTAGGTCGCGAGGTCCACCCCCGCGAGCTCGACCGTCGGGAGCACGACCCCGAACACGTACGTCGCGATGAACCCGCTCGTGAACAGGATGAACCCGCGCAGAATCCACTGCTGGTCGTACTTGATGACCAGCAGAATACCAGCCGTCGCAACCAGCAGGAACGCGACGTAGAAAATGCTGTTCAGCGGGTTTTGGGGGTTCTCGGTGGATTGGAGGCCGGCGCTCTCGAACGGTTCAAGGAGCGCGAGCGCGCCGAACTGCACGACGAGAAACAGCGCGACGACGCCCACGAGCACCGGGACGCCGCGCAGCGAATCCTTCATGCCCGGGCAGTCGGCCCGCCCGTGCTTTGGCTTTGCGACTCGCCGACCTACCGAATGTACAGCGTCTGGCCGACCAGCACCGGGAGGTGGACGCCCTCGTTGGGCGTGACCGAGAGGTAGGGGCGTTCGACCGGCCCGAAGACGTCGACGACGCGCCCGACTTCGTCGAGGTTTTGGTCGACGACTACAGCCCCGATGTCGGGGTGGTCGTCGCTCTCGCAGCGCACGACTGCGACGTTCTGCGCGGTACGGACGACGTCGCCGGCGCGCTCCATTATTCGCGCAGCGCCGTCACGTACGCCGCGACGGCCTGCAGGAGGTCGGACTTCCCGGCGTCGTCGGCACCCTTCACGAGGACGCGCCCGGAGTCCTCCCAGTGCTGGCGCGGGTACGCGACGTCGCGTTCGACGACCGCGTCGTAGCCCACCTGTTGGACGGCGGTCGCGACCTCGTCAACCGTCGGGTCTTCGACGGAGAGGGATTCGGGGACGCGGCGGCCCTCGCGACGCGACAGCGTCGCGTCGAAGTACGCGGGCCAGATGACGTTCTCGACCATACGTCGGCTAGCAGGTCGCGCCCTTAAACGGTATCGGACGCGTGGCCGAACGAAGTGAGGCCACGAAACGAGCGAGTGGAGCGCCCCCAGCAGCCAGTAACGCTACTCGAAGCGCCGCGCGAGTAGTCCGGCGACGAGCAGCGCGAGGAGCGCGACCGGGATGCCGAATCCGGGGATTCCCGTGCCAGTTCCGAGGTCCCCGGCGGTCACAGTCACCGACTTGTCGCCGGCTGCGAGCGTGTACTGGCCCGCTTCCGGAAGCGTCACGTTCAGCGTTCGCGTGGCGGTCGCGCCCGGAGCGAGCGACGCGTCGATGGTCGCGACTTCCTCGCCGTCGAGAGTTACGGCGACCGGTCCCGTCGCGGGCACGTCGTTGGGATTCGAGAGCGTGACAGTTGTGGTCACGTCGCTTCCTGGTTGGACTCTGGACTCGGCGACAGAGAGGTCACTCACGGAGATGTTCCCCGGTTTCCGTACGTCGAGGGAAACCGTGGTCCGGCCGGCAGTCACGTTGTACGTGCCGGCAGCACCCACTTCCTCGCGGAGCGCGACCTCGGTGGTTTCGCCTGACGTAAGGTCGCCGCGCGTCTCCACGAGCACATCACCCTCGAACCCGACGGTGGCGACGTACTCGCCGGTTTGACCGCCGTCGTTGGTCACCGAGCCGACGACGGTGACGGTTTCGCCGACGTACAGCGTCGGCGGCTGCGCGAACGTCTTGTTCCGGAACGGCCCGCTGACGCGGTATTCCTGCACCTCGAAGTTCATGTGCGCAGGCTGCGTACTGAACGCGTCGGCATGCTGGCTGCGCGTCCACATCTCGGGTGTTTCGCGGGTGTTCGTGTACTGGTTCGCGCGCTCCTCGACCGACGGAGTGGAGACCTCCAGCACCGCGGCCAGCACGTTCGCGTTCGTCACGGATTCGGAGCGCTGGTTCAGTCGGTAGAGGACGTCGGCCATCGTCGCAGTGCTGTTCGTGACGAGGCGTATGCGCCGGTCGATCGCTCCCCAGACGAGGCTGCCTTTCACGTAGTTTGCGCCGACGGGCCACGTCGACGGCTGCGAGAGGATGGCGTCTCGCCACGGGTCGCGCTCGCCGTACGAGATGTGCGTCTCGAACGCCGAGAATCTCACGTAGTCCGTCTGTAGCGCCAGAAGAGCGGCGTAGTACTCGGCGCCAGCTTCCATCGTCCACCGGCCGCTCTCCGCCGTGCTGAACGACTGCCTGGTGTGGACGTACTCGTGGAACCAGACGTTACTGGCTCTGTCGATCCGGGCATCGGCGACCACCCATGCGTCGTTGCCGCCGTACTCGACGCCACGAACGCCCCAGTCGGCGCTCGTTGGCGCAGCGACGAACCAGACGTCGTCGTCCCGCGCGCCGACGTGGAGCTGGCTCGACGCCGCGCCGAGCGCGTCCAGCACCTCGCCGGACGACTCGACCATCGACGCGTGCTCGGGAACGGCAAGCGTGAACTTCTGGCCGTTCGTCGTCTGCGTGAACTCTTCGACGGGCCCGAGGTACGCGATTTCGCCGCCCGTCGAGCCCTCACCAGCGACGGTGACGTCCTCCGTGATAGTTACTGATCCCTCCGGCCCGCGGTAGCTCCATCCCGTCCGAAGTTGGGGGACCGTAATGAGCGCCCACTCGCCGGTGTCGACGAACGAGTAGTCGCCGCCGGCTTGCACGGTCGGTCCGCGCGAGCCGCTGGCGGTCTGGTTCGCGGGCAGCGTGAACTGCAGCGTCGCGGGGTCGGTCGTTTCGTCCCACTCGTAGCCGTCGGGCGTCTGCGTGAACGACTCCGAGTCGACGTTCTCAGCGCCCGAGGGAAGCGTCACGCTCAGCGCTGTCACAGCATCCGGGATGTCGTACGTGGCCACGACGTCGACGGAACCTGGTTCGGACGGCGTGAGGTGGAGTTCGATGTCCTTCTGAATCGTTGACGGTTGTGCGGTCGCGGCGTCGACTGTCCCGCGGGCGGGCTCGGTCGCCACCTGCACGTTCGAGGACTGCGCGTCCGCGTCGACTGGTCCCTGTACGGCGGCAGCGCCGACAGCCTGTGTCGCGAGGATGACGACGAGTGCGACGGCCACGCGTCTCATAATTGCAGCTGTGTCGGCGACACACAAAGGCGACCCGGCTACCCCTCAATCGTCCGCCACGTTGCCGCCGTCGGCGACCGCGAACGGCTCGGGTTCGACGTCGAGCGCCGCGAGCGCGTCCACGAGCGAGACGAGTTCGACGCGCGCACCAGCGACAGTTCGCGGGCCAGCGTCGCCGACGACGACGGCTGCGTCGGCGGCGTCGCGAAGCGTCTCGTTCGCCCCCCACGAAACGGCGTCGCCAGCCACGACGACCGCGTCAGCCGCGCCGACGAGGTCACGGGCGCGAGAAACCGCAGCGTCGTCGGGCGTCGAGAACGGTGGGACGGTGACGGCCTCGAATCCGAATCGAGTCGCGGTCTCGTGGTCCAGCGACCCCTCGCTGACAGGGCCGACAGTCACGGTCGCGCCGGCGTCAGCGAGTTCGCGGAGGATGGGCGTCGCGGCGTCTCCGCCGCCGAGCACGTGGACGCGCTCGGCGAGGTCACCCTCGGTGTCCGGGAGCGGCGTGACTGTTGGGTCGCCGGTCGCAGGGTCGGTGCCGACCGCGACGCGGGCGTCGAACGCTTCGCGGACCTGCTCTGGCGTGAGCACGTCTTCGGGGCGGCCGGAGTCGAGCACGCGGCCGTCCGCGACGAGCACGAGTTCGTCGCAGTACCGGGCCGCCAGGTCGAGGTCGTGGATGGCCGCGACGACGGCGCGGTCGGCGTCGTCGGCGAGCCCACGCACGAGTTCGAGCGTGCGCACCTGGTGGTTGACGTCGAGGCTCGCGGTCGGCTCGTCCAGCAGCAGAACGGGCGCTTGCTGGGCGAGCGCGCGCGCCAACAGCACGCGTTGTTTCTCGCCGCCCGAGAGCGAGGTGACCTCTCGGTCCGCGAACTGCGCGACCTCCGCGCGCTCCATCGCGCGCTCGACCGCCTCCGGGTCGGGGTCGGAGCCGAACCGTGGGACGTGGGCGTGGCGCCCCATCTCGACGGTCTCGCGGACGGTGAATTCAAAGCCGAGGCTCGTATCCTGGGGGACGCTGGCGATTCGGCGGCTCGCGGCCTTCGAGGGGAGTTCGTGGACGGCTTCGTCATCGACGAGGACAGAGCCGGCGACGGGTTCGACGACGCCGTTCATCGCGCGCAGCAGCGTCGACTTCCCCGCACCGTTCGGGCCGACGACGCCGACGAGGCGACCGTCGCCGACGGCCGCGCTCACGGCGTCCAGAATCTGCGTGCCGCCGAGTTCCACGTCTACGTCGCGGACATCGAGGGTCACAGCGCGTGCACCTCCCGGTTCCGGAGCAAGTAGAGGAAGAACGGCGCGCCGACGAACGCCGTCACAATGCCCACCGGGAGTTCGGCAGGGCCGGCGCGCGCGAACGTGTCCGCGGCGACGAGGAACGCGCCTCCGGCGAATGCCGACGTGGGCAGCAGGATGCGGTGGTCGGGGCCGACGAGCAGCCGCATCACGTGTGGGACGATGAGCCCGACGAACCCGATGACGCCGGCGACGGAGACGGCGGCGGCGGTGACGACGCTGGACACCGCGAGCAGTACTTGCTTCGTGCGCTCGACTTCGACGCCGAGCGTGTGCGCGTCCTCCTCACCAGCGAGGAGGACGTTCAGGTCGCGGGCGTACGCTAGCAGAACAATGCTGCCGACGACGACGATGGGGAGCGTGAGTTCAACGTCTGCCCAGTTGGCGAGGTGGAGGTGTCCCATCAGCCAGTACATCGCCTCGCGGATGCTGTCCCCGGAGTGGACGATGACGTAGGAGGTGATGGCACCCAGGAACGTCTGGACGGCCACACCAGCGAGCAGGAGGGTTGCGACGGGCGTGCGGCCGCCGTCGGTGGCGAGTAGGTAGACGCCGAATGCGGCGACGAGCGCGCCCGCAAACGCCGACACTTGGATGCCAAATGGGAGCAGGAGGGGGAAAGCGATGGCAGTAACGGCGCCGACTGCCGCTCCCGAGGAGACGCCGATGATGGAGGGGTCGGCCATCGGGTTCCGGAAGAACCCCTGCATGACCGTGCCGGCGACGGCGAGCGCGGCCCCGACGACGGCTCCGAGGACGATGCGGGGCAGCCGGATTTCGCCGACGATGAGTTGCTGCTGGTCGGGGACCGCGAAGTCCAGCGGCGAGGTGTAGGCGAGGTCGACGGCGAGCCACGGCACGTCGCCGATGGCGGGAAAGACGACGGAGGTGACGTAGAACGTGGCGGCGGAGGGGACCGCGAAGGCGTCCAGCGCCGCGAGCGCTACCCGGTCGAGGGGGATATCGACCGGGCCGATGGTGGCGCTGGTGAGCATGACGGCGACGAGCGCGAGGAACGTGCCGACGGTCCACGCGCTCGCCCGGGTGTAGGCGCGCATCTGGACAAACGTAGTTTCTTTAGGCAAATATTTATTGCGTTAGGCCTGTCCTCCCCGCATGCATCAGGCTGCAACCGTATTTGGAGTGGTATTACTGCTGTTGTCCGCCGTTGCGCCAGCCGCTGGCGTCGCGGCTTCGCCCGCTGGTGACGCCATCACGAACGCCGGCGCACAGGACCTTGACTGCTCGTTCCCGGTCACCAAGGAGGACGCGAGCGGGTCCAACGTCACGGTCGTGGAAGAGCCCGAGCGCGTCGTCACGCTCAATCCGAGCGCCGCCCAGACCATGTGGGAGCTCGGTGCCAGCGACAAAGTCGTCGGCGTCTCCCAGTTCGCCGGCTTCCTCGATGGCGCCGAAGACCGGGAAGTCGTGACCTCCGGCTTCCCTTCCTCCGTGGACGTCGAGCAGGTCATCAGCCTTGACCCCGACTTGGTGCTCGCGCCCAACACGATTAATAACGAGACGGTCGCCCAGCTCCGGGACGCCAACGTCACCGTCTATCGCTTCGCGGCAGCGAGTTCCATCGAAGATATCTACCAGAAGACCGAAACAATCGGCCAGCTCGCCGGCGAATGCGACAGCGCCGAGTCCACGGTCACGGAGATGCGCGATCGCGTCGAGACCGTCGAAGCGGCCGTCGAGGGTGAGGAGCAGCCCAGCGTCTTCTACGACATGGGCGACCGATACACCGCGGGCCCGAACACGTTCATCGGCCAGATTATCTCGCGGGCGGGCGGCCACAACATCGCCGCTGATGCGAACGCCACTGCCGCGTACCCGCAGCTCTCCGCAGAGTTCATCGTCGAACAGGACCCCGAGTTCCTCGTCGTGAGCGCGCAGCCCAGTCAACTCGGCAACGATAGCCGGTCGTATATCGCCGAGGACTCCATTCTCCGGAACACGACCGCCTTCGAGGAAGGCAACATCGTCGTGGTCGACACCAACCACATTAGCCAGCCCGCGCCCCGCGTCGTCGAATCGATGACGCAGATGGCGCAGGCGTTCCACCCCGAAGCATACGCGGAAGCGAATACGACCACGCAGGAACCCACCGCAACTGAGACCGCAACCGCCACCCAGACGACGACCGAGACCACGGGAACGACCATCCCTGGCTTCGGCATCCCCGCCGCAGTCGTCGCCGCTCTCGGTGCAGCGCTGTTCGCGCGGCGTTCGTCGTAACGCCACACTGGCCCTCTCTTCTTGAGCGAGCACGTAGCCGTTAACACACGTCGGCGAGAACCCCACCTGTGTGAATCGACGCGCACTCGCCGCGCTCGCCGTGGTCGCACTTGTCGCCAGTGCTGGCTGCGTCGGCCCGCTTACGGGCGATCAACAGCCAGCAGAGAGTCGGAACGCGACGGTTGTCGGCGTCGTGGACGGCGACACCGTGGACGTACGGTTCGCGGACGGCACGAAGGAGCGCGTCCGCTTGCTCGGCGTGGACACGCCCGAGGTCCACGCGGATGTCTCCGCCGGTGAGTTCGAGGGCGTCCCGGACACGGAGGCCGGCCGGTCGTGTCTGCGGTCGTGGGGGGAGCGCGCCAGCGGGTACGCCACCGAGCGGCTCTCTGGCGAATCCGTGACCGTCGAATTCGACGCGGAGAGCGACCGCCGCGGCGGCTACGACAGACTGCTCGCGTACGTTATCGTCGAGGACCAGTCGTTCAATCGTGCGCTGCTCGAGAATGGCTACGCCCGGCTCTACGACAGCGACTTCACGCAACGCGACAACTACGCGGCCATCGAGCAGCGGGCGCGCGAGAACGGAACCGGGCTCTGGACGTGCGCGAGCTAACCACCGAGGCCACGGAAGGCTTATTCGCTGTGCGCCGGCAGTCCCGAACGTGACAGCACGTCTCCGCGCTGCCATCGCGCGTCGGTTCGGCGTCGACACGCGCGCACTCGCCGCGCTCCGCGTGTCGCTTGCAGCGCTCGTGCTCGTCGACCTCTGTCTCCGTGCGCGCTTCCTCGGCGCATTCTACACCGACGCGGGCGTGCTCCCGCGATCGCTGTTGTTCGAGCAGTACGGCACCATCTCTCGGCTGTCGATACACGCTATCTCTGGAGCGGCATGGGTGCAGGTCGTCTTGTTCCTCGTGACCGCGCTCGCCGCGCTGGCGATGCTCGCGGGCTACCGGACGACGCTGGCGACGATCGTCACCGGCGTCTTGTTGGCGTCGCTGCATTACCGCAACCCGCTCGTGTTGAATAGCGGGGACACCCTCCTCCGCATGCTGTTCCTCTGGGGCGTCTTTGTCCCGCTGGGCGAGCGCTGGTCCGTTGACGCGCTCCGCGACCCTGACGATGGTCCGCGCCGCGTGGCGAGCGTGGCGACCGCTGGCTTGCTCGTGCAGGTTGTCGTGGTGTACTCGACGAATGCACTCCTGAAGCTCCGTGGAGAGCACTGGATCGCCGGCGACGCCATCCGTTACGTCCTTGAACTCGACATGTTCACCGTTCTGCTCGGGGACGTGCTTGCGGATTTCCCCATGCTACTTGCGGTGTTCGACCGGTTCTGGCTGGTGCTGCTGGTCGTGTCCGTACTCTTACTCGTACTCACTGGATGGCTGCGCGCGGCGTTCGCGGGGCTGTTCGTCGCGATGCATGCCGGTATGCTCGTCTCGATGCAGCTTGGGCTGTTCCCGCTGGTCTCGATGACTGCACTCCTCCCGTTCCTCCCGCCAGCATTTTGGGACCTGTTGCCCGGCTGGCAGCGCGTTCCCGGCCTCCGTGCACTTCCGATTTCGCGGTACACGAGCATCGTTAAGAGAGAGCTCCCGCTCGTCACGCTGCCAGCGATTCCGAGCGTAGCGCTGCGCTGGAAGCGCCGTGTCGTGCCGGTCGTAGTGGCCGTGGTGCTCGCCAGCATGCTCGTGTGGAATGCCGCATCCGTCGGCGTTGTCGACGCCACTGCGGCCGACCCCGTAACCGAGTCGCCGGAGCCGCGCTGGTCGATGTTCGCCCCCATACCCGCGAGCACCGACTTCTGGGTCGTCGCGCCCGGGAAACTCGTCTCCGAGGGGAGCGTTGACGCGTTTCACGGCGGGGCGGTGACGTGGCGCGAACCGTCCGACGTCGCCGGGAGTTACCCGAGTGCGCGCTGGCGCAAGTACGTCGCCAATTTACGCGGCGCGGACCCAGCGGTTGCCGACGGGTTCGCCGACTATCTCTGTACGCGGTGGAACGGCGGCCAGGACGACGAGCTCGCGTCCGTGAGGGTGTTCGTCGTCGAACAGCAGGTACGCCTCGACGGCCCGGGTCCGACCGACCGCGTCGAACTGGCGGCGAAAAACTGCTCGGTTCAGTAAGGGAGCGCGTACAGCGCGACGGCGAGGAACGGAATTAACAGCAACAGCATCGCGACCGCGTACCCGAACATCTCGCGGGCCTTGACGCCCGTGATGGCGAGCAGCGGGAGCGCCCAGAATGGATTCAGGAGGTTCGTGTGTGCGTCACCGACGGCGTACGCGATGGTGGCTTTCCCGACGGGCACGCCGAGATCCTGGGCCGCAGCGATAATCGAGGGCCCGAGGACGATCCACTCACCGCCACCGGACGGAACGAAGAGGTTGACAACGGAGCCGACGAGCCACGCGACGACCGGGAACGTCGCCTGCGTGGAGACATCCAGCAGCGTCTGCGCGAACGTCTCCGAGAGCCCGGAGGCGTTCATCATGCCCTGGATGCCCGCGAAGAATGGGAACAGCAGGATGATGCCGGCCGCGGACTCGGCGGCTTCCCCGAACCGCTCGCGGTACAGCGACGGGCGCTGGTAGATGGCGAGGCCGGCGAACAGGAAGCCGAAGTTTACGACGTTCAGCGTGAGTGCGTCGAGGCCGTCCGTTGCGAACAGGTACGCGACGTACGCGACGCCCGTCAGCGCGATGAGAGCCCCGAGAACGCGGCTGTTGTCGATGCGCTCGGCGGGGCTCACTGTCCCACCGTCGGGAGTGGGTTCCGGGGACTTGCCGTGTTCTTCAGTCGCCGAGTCAGTCAATTCGCTCTCGTCGACGTAGTCTGTGATTGGGCGGGCGCGCTTCGGCGACGGCGACAGCAGGTAGAGCATCGCCGCCGCGAACAGAATGGAGAGGACGGTCAACGAGAGCGCGTACGAACTGAAGATGGTCTGCGTGGTCGGGACGACGCCGTCAATGACGCCGGCCTCAATAAAGTCGTTGCCGGGCGTCGCGAGCGCGAGCGGTGCCGAACCGGATAGCCCCCAGTGCCACGTCAGCCCGAGGCCCATGTAGCCCGCGACCGCCAGTAGGGGGTAGTGGACGTCGATGTCGTTTTCGAGGGCGGTCTTACCCATTTCGCGGGCGAAGATAGCGCCGAGGATGAGGCTGAAGCCCCAGTGTACCCATGCGATGGCCATCGAGAACACGCCGACGAGCACGACGGCCTGCCCGGGCGAACTCGGGAACTCCGTGAGCTTCTGGAGTACGCCGTTCACGCGCGGATGGTACGCGATGACGAATCCGGTCATGAGGATGAGCGTCATCTGCATCGCGAAGCTCAGGAACGCCCAGAAGCCGTCGAACCAGAAGCCGACCATCTCGCCGGGGCCGGTTCCCTCGACGGCGATGCCGACGACGAAGACGACGTAGCTCAGCAGGATTGCGAACAGGAACGGGCTCGGCATCCAGCGCTCGACGACGCCGGCGAGCCGGTGGCCCATCCGTTCGAAGGCGTTACCGCCCGACTGCGATGCTTTGTCTCGTGATGACATACCGGGAGCAACCACGGCGGAGGAGTATAATAAAATTAAGGGATATAATGGCAGGATACTCACCTGAACTCGAATCTCTGATACGCGAGGTACCACGCCCATGTGCCGCGGTCGTCGCACACTGATCGGAGAAACATACGCGAAGCAGTACGTTTGGCCACGCGCTGGGCTAGACCCGTTCGGACCAACACCTATGAGTCAGCCTGCCCTCCGTTCCGACGATGCCACGAGTCGACCGATTGCGCGTCTATCCCGTGAAGGGGCTGGACGGCATCGACGTCGAAGCAGCCGATGTCACGGAGGGCGGCACACTCGCCGACGACCGCACGTACGCACTGTTCGACAGTGACGGCGACGTCGTCAACGGTAAGCGTACCGCGCGGATTCATGACCTCGACACGGACTTCGACCGCGACACCCACGAGTTCGTCGTCGAGACCCCTATCGGAGCAGTCGAGCGATTCGACCTCGACGACGGTCCCAAGCGGGCCGAGGTGTGGTTCTCGGACTTCTTCGACGAGGACCTCACGCTCGAACGCGACGACCGCCTCGGCTACGTGGACCGCCGCGAGATGGGTCCGTCGGTCGTCAGCACCGCCACCCTGCAGGAGGTCGCATCGTGGTTCGAGGACCTCACCGTCGACAGCGTGCGCCGGCGGCTCCGCGCGAACGTCGAAATTGCTGGCGTCCCCGCGTTCTGGGAGGACCGCTTCGTCGGCGAGGACGCCCCCGGCTTCGACGCCGGTAACGTGCGCTTCGAGGGCGTCACCCCGTGCGGACGCTGTGTCGTCCCGACACGCGACCCAGACACGGGGGAGGGCACGCCCGACTTCCGGGAGACCTTCGTCCAGCGGCGACAAGAGACGTTCCCCGACTTCGCCGACGAGGACGCCTTCGACCACTTCTACACACTCATGCTCATCGCGGACGTCCCCGAATCGAGTCGCGGGCAAACGCTGCGCGTCGGCGACGAAGTACGGGAAGACTGACGCTCACGCACTTGACCCCGCTAGCTCCGCGGGGTTCGCCATGCCTTCCTTGACACCGACGCGGAGGAGCGCCACGTTCACCGGGAACGCCGCCACGAAACCGACGGATAGCGAGAACGCGAGCGCACCCCAGAACAGCGGTTCGCCGATGGTCGCGCCACCCGCCAACAGGAGGTCCGTGCCGATGGCGGTAACTTCCATCACGGTAATCGAGGGTGTCTCCGTGTATAACGCGTCGGCGAGCGCGGTAGTGAGCGTCTCGCCGTCCTGGAGCAGTGGCCCAACGGTCAACGCGTACCCGAACGTGTACGCGAACGCGAACGTCCCGAGCGTAGTCACGAGCGAGTTCCCGATGGCGAGCACGCCGACCAGCAGGACGACCCCCGTCACTTCGCCGGCACCACATCCCGAGTAACAGTGTGCAGTCGAGCGCACGCCCCGGCGCCACAGCGAATCCTGGGATATCTGCGTTCGACCCGCGTACCAGTACAGCGCCAGTCCTGCCGGACCCGAGTACACCACGACGAGCGACCAAACTGCCCGCATCAGCGACGGAATCGCCTCGTTGTTCCGCCGCAGGTCCCACCACAGCACGCCAACCGACGCCGCGACCAGCACCGCCCACGCGGCAAGGACGCGGTGGTCCGAGAAGACCGGCCGAACGACCTCACGAGCCGGCGCGAGCGCGTCCTCTATCGAGTGCAGGAGACTAGCGGCGGACATACCCGCTCCTCGTGCCTCCACGCCTTAGGAACTGGTGGCGGCGTCCCGTTCACGGCTCGCCCTTGCTGACCCGTCGACGGTGAGCGGAGTGTCCGAAGTGATGCGTTCAAGGTGAGTCTCGGGTCAGTGAAATCCCGCGGAGCAGTCCTCATATTTGGGCTTCCACCCACTCGCGAGCGTCCGCAATCGAATCCGGCAGCTCGTCGACGTCGAGGACGTAGCACTCGCAGAACGGCTCCCCGCGATAGTACCGACTGATCTTGTCCGAGACGACGTCCTTTGTGGGGTTAGTCTCGACCTCGACTGCGAACGGTGGCTCGTCGAGTCCGTACGCGACGACGTCGATTTCCCCGACGCCGTCCTTGACGACCTCGGTGTCGATGCGGTAGCCCCGGTCCCGCAGCACTTTCGCGACCAGCGTCTTCGCGACGAGGTGTCTGTCTGTCTCACTCCCGGGGTTGAACGCCACGGCGTCCCGCTTCTCGACCTGCCAGCCGGCGTCCTGGAGGGCCTTACGGCCGCCATACTCGTCGTGGTGGCGCTTGTTGTTCACTGGTGGCCTCCCCGGACGTCGCCGAACTGTGGGCCACGTGAGTCGATCGCCAAGTCGGAGATTTCCCAGGAAACGGTCGTGTACACAACTCTCCGATAGTTGTGCAGCCGCTATCCCGGTTCCGGTCCGACGACCGTCCCGGTTGGACGACGCTAACGCTCGGACGTTAGCACTTGGAAAATGTGGGTGCAGGCTTCGAGCCTGCGACGTAGAGCCGGTAAAGGGATTTGAACCCTTGGCCTATTCCTTACGAAGGAATCGCTCTACCAGTCTGAGCTATACCGGCACGACCTGTGCACTTCTCCGTAACCGGATTCAAGAAATAAGCCTTGCGAATCACCGGCGCGTCAGCCGGGCATCCACGACGACGTTGAATTCATGGGGCGCGTACGAACGCACCGTGTGCTCGTCCTTGACTGTGACGTCATACGCAGGCTCGGCGGCATCGCGGATGGCGGCCTCACAGGGCCCGAAGCGGTCGTCCTCGTGCTGGAAGTCATAGAAGTGAATCACGCAGTCGTCGCCGGCAAGCGCGACGGCGGTGTCGAGGAACTCGTCGGCGGTGTGGGGGAGGTTCATTACGATGCGGTCCGCCCAGTCCTCGTACTCGTCGGCGGTCTCGCGGACGTCTCCAGCGATGGCGGTCACGCGCTCGCTCACGTCGTTGCGCTCGGCGTTCCGTCGGAGATACTCGATGGCGTCCTCGTTGATGTCCGTCGCGACTACCTCCGCGCCCTGCTTTGCCATCGGGACGGCGTACGGGCCGACACCCGCGAACATGTCAAAGGCGTGCTCGCCCGCCTGGACTTGCTCAACGACGCGGTGGCGCTCGGTCGCGAGCCGTGGCGAGAAGTACACCGTCGCGAGGTCAAGTTCGAACTCGCAGCCGTACTCCGTGTGCACCGTCTCGGTGCCATCCCCGGCGACGACGTCCCAGTCGCGGACGCGCTCGGTGCCCTTCACCTTGGACGCGCGGTTGACGACTGTTTTCGCGCGGACGTCCGACTCCATCACCGCCTCGGCGATTTCGCGGGCGCGTTCGGGTGAATCCTCGTCAAGTATGACGACGTCGCCGAGTCGCTCGTACGTCGGTTCGAAGCCGAGCAGTTCGGCGGGCGTCGTCGGCGTCTCGCGCTCGGGCGCGTCGAACTCCACGATCGTGAGATCGTCTGGAACTGCGTCTGGGTCGCTGACGGGGATGTAGAGGTCGCCGTCGCTGGCCGTGATGGCGTACTCGTCGACGAGGAGGTCTTCCTCGGCGAGCCGGCGGCGCGTGGCTTCGCCCTCGTCCGTGGAGACGCGGACGCACGGCACTGACATGCCCGGGAGTCAGGCGGGCGCGGCCTTACTCGTGTCGCTTGCGTCCCGAAACCCATAGGGCGGCGCGCGCGCTACCGTGGGTATGCTCACGTTCGTCGGGCTCGGCCTCTACGACGAGCGCTCGGTCACGGTCGCTGGCGCCGACGCCATCGCGGCCGCCGACCGCGCGTTCGCGGAGTTCTACACCAGCAAACTCGTCGGCGCGGACGTCGCTGACCTCGAAGCCTACCACAACACCGACATCGAGGTGCGGGACCGCGCGGGCGTCGAACAGGACCCCGAGCCGATCCTCTCGGCCGCCGAATCCGGCGATTGTGTCTTCCTCACGGCCGGGGACACGATGATTTCCACAACGCACGTCGACCTCCGGCTGCGCGCCGAGGAGCGCGGCATCGACACGCGCGTGATTCACGCCCCCACCGCGGAGTCCGCAGCGTCGAGTCTCACGGGCCTCCAGAACTACCGCTTCGGGAAGGCGACCACGCTTCCCTTCGAGTGGGCGCACGGCGCCGACGGCGTACCGAGTTCGGTCGTCGACACCATCGAGGCGAACCGCGAGCGCGGCCTCCACACGCTCTGTTATCTGGACATCAAGGTCGACCACCCGCGCGTCGAGGGCGACGAGTACATGACAGCGAGCCACGCCGCAGGCCTGCTCGCAGACAACTGGAATCCGGACGCGCTCGGCGTCGTCGTCGCCCGCGCCGGCGCCCCCGACGCAACCGTGCGCGCTGACCGCCTCGGCGCGCTCGCTGAGATGGACTTCGGCGAGCCCCTGCACCTGCTCGTGATTCCGGGCGACCTCCACCACGTCGAGACGGACGCGCTTGCTGGGCTCGCGGACGCGCCCGACGCCGTCCTCGACGAGTACCGAGAGTGACTGGCCGGCGGGCTAGTTACGCGAACATCGGGTCGTAGGTCTCGGGAAGCTGGGCCTGCATCCGGTCGAGTTCTTCCTCGCCGACGGCGTCCGCGAGCACGTCAGTGACCGCTTCCGCGTGCTCGATTGCGAGTTCGCGCGTGACGTTCTCCTGGTCGGCGACTTCGGCGACGAGTTCGTCGAAATCGTAGTCGAGCGCGCGTGCCGGCTCGTCGGGCACCAGCCACTCCGCGGCGTCCTCCGGGAGGTACTCGGCAACGTCCTCGGCTTCGCCCTTCGAGAGGCGTTCCCCGAGCGTGGCGAGGACGACCTCGCTCGCGCGCCGGGCGTGCGCTCGTGAGAGGTCGCCGTGGTCGGCGACGGCCTCCACGAACGACTCGCTGCCCAGCGCCTCCCCGGGCTCGAACACCTCCTCGTACTCAGGTGGGAGCTGGGAGCGCGCGTCCTCCACTTCCTCAACCCCGACCGTCTCGGAGAGCGCCGCGACGACCGCCTGCGAGCGCGCTTCCGCCTCGTGCTCGGAGACGTCGAGGCGGTCGCCCACACGCGAGACGAACTCCTCGAACGCCGGTGGTTCCGCGCGGCCGCGTTCGGTCTCCCGGAGCACGCGCGCGTACGGCTCGGGCAGCGGCGCCGCGAGGTCCGCCGCCTCGCCGTGCGAGATACCCTCCGAGAGCGTCTTCAGGACGGCTTCCGCGGTGTCTTCGGCTTCCGGTGTCGATACATCCGCTCGCTCGGCGACGATATCGAGGAACCCAGTCATGAGGACTCGTGGCGCTCGTACACCACGGCAGACACGTCGACCAGCAGCCGCTTGAAGGAATTGGCCGATTCGCGCGCTACGCCCGCTCGAAGAACGACTCGTAGGCGACGGGGAGTTGTTCGAGCGCGCGGTCGAGTTCCTCGTCGTCGGCGACCTCTGCGAGCCGACCAAGCACGACGTTGGCGTACTCGTGGGCGGTCGGGTCGTCGACGTCCGCGCGCTCGCCGACCCGCAGCACGAACTCGCTACGCGAGTAGTCGGTCGCTTCCGCCGGATTGTCGACGACAATGGCGTCCTCGACGTCCGCGGGGAGGTAGACCGCGAGGTCTTCGGTTTCGCCCTTCGGGAGGCGTTCCCCGAGCGCGCCCAGCACCGCTTCGCTGGCCTCCTGAGCTTCCGGATCCGAGTCGAGGTCAAGGCGGCGGCGCACGGTCTCGGCGAACGGCTCGCGACGCACTGCCGGTGGCTCAAATAGTTCCTTGTACGCGGGCGGGAGTTGTGCGCGAGCGTTCGCCAGTTCGTCGCCGACGGATTCAGCGATGGCGACGCCGACGGCCTGGGCCTTCTGTGGTGTGGCCGCTCGGTCGAGGTCTGCGCGTTCGGCGACGCGGTCGTAGAACTCGTCCAGCGGTGGGGATTCGGGCTCTTCGGCGTCCGCCGACGCGTCCAGTAGCGTCTCCGAGACGTCCTCGGGGAGGTGTTCGGCGAGGTCGACTGTCTCCCCACGAGAGAGGCTCTCTCCGAGCGTCTCGGCGACCGCGTCGACGGTCGCGTCGACCTCCGCGTCGGTGTCGAACGCGTCGTTCGTGCGGGCCAGCGAGTAGAAGCCTTCCGTGACCATGTGTGGCCCCCCGAGCGGAGACAGGTTGAATCCGACGGCCGAAGTCATGCCCGCTCGTCGCTGTCGAGGGCGTACTTCAAATCCAAGACGGGGCTACCGTCGCCCATGTCCACGCCAGAAACGTCGACCGTTCCCGTCGCTCGGTGCACGTCGAGCACGTCGCAGGTCGTCACACAGACCGGGTTGGGACGTGCCTGCGACCGCGTCGTGAACACGCCCCGGTCGCCGTCGCGGACGCGGAGGACCGAGCGGTCGGCGTCGTCGGCCCACCACACGACGTCTATCGTGTGCCCGGCGTCGAGGCCAGACAGCCCTTCGCGGTACGGCTCGGCGACGTGGACGGTGCCGGTCGCGTCGTCAAGGAATCCCTGACGGGGCGCGTCGGCGGCTTCCGCGAACGGCGTCTCGACGCGACCGATGGGCGCACATTCCATGCTGGCGGCTTCCGCACGCGGCAAGAAAAACGGGCGGGCACGAACCCGCGGCGTGGGAACGTCAGTCCTCGCGGTCGACCGGGGACTCCGCGGGGTTCAGCACCTCGATTTCGTGGCCGTCGGGATCCTTCGTGAACGCATAGTTGTAGTCACAGGACTCGGGGTCGCGATAGTCCTCGGCCTCGCGCTCCATCAGCGTCTCCCAGTCCTCGACGAGGTCGTCCGTGCGCACCGCGAGGTGGCCCCAGGCGTCCCCGAAGTCGTACGTGCGGCCGTCGTAGTTGTACGTGAGTTCGACCGCCATCGCCTCCTCGGCGCTCCCCTCGGGCTTCATGAAGTAGTTCGCGAACGTGTCCGCCTCCCAGCGGCCCGTGTGCTCGTACTTGAACTTCCGCGTCCAGAACCCGAGCTGTTCGTCGGCGTCCTCGACGCGAATCATCGTGTGGTCGAGGCTCCACTTCGCGCCGTGGTCGCGCTCGACGATTTCGACCTCGTGGCCGTCCGGGTCCTTGACGAAGGCGTACGACCCGCCGCAGGAGTCGGGGTCGCGGTAGTCCTCGACGCCCTCGTCCATGAGTTGCTCGTAGGCGTCGTAGACGTCCTCGACGCGCACGGCGATGTGGCCCCACGCGTCGCCGACGTCGTACTCGTCGGTGTCGTGGTTGTACGTGAGTTCCAGAAGCGCACCCTCCTCGTGGACGTTCTCGGGGCCGAGGTAGACGATGTCGAACGTGTCGGCCTCCCAGCGGCCGTATTCGACGTAGTCGAGGTGGGTCTTGTACCAGTCGAGGCTCGCGTCGAGGTCGCCGACGCGCATCATCACGTGGTCGAGTACGAACTCGCTCATGCCCGGGGATTGTCGGGCGCGTCGAAAAGCGTACCGAACGCGGAAACGTCCGCTCCCGTTCAGTCGCCGAGCAAGGCGTCGCCGTACCCCACCCAGACGGCCGCCCACAGACAGAGCGCGCCGACCGGGAGCGCGAGAATCGTCGGCTGGCGGGACAACGAGAGCGCGAGCAAGCCGACGTCGACGCCCGCGAGGAAGAGCAAGCCAGCGGGGATGCGCGAGTCGAGTGAGGAGACGTAGTCGAAGAGTGCCGTGGCGAGCGCTGCCACGTACAGCAGTGTCGCCATCGGCCACGCGGTCAGGCGCGGTGGGACGCTTCCGACGCGGGAGACGTACGTCGGGAGTGAGGTGAACGAGACGGGGTCGAGGTGGAGGAAGCCGAAGGAGAAAACCGGATACCAGCCGCCGTCGAACGTGACGACCACCCACGGGAGCACGCCCGCGAGCACGACCACTGCGAGGCGTCGCTGGGGACTGGCCACGCTACCGCCGCGCGATGACGCGCAGAACGTCCTCGTCTTCGAGCACGTGGTCGCGGCCGACCTGCTGGTCGTCGTGTTGCGCGGACGGCCCCGACACGCGCGCGAACCGGAAGCGCTCGTCGAGCGTACCGCCGAGCTTCTGGAGGGCGTCGTCGACGGTGTCGCCCCGTCGGATGACCAGCGGCTCCTCGTAGTCGACGCCGCGTCCGGGCTTGTCCATGTAGATGCGGATGAGCCCCAGTTCCTCCCACATCTTCTCCTTGAGGGCGTCCAGGCCCTTCTCCTCCACCGCGGAGATGAAGATGGCCTCCTCGGGGTCGATGTCGTGTTCCCGGAGGTTGGCCTTCATCGTCTCCACGTACGAGGGCTCGATGAGGTCGACCTTGTTGACGGCGACCAGCGACGGCATGTAGACGCGGTTGTTCATCACGCCGTCGATGAGTTTGTCCACGGAGGGGTTCCCACGGATGGTGACGTCGGCGTTGATGAATCCGCGCTCGCGGAGAATCTCCTTGACCGTATCGTGGTCGAGTTCGAGGTCGCCAGACGTGTTGACGTCGATGCCGTCCTTGCCCTTTCGGCGCACTGTCACCGATGGGGGCTCTTCGTCGACGCGGATGTTGACGTTGTAGAGTTCCTGGTAGAGTCGCTCGTACTGTTCGATTTCGAACGCAGACAGCATGAAGATGACGAGGTCTGCGGCCCGAATGACCGACAGGATCTCCTTCCCGCCGCCGCGGCCGCCGGCCGCACCCTCGATGAGCCCTGGCACGTCCAGGAGTTGGATGTTTGCGCCGCGGTACTCCAGCATCCCGGGGTTGACGTTGAGCGTCGTGAATTCGTAGGAGCCGACCTCGCTGTCGGCGTTCGTCATCGCGTTGATGAGCGAGGACTTGCCGACCGAGGGGAACCCGACGAGCGCGACTGTGGCGTCGCCGTGCTGTTCGACGGCGTAGCCGCCACCGCCGCTGCCGCCGGACTGCTGTTTCTCCAGTTTCTCCTTCTTCTCGGCGAGCTTCGCCTTCAGGCGGCCGATGTGAGCCTCTGTGGACTTGTTGTACGGCGTCTCCGAGATTTCTTCTTCGAGCTGTTCGATTTCCTCCTCCAGACCCATTACTCTGCAGTAGGCTACTGCCGCCGAAAAGCGCTTTCCCTCCCGCCCGACAGGGATTGTTTTCGACACGTTCATACTTCGTCTCAAGAGAGTGCGGGGTGATGCCTGACCCCTCCAGCCTGCGCGACAGCACGCAGATTGTGCTTCCTGTCTCCACGGTGGAGGGGTACCGCGAGGACATCGACGAGAAGTTTACGGTGAGTTTTCTCGAACACGAGGAGATGGTGCGCATCATCGGTAGCCCTGTCGTCATTAAGAACGTCAGCGAGTATCTCGCTCGGCAGGGCGTGAACGTCCCGTAGCCCGACTCGGCGACGCCGCCAGCGCCTCCGGAGAAAGAAAGGGTTAAAGCCGCGGCGACGGTTCGTTCGGGTATGGCTGAGACGATAGAAGTGCTCGTGGCAGGCGGCCAGGCCGACCCCGGCCCACCGCTCGGTCCCGAGCTCGGACCGACACCCGTCGACGTGCAGGCTGTTGTACAGGAAATCAACGAACAGACCGCCGCCTTCGACGGTACGGAGGTTCCGGTCACCATCGAGTACGAGGAAGATGGTTCGTTCAGCATCGAGGTCGGTGTCCCGCCGACGGCCGCCCTCATCAAGGACGAGGCTGGCTTTGAGACCGGTTCCGGCGAACCCAACGAGGAGTTCGTCGCGGATCTCTCCATCGAGCAGCTGAAGACTATCGCCGAGCAGAAGAAGCCCGACCTGCTGGCGTACGACACGCGTAACGCCGCCAAGGAAGTCGCGGGTACCTGTGCTTCCATGGGCGTCACCATCGAGGGCGAGGACGCGCGGACGTTCAACGAGCGCGTCGCGTCCGGCGAGTACGACGAGGTCCTCGGCGCAGAAGAAGCAGCGGCGTAACGCAGCAGTTTCAGTTCCTTTCGTGCGTCCGTATTTTCCGGCTCTATAGCCGTGAGACCGTCTCTTGGCGCTCGTCGCGGGAAGCGTGGTTCGACGGTTTTAAGGGCGCGATGCCCTTCTCTCGAAGCGAGACAGGCTTCGCCTGTTTCACTGACCCGTAGGAGATCCGACCTTCACAGGGTCAACGCACTACGGAGGTGAAAGATGGCAGACAACGATATTGAAGAGGCCGTAGCTCGCGCACTCGAGGAGGCCCCAGAGCGGAATTTCCGTGAGACGGTGGACCTCGCGATCAACCTGCGCGACCTCGACCTTAACGACCCGTCGAATCGTGTCGACGAGGGCGTCGTGCTGCCGTCGGGCACCGGACAGGAGACACAGATTGTGGTTTTCGCAGAGGGCGAAACCGCAGTTCGAGCCGAGGAAGTCGCGGACGAGGTCTACGGTGGCGACGAAGTCGCCGATCTCGCCGACGACACCGACGCCGCGAAGGACCTCGCTGACGCGACGGACTTCTTCGTGGCCGAAGCATCCATGATGCAGGACATCGCGGGTGCGCTCGGTCAAGTGCTCGGTCCGCGCGGCAAGATGCCGACGCCGCTCCAGCCCGACGACGACGTCGTCGAGACAGTCAACCGAATGAAAAACACCGTGCAGCTTCGCAGCCGCGACCGTCGCACGTTCCACACGCGCGTCGGCGCGGAGGACATGTCCGCCGAAAACATCGCGGACAACATCGACGTCATTCTGCGCCGCCTGCACGCGGACCTCGAAAAGGGCCCGCTCAACATCGACGCAGTCTACGTGAAGACCACGATGGGGCCCGCCGTGGAGGTGGCTTAGATGTCCGCAGAAGAACGCACGACCGAAACTGTCCCCGAGTGGAAGCGCGAAGAAGTCGACGAGCTCGTCGACCTGCTCGAGAAGTACGACAGCGTCGGTGTCGTGAGCGTCACCGGCATCCCGAGCAAGCAGCTCCAGGACATGCGCCGCGGCCTGCACGGCAGCGCCGCGCTCCGCATGAGCCGGAACACGCTCCTCGTTCGTGCGCTCGAAGAGGTCGACGACGGCCTCGAAGACCTCACCCAGTACATCTCGGGTGAGGTCGGCCTCGTCGCCACGAACGACAACCCGTTCGGGCTGTTCCAGCAGCTCGAAGAGTCGAAGACGCCCGCGCCCACCAACGCTGGCGAGGTCGCGCCCAACGACATCGTTATTCCCGAGGGCGACACCGGTATCGACCCGGGTCCGTTCGTCGGCGAACTCCAGCAGATTGGCGCGAACGCGCGCATCCAGGAAGGCTCCATCAAGGTCACGGAGGACTCCGTCGTCGTCGAGGAAGGCGAGACGGTCTCCACGGACGTCGCGAACGTCCTGACCGAGCTTGGCATCGAGCCGAAGGAAGTCGGCCTGGACCTCCGCGGCGTCTACTCCGAGGGCGTCCTGTTCACGCCGGACGAACTCGAAATCGACGTCGAGGAGTACCGCGCGGACATCCAGTCCGCAGCCGCGTCCGCACGGAACCTCTCCGTGAACGCGGAGTACCCGACGACGCAGACCGCTCCGACACTCATCCGGAAAGCCCAGGGCGAGGCAAAGAGCCTCGGCCTGCAGGCGTCCATCGAGAGCCCGGACCTCGCGGACGACCTCGTCAGCAAGGCGGACGCACAGGTTCGCGCACTCGCCTCGCAGATTGACGACGAGGAGGCGCTCCCCGAGGAGCTCCAGGACGTCGAGGCCCCCGCCGCCGCGGCGGAGCCGGAAGCCGAAGCGGAGAGCGAAGACGAACAGAGCGACGAACAAGAACCTGAATCCGAGGCAGACGCCGACGACTCCGACGACGACGAAGACGGAGGCGACGGCGCCGAAGGCCTCGGGGAGATGTTCGGTTAACAATGGAGTACGTTTACGCAGCACTCATCCTGAACGAATCTGGCGAAGAGATCAACGAAGACAACATCACCGGCGTCCTCGAGGCCGCCGGCGTCGACGTCGAGGAATCCCGCGTCAAGGCGCTCGTCGCGGCCCTCGAAGACGTCGATATCGAGGAAGCCGTCGCCGAGGCGGCTGCCGCTCCTGCTGCGCCCGCCGCGGGCGCGGCTGGCGGTGAGGAAGCCGAGGAAGCGGAAGAAGCCGAAGCCGAGGAAGAGGCCGAGGCTGAGGAAGAAGAGGAAGCCGCCGAAGAAGAGGAAGAAGAGGCCAGCGGCGAAGGTCTCGGCGACCTCTTCGGTTAATCCGGTTCCACGATCATCCGTTTTCTTTCGCGCACAGTACGGACAGCCAGTGGCTTGCCACGCACACGGAAGTCCTTGGCAGCGACGCGTCGCTTGAACTGCGAGCGCGGGACCGACTCGCTGGAATAGACTTCGTCGCCGGGCGACCACTCATCGCTCCGAGTGCATCAGCGGTGGCGCTGGTTGCGGCTTGTCCGGGCGCGACACTCGTCCTGATAGCCCTGTGCGCGCCGTTGGCGCTATTCGAGTTTCGGCGCGAACACGACCAGCGCCTCGGCATCCTCGACGGCGTGTGGCGAGACGTCTTGCGCGCCGTCGAAGCGGACGGCGTCCCCGGCATTGAGGTCGTAGGTCTCGTCGCCGAGCCCGAGATCAAGCGCGCCTGAGAGCACGTAGAGGACGACCATCGAGTCAGGGTGCTTGTGAGCGGGGACTGACTCGCCGGCGTCGAGGTGGAGGCGGACCGTCCGTGGGTCCCGTATCTCGAACACCTCGGCGTGGGGCGTCTCCGTTAGCCCGTCAACGTCCGTGACTTCGACGGCGTTGGCCGTGGATTCGTTGGACACGCGTGTCTCTCATCGCGGTGGCTACCTGGGTACTCGCCCGAACATGTTCGCAAAACGAGGGGCAGGTGGAGTGGAACGTTACTCGGCTTCGACAGTTGCGCCGGGTGCGTTGCGCTTCACGCTATCGATGGCGTCGTGAGCGTTGGTTCGCGAACTGTAGCCTTCGCCGCCGTCGGCGATGATGTTGCCGTTGCGGTGGCGGAGCCGCCAGCGCCACTCACCGCCGGCGTCCTCGTACACCTCGAACGCTGCGAAGCCGACGTCGAGCGCGTCGGCATCGGGCGCGTACTCGCGGACGCGCTCGACGGCGTCCTCAGCCTCGCCGCGGCGGGTGTAGCCTTCACCGCTGTCGGCGACGATGTTTCCGTTCTCCGCGCGGAGCCGCCAGCGGTACTCGCCGGCGTCGTCCTCGTAGACGTCGAAGTCGGCGTCGGCGACGCGGTCCTGCAGCCGGTCGACCGCGCGGCGGGCGTCGCGACGACGGGAGTAGCCCTCGCCGCTGTCCGCGAGGATGTTCCCGTTCTTGTGGACGAGCCGCCAGCGCCACTCGCCGGCGACGTCGCGGTAGATTTCGAACGACGTCGGGTCGAACGTGAGGTACTCGGCGGGGCCGGCGTTGTTCTGGACGCCGTCGATGGCGCGCTCGGCGTCGCGGCGGCGCGTGTAGCCCTCGCCGCTGTCGGCGATGACATTGCCGTTGTCGTGAACGAGCCGCCACCGGTATTCGCCGCCCTCGTCCTCGAACACCTCGAAAGTCGCCTGACTCTGTTCGGCTTCGTCGGGCAGCATTGGGAGGTCGTCGAGGTCCGATTCGTCCTCGATTGCTTCGACTTCATCGGCGTGAATCGACGCCGCGCCGAGCGCGTTCCGGCGGACGCTCTGCATGCCCTTCTGGGCGTTGTGCTTGGCCGTGTAGCCTTCGCCGCCGTCGGCGATGACGTTGCCGTTGCGGTGGCGGAGCCGCCAGCGGAACTCACCGGCCTTGTCCTCGAAGAGTTCGAACTGTGCCTGACTGGTGCGAATGGACTCGATTTCGCTTTCGAGTTCGTCGCGGGCGCGTTCGGCGGCTTCGAGCTCGCTTTCGACTTCCTTGACGCGGCGCTCGCTCTCCTCGCTGCGCTCTCGTGCGGCCGCGGTTTCCTCGGTTGTTCGCGTGGACGTGAGCAGCGGCACGAGCACGCCGCCCGCGCCGATGATTGCGACGCCGACGACGTAGAGCGCGATGACGCCTTGGTGGCCGGTCGCGACCTGCCACTGATTCGGGAAGACGACGAGGAACCATGCGATGGCGGCTGCGCACAGCAGGACGCCGAGGTAGACGGCTATCGTTGCGGCTCGTCGGAGCGGGAGCCGGATGATGGGGCCGGCGATGAGCAGCGCGAACCCGGCCGCGCCGAGTGCGATGCTGTACTCGCGGAGCGAGCCGGCGGACTCGCTCGGCAGGAACAGCAGGATGCCGAGGATGCCGAGCAGGAGCCCGGCGACGAATACGAGGTAGCCGTACACCTCGTCGGCAGTCTGGGCTCGTCCGATCTGTCGTTCGTAGAAGCCCGTCACGCCATCACTGCTGTCTGTGGCTGACATGTACGATAATACACAGACTAACTATAAAAACATCCGTGATAGTGAGAACCACCCACAGATGGGTGCGGTGGCGACGGCTATTCTCGCGGTACTGCTACGTTCCGCACTCGTTCGCCGCACTCCGGGCAGTCCACGAGGTGTGACTCTCGCTCGAAGCGGCTGAGACAGCCGGTACACTCGTAGCGGCTAGTCGACGGCGGCGTGTACGAATCCATTCGAACCATGTGCATAGGTACCAACCCAACCACTTGTAAGAGTGACCATAATACTGGTTTAGGGGAACTATATTGCTAGTAGTTCGGTCGCACAGGAGTTTTATTGGACGTATATCCAGTTTATACGGATAGAAAGAGATGGTGGGGTGATTATAGTCGTTGCTGGGCGGCGTACTCGAACGCACGTAACACTTCGAGCGCGTGAGCCGGAAAACGAGGGAGTTATCGCGTTAGTGTTCGAGGCCGGCCAGCAGCGTCTCGACGCGCTCCTGCTCGCCGTCAAGGTCTTGGGGATAGATGGCGACCGCGACGACGTAGTCGCCGTCGTGTTTGACCCTCGTAACGTGAACGTAGACGTCCACGGACTGCCCGCTAATCTCGGCGGTGCCCTCGAACTTCGTAACCTCCGTGGACTCATTGAGCACGGTCATTTCACTGGCATTGATGGCCTGCCCGACGGAGAGACCATCGTACTGCTGTTGGGCGAGTTCGGCGAGTTCGCGATCCGAGTAGTCTTTGATCGGGTTGAACGACTGGCCAAGCACGCTCACCTCGGGGCTGGAGAACGCGCCGAAGACTGCGGCGCGCTGCTCGCCGAGGACGGGCACGTCAACGGTGCGTTCGTACATCGCTATCCAGTTGGTGACGGTGACATTCCGCGACTGGCCCGCCACGGAGTACTCTCGGGTGACTTCCGATTCGTTCACGCGGGCCTCCTCGTACCCTGTCTCTTGGAGGGCGTTCTCGGAAACGGTGGCCTTCGACGCCGAGACTTCCACGCCGTCCCCGCCAAGGATGCCGAGACAGCCGCTGGTCGCGATTAGTGCAGCAAGCGCTACGGCGACCGCCGTTCGTCGGTGCATGGAGAACAGAACCCGGCCGGCAGGAATAAGCTTGGTGGCTTTCGTGTCAATCCGGCAACTTCGATCCGATGGGGAGTTAGAGTCGGTAGGTCGAACCCTCGTCGGTGTCCTCAACGGTGACGCCGAGCGATTCAAGGCGGTCACGAAGTTCATCGGCACGCTCATAATTGCCTTCTTCACGGGCTTCTTCTCGGATATCCAAGACAAGGTCGACGATGTCGCCAGCGAGTTCGACCTCGCCACCGTCAACGGTCACGAATTGGAAGCCGAGTACGTCCCCACCCAACTCCTCGAACGTCTCAATGGCGTCAACGAGCCCGCGGTAGTCGTAGCGCTCGGTCGCGTCGACGTACCGATGAACGGCAGACGCGAGTTCCAGCAACGCGCTCACCGCCGCACGCGTGTTGAAGTCGTCGTTCATCGCCGCTTCGAACTCTTCGCGGGCTTGCGTGACCGCATCACGGAGGTCCTCGGCCTCGACTTTCGCGTACGCATCCGGGCTGTCGGTGGCGTCGGTCGCGCGCTCGTACGCCCGTTCGAGGCGCTCCCAGCGCTGCTGGGCCTCCTGAATCGTCTCCTCGGAGTACGTCTGGCGCTGCGTGTACGACGTGGACACGAGGAACATCCGGACGACGTTCGGGCCGAACTCTTCGATGGCGTTCTTCGTTGTGAAGAAGTTCCCGAGACTGGAACTCATCTTCTCGCCCTCGGTTTCGAGGAGGCGGACGTGCAGCCAGTACTTCGCGAACGGCTCGCCGGCTGCGGCCTCGCTCTGTGCGACCTCATTCTCGTGGTGGGGAAACACGAGATCCTGCCCGCCGACGTGGATGTCGATGTGGTCGTCGAGGTGGGTCATGCTCATCGCCGAGCATTCGATGTGCCAGCCCGGCCGGCCCTCGCTCCACGGCGACTCCCACGTCTGGCCCGCGGGTTCCTCCAGGGGCGGCAGGTCGTCGCTCCGGTGTTCGTTGGCATCCTCGGGAGCGACCGCACCTGCCTTCCAGAGCGCGAAGTCCGCGGGGTGGCGCTTCTCGGACTGCTCGGACTCGGGGCCTTGTGCTTCCATCTCCTCGACCTGCTGGCCGGAGAGTTTCCCGTAGTCCTCGAAGGCGGTAACGTCGAAGTAGACGGAGCCGTCGGCCTCGTAGGCGTACCCCTCCTCGATAAGCGTCTCCACGAGATCGATGATTTCGGGGACGTGCTCGGAGACTCGCGGGTACACTTCCGCGCGCTGGAGGTTGAGGTCGCGCATGTCCTCGATGACGGAGTCGATGTAGTGGCGTGCAACCGATTGTTCGGTGGTACCGAGGTCATCCTCGCCGGTGCGCGCGACGATCTTTTCGTTGACGTCCGTGAAGTTCTGGACGTGGCGGACGTCGTAGCCGACGTGTGAGAGCCACCGCGCCATCACGTCCGACTGCACCCAGAGGCGAGCGTGCCCAAGGTGGGCGTCGTCGGAGACCGTGAGCCCACAGGTGTACACGAGAGCTTGCTCGGGGTTGTGGGGCTCGAACGCCTCCTGCTCGCCGGAGAGGGTGTTCGACACGTAGAGAGTCATACAGCGGTACGTACGCGCGCCGGCGTTTCAAAGCGTCGGAACTGACGGCGTCTGTCGTGGTTAGGCCGGTACCGTGTCGAGCGCGTCCTCGATGACGCGCAACGCGTCCGCGCCGTCCCGCCGCTCGACGACCACCGCGAGCGTGTCCTCGGCGACGCCCGCGGCCACCGGGTCGATGTCCACGACGTGGAGGCGCTCAAGCGCTGCCGCAAGCGTCCGCGTGTCTACCCTGCCGCTCACAAGCAGCGCGGTCAAATCACCTTCGCCGGGTTCGAACCCACAGCCCGCGACGAACAGGAGGCCGTCGTCGCTGGGGCCAAGCCCGGACTGCATCGAAACGCGTGCGTCCCGCGAGTCGGTGTCAAATCCTGGGAGGTCCTCGCTGTACCGCCGAATCGCCGCTGCGACTGCGTCCTCGTCGCCGTCGACGTCGAGGAAGCGTGCGGCCGCCGCGTGGTTTACGACGCCCGCGCGAAGCGCTCGCCGCAGGAACGGATGCTCGTCGACTGCCGCACGTGTCACCGCCGCCTGAGTCATATCTCAGGTTCGTCGCCGTGGAGGCATAAGTCTCAGCGCCTGCGAGCACTCCGCCATTTTAAACCCCCGTGGTGAGTACGACGCGCCGTGAGCGAGGACAGCGACCCGACGTCGGTGCTCTCGTTGCTTGACGACGAGCACGCCCGCACCATCCTCGCAGCGGCGAGCACGGAACCCATGTCCGCGAGCCAACTGAGCGAGGCCTGTGACGCGTCAACCGCGACAGTGTATCGGCGAATTGACGATCTGACCGACCACGAACTGCTCGAAGAATCCATCAACGTTCGGTCGGACGGCAACCACCACCGCGTCTACCGTGCGACGTTCCGCCGGTTCACGCTCGCACTCGACGACGGCGAGTTCACCACCGAGGTTGAGTGTGAGTCCGAGGACGTTGCCGACCGCTTCACGAGAATGTGGGAGGGACTGTAATGAATGCACTCTACGTCGTTAATGTCGCCGCGTCGTTCGCCGCGACCGCCGTCGGGCTATTCATCGGCTACCACGCCTACCGGGGGTTCCGCCGCCACCAGAGCGTGCCGATGCAGTATCTCTCAGCGGGGCTGGTCCTCTTAACGGCGGTAACGTACACCGCGACGTTCGTTGGCTCCGCGATGCTCCGGTACGGCGTCCTCGACGCGACCTTCGAAGCGCCGTTCCGGCTGGTGGTTCGGATGCTCCAGCTCGCGGGCTTGCTCTGTATCGCGTATTCGCTGTATCGGCGGCCGTCGTAGCTACTTGCAGGCGACGGAGTCGGCGACCGTCAACAGTGACTCCTCGTCGAGGCCGGTCGCGACCACGGTGTATCGGGCGTCGCCGCATGACCACGACACGAACTTGCTCCGTGGTGTCGTTATGTACTGGCCGTCGTGGCCCGCGACGGTGACGTGCTTTCCGGATCTAAATCCTAGTGTCGCGTTCGGCCCGGATATTGTCTTGGTGACGATGAGTCGCTGGTCGTCGGCCGTGATATACTGGAGAGCGGCTTGTGTCAGGTTCCCGTTGAGGTACCGCGCCTCCTCGAACTCGTACGCCGTGGGGACGTCGGGGTCGGGGATTGAGAAGTCGACGTGGTTGCGGAGCGTGCTCGGAGAGTCGAACGTCCGAGTAGAGACGTTCAGCGTCTCCACCGTCGCGTTCTCGGGGACGTCGAAGTCGTAGGCGTCCGTGGAAAGGTCGGCGTTGAAGGTGACGTTCTCCAGGTGCGACGTTGCCTCGATAGTGCGGTTCTGGTAATCGAGGCGGTAGCTGGTCCTCAACGGGTAGTAGTACTCGCTGTCCAGCCACAGCGTCTGGTTTGCGGTCAGCGCCGCTTCCGTGACCGCGGTCAACTCGAACCCGTGCGCGGTCCGCCCGGCGACGCCCTGCGTTCCGATGTACTCGACTTCGAAGCCCTCGATGGCGTTTTCGGGGATCGGCGGCCCGGTCCGGGTCGTGGGGACAACCGGAAGCGGCGAGACGCCGTCCGATGGTTTGGCTACGTCGTCGCTGCGCGCGGACGCGACGATTCGTTCGAGGTACGCGGATTGGTTTCTGGTCGCCCCGCCTGACCGTGGGACGTGCGTCACGGTGTTCTCGTCGGTGTCGTACAGCAGTGACTCGGATTTGTTGACGACCATCACGTCGCCCGCACGGGATTCGGGCGCGAGGGTTCGCTGGTACCGGCGGGGTGGGTTGCCCGTGAAGTCGACGCGGACGAGCGCACGGGTCTCGTTGGTGGTGTTCCCGGAGTCGACGGTGGTCACCCGGGTCGCTTCAAGGGTGTCGAGGGAGTCGTAGCGCTGGGCGACGTCGACGTCCGGCGGCGTCGCCGTGTCGTCCGCGAGGACGTCAAGGCCGGTGCAGCCGCTCGTGACGAGGAGGGCAGCGACCGCGACCGCCAGCAGTGTCTGTCGCCCCATCGATAGGACGTGATTCTCGCACAAAAGGATAAAAGGGGCGAATTTGTCCGCTACTCGCGTCGTTGGCCGCCGGTTGCGAAGCCACTAAGGACGCATCTCCCCAACGAAAGAGCATGCAAGCGCTGGTCATCGTCGGCCACGGTTCACACCTCAACCCGGGTTCGTCGGATCCGGCGTTCACACACGCGGACACAATCCGCGCGTCGGGCGCCTTCGACGAGGTCCGGGAGGCGTTCTGGAAGGAAGAGCCGTCGTTCCGCGAAGTACTGCGCACGCTCGAATCCGAGGAGGTGTTCGTCGTTCCGCTGTTCATCTCCGAGGGCTACTTCACGGAGCAAGTCATCCCCCGGGAACTCCGCCTCAACGAGTGGGACCCCGAAGACTGGGACTCGGACGGCACGGACGCCGACCACGTCACCGTACAAGCCAAGGACGTCGACAAGACCGTCCACTACTGCGGGCCGGTCGGCACCCACGACTCGATGAGCGACGTCATCGTCGAGCGCGCGAAGTCCATCACCGACGATCCCGACGTCGGCGAGGGCTTCGGGCTCGCGGTCGTCGGCCACGGCACCGAGCGCAACGAGAACTCCGCGAAAGCCATCCATTACCACGCCGACCGCATCCACGACACCGGCCGCTTCGAGGAAGTGAAGGCCGTATTCATGGACGAGGACCCGGAGGTCGACGACGTCACGGAGTTCTTCGACGCGGAGGACATCGTCGTCGTCCCGCTGTTCGTCGCCGACGGCTTCCACACCCAGGAGGACATCCCCGAAGACATGGGCCTCACCGACGACTACCGCACGGGCTACGACGTCCCGACGGAAGTCGACGGCCACCGCATCTGGTACTCGGGCGCCGTGGGAACTGAGCCGCTGGTCGCAGACGTGATCCTTGAGCGCGCCGACGACGCGGGCGCCGACCTCGCCGACGCCATCGAGCGCGTGCGCCAGCAGATCGAGAGTGACAGCGCCACGAGCGCGGGAGACTGATGTCCGCAGCCGACACCATCGACGACGTCGAAGCGGCGCTCGTCGAGCACGCCGCCGACGGCATCGACTTCGACGGCCTCGTCGTCGAACCCGCGAACGGTGGCTATCGCTGGGAGACGCCCGGCGAACAGCTCACGGTCAGCGAAGACCTGCTCCGGGAGCGCGCCGGCGACCCGTACGCCACTAACTGGTACTACTGGGAGCACGTTGTCGAGGGCCACGATACGCCCCGACGCGCGTTCCTGCGATGGCTCGAAGGCGCCGACGACATCGACGTTCCCGAGCGCTACGACGAACTCCGCGGCGGCCACACGAGCTCGTGGGGCGAACTCGCGGTCACCGCCGTTCTCAGCGAGGGCGGGCAGCGCCGCTACGAGGTCCGCCACGAGGACGACCTGGGTGAGGATGTCGACGCCTACACGGACCCGCTAGAAGCCCGCCACCTCGTGAAACACGACGACGAGGGACGCTACCGCCCGCTCTCGACGGCCCCGTCGCTCCCGCACGGCTGGGCGTTCGTCGACTTAGATGGTTCCGACCTTGTGCAGACGGTCGACTACGTCTATCCCGCGACGGTGTCGAACTGGCACCGCGAGCGCGAGGGCGAACTCGACGTCGACCACTGGAGCGAGGTCGCGGGCCGCCAGTCCGGCATCTACAGCATCGTCGAACAACTCGACGACGAAGCCCTCGAATGGGCGGCAGAAGCCTGCTGCGTGGACTCGCAGTGCGTGAAGCGCCGCGAGTGGGACAAAAGCGAGGATGAAGAACTCGACGTGCCTCGTGGCGACGGCGAGTTCCCGTGCCGGGAGCCGTGTTCGCTGTTCATCGCCGCAGCGCGAAAATTCACGACGCTCGAACGCGAGGACACACGGGAGTACACGTTCGAGTTGACGCCCGCGGAGAAAGAACAACTCGAGGATATCGTGGACGCGGTCGCGGACGGCCGCGTCGACGAGATTCGGGAAGCCGACGTCAACGAGGGCGCGAACCGCTACCGCGCCCGGTTCCTGCGCGCCAAGCGCATGGACGAACACGGGCTCTCGGGGACGCCGACGTACCCCGAGGACCACGAATAGTTCTCACGTCGCCAGCACGTAGGCGGCGACCCCGATGCCGCCCAACAGCGCGAGCACGCCGATGAGCATCGCGACCGAGTCCGAAATCGAGAGGGTGAGCGCCGCGGCGATCACGACGACGGCAGCCGCGGCGGCCGTCGGGAGCGCAACGTCCGCCAGCGCCACGGATTCCTCGTCGCGAGCGGGCTCGGACTTCTCGGAGAGCGACTCGTCGACGGCGACGTCCGGGCCGCCGTCCTTTCGCTTGTCGGTGACGGTGACGTTCACGCGCGCCTGCTCTGCGCCGTACCCGATGGACAGTTCGACGTAGCCCTTCGCCGGCGGGTGGTCAGGCGGGATCGCGATTTCGACGCCGCGGGTCTCGCCCTCGTCAACGTAGACCTGTGTGGCCGCGATGTCCGCGACCGCGTCGAGCGCGTCGTCCAAGTGGAGGTGGACGTGGACGGGGCCGCCGTGGTTCTCGAAGACGAGAACGAACGACCGGTCCGTCTCCAACGACGCCGCTTCCGGCTGCAGGTCGCGTGGGTGGTCGCGGTTGAGGTGAACGGACAGCCGTTCGGGCACGCACGATGGATTGTCGCGCGGTAAGAAAAAGGTTCCCGACGGTTACGCGGGGGCTTCTTCGCGCATGTCCGGCGGCAGGAGGTTCGGGATGCCGTCCTCGATGGGGTAGGTTTCGCCACACTCCGTGCAGGTGAGTGTCCCCGAGAGGATTTCGTCGTCCTCGCGCTCCTCGACGTCGAGGTCGAGGTCGTGTTTGTCCAGCGGGCAGCAGATGATGTCCACGAGGTCTTCTTTCATGCGCGAACCGACGAGGGCGCGGACAAAAAGCGTGCGGGTTCCGCGAGTGCGGGGCGAATCGGCGAGAAGCCTGAAGTTGTGTCCGCGAGTCGTCCCTCCCGGAGTCGCCATGCGACAGAAGCCATTCACCAACATCGAGGACGTGCTCGAACGGATGGGCGAACAGCTCGAACAGACGCGGCTGTCGGTGGGTGGCGAAATCGCCACCGCCGCCGTGGACGTCGGTGAGTGGGACGGCGAGTTCGTCGTGGAAGCCGACCTCCCCGGCTACGAGCGCGAGGACATCGACGTCCGCGTCACGGACAACACCCTCCACATCGACGCCGAACACAAGGCCGAACGCGAGGAGCGCGAGGAACTCTCCTACCTCCGGAAGGAGCGAGTGAAGACGGACGTCTCCCGGACGATTACGCTCCCGGAGGAAATCAACGAAGACGAGGTTTCGGCGACATACGAGAACGGCGTGCTGACCGTCGTCCTCCCGAAACACGAATCCGAGGAAGGCGAAGCAGGCGGCCACCGCGTCGAGATCCAGTAGGCGGCCGGTTCGCTGTCCACGTTTTTCGAGCGCGTACTCCTACAAATCCGAAAAAAGCGCGGCCGTCCGAGTTACGCGCGCGGCGACTGTGCTTCGAGAATGTCCCCGACGGCGTCGAACTCCTCCTCAAGCGTGTAGAGGATGTCGTCCAGAGAGACGAGGCCGACTAGTTCCTCGTCGTCGTCCACGAGCGGCGCGCGCCGCACGCCCTCGTCGGCGAGCGCCTGGGCCGCCTGGTAGACGCCCGCGTCCGCGTCGATGGTCATCACGTCCCGAGTCATGATTTCGTCGACGTGCTCGTACCCGAGTTCGGGGTCGTCGCCGAGCTCTGTGGCGATTTGGCGGTCCGTGACTATGCCGATGGGCAGCGACTCCTCCTCGACGACGACGCTGCCGACGTGCTCGTCGGCCATCGTCTCCGCGACGTCCGTGACACTGTCCGTTCGTGCGGCCGTTACAACCTCCGTGGCGGCGATGTCTCGGATTGGCATTCGCACTCTCCCCACGCGGGGGTACCAGCGCACTCAGAAAAAACGCGATGGCCGCGAACCTCGTTACTGCTCGAAGGGGTTCTGCTGGACGACCGTCTCCTCGCGGCCGGGGCCGACGCCGAGCGCGTAGGCCGCGGTGTCGAGTTCGTACTCGACGTACTCGACGTACTTCTGTGCTTGCTCGGGGAGCGCGTCGTAGCCTTCGGCGGCGACCGCTTCGGGGTCGAACTCCGGCCAGCCGTCGAAGCTCCGGAAGACGGGCTCACAGTCGCCCCAGCGCTCGGTCGTCGCGGGCATCGAGTAGATGGTGTCGCCGTCCAGTTCGTAGGCGTGCCCGACCTTCACCTCGTCGAGGCCAGCGAGCACGTCGAGGTGGTTGATGGCGAGACCGGTGAACCCGTTGGCGCGCGCGGCGTGGCGAAGCATCGGGAGGTCGAGCCAGCCGACGCGGCGCGGACGGCCAGTGACGGTGCCGTACTCGCCGCCTTCTTCGCGGATGTACTCCGCGAGATCCTCGTCGTCACCGGTGAGTTCGGTCGGGAGTGGGCCGGTGCCGACGCGGGAGAGGTAGGCTTTCACGACGCCGACGACTTCACCCTTGCCGACGGTGGTCGGGCCGAGGCCGGTGCCGGTAGCGGCGTAGCCTGCGGTCGGATTTGAGGACGTGACGTAGGGGTAGACGCCGTGGTCGATGTCGAGGCTGGTTCCCTGCGCGCCCTCCAGCATTACGCTGTCGCCGTCGTCGATACGGTCGGCGAGGTAGTCGCCGGCGTTGACGTCCATTCCTTCGTTCTGGATGCGTTCGCCGAACGCACGGTACTGCTCGAACAGCGCTTCGACGTCGAACTCCTCGCCGGCGTCGCCGCCGTAGACGTCTTCGTAGAGCGCGCGCTTCTGTGGGACGGCGTACTCCAGTCGGTCGCGGAGGACTTCGGGGTCAAGGAGGTCGCCGATGCGGACGCCGCGGCGGCCGGCCTTATCCTCGTATGTCGGGCCGATGCCGCGGCCCGTGGTTCCGGCGTCGAGATCCGAGTCGGACTTGACGTCCTCCTCGATGCCGTCGAGCACGCGGTGGTATGGCAGGATGACGTGGGCGCGGCGGGCGACCCGGACGTCGGGGTCGAGGCCGCGCTCGCGGAGTGCGTCGATTTCGTCGAACAGCGTCTCGGGGTTGACGACGCAGCCGTTTCCGAGGACGCCGGTCTTCCCGCGGACAGCCCCGGAGGGGACCAGCGAGAGTTTGTACTCGTCGCCGCCGACGACGACGGTGTGGCCGGCGTTATCTCCGCCCTGATATCGGACGACGACGTCGGCCGCGTCGCCGAACAGGTCGACGACGCCGCCTTTGCCTTCGTCGCCGAGTTGCGACCCGACGATGGTGACGGTCATACCCGTGCGTTCCACCAGCGTCGTCAAACCGGTTACGGTCTCGCCGCCGTAAGTAGGCACGTGTGTGCATATCGTGGTGAGATAGTGGTCAAGATGTTGGACGAACGGGCAGAATAGGGGCGCTGTCGGCGCTGGGCGCAAGCGTTAACTGTTGCCAATCGCAAGCGAATACTGTCACTTTCTCGCCGGAGACCTACGACAACCTTTAAACCCCCGCCAAGACAAGTTAACAAATGCCATGATAGACCGGCTTGAGAAGGAAGTCGATATGCTGGAGCGCCATCTGCAGGTTCTCCGCATGGTCATCGAGAACGAACCCATCGGTATCGTGAAGATGTCCAACGAGACCGGCTACCCACACCACAAGGTCCGGTACTCGCTGCGCGTGCTCGAAGAGGAGAACCTCATCGAGCCGTCCTCGCAGGGAGCTATCACGACCGAGCGCACCAGCGAGTTCGTCGACGAACTCGACGGCAAAGTCGACGGCCTCGTCGACAAGATGGAAGCAATGAAAATCGACGCTGCCGCGGAAGCCGAATAACGCCGTCACGTCCCGTCTACAGTTCTGGGACGGTCAGGTGGAACGCATCGTTGCGGTCCTCGATGAGACAGAGGTGGTAGCCGGATTTCCGGCCCACCTTCACGAAACTCTCCTTGTCGTTGCGGCTGAGGAAGCCGCCGCCGCCCGTCTCCTCGCTCGCCGTCTCTAATGCTGCGGGCTCGAAGAACGACGACGTGACGTACATCGCCGCGCTGAGTTCGTCGGCGCCTTCACGAACCGCGGTCGCATCGTCGACGAGCGTTCCCATCTCCTCACCAGTCACAGGTTCACGCTCGGCATTCAACTCCGCGACCACCAGCGGGTCTCCCATCCGATCCCGGAGCACAACGTCGAACGTCCGCGACGTGGCGCCGTCATCGGTATCGACGGCAACTGTACCATCGAGTTCCGCGCGGTCGACGTCCGGTAACGCCTGATAGAGGTTCGAAAGCCCGTCGGTGTGGCCGGCGTCCCGAATCTCAAAGGGCAGCTCCCGGACCGCCCACGAAACGAATCGGTAGGCCGCCGATGCTTCGAGGAACGACTCGTAGTCCTCGCCGTCGACGGTCGCGTCCGCTGCCTCGAATTGCGTATGGTGCTCGATGCGGAGGTTCTCGTTCACCGCATCGAGGTCCGTCTCCGGTCCGAGATCGTCGAGCGTCGGCTTTCCTTTCGACCCGTACCGTACAAACAGGTTCGTCCCGGACAGCGCCGCCGCCGGCGCAAGGTCCGTCTCCGATGCTACGTCCTCGCCACCAGCGGCTTCCAGTTGTGCTTCGAGTTCGTCGGCGCGCGTCTGCAGTTCATCGCGCTCAGCTTCCAGCGTCTCCACGCGCTCGCGGAGGTCCGACCGCTCGGATTCCAGCTCGTCGACGCGCTCGGCAGCCTCTTCGAGTTTCTCGTCGCGTTGCTTGACGGCGCGCTTAAGCTTCTCGACGGTTGAGCGGGACTGCTTGCCCTTACTCTTGGCCGTGCTACTTGACTTAGCCCTCGACTTCGTGCTCGTGGACGACGACGTCGACTGCTTGGCGCTCGCGTTCCGGGACGCCGACTGCGAGCGTGTTGCGCCCCCATCAGTGGATTGGCTCTTCTCGGGGGCGAGCGTCGGCACCGAGCTGGCGTTGCGCCACTCCTCCTCCTGGTCGAAGACGCCCTCCTCGCCAGCCGCGCGTGCCGCAGCAGCCTCGGCGTCGGTCGGCTTCTCGCTGCTCGCCTCCGACTGCTTCGTCGCTGCTTGCGCGCGTGGGTCGGCTGCTTCGGCAGCATCTGTTGACGCTTCGGCTGCCTCGGCACTACCTGTCGACGCTTCGGCCGTATCAGGTGCTTTGGACGATGAATCTGATGCCGTCGCAGTATCGGCAGACGTGTCGGTTGCCGGTGCCGACTGAGGGCTCCGGGTGGCGGTCGGTTCAGACTCGGCAGCCTCTTCGGCGGACTCGTCACCGGATTCACTCGGCTGCGTCCGCGATTCCTCAGCTTCGTCGGTGGTTTCGTCGGGCTCTGCGTCGTCGGATTCTGGCTCGTGGGTGCTCCCTGCCGCGCCTGCCGTCGAAGTCGGCTGGTCTTCGGCTTCCGGGAGCTCCGTCACGTTCACGGGGGATTTCTTGACCTCGTAGACGCCGACCTCATCGTCGGCGAGCTCGAAGGCCTCGTCGCCCGTGATGAGTTCCTCACTGGCACCGACGAACGCCGCGCTCATCGAGCGGCCGCCGTAGTAGACGACGTAGTAATCGCCGGAGAGAACGTTCTCGGAGAGCTCGATATAGCCCGTAAAGCTCGCGTTCTTCAGGGTGTCGGCGGCCTCCGACAGCGGCGTGTCATTCGTGTAGTACTTCGCCTGCGTCTCGCCGCCGCGCTCTTGCATCGAAAACAACAGCGCGACGCTGGGATGGGGTGCCTCGTACACCGTCCCGGATGCGTCACCGAAGTCCTCGACGTCACCCTCGTAGACGCCGATGACGCGGCCGTTCAACATGAACAGCCACGTGCCTTCGGTAACGACCGCTCCCGAAAACTCCTGGTCCGCGAGGCTGTGTAGCTCGCGGAATCCGCCCGAGAACGGCCGGGAGTCCCAGGACTCCACCCGCTCGACCGTGTGTGCCTGCATACCCACTGGAAGGCAAGGCGCGCGTATAAGACTTTCCGGGCGGACGGACGCCCTACGTGCGTCTGACGGCGACGAGCCCGTGAGAAGAACCCTCTATAGCTTGCCGGAAGCGTCGTCGGCGAGCTCTTTCATTCGCTTGCTGAGCCGACCGGCGTTCGAGAACTCATCCTCGCTCATCGCCGCGGCTAGCGCGTTCCCGAGCAGGAACACGGCGTGTTTGTGCTCGCTCTTGGACTTGTGGACGTGGGAGGGATCAACTTCGAGTTCCTCGTACGCCCGGAAGGCGTTGTCGTCGACGTTGTCGAACTGGAGGAACTGGTCTTTGATCTGCACCATCTGTTCGTGGAGGTCGAGGAGCTCGTCCTTGTGCATGCTTAGTTAGGGTAGGGAATTCGGGCGTTTAAGCGTTGTCTGCGACAGCGTACCACGCCCGTCACGCAGACGACGCGACGGGGTGGTGTGTGGGCGCGCCGGCCGCCCGCTCGGTCTAGAAGACGTACTCGTCCTCGTGACCCATCATGCCGCCCTCGCTTTCGAGGCCGGCTCCCTCCTCTTCCTCGGACGGGCCGCTGGTCTTGTATGCGCGAATTCCCGACGACAGCAGCTGTTCGACGGCCTCCTCGCGGCTGACGAACTCCCCCTGTTCGACGAGCTGTGCAATCTGCATCTCGATCTGGTCCGGGATGTTGACTTCGATCTGGGGCATCGTTCTGGGCGGGGCTTCGCCGCCACCGTTCTTAAGCCTGACGGGGGCGGATTCGGAGCGTTTTCCGGGCTGAGCCCGCAACTCCGACGATTCTCGAAACCGGCAGCGCAGCCCCGAGTCGGTAGGAATAGGTGGCCGCGGCCCCTATTCGAGGGTATGACTGTCGTGGACGTCACGGACCTCTACGAGGAGTTCGGGGACGACCGACTGCCGCCCGGCCAGCGCGAGACGTCAAAGTTCCCCGTGCTGTCGAAGGGCGGGACGCCGAACTGGGATCGCGAAGACTGGACGTTCACAGTGACGGGCGCCGTTGAGAACGAGCTCTCGTTGTCCTACGACGAATTCAGGGATCTCGAGAGCGTCACGCAGCGCCAGGACTTCCACTGCGTCACTGGCTGGTCGAAACTCGACTGCGAGTTCACGGGCGTCACGTTCCCGCGCCTTGCGAACCTTGCGGGCGTCGACGAGGACGTGACGACGGTGATGTTCCACGCGCTTGACGGCTACACGACGAACCTTCCGCTGGAGGACTGCATGCGCGAGGAAGTCCTGTTTACGTGGGAGTTCGATGGCGAGGACCTTCCCCGCGAACACGGCGGCCCGCTGCGCGTCGTTACGCCCCACAAGTACGCCTACAAGGGCGCGAAGTGGGTTGACGGTGTGGAGTTCCTCACGGAGCCCGAACGGGGCTACTGGGAGAAGCGCGGCTACTCGAACACCGCTGATCCGTGGGCCGAAGACCGGTACAGCTAATCGCGGCCCTGCGGTCCGAAGGGTGACCTATTCCTCGCCGTTCACGGCGCGGCTTCCCACGGTACCGCGCCGCTGAGGTGGGCTATTTGGTGGTTTACAACCCGGTCGGCATGACAGGCCGATGGCGGGGCCACACCGCCGTTACTCCTATCCCGGCAGGGGACTCGGAGTTATCTTGGGTGAGACACCACAGCCCTTCGAGAGAGCATCTCGAACATCCTGAGTCTCCGAAGTCCCGATATTATCCGATTACGTGGGCGGTCATGCCGCCTCAGCGTACGTCATGCAACCACAGCGTTCGAGTTAAATACCCGAATTCCTGGCGAGCATGGATTTGACATACGTTGTCGGATTCACGCCCGCCCCGAAGGACGGGATTCTCTCCTCGAAAAAAGATAGGCTATTTAGTCGCAGCGTCCTGAACCTCGAATAATGAGTTCTCTGTCCGGCGAAGCGGCCGCCCGCGGGGCGGTCGTGAGCAGGAGCTGCCGGGTGGCCGACGTCTCCTATCGGGCGTTCCTGGCGGCACGGGGCGCGCCCCGCATCCACTGGGCGGACCCGGACGGCCTCGAACTGTCCGGCGTCGGCACCGCCGCCACCGTGACGGCGTCCGGCGACAATCGCTTCGACGCCGTCCGCGAGTGGGCGACCGCGCTGTTCGACGACACGGACCACGACGGCCCCGAAGTTGCCCGCCCCCGACTACTCGGTGGGTTCGCGTTCCACGACAACCACACCCCCGCCGGCACGTGGACCGGGTTCCCCGCCGCGCAGTTCGTGCTCCCCGAAGTCCAGTTGGCGAGCGCAGGCGAGGAGACGTGGCTGACCGTCACGCGAGCAGGCGAGGACGTCGACCCCGCCGACGTCGAGGCGGCGCTCGAGGACGCCCGCGAGGAAATCGAGTCGCTGCCCGCGATGCAGCCGAGCGGCCCCCGGCCCGGCGTCGAATCGACTACCCCCACGAGCGACGAGGCGTCGTGGCGCGAGCAGGTCGAGCACGCCGTCGAGCGCATCGAAGCCGGCGACCTCCAGAAGGTCGTCCTGGCGACCGCACTGCGCGCGGACCTCGCGGGCGACCTCGACCCCCGCGACCTGCTGGAGCGCCTCCGGCAGTCGTATCCGTCGTGTTTCCGCTTCCTCGTGGAGCCGACCGGCGACGCAGCGTTCCTCGGTGCGACCCCCGAACTCCTCGTGACACTCCAGGACACCAGCGTGGAGACGGTTGGGCTCGCGGGCTCGGTCGGTCGCGGCGACACGCCCGAAGAGGACGCCGAACTTGCCGCACGGCTGCGGGACAGCGAGAAGATCCGTCACGAGCAGCGCCTCGTCACCGACACCATTGCTGCCCAGCTCGGCGCGTTCGGCGACGTTTCCGTGGGCGATCGCAGCGTCCGCAAGCTCTCGAACATCCAGCACCTGAGCACACCGATTACCGCGGACGTGAGCGAGGACACGCACGTGCTCGACGTCGCCGAAGCCCTGCACCCGACACCTGCTGTGGGTGGGCTGCCGCCGGATGCGGCGCTGGATGTGATTCGGGAGACTGAGACGTTCGACCGCGGCTGGTACGCCGCGCCCGTCGGCTGGTTCGACGGCGACGGCGACGGCACGTTCGCGGTCGGCCTGCGATCGGCGGTCGCCCGGGACCAGACGGTGACGATGTTCGCGGGTAACGGCATCGTCGCGGACAGCGACCCCAGCGAAGAGTGGGACGAGGTCCAACTCAAGTACCAGCCGATTCTGGACGAGGTCCGCCAATGAGCGCGCCGAACCGGAACACGCTATGGGCGCGCGCCGCCGTGGAGGAACTCGTTCGCGCGGGCGTTGACGCCGCCTGTGTCTGCCCGGGGAGTCGATCGACGCCGCTGACCGTCGCGCTCGCCGAACACGACGACATTCACGTGTTCTCGCACCTTGACGAGCGGTCGGCGGCGTTCTTCGCGCTCGGCCGCGCGAAACGAACCGGCAAACCCACGCCCGTCGTCTCCACGTCCGGCACTGCGACCGCGAACTTCCATCCCGCCGTGATGGAGGCCAATCAGGCGCGCGTTCCGCTGCTCGTCCTCACGGCCGACCGTCCGCCGGAACTCCGTGACTCGGGCGCGAACCAGACCGTCGACCAGACCAAACTCTACGGGGACGCTGTCCGCCACTTCCGTGAACTCCCCGAACCGGAGGCCGACGACCGCAAACTCCGCTCGCTGCGGACGTCGATATGTCGTGCCGTTGGTGAGACGACCGGCGCGAACCCCGGTCCCGTCCACCTCAACATCCCGTTCAAGAAGCCGCTGGAACCCGTGGAAGTCCGGGGCGACGTGCCCGAGGACTTCGCCGACGAGCACCCGCTGGCCGCCGAGGGCCGCGACGGGCCGTTCGTCGACGTCCACCAGAATCCCGCGGCACCCGACGACGCAACCCTCGACGCACTCGCGGAGGCCGTCAAATCCGCGGACCGCGGGCTCGTCGTCGCGGGCCCGGACGACGCGCACGGCCTCGCTATTGACGCCGCCGCAACGCTGGCCGACGCAACCGGCTTCCCGGTGTTCGCGGACCCACTCTCGGGGCTTCGATTCGGCGAGCACGTCTCCGACTCCCACATCGTCGGCGGCTACGACGGCTTCCTCGCCGCAGACGACACACCCCTCCCTGAGCCCGACGTTGTCCTCCGCTTCGGCGCGTCGCCGACGTCGAAGCCGCTGCGCACCTACCTCCATGATAGTGACGCCCGCCAGTTCCTCGTCGACCCCGCAGGCGGATGGCGCGAAGCCACGTTCACCGCGTCGGACCTCGTGGTTGCAGACCCGACCGAGACGGCGCGCGCGCTCGCCGAGCGCGTCGACCGCTCCGCGAGCGACTGGACAGACCGCGTCGCGGCACTCGAAGCCGACTACTGGAACGCCGTCGACGCCTTCGAGCGCGAGACGCTGCTAGAGGGCGACGTAGTTGCCGCGGCGACCGACGACGCGCCCGGCCCCGCTACCGTAATAGTCTCGAACAGCATGCCGGTCCGCGACCTCGACCGGTTCGCGCGACCGCGAGGCGCCGAGTTGACCGTACTCGGAAATCGGGGCGCCTCCGGCATCGACGGCATCACGTCGACGGGACTCGGCGCTGGCAGCGCCACTGACGACCCGCTGGTCGTGATTACGGGAGACCTCGCATACTACCACGACGCGAACGGCTTGCTCGCGCTCGACCGCTGCGACGTGGACGCGACTATCGTCCTCGTGAACAACGACGGCGGCGGCATCTTCCACATGCTTCCCATCGAGACGTACGACCCGCCGTTCACGAGCCAATTCAAGACGCCCCACGGCCTCGACTTCGAACCGACCGGCGACGTCTACGGTTTCGAGTTCGCATGCGTGGAGACGCTTGATGGGTTCCGAGACGCCTACCGGGAGTCCGTTGGCTCGCCAGGCACGCAGGTTATCGAAGTCCAGACGGACGCCGAAGCCAGCCACCGAGAGCGCGAACGCCTCGCCGCCGCCGTCGAACGCAACCTCAACGACTAAGGAACTCGACGCAGCACGTCGGTTCGATGCCCTCCACCACGACGCAACTCGCCGTCATCGCTGCACTTGCTGGTGTGCTCGGACTGCTGTACGTCGGCGCAATCGCCAACGAAATCGTTGTCGGCCTCGCGGTCGCGCTCGGCTGCGCGGTTGTCGCTGTCCTCCTGTACGCGGGCGGGACGAACCGCGAGACCGTCGCCGCTGTGACGATGGGCGCGACCGTCGTCTACGGCGTGTTCACGCTCCAGTTCCCGACCGCGGTCGTCGCGGCCTGTGTCGTCTACCTCACGCTATGGGTGACCGACCCCGACGGTCCCTTCGACGCGTCCCCACCGTCGGTCATCCCCGAGCGCGTGCTCGACGACGCGTCCAAGGAGTCCGCTGAGGAGGCCGCCGAGTAAGGAACCTTTTTGCGCCGTCCGCGCCCGATTTCGGGTATGGTCTCGGACATCTTTGACGCCGACCGGTGGGAGCCGGTCGCGGACTGCGACTTCGAGGACATCACCTATCACCGCGGCGTGGACGTCGACGCGGTCCGCATCGCGTTCGACCGCCCCGAGGTCCGGAACGCATTCCGCCCGGGCACCGTCGACGAACTCCACGAGGCGCTCGACCACGCGAAACGCCAGACCGATATTGGGTGTGTGCTTCTCACGGGGAACGGCCCGAGTCCGAAGGACGGCGGCTGGGCGTTCTGCTCTGGCGGCGACCAGTCGGTGCGTGGCGAGTCCGGCTACGAGTACCGCGGCGAGGACGAAGCCGCAACCGAGGAGGACGAGACGGTCCAGAAGGCGAAAGCGGGCCGCCTCCACATTCTGGAAGTCCAGCGTGCGATTCGGTTCATGCCCAAGCCTGTGGTCGCGGTTGTCCCGGGGTGGGCAGTCGGCGGCGGGCATTCCCTGCACGTCGTCTGTGACATGACGCTCGCCAGCGACGAGCATGCGAAGTTCCTCCAGACGGACCCTGACGTCGCCTCCTTTGACGCTGGCTTCGGGTCAGCGTACCTCGCCAAGCAGGTCGGGCAGAAGAAGGCCCGCGAGATCTTCTTCCGCGGGAAGACGTACTCCGCTGAGGAAGCCGAAGACATGGGGATGGTCAACGAAGTTATCGCCCACGAGGACCTCGAGGACGTCGCCCTGGAGTGGGCCGACGAGATGGCGTCGAAGTCCCCCACCGCGATGCGGATGCTGAAGTACGCGTTCAATATGGCCGACGACGGCCTCGTCGACCAGCAAGTGTTCGCGGGTGAAGCCACGCGCCTCGGCTACATGACTGAGGAAGCAAAAGAAGGCCGCGAAGCGTTCATGGAGGGCCGCGACCCAGACTTCTCTGATTATCCCTGGTACTACTGACCGTCACCCGTGGACTGTTCGGCTCGCTCGCCGCTGAACGGGTCGACAAACGGCGACGCAGTGGATTCTTCGGGTGGCTCACGTGGGAGCGTGATACGGAACGTCGACCCTTCGCTGCCGGTTTCGAGTAGTTCGACGGTTCCGCAGTAGTGCTCGACGAGTCGCGCAACCAGATACAGCCCGAGGCCGTGGTCGGCGGCCCGGCGCGACGGCCGCTCGAATAACGTCGGGATGTCCTCCTCTGGGAGGCCCGGGCCGTTGTCTTCGACGTCGACGGTGACAGTGTCCTCGTTCACGCGGCTGCGAACCCACACCTTCGGTGGGTCGCTGTCGTTGTGCTCGACGGCGTTCGCCAGCACATTCCCGAACACCCGCGGGAGCAGGGCGTCCGCGTGGACAACCGCCGTTTCCGGAAGGTCCGTCTCGATGACCACGTCCTCGTGGAGATCCGAGAGCTTCTCGAGTTCCTCGTGGAGAATCGGTACGACATCAACCCGCTCGAAGTCCGCGCGTTCCTCGGTGGCGTGCAACAGCACGCGGACGTCCTGCACCACTCCTGTCACCTCGTCGCTCTTTCGGCGTATCGTCTCGCTGTGTTCGTACCCGGACGTCCCTTCCTCGTGTTCGGCTTGCAGAAGGTCGGCGTAGCCCGAGATGACGTTCGCGGCGTTCAATACCTCGTGGCGTAGCAGGCTGTTGAGGTAGTCGAGGAGGTCGCGCTGGACTTCGAGGTGTTCGGCGCGGACGGCGTTGCGTTCGGCTACCGTCGCTTGCTGGATGGCCCGCGCCTCAGTCACGCCGATGCCGACTCCGAGACCGGCGCCAACCGCGACAGCCCATCGCAGCCACGCGACCAGGGTTTGCGTTGACTGGACTGGGAGGACGGTCATCAGTGCGACGTTTAGTCCGACGGCGGCGGCGGTACCGGCGACCGTCCACCACCAGACGCGAGTGTAGCCGCTGGGCTCGATGGTGCTTCGGTCGAGCCAGTACCCTGCGTATGCGATACCTACGACGAACGGCGCCATCGTGAGCGCGCCGACGAGGAACTCGCCCGCGAACAGGAGTTGTGTTCCTTCCACGAACTTGCCGTCGCGCAGGCGGACGACGCCCTCCACGACGACAAACATACTGAGCGTGACAGCAGTAGCGACTAACCGCTCCGGAACCGAGTCCGCTGAACGGAGCGGAAACGCACTCATTCTCTTTACTGACTGACCCGTGCGGCCATAAATTCACGGTATCGTCAAAACTGCCACTGTGCAGGCGTCACACGTTGGCAAACATCTACACTGCACCCGGGTTTCGGTCGGGCGGTGAGACGACGAGTTTTTCAGTGAAACCCCGCTCGGCTTGGTCAAGATGTACGGAGCCGTGCTACGACGACCGAGCGACAGCGCTCGCCGTCGCGCACACGATAGCCGCGAAGCCGACGCTGCGACCGTCGTACCATTCACATGACCGCTGGCTTCTGGTACCTGCTCGGCCTCGACGAGGCGACGTGGCCCGAGCGCGCGCTCTTCGGCGTGACGATGGCCGCGATGATTGCGCTCGCAGCCTTCGGGTTCGCTCGCCCGAGCGCGCTCAGCACGGCACTCAACGGTGCCTTCGAGTGGGTCCTTACGTACTTCGGCTGGTGGTTCATCCTGCTCGGGTTCGTGTTGCTGTTGCTCGTGCTCGGAGTTACGTTCTCCCGGTACGGACGCCTGCGCATCGGCGGCCCGGACGCCGAACCGGAGTTCGACACGCTCTCGTGGCTGTCGATGGTGTTCACCGTCGGCTTCGGCGCGTCCATCCTCATCTGGGGCGTCGGCGAACCCATCTCCATCGTCCAGAATCCGCCGCCGCAGCCCTACCCCGTGGAGGGCGCGTCCATCGAGTCGCTGGCGCTGGCGTTCATGTTCGTCCACGAGGCGTTCCCCGGCCTGGCGATGTGGTACCTCCCAGTCGCGCTCGCGTTCGGCATCATCGTCTACACGCAGGGCGTCGGCGAGTACAAGATCTCCTCGATGCTGTCGGGCATCGTCGACCCCGACTCGTATCCGGGCTTCCACTGGGCGGTCGACCTCGCAGCGATCGTCGCCAGCATCGGCGGCATCGCCACCACACTCGGGTTCAGCTCGCAGACGATGGCCGCCATCCTCGGCGGCGTTTTCGGCCTAGAGGCGAACATTCTCACGTACGGGATATTCGCGCTCATCGGCGCGGTGTTCCTCACGGACGTCTGGCTTGGTCTCCGTAAGGGCATCCGGAACGCCGCCCGCGCAACCATGCTGTTCATCGTCGCCGCGATGGCGCTGCTGGTGGTCGTCGGGCCGACGCTGTTCATCTTCGAACTCGGGCTTGACGCGACGGGCGTCTGGCTCGGCAACATGACGCGGCTGATGCTGTACACCGACCCGATGTCCGCCGGCAACTGGGCCGCCAACTGGACCGGCTTCTGGTGGGCGTGGTGGGCGGCATGGAGCATCTTCGTTGGGAGCTTCGTCGCACGCGTTTCGAAGGGCCGTACCATCCGCGAGATGTTCGTCGTGCTCGTCGTCGCGCCCGCGTTCCTCTCGTGGCTCCAACACCTCATCCTCGGCGGCTGGGTGCTCTCTCCGGGGTACATCGGCCCCGTCAGTGAGGCGTGGGCGGCTAACGGCATCCCCGCCGCGATCGTCACCGCGCTGAACATCACCCCGTACGGCACGGTGCTGGCGGTGCTGTTCGTGTTCGTCATCGCGGGCTACATCATCACGTCGCTGGACTCGGCGGTGTTCATGATTTCCGCCATCACGCTCGGCGACGAGGACCCCAATGCCCGGAACCGCGCGTGGTGGGGTGCGCTGCTCGCCGGGTTCGGGATGATGGCGCTCGAACTGGAGAGCTTCCAGGCCATCGAGGCGCTGTCGCCGATACTCGCGTTGCCGTTCACGGTGTTCCTCGTGGCGATCGTCTACGCGAGCTACGTCGCTGCTCGCGACTACGCAGAGGGCCACGACCGCGTCGACGTCGACCCGGGGTCGCTGCTCTCCGAACAGGACCGCGCGAGCGACATCCAGCCAGCTGACGACGACTAAGCCGCGCTGTCGACTGGCCCACTAACGCTCTCCGTCCCCGAAACGACCACGCGGATCCCTTTTTCGTACTCCGTGTCGAGACTCGCCGACCAGCCGTGCACGGCCGCCAGCATTCGGACGTTCGGCAGCAGGATGCCGGCCTCCGAGTCCGGGACGGCGCTCCCGTACTCGAAGAACTCCGCGGGCTCTGTGTCGCCGGGCGGCTGGCCGTCGCCCGCGATTGCGAACCAGTCGTCGCCGCGCTCGACGGTCACCTCGCTGGCACCGTTGTGTGCGGCGAACGCGAACGCGCTCGCCAGCAGTTCGCGGAGCCGGGTTGGGTCCGCGATCACGTCGTCGTCTCCCTCCATGGACAGGGATAGGTCGTCGACGTCGGCGTCCGCCCACGCGTCCTCGACGGCGTTCGTGAAGTCGACGCGCTCCGTGTCGCCGAGCGTCTTGCCGTGGCGTGCGAGCAGCGAGAGGTCCTCGACGATGCTGGACATTCGGTCGGTCGTCGACGAGGCCGTTTGTAGCGACTCGCGGGCGGTCTCGACGTTCCCGCGGTCAAGGGCGTTCCCGGCGATGGTGACGCGCCCACCGATTATCTGGAGTGTGTTCAGTAGTTCGTGGCGGATGGCCGCGGCGAATCCTTCGAGTTGCTCGTTGTGTCGTTCGAGTTCGCGGCGCTTGCGTTCGGTGCGCGTGACGTCGCTGAACACGACCATGCGGCCGATGTCCGACTGGCCCAGGGAGAACGACGTGTCCGACGCGAGGTAGTAGCGCGTCTCGCCGTCGACGGCGCGCTCCACGACGGGATGGTCGTCGCTCAGCGTCTCGGCGACCTCGGGGAGGACGTCGTCGAATGGCTGGCCGGTCGCGCCGTCGAGCGCGGCGAAGAGGTCGCTCGCGCGGCCGTTGTACTCGCGGATGCGGTTGTTGGCGTCGAGGTAGACGATTGCGTCGTCGACGCCGTCGGTGAGTTGGACGGCGAGGAACTCTGCTTCGTAGACGTAGAGCACGCCGAGCGCGAACGCTGCGACGCCTAATGGCTCGTAGTTGATGTCAACGAGCAGTGGCGACGCGAAGCCAACGACGTCGAGCGCGACCGGGAGTGCGGTGACGCCGACAAGCGCGCCCAGCGGCCGCGTGTCGTAATCGGCTTGGAGGAACAACTCGAACAGCATGAAGAAGCCGACGGCGACCAGCGCGTACGACAGTCCCGCGACGAGCCAGTGAATGGTGCCGTGCTGGATGGCGAGGTGCGGGAACGGCGACTGGACGGGTATCGTCGTGAAGTAGAGGCCGTGGACGTGGTTGGTGAGTTTCACCGTGACGATGCCGACGTATGTGGCGACGGCGGCCCGACGGTAGGTGGTGTTGCGGTGGAACGCCCGCCCGGTGTACGCCGAGCAGAAGTACAGCCACGCGCCCACCGTCGAGAGTCCGACGACGAGGCTGAGGTCGTAGGCGACGTATTTCAGGAACGGCGAGGGCGCAACGAGGAAAGCGAGTTCGAACAGCGCCCAGCCGCCGCTTCCCGCGACGACGCCGGCGAGCCCGCGGCGTGTGTCGGTGTCCGCGACTTGGAGCGCGCGCCGAAAGCCGACCACACACCCGACGACGGCCGCACCGAATGCGCCGACGTACGCCAGAAAGACTGGAGATAGCGCCATCCCTTCGAAAACGTCGCTTCACCGACTTATACGTCCGCCTTGCGGCGGACCATACGGGGTGGCGGCGACGGCTGGGACCGCCACCGCTATGGGCGCGCTCGCCCAATCCCGGGACATGACCGATACGGCTGACGTCTCTCGGCGGGAGGCGTGGCTCATCGCCGCGCGCCCGCACACGCTCCCGGTTGCGGCCGCTCCTATCCTGGTCGCGGCTGGGCTTGCGGTCCGCGACGGCGTGTTCGCGCCGCTACCCGCGTTCGCCGCGTTCGTCGGTGCCGCACTCATCCAGATCGGCACGAACTTCGCGAACGACTACTATGACGCCGTCCAGGGCGCCGACACCGAGGAACGCGAGGGGTTCACGCGCGTCACCGCCGGTGGCCTCATCGAGCCCGGTGAAGTGAAGCGCGCGATGTACCTCACGTTCGCCGCCGCCATCCTCGTCGGCACCTACCTCGTCTGGGTGGGCGGCGTCCCCATCCTTGTCGTCGGCCTCGTGAGCGTCGCCTCCGGCATCGCGTACACGGGCGGCCCGTACCCGCTTGGCTACCACGGCCTCGGCGACGTCTTCGTGTTCATCTTCTTTGGCGTCGTCGCCGTCACGGGCGCGTACTACGTGCAGGCTGCCGCTACACTCGCTGCCGGGATTCCGGTCGGCATCCCCGAGGGCTCGGTGACGCTGGCGTCGGTCGTCGCGAGCCTCCCTATCGCGGCTATCGCGACGAATGTTCTCGTGGTAAACAACGTCCGCGACCGCGAGGAGGACGCGAAGACCGGCAAGCGCACGCTCGCCGTCCGCTTCGGCTACACGTTCTCCCGGATTGAGTTCGCGGCGATGCTGGTGCTCGCGTACGCCGTGCCGGTGTGGTTTTTCGTACGCACCGGCGAAGTCGCGGTGTTCCTGCCGTACCTCTCGCTCCCGCTCGCCGCGCGCGTCACGAAGACCGTTTTCACCCGGACCGACGGTGACGCACTCAACCCGGCGCTCACGCGCACCGGCCAACTGCTTGCGCTGTATGCGCTCCTGTTCGGCGTCGGCCTCGGGATATGATTCGGCGCTTCGCGCTCCCACTAGACTACGCGCTTGAGACAGCTCACGGCACCATCGACGAGCGCCAGGGTTTCCTCTTCGCCCGCGACGGTGGGGTCGGCGAAGCCACGCCACTCCCGGGCTGGACAGAGCCACTGGACGCCTGCGAGCACGCTCTCGAAGCCGCCGAGAACGCCGAAACTTGGAATGACGCGCTCGCTGCTTGCGAGGACGCGCCTGCTACCCGTCACGCCGTCTCGCTGGCGAAACTCGATTCCGAGAGTCGGGACGCGAACGTCTCGCTCGCTCGCCATCTCACAGAGGACCCTGCAGCGTCAGTTCCGGTGAACGCGACGGTCGGCGACGGCTCCCCCGAGAAGACCGCCGACGAGGCACGAGCAGCCGCGGAGAACGGCTTCGGCACGGTGAAAATCAAGGTCGGCGCGCGCTCTCTGGACGCGGATATCGAACGCCTCCGCGCCGTTCGAGACGCGACCGATGCGACGCTGCGCGCGGACGCGAACGGCGCGTGGACGCGCGAGCAAGCCCGGAAAGCCTTCGACGCGTTCGACGATCTCGATGTCGAGTATGTCGAACAGCCGCTTCCCACAGACGACCTCGCGGGGCACGCCGACCTCTGTGGCGGCGAGGTTGGTGTCGCGCTCGACGAGTCGCTGACCGAGCACGCACTCTCGGACGTGCTTGACGCCACAGACTACGTCGTGTTGAAGCCGATGGCACTCGGAGGCGTAGACCGCGCGCTCAATGCCGCTCGCGACGCCCGTAGCGCAGGTGTCGAACCCGTTGTGACGACGACTGTTGACGCCGTCGTCGCGCGAACTGCCGCCGTCCACCTCGCCGCCGCGATTCCAGACGTGCCAGCCTGTGGGCTCGCGACGGCCGACCGACTCGCCGAGGACCTCGCGGCCGACCCAGCGCCCGTCGAAGACGGACGGATTCGCGTCCCCGAGTCGCCCGGACACGGCGTCAGCGTCGACCTCGCGGAGGTGACCCCGGATGCGTGACGCCATCGCGCTCCAAACGCGGAGCAACCCCGATGCGACTGCATTTGTGGATGCCGCGACCGATTCATCGTGGACGTTCCGCGACCTCGACGCTGACATCGAGGAGACCGCGGGACGACTTGCCGCGTGTGGCGTCCAGCGTGGCGACAGAGTCGCGGTGCTGATGGAGAACCGTCCGGCGTTCGTTCGGCTGGTGTTCGCGTGCGCTCGGGTCGGTGCGGTGCTCGTGCCGCTGAATGCGCGGCTCGCGACGCCCGAGCTCCGCGCGCAAGCGGAGCGTGTCGGGCCCGCGCTCGTCGTCTGTGAAACTGGGACTGTGGATGCGGCACGCGAACTCCCGGTGCCGGCCGTGAGCGTGGACGCCAAGGGAGACGTCGAGCACGTCGGTGCGCGCTCGCCGGAGAGTTTCGAGCCCGCGGACCTCTCGTGGACGGACACGCGCGCCATTATGTTCACCTCGGGGACGACGGGTAACCCAAAGGCTGTCCGGCTGACGTACGCGAGCTTCGCCGCGAGCGCGGTCGCATCGTCGTTCCGCTTGGGCGTGCTTCCCGAGGATAGCTGGCTGTGCCCGCTGTCGCTGTACCACATGGGCGGGCTTTCGGTCGTCCTTCGATCAGCGCTGTACGGGACGACAGCAGTGCTCACGCGCGGCTTCGACGCTGACGACGTCCACGAGGCGCTCGCTGAGTACGGCTGTACGGGCGTCTCGCTCGTTCCGACGATGCTCGACCGGCTACTCGACGCGGGCGCGGTCCCCGCCAGCCTGCGGTTCGCACTCGTTGGCGGCGCACCGACGCCACCCAAACTCGTCGAACACGCGCTCGATGCGGGCGTTCCCGTCTGCCCGACGTTCGGGATGACCGAAACCACCTCGCAGGTCGCAACCCTGCACGCGACGGACGCCCGCGACCGCCCGGACAGTTCAGGGCGGCCGCTGCTCGGCACCGACATCACCGTCGTCGGTGAGGACGGTGAGGTCCTGCCGGTGGGCGAGACAGGGGAGCTCGTCGTCTCCGGGCCGACGGTCACGCCGGGGTACCTCTCCGCGGACGCGAACAGCGAGCGGTTCTGCGAACACGGCCTCCGCACGGGCGACTTCGGATTCGTCGATGGTGATGGCTTCCTCCATGTCGGCGGCCGGCAGACCGACCAAATCGTCACGGGCGGCGAGAACGTCCACCCCGAGGAAGTCGCGGCTGTCCTCCGCGACCACCCGGACGTCGCAAATGTCGCCGTCGTTGGCGTACCCGACGACGAGTGGGGTGAGCGCGTCGCTGCGCTCGTCGTTCCCGGAGACGACGGCGTAACTGATGCCGGCCTTCGAGAGTTCTGTGAGGACCGGCTCGCGGGCTACAAACACCCGCGCACGATTGCGTTCGCCGAGGCGGTGCCGCGAACCGCGTCGGGGACCGTCGACCGGGAGGCCGTTCGGGCGAGACTGGCCGACGAGAACTAAGTGCGCGCGGGCCGTAGCCGGATGCGTGTGTACGCTGGCATTTGCGTGGCAGGTCTACGACGACGCGCCGCTCGTGGTCGGGGCGAACCGCGACGAAGCAGTCGGCCGGCCGTCCTCGCCGCCCGCCCTTCGCGGCGCGAATCCCGAGGTGCTGATGCCCAGAGACGAGGAAGCCGGTGGGACGTGGCTCGGCGTGAACGAGCACCGCGTGTTCGTCGGTGTAACGAACCGCGACGCCGATCTCGACGGCGAGCGCTCTCGCGGGCTGCTGGTTACTGACGCGCTCGCCGCGGGGTCGGCCGACGACGCTATCGGCACCGTCGAACGCGGGATTGCTAACCGCGAGTACGCGGGGTTCAATCTCGTTATCGCGGACGAACACGAATGCGTGCTCTTGGAGTGGGACGGCGTGTTGCGGACGCACGCGTTCACCCCCGGAACGCATGTCGTCGTGAACGCGGGCTTCGACGACGACACCGAGAAGTCGCGCTCAATCCGCGATGCACTCCGTGGCCACGATAGCGCCGACGCGTGGCGAGCGGCTGCGCGGACGGCGCTGCGCGACCACGAGACCGGCGCGTGTATTCACCGCGACGGCTTCGGCACGCGGTCGTCGTCGCTCGTGACGATATCTGCGGACGGTGAGGTAACCTACCAGTTCGCGGACGGCCCGCCCTGCGAGTGCGACTTCCGGCACGTAGACAACCAACTTTAAACCGCGCGCACACCCTGTTTCGTACATGAGCGCCGAAGCCACCGAGTCGGACCTCTCGGAGGACGAGCGACAGGGGCTGGAACTCGTTCGAGAGACGCGGGGAGTCCACCAAAGCGAGTTCTGGAAGGAACTCGACGTCTCCTCGCGGAAGGGCAGCCGCATCGCGTCGAAACTCGAAGAGAAAGGATTCGTCGAGCGCGAGGAGACGGTCCACGAGGGCAACACCACCTACCTCATCACGCCCGTTATCGACGAGCGCTCCCTCGACTTCACGCTGCTGATGGCCGGCGAAATGCTGTCGCCGTTCGTCGGCGAAGAAGAAGTCGACGCCCAAAGCGACGCCTTCTCGCAGTGGATCATGAACCTCGCCTACGAGGACCAGATCGAGCCCGAGTCAGAGCCTGAACCCGAGCCGGAAAGCGAATTCTAGGTCGGGCCTCCGTTCGCCGTTATTCGCTCGCGGAGTCCCGCGCAATCACCAGCGCAACGCCGTCTTCTGTTGCGTCCGCTTCCGTCTCGTACAGAGACACGAGCGCATCCACAAGGTCATCCGGAACATCGGCGCGCTCGCGGATGTCCACCCAGACGCGCTCAGGCACCCGGAGGATCCACGTGTCCGGCCGACGTTCGACGAGCGGGTCGTCGCGGAACGCTTGGCGCCACTCGTAAACGAGGCCATCGACAGACCGACTGGGGAAGTCATCGAGAGTCGCCTGCACGGATTCCACGGCCTCACGGAGCGCGGGCTCGGGGACGCCGCTGTCGGAAGCGACGCGCGCAACCGTCTCGTCGTCGAACAGGAGCATAGCTATGCGTTCGAACGCAACGAGGAAAACCCACCGTCCAGCGGCGGGATCTGTCGGCAGTTAGTAATCGAGGTCGTCGGTCGTTGCATCGAGAACGAGCACACTACCAGCACCGATGACTGCCGCGACGAGGACGCCGCCCACGCTCGCCGCTCGCAACGCGAATTGAGATAGCCGGCGCTCGGAGCGCGTCCATTAGCACGACGAGAAAACTCCGACCGGGTTCCGCGGTCTATAATGTATCATTACACTGTTAACGTGCTTCAAGACACATTTAGTGTATCCACAATATGGCGGATTTTCGTGAAGACTCATTCATTTCAAGGTGTGATTTTCCGCTGTCGTTGGTTCGGGATAGGGAGAATCATCACTAAACTATAAGGTTCGTCGTTTTATAATTATAAAGATATGTTTGAGGGAATTCCGAGTCCCACGACGAACGGTTTGGAATCGGAGCCCAACTCGCTGCAGTGCTGTTTTGAGATGTCGGGTATGACGGCGAGAAACACGACGTCGAAGACGCCGTGTTTCTCGCGGAGTTCCTGCGGGAGCCGTTCAGTCAATGGTTTTTGTCCCTGCAAATAGCCGTACTTGCAGGAATTTATTTGAGACGGGATTGACGGCAGCGTACATCCGGTACTGCCGATCGTCGATGCGGATCACCGTTGCGTCAACCAAAAATTACCGAGCCTCACTTTTCTGCCTTAACTGAACACGACTGCATAATGGGCACTGTTCAGATTAGGATTGACGAGTGAGGCAGACATATCTCTAGGCGTCCATCCCGCAAATCGGATGCTTCAGCGGTAGTAATGACTGGATTGAGTTATATTTTATAGAGCGGGAAGAAACACCGTGCGAGCTGATGAAATTCGGCATCCATCCACACTTCCTGTCTCTTTCAGATACAGTTTCAATTCTCGATAAATTTTGTGTCAAGCGTGCTCTCTCATCCGTCCATAATTAGCTGGGAGAAAACCGGCATACAGTCGACTGTAGGAAAGAGCCCGGATCACGCTGCAATCGACGAAACTGTGATCCAACTCAATAACCGACGCTACTGGCTGTATGCTGTCGATCCAGCAACCAAGCAATACCTCCACGTCAGTGTTTTCGTCGTGAACATAAGCTCTCACGGAGATGTTTCTCCGTGAACCCCGCGAGAAACATCACGTCACCAAGGCGACATCCTTAGTTGATAGAGCGCCGTGGCTGCAGGCTACTCTCCATCGCCACGATCTTCGCTTCCAGTATGAAACATCTGGGAAGTGGAATGCCGCCGAACGTATATTCAAAGAATAAAACGTCACGACAACCAGCTCACAAATAATTTCTGTCACGCTGATCCAGCAACCTTCGGAACTTGGCTCCAAACCACCGCCTTCATCGAAAATCACTCAATCTGAACAGTGCCCTCTCGCTCCACAAAATCAAACTCAACTCAGTCATTATTCCCGTTTGGTCGGTTGGTTTCTGGCCTGAATCACTAATAAATCGCACCGCCTCATTCTTCAATCCTAATCGGAACTGTGCTTCAACACCTTACGGCGCAGGATCTCAGTGCAGTTCTACTGATTGGCATCCTTCTAGGTGTCATCCGTTTCTTTCGATACGAGTGCTGTGGACGGCAATCGATTATTGATATTGCACTGGCTTAGCGTTCGTTATCGGTACAATCGGCCCGCTCGTCGCCAAGGATCTTGGATAGCTTCGCAACTAACACCGGCAGGCGAGTCGTCATTCATCGGTTTAAAACCCTCTCATTATTGAAAGGACGCGCTTTCGCTCGCTACGTATCAGCACTCCACCGCTGAAGCGGTAGGCCACGTACGGTTCCAAGGTGAAGCACCACGGGAATGATTGCCAGAGATTCGCCCTTTGACGGCTTGTCCGGAAACAAGACGATCGCTCACAGACGAATTTTATCCTGTGCGCTTCCTTCTAAAGGGGCTCCGAAGAAACTCCTAAATGCCGGGCTGCGTCCGTGAGAGTCGGACACTCTACAACAGCTTGACAACTCCCGTCTCATGATGACCAACAGAGTTTACATCGCAGAGATTAACGCCTTAATATATGGACTCTATCCGACGTGCGCTCAGGGAAGGAGAGATTAAGAAGGACATGTATGAGCGGCTGGAATGTGCAGAGTGTGACGAGCAACTGGTAACCAAGAATGAACCAGATGAGGTAGGGTCAATTCGTGCCTGCCCAGAGTGTGGGCAGGAGTGGCGTCAACTCCCTTGACAAACGAACGGGGTAACGCACCAGTCACCTTTGGAAACCTCTCCATCCTGAGAAAGTGTTTCTGCGAGCGTACAACTCTGTGATTGCTGATCGGTGGGAGTAAGAACCTGAAAAGCTGATGACTGGATCGCGGTTACTAGCGATATTATGGTCATCGTGTTTAGTGAACCCAACCAGACAGAGAAGGTCTGGAGCCACGATTCAAATATTTCCTCGCCGACATATAAATTATCATTAATAAAAGAGAGAGAGTTGGCACTGTCTAGTTCTGGAGCTCCTCGATCGGCGTTCTGCCATCGAGACCTTGATGCGGTCTGTGGCGGTTGTAGTAATGCATGAACTGTTCAAGCCACTTGCGGACGATTGCCCGACTGCCCACCCACGAATTATGGAAGCGGTCAACCCGCATTTTGAGCGTGTGAAACCACTTTTCGATGCGGGTTCGGTCGGTATAGTTGACCCGACCGCTCAATCCTAATCGAGAGATGGCAGTCCGATAGCCGAATTGATCGACGAGAAACTCAGTCTCCGAAAGGTCATGTTTCCCTTGGAGTTTCTGCAGAAACGTAGCCGCTGGATCGGTGGCATGTCGTCCGAGTAACGCGACATCGAGGATCAACTTTATGTCGGTGTCTATTGCAGCATACAGCCAAGACCACTCACCGGTAATCTTGACAGCAGTCTCGTCAACGGCGACCCGCTTCGGCTGCGCCTCAGGCGGGTCGTGTCCGCTGTTAGATAGCCGATGCGCCCAGTTCCAAACCGCTCCATGAGAGCGTTTCACTCCTAATTCCGCTAAGATCGTTGTTGTTTCTCTGAGCGAACAACCGGTCTGGTGAAGGCGGACGGCGAACGCCCTGACGGGCGTCGCCGTCCGCTCGTTCTCCCAAGGTTCTTCTAAACCCGGTTCATAGCTCTCGCTGAGCAGGTCTGCGAGCATCTACCCAATTCACTCAACGACCTGCTCACTCCTCAAACTAACTCAACTAGACAGTGCCGGTAAACTCGTTGAGTAAGTTGATTGCGAGGTCTTTGTCGAGATGGTTGTTGGCGTTCCCGCACTGCGGGGACTGCACGCACGCGGGACAGCCATCCGCGCAGTCACACGATTTGAGCATCGCGAGCGTGCGCTCGGCGAGCTCCGCAATGGAGTCGAACCCGGCACGCGCCAGCCCGACGCCGCCCGGATAGCCGTCATAAATGAAAATCGTCGGGCGGCCCGTGTGTGGGTGGACTGGCGTTGAGAGCCCACCGATGTCGCCGCGGTCGCAGAGTAACTCGGTGGGGAACATCGAAATCATCGCGTGCTCGGCAGCGTGAATCGCGCCCGGGAGGTCACCGCCCGCACGCAACTCCGCCTCGATATCTGACGGCACCGTGTAGTAGAGCGCGCGCGTCTCCAGCGTCTGCTCGGGGAGGTCGAGTCTCACGGTTGCCTCCGACTCGCCGTGCTTGGCGTTCCGACGCTCATACGCGGTGACTTGCTCGGTGAGCGTGACATCCGCGAATCGCACTGGGACGTCGTCGCGGGCGAACAGCGAGCGTTCCTCGCGGTCCTCGCGGACGTCCATGTCCTTGTCCGTGAGGACGCGCGTGTAGTGGTCGGCGTACGTCGGCTGGAGGTCCGCCACGTCGTTGCCGAGGTTGAGGTCGACGACCTCGTAGCGCTGGCCCTGATGATGGTAGATGGCGCCGGGGTGGGCGTCCCGGAGCGCGTCCGAGAACTCCATCGTCGCGACAGTATCACCAGACGGGTCGAGTAGCCGGATTTCGCGGTCATCGATGGAGCGCAGACTCATCTCGTGCTGGGGGCTGCCGTCGCCGTTGTACGTCCAGCGCGTACCGTAGTCGGTCTCGCGGCGATCGAGCACGCCCCGGCTTTCGAGTGTTCGGACGCGCTCGGCGAACCGCGGGAAGTACTGGTCGTCCTCCGGCGACAGCCAGTTCTCGCGCGCAGCGGACGTGATGTGTGGGTCCAGCAGGTGTTCGTTCGCGGGGTCGACGATGGCGTCCTCGGGGTCACCATCGAACAGTTCCCCGGGGTGGTTCATCACGTACTGGTCGAGTTGGTCCTCGCCGGCGACGAGCGCGACGGCGGCGGGGTCGGTGCCGCGGCCAGCGCGGCCCGCACGCTGGAACGTGTTCATCTGCGTCCCCGGATACCCATCTAACAGCACAGCATCAAGGCCGCCGACGTCCACGCCGAGTTCGAGCGCGCTCGTGCTCCAGACGCCGCGTAGGCTGCCGTCGTGGAGGCTGGCTTCGAGGCTACGCCGGCGGTCGTCCGTCAGGGTCGCCTGGTACGCCGCAATCTCGCTGGCGAGGTCGTGCTCGCCGCGGTCGCGGAGGTCGTCGGCGGTGCCGGTGGCGTTGCGCTCCGCGCCCTGCCGAGAGCGCGTGAACGCCAGCGTCTGGTGGCCACGCATCACGAGGTCCGCCATCAGGTTTCTCGTTTCGACGTGCGAGGAGCGCCGCCGTCCCTCGCCGCCGGCTTCCTCGGGCGGATTCCACAGCAGCCAGTGTCGCGGCCCACGCTCGCTCGTATCTCGCTCGACGAGCGCGAACCCGGACTCGGGTTTCCCTGTCACGCGCGCGGCGTGCTCGACGGGGTTGCCGATCGTCGCCGAACAACAGACGAAGTCAGGGTCAGCGTCAAAGCGCTCGCAGACTCGCCGCAGACGGCGCAGCACGTGAGAGACGTGGCCGCCGAAGACGCCGCGGTACTCGTGGACCTCGTCGAGCACCACGGTCTCCAGCCCCGAGAAGAACCACTCCCAGAGCCGGTGGCCGTGCGGCAGCAACGCGTAGTGCAGCATCTCCGGGTTCGTCAGCAGGACGGTCGGCCGGCGGTCCCGCACGGCCTGTTTCTCCGAGCGCGACAGCCGCCCCGTGTACGTATCCACCTGCACGCGACTCCCGAACCCGAGGTCGCTCGCGAGTCCCGACAACGTCTCCTCCTGGTCGGCGACGAGCGCGTTCTGCGGCGCAATATAGAGTGTCCGGCCGCCGTGGTCCATCGCGCGCTCGAACGCCGGCACCGTGTACGCGAGGCTCTTCCCGCTCGCCGTCGGCGTCGCCACCACCACATCGTCGCCGTCCCGGACCGCGCTGATGGCGTCTGCTTGGTGCTCGTAGAGTGCGTCGATGCCGCGGTCGGCAAGCGCCGACTCGAGACGGTTTTCCAGGTCCACGTCCCGCGTGCTCGCGTCCCGGCCGGGGAGCGTGCGCTCGTCGACAAGTTGGCCGTCGTAATGCGGGCGGTCCCGGAGCCAGTCGGCGAGGTCGTCCACGCCCGTGGGTCGGGGCTGATCGATCTAACGGCTTCCGGTAGTCGTACTCGCCTCAGCTGGCCGCGAGCGATAACTACTTTCCCACCGCGGGACCGAGACGAGGACATGTTCCCGCGGCTGGAGTACCTCGAATGGATTTCCGGACGACCCGAGGTCGCGCTGTACGACCTCGCGTCCAGCGACCTGCGCGGCGACCGCGGCCACGAACCCGAGGCCGTCCCCAAGCCACTGGAGGGCCTCGACGATCCACCAAGGGGTGCAACACTCGAAACTCAGATTGCCGGTGAGTACGGCGTCGAACCCGAGCAGGTGCTGATAACGCCCGGCGCGACGATGGCGAACGTCGTCGCTGCGGCGACCGCGCTCCACCTCGACCCCGACGAGGACGCTGAGGAGAAACAGCGCGTGCTCGTCGAGAAACCGAGTTACGAGCCGCTCGTGAAGACGCCCGGGGCGCTCGGCGCGGAGGTCGACCGGTTCCTACGCGGCGACATCTACCGGCTCGACGTCGAGCGCGCGGCGAACGCGCTCACGGAATGGACCGAACTCGTCACCGTAACGAACCGCCACAACCCCAGCGGCTCGCTGGCGGAACGCGAAACGCTCGCAGACCTCGCGGAGGCCGCCAGCGAATCAGACGCGCGCCTGCTCGTCGACGAAGTGTACGCGCCCTACGTCACCAGCCCCCGGGACGGTCCGTTTGGCGGGCCGACCGCGGTCGGACTCGACAATACCGTCGTCACGAGCTCGCTAACGAAGTTCTTCGGGCTCGACGACCTCCGCATCGGCTGGCTGGTCGCGGACCGCGAGTTCGTCGAGCGCGCACGCTCGGTGTCGATGCACTTCCTCGGCGTCGCGGACACAAGCCGGGCGCTCGGCCGGCGCGCACTCCACAACAAAGACCACCTCGCGGAACGCTCGCGGACACTACTCGTGGAAAACACCGAACTATTCGAGGAATTCCTCGCCGAACGCGACGACGTCGAGGGGTTCCTCGCGGAAGGCTCAACGTTCGCGTTCCTCAACCCCACCAATGTCGACGGCAACGAACTCGCGGCCGCCGCGTGGGAGGAAGGCGTTCTAGTCGTCCCCGGCCGGTTCTTCGGCGAAGACGAACGCGTCCGCGTGAGTCTCGGCCGCAACCCCAGCGAGGTCGCGCCCGCACTCGACGCGCTCGGCGCAGTCCTCGACCAGTTCCAGTAGCCGCGTCGGACGCCCGTGAGACACCGAGCCTCGAAGACTTATGTGGCACCGCGACAATCACCACGACATGGACTCCGAAGCAGACGAAATCACCTCACTCGTTGGCCGCGAGGTGTACTCGAATAATGGCGTCTTCGTCGGGGAAGTCGAAGACGTCCGCCTAAACCTCGACACAGAAGTAGTGAACGGCCTCGCGCTCAGCGAACTCAACCCCACGCTGTTCGCGGACACCGAAACCGGGAAGAAAGGCGTCATCATCCCATACCGCTGGGTGCGCGCAGTCGGCGACGTCGTCCTCATCAACGACGTCATCGAGCGCTACGAGAGTCCCAACGAAGACGCCGAAGTCGCAGTCTAACGCCGTTTCTGCGGTTCAGTCTCCGCGCATCCAGCGAGCGAGCGCTCGCTGAATCGGGCAGCAGACTCAACTTACTGCTGGCCGACAGGCCGCGTGGGTATGCCCACCGAACTCGTCGAGCACGCCCGTGAGCACGACTCGTTCGACTCCGACGAACACGCCGAAGAGACGGTGGACGCGGTATTGGAGACGCTGGCCGAACGACTCTCCGAGGGCGAAGCCGAGGACCTCGCCGAGCAACTCCCGATGAAGTACGCCAACGAGCTCCAGTCGCCCGCGCCCCGCCACCCACAAGAGTACTCCGTGCCGGAGTTCCTCGACCGCGTGGAGCAGCGCGGGGACCTCAACTACGAAGGCCGGGAGCCGAAGACCGCGGCCGTGTTAACGGCGCTCGCCGACACGGTCAGCGGTGACGAACTCGCGCTCGCTCGCGAACAACTCCCCGAGGAGTACAACCGCCTCTTCAACGCCGACGCTTGACAGCCCTGCCCTAAAGGCGGGATTTTCTCCTCGGACTTCCGGAACCCAGCGAGCACGAATCGCGGCACGCGGCACACCCACGCGTTCGCGTTCCGAAGTCGAACCCTGTAAGGCGTCGCACGCGCTCGGCGGAGACATGGAAGTCGTCGGTCGGTTACTCGCCCTGCTCGTTTTGCTGCTCGTAGGGACGGGGCTACGGGTCGCCGGCGTGCTTGACGACGCGCGCACGGAGCGGCTCAACGACCTTGCGTACTTCGTCGCGCTGCCCGCACTCGTGTTCGTGTCGACGTACGACCGCGCCATCGACGAACTGGTCTCCCCTGCGCTGTTTGGTGGACTGCTGTTCGTGCTGTTCGTCACCGCGGCGACGGCGTGGATAGTACACCGGAACCAGTCCGAGCGCCACCGCCGGAGCGTCGCCGTCACGCAGTCCTACCACTCGAATCTGGGCTACCTCGGGCTGCCGCTGGTCGCCGCGACGTTCAGCGACGACGTGACCGCCATCGCGAGCGTCGTGCTCGGCATCGTCTCGCTGGCGCAGGTGCCGCTGACGGTGCTCGTCCTCACCACCATCAACGACGCCGACGCGTCCGTCCGCGAGGAACTGCGAAAACTCGCGACGAACCCCGTGCTCGTGGCGCTGGTCGCCGGCCTGATCGTCGGGTCGGTCGCGCTCACAGTTCCCGGTCCGGCGACGGCAGGACTGGACCTACTGGGGACGCTCGCGCTCCCCATCGCGTTGCTGTGCGTCGGCGCATCCCTGGACGTCGACCTGCCGAACGTCGACGTCGGGGCGACCGGCTCCGTCGTCGCGCTCAAAATCGTGCTAATGCCCGCGATCGCGTGGGCGACGTTCTCGCTTCTGGGTGTGGACACCGCGACGTTCACCGCCGCCGTCGTGATGCTCGGCACGCCCACTGCGGTGTCGACGTACGTGTTCGCCAACGAACTCGGCGGCGACGAAGCGTTCGCGTCCCTGAACGTCTTCCTCACCACGCTGGTCTCGGTCGGGACGCTGTTCGTCCTCATCAGAGCCGTCAGCTGAAGTACGAGAGAAGGGCTAGCTGCCGTTCGAGCTGCTGGAACTCTCGGATTCGACGCCCATCGCGTCGAAGAGCTTCTGCGTGACTGCTTCCTCGGTCAGCGACAGTAGGGTCTCGCGGTTCTCCTCGGTGGTCTCGATGCCCGTGAAAATGCCGAGCGGGATTTCGGCGGACGCCTGCGTGGAGTGGCCAGCAGCCTCACCGATGTTCTCGAAGGCGTCACTGAGCACGCGCCCGATGTTCAGCCGGATGTCCTTCGAGCGCGCGGCCAGATAGATGGTGTCCTCGACGATGCCGAAGACGGCAGTTGTCGTGATACCCTCCAAGTTCAGGAGCTGGGAGGCAGCCTGCGAGAGCGCATCCCGGTCACTGATGAATCCCGCGTTCGAAACGAGATGGCTACCCTGAACCTCGCGGTTGGCGATCGCCTCCGCGAGCACGTCCAGCGTCTCCGGACTCATGTTCGGCGACTCCACCTGCTCTAAGGTGTCGTGGTCCGCGAACGGGTAGAGGTACGCCGCCGCGGTGAGGTCCGCGGGCGTCGTATCCCGACGGAAGTCCAACGTCTCCGCACGAATCCCGTACAGGAGCGCGGTCGCGACCTCCTGGCTCACCGAGAGGTCGAACTCCTGGATGTACTTCGTGAGAATAGTGGACGTCGCCGAGACGTTCGGGCGTACGTCCGCGAACTCCGCGTCGAACTCCTCATCGACCTCGTAGTGATCAAGGAAGATGTCGACCTCGCGTTCGAGCGACACCTCGCCAGCCTTCGCCGGGTCGACGAGCGCGACCGTGTCATAGTCGTCAATGTCAACGTCCTCGTACGGCGTCAACTCAATTTCGAGCAGGTTAACGAACGCGCGGTTCTCCTGATGGCCAATATCCCCAAAGTAGAGGATATCCGCCTCAACGCCGAGGTGGTCCGCGATGGCGTTCAGCGCGGCCGCCGCGGCGATAGAGTCCGGGTCGGGGTTATCGTGCGTGACGATAGCCAGCCGGCCCTCCGTTCCCTCGATGACCTCCGCGAGCTGGCGGGCCTTGTACTCCAGTTCGCCTGATTCGAGCGCACGCAGCGCCGCGTCTGCAATAACTGACGACGGATTGATGACGACGTCCGCACCCAACTCCGTGAGTTCGTCGCTGGTCACGGGATCGCTGGCGCGTACGACGATAAACTGGTCGTCGTCACGCCCACGAATGTTCGTAACTGCCGCTTCATTCGCCTCAATATCGGAGGCCAGAATGAGAACAACATCGCGGTCGGCGACGAGTTCCGCAACCTCCTCATCGCGGATGTCCGCGGCCTGGGCGTTCAAGTCCTGGTCGCGCAGCGCCTCTACCCGGGACTCATCGCGATCCACGATGAGAACATCCTTACCCCGTTCGACCAACTCCTCGGCGACCGCGTGGCCGACGCTCCCGCAACCTAGAATGGCATACGAGGACATCGAGGAGATGGTTGCCCGGCTACTCATGATGTCCCGGAATAACACAGGCCGTCACTTAATGTTCCCGACCTGCTGTCGATAGCCGAGAAATATGCGCGTTGGTCGTCTCACTCGGGTGATTTCGTCTACTGAGCTGTCTCCACGATTGACGCTTGTTGAGTCGAATTGAATTCGACAGCCCGCAGGGGACTGGCAACCCAAATCAGAACGTATTTGAGTTGCAGCATCGAACGTTGGGATGCGTTGGGCCGGTAGCTCAGTTTGGCAGAGCGACGGACTCTTAATCCGTCGGTCGCGTGTTCAAATCGCGCCCGGCCCGCTTTCTCAACGACGGATACTGAGTCAGACTGTTAGTGGCTGAACTATTGATTTACAGGGGTTGCGAGAATTAGTAGGCTCGGCTACACCCGTCGTTTTGGCGTCAGATACAATGATCGGGAGCACCTCGTGTGCCGTTTGCTGCTGTGGCAGAGGTTCCAGAGTGGAGTGTAGAGCTCTAACACCCACAGACGAGGCACTCCACCGTTTCCAGAGCGTACTCCGCGAACAACCGAAACGTGTTTTCACTAATCTGTTCACACGGCGTGGGACTGCGACCGTTTGTTTATTCCGGGAATAGGAATGGATAGAAATTTGAAATACTTGTCGTTCATTTGTACACTTGTCGAAACGACTTAACGTCGTCCCCGTCTCTGAAGAACCAGAACACGTTGCCGCTTATGGACCAAGAAAACCCACCAGTGGTCCTCGTCGTCGACGACGAGAAGGACCTCGCCGACCTATTCACCGCATGGCTGTCCGCTGACTACACCGTGCGGACCGCCTACAGCGGGCAGGCGGCGCTCGATTCACTCGACGACTCAATCGACGTTGTCCTGCTGGACCGCCGCATGCCGGACCTCTCCGGAGACGCCGTACTCACAGAGGTCCGCGAGCGCGACCTCGACTGCCGGGTGGCGATGGTAACCGCCGTCGACCCCGACTTCGACATCGTCGAAATGGGCTTCGACGCATACCTCACCAAGCCCGTGACGAACGAAGACATCCACGACGTCGTGGAGACACTGCTAACGCGCAAACACCACGACACCGCAGTCCAGCGGTACTTCCAACTGGTCACGAAGCGCGCCGCGCTGGAAGCACAGTACGGCGACGACGCCGCCAGCGACCCGAAATACGAGGCGCTGCAGGCCGAAATCGAATCGCTGGAACGCGAGACGGACACGCTCGCCAGCGACTTCGACGACGACGACTTCGAGGCACAATTCCACCGCATCGAACAGGACGCTGATGGGGACGTCCGCGACACCGGCGGGGGGAGCATCTGATGCCCGGTATTGAGGAACGCGTCTCGACGGGCATCGACGGTCTTGACGCGGTGCTGAACGGCGGGTTTGTCCCCGGGCGGGCGTACCTCGCGCGCGGCGAACCCGGCACCGGGAAGACCATCTTCGGCTACCACTACCTCACAGCGGGCGTCGAGAACGACGAGACGGTACTGTACGTCAACCTCGAAGAGTCCGTCGAGGACGTGAAGGCGAACGCGGCTGCGGTCGGCTTCGACCTCGGCGACGTCGAGTTCCTGAGCCTCACGCCCGAGAGCGAGGTGTTCACCGAGAGCCAGTCGTACAGCGTCTTCGCCGCGGAGGAAGTCGAGGCGGACGCGTTCAACGAGGCCATCGTCGAGCGCATCGAGGAACTGGACCCGGCACGCATCTTCATCGACCCGATTACGCAGCTCCGGTACCTTTCCGGGGACGAGTACCAGTTCCGCAAGCAGGTGCTGGCGCTCCAGCAGTTCCTCGGCGAGCAGGACGGGACCGTCCTGTTCACCTCGCAGGCGACGCCCAACAACCCCGACGACGACATCCAATTCATCGCGGACGGGACGCTCGACCTCGAACACACGCGCGAGTCGCGCCAGATCTCCGTCCCGAAGTTCCGCGGGTCGTCGACCCAGGGTGGCGAACACACGTTCCGCATCACCGACGACGGCGTTCGGGTGTTCCCCGAACTGCAGCCCGGCGAGTACAAGCAGACGTTCGTCTCCGAGTCCATCTCCGCGGGCGTCCCGGAACTGGACGAACTGCTGCACGGCGGGCTCGAACGCGGCACGGTCAGCGTCATCAGCGGGCCCAGCGGCGCCGGCAAGACCACCACGGGCACGCAGTTCATGAAGGAAGCCGCGGGACGCGGCGAGCGCTCGGTCGTCTATCTCTTCGAGGAGAGCCGGACGACGTTCCTCACGCGCTCGGAAGCCGTCAACATCCCCGTCGAGGAGATGGTCGACCGCGGCACGCTCGCCATCGAGGAGATGGACCCCCTGGACTTGACGCCACAGGAGTTCGCGAGCATGGTGCGCGAGGAGGTCGAACAGCGCGACACCGAAATCGTGATGATCGACGGCATCAAGGGATACAAGCTCGCGCTCGCGGGCGACGACGAGACGCTCGTGCGGCGGCTGCACGCGCTCGGCCGCTACCTCAAGAACATGGGCGTAACCGTCGTCTTCGTCGACGAGGTCGGCCACCTCACGGGCGACTTCCAGCCGACGGAGGTCGGCATCAGCTACCTCGCGGACAACATCGTCTTCCTGCGCCACGTCGAGGTTGAGGGCGAACTCCGAAAGGTGATTGGCGTGCTCAAGAAGCGCACCAGCGACTTCGAGCGGACGCTGCGCCCCCTCGAGATAACCGAACACGGCATCAAGGTCGGCGAGCCGCTCACGAATCTGCGCGGCCTGCTGACCGGGACCCCAGAATTCGTGAACGACGGAGCGACGGATTCGTAACCCCGCTATGTCGGGCCCCCACACGGAACAGCAGTCCGAGGGGGTCTTCGTGGACGACGAACCGCTGTGCATCGGCGCGGTGCTCTCACACGACCAGAACCGCGCGCTCCTCACGGAATGGCTGGACGCGACCTATGACGTGCTCACGCCGGCGACCGAGGGCGTCACGTTCGAGGACGTCGCCGAGCGCGCGGACCTGTTGTTGCTCGACGAGGGCGCCTACGACCGCCACGCCGACTGGGTCGCCGCCTACCGCCAACACGAGGAGTCGCTGTTCTGCCCAGTACTGTTGCTCGTGTCCAACGACGACCTGCGCACCGCCGCGGACATCTGGTCGAGCGTCGACGACGTCGTCTCCATGCCGGTCCAGAAGGCGGTCCTCCATGCTCGCATCCGCGGGCTGCTGTCGCGGCGCGGCCTCTCCCGTGAACTCGCGGCCAGCGAGGACCGCTTCCGTACGCTGTTCGAGACGAGCCCCGACCCCGCGATAGTCGTCGATGCTGACGGGATTGTCGCGGACAGCAACGCCGCGTTCCGCGACCTCGTCGGCGTCACGGGCGAGTGCCACGGTCGCCCGCTGGACGCCTTCGACGCGTTCGACCCTGCATCCGTCGAGGAGATGCGTGCGTCCCGGGACGGCGACCGCGACGAGTCGACGGTCATCCCCGTGCAGACGGCGACCGAACGCCGCTACGTGGAGTGCAACGGGAACGACCTCGACATCGAGCCCGGGCATCGGATACTCATCCTCCGGGACGTCACCGAGCGCATCCACCACGAGCGGGAACTCCAGCGACAAGTCGACCGGCTCGACGAGTTCGCGGGCGTGCTCGCCCACGAGATGCGGAATCCGCTTGGCATCGCCTGCGGGTGGCTCGACCAGGCCGAACGCACGGGCGACCCGGAAGCCTTCGAGCGCGTCGAGACCGCCCACGAACGCATGACCGAGATGATAGCGGAACTCCTCCAGCTTGCCCGGCAGGGCAGCGTCATCGGCGAGCGGACGTCGGTCCCGCTGGCGGGACTGGTTGCCGACTCATGGGCCAACGTGACGACGGCGGACGCGACGCTCCACGTTGACTCGGCGCTGACCGACCAAACGGTGTCGGGGGACCCTGCCCGCATTCAGGAGGTGTTCGCGAACCTGTTCCGGAACGCCGTCGAGCACGGCGGCCCGGCCGTTTCCGTCGAGGTCGGGGTGACCGACGACGGGCGCGGTGTCTACGTCGCCGACGACGGCCCTGGGCTGGCCGGCGTCGACCGCGACCAGTTGTTCGAGTCCGGGTACACAACCGCCGATCACGGCACCGGATTCGGGCTCGCCATCGTGAAGCAGATTGCGGACGCACACGGCTGGACGGTCAGCGCGACCGACGCCGACGGTGGCGGCGCGCGGTTCGAACTCCGTGGCGTGCTAGACGGCGACGATCCGTCCGTCGAACGCGCGTAGTTTTAAGCCCCCGTCGGACGTCGTGGGGAACATGTACCGCGTGCTGGTACCGGTTGACGACGACGTAGATCGCGCGCTCGCGCAGGCTCGATACGTCGCGAACCTGCCCGACGCCGCCGAAAGCGTCGAAGCTATCGTACTGTTCGTGTTCACTGGTGACTCCGAAGACCTCCCCGAGGACGTCCAGCAGTTCAAGTCCGCGAGCCGCATCCAGTCGGTGCGGCGCGCACAGGAGTTCTTGGAGGACGCGGGCATCGACGTCCAGGTCCATGACGACTCCGGGGACACCACCGACGACATCATCGCGGAAGCCGACGAGTACGACGTCGACGCCATCGTGCTCGGCGGGCGAAAGCGCTCGCCCGCGGGGAAGGCCATCTTCGGCAGCGTCACGCAGTCGGTCATCCTGAACGCCGACCGTCCGGTCGTCGTGACCGGCGAAGAGGCCTGAGCGCGGCCCGCTATCGCGCGAACGGGCTACCGTAACGCATTTTTTGGAGGCGTCGCATCCCCCAGGCATGGCGTTCGAAACGTACGAATGCCAGACGTGTGGCGACGATTTCCAGGCGTTTGAGGATTCGAAAGCGGCCACGAACCAGTATTGTAGTCCGCGCTGCGAAGTCGACGGAGAAGGACTCTGAGCGGCCAGCGCGGCGCTGGCTACGTTACTCGTTCTGCGGGCTGTAGTTGGGTGCTTCGTCCGTAATCATCACGTCGTGGGGGTGGCCCTCGGTCTGGCCCGCAGCGGAGACGCGAACGAACTCCGCGTCCGCCTTGAACTGCGGGATGGTTTCGGCGCCGACGTAGCCCATGCCGGACTGGATGCCGCCGATGAGCTGGTGAAGTTCCTGGGAGAGCGGGCCCTTGTAGGGGGTCGCGGCTTCGACGCCCTCGGGGACGAACTCCTCGTCTTCGTCTTCTTCCTTGAGGTAGCGGTCGCCACCGCCGGACTGCATCGCGCCGACCGAGCCCATGCCGCGGTACTGCTTGTACTTCTTGCCGTTCATCGTGATGACGCGGCCCGGGGCTTCCTCGGTGCCCGCGAAGTACGAACCGAGCATGACGGCGTCGGCGCCCGCGGCGATAGCCTTCGCAGCGTCGCCAGAGTACCGGATACCGCCGTCCGCGATGACAGGGACATCCTCGGGGTGGGCGACGTCTGCGACCTCGGAGACGGCCGTAATCTGGGGCATGCCGGCGCCCGTGACGACGCGTGTGGTGCAGATGGAGCCCGGTCCGATGCCGACCTTGATGCCGTCGGCGAAGTCGACGATTTCCGCGGCGGCCTCGCTGGTGCCGACGTTCCCGACGACGACGTCGGCCTCAACGATTTCGCTGATTTCGCGCGCGGACTGGATGACGTTCTTGTTGTGGGCGTGCGCGCAGTCGATGAACAGGACGTCCGCGCCAGCGTCGTCGGCGGCGGTCGCGCGGTCCTCCTCGAAGGGACCGACGGCGACGCCGACGCGCAGGTGGCCTTCTTCGTCGCGAGCGGCGTCCTCGTGTTCGCGGCGTTCGAGGATGCCCTGCATCGTGACGAGGCCGACGAGGCGGTCCTCGTCGTCCACGAGCGGGACGCGCTCGATTTTGTGCTCGTACATGAGTTCGAGGGCGTCGCGGGCGTCGACGTCTTCGCTGGCGGTGATGACCTCGTCGGTCATCGCCTCGCGGACCGTGTCGGACTCGCCGACTTCGAGGTATGGGCGGATGTCCGTCCCGGAGATGATGCCGAGCACGCGGTCGTCGTCGTCGACGACGGGGGCGCCGGAGACGCCCTCGTGGCTCATCATGCGGTCGACCTCGCTGACGGTCTGCTCGGGCGTCGCGGTGACGACGTTCTCGCGGTCGATGACGAGTTCGTCCGCGCGCTTCACGCGCTCGACTTCGGCGGCGGTCTCCTCGACGTCCATGTTGCGGTGGAGGACGCCGAGCCCGCCTTCGCGAGCCATCGCAGCGGCGAGGTCGGACTCCGTGACGGTGTCCATCGCCGCAGAGAGAATCGGCGTGTTCAGGGAGACGTTTGTTGAGACTTTGGTGCTGACGTCGGCGTCGTCGGGTTCGACGCGGCTTTCCGCGGGGCGGAGGAGTACGTCGTCGAAGGTCAATGCCTCTGGAACGCGGAGTTTCTCGGAGAATCGGCCGTCCGTGGAAGGGTCGTGCGCCATGTAAATCGTCGCATCGCCGGTGGCAAAAACGTTCCGAGATTGGGCGAACGTGCGTGAACTACTCCCGTGGCTACCCCAGTCCAAGCACGTCCGTGTATCGCTACTATAGGATCCCACGAACGCACAGTGAATGGGCGTTCCGGCGACGAACGTTAGAATATCCAGGCGTATGTCGTCGTGTTTCCGCCTATCGTCCACTCTCGCCGATGGACAGTAGTTCGGTACTTAAAGACAGGTTTTGGTCCTCTATCACATGCGGCCGTCTCTCACGCAATCTTTATGCATCCGACCCTAATGGTTGTACATATGGACTCCATCAGTCCCGAGGCAGTGCGTACCGCCGGTAACCACACCGTCGACTCCGCCGCACGCACATTTTTCGGCAAACTGATGGACACATTCTGGCTCGGAACGCCGGCACTCGCGCCCTCGACGCCGCGCGCGTCCCCGCATCGCCGGGCCAACCAAAGTTCGTCTAGGTTAGGCCGGTAGTTCATGAGTAGCTCACGCCACCCCGTCGCCCTCCGCCTAGAGCAACGCGTAGGCGGCGACACGCGACTACTCGCTACCGTCATGCTGCTCCCGCTCGTGGACGGCATCTTCGCCGCCCTCGTGCTCGCGGGCGAACTCGACACGTACATCGGCATCGCCCAAATCGGGCTGCTCGTCTTCGGCGGGAGCGCAACGCTCGCAGTCATCCTCGCAGAGATGGACGAGGACCCACGCTCCCAAGCCATCACCGTCCTCGTCGTCGGCACGCCGCTAATACTCGTCGCCGCCGCCGAAGCCGCGCTCGCGCCCACCATCGCGACCATCGTCGACATCCCCACCTTCGAGCGCTTCGCCGCCATCGTCATCCTCGCCATCGCCGCAAAGACCGCCAGCTCCACCATCGGCGACTACCTCCCCTCCCCCAGCATCATCATCGGCCTCGGATTCGTCGCAAGCGTCCAACCCGCGGGCGCCGAACTCGTATTCAAGTCCGACCCCGTATTGATGCTGCGCGCCGCAGCCGCCGGCGGCGTCGCCGTCGGCTTCGCACTCGCAGTCGTCGCACTCCAACCGTACCTCCGCCAGGTCGTCGACATCGACCGCTTCCGATTCGGAAGCGCCGTCGCACTCGGCACGCTCGCACTCTCCGTGTTCGGACTCGTGCCCTCACAAGCGCCACTGGTCGTCTTCGCCGTCGCTGGCCTCCTCGCGTTCGACCCCGAGGAAGCCGACGTCGACACCCCAGACGTCCCGCCAGCCGCCGACGACGGCCCCGACAGCACCGCACCAGCCGCGACGCCCGACGGCGGCAGCGACCCCGACGACGACGAAGCCGCCTACGGCTACCCCGGCGAAGACGGCGCCGAAGAACGCGCGCCCTGGCTGTGAGGTAGCGAGGAGAAGTCTTTAGCCGTCCGCGGCCGTCCCGCCGGTATGTCCGACAACCGCGTCGTCGAAGGCCGCATGGTCACCCCGAAAAAACTCGCGGAGCTCGTCGAAGGCGAGTCCGTGATGGACGCCGAACCCATCGAGGACGCCGACCGCGACTGCCCCGAATGCGGCGGCGACGTCCTCTCCGTCGGCTACATGCCCTCGGTGACGGAGTTCGTCACCGGCTACAAATGCCAAGACTGCGAGTGGAGCGCCCGAGAAGACTAGCGACTCCAGCGCACGTCCTCTATTTCGTCGCCGCTCGCGACCACGTGCCCGACGACTTCGCCATCCCCGCAGTCCTGGACGTCGATTCGCTCGTAAGCCTCCGCGACAACCTCACGGAGGTCCGCGTCCAACGCCTCTGCTTCCTCAACGCCGAGTCGCATCTTCCCGCCGATTTCCCGGACCACAATCGGATACTCCGTCATGCCTCCGGATTCGCTCTCGGCCCGGAAAGACCAATCGCTACGCGCGAACCTCGTAGTGCGCGACCGATTCCTCGTAGCGCGCAAGCAGCGCCTCCGCGCGGTCGGGAACGTGCGCGGTCTCGTACTCCTCGCCCGCGAACGACTCGATTGCGTCCCACGACGCGAACCGCGCGATAGTCACGAACTCTACCTCGTCGCCCGCATCGCGGCGCAACACCTCGAAACTCTCCAACTCGGGGATGTCGCGTTTCGCGTCCGGGAACACCGTCTCGGTCACGAACGCCTCATACTCGTCAGCGTCGGCGGGCTCGGTCCACCCATGCCACATGCGTACAATCATACTATCCCCGATACGGCTGGGTTTGCCTTGTCGGTGGTGACCTGAGACGCCGAATCGAAACGCACTTAGGACAAATCACCGTACGAAGGAACGCGAGGGGCTGTGGCCAAGCCAGGGATGGCGACTGACTCCAGAGGCCACGCGCCCGGGACGAAATTCCAGACTGGTATACCGAGCGGCCGACTGATCATCGGTCCGCGACGACGACCCTCTGGAGTTCCGAGGCGCACCGGAGATATCAGTCGATCGGGGGTTCAAATCCCTCCGGCCCCATTACTTCATCTTCCGACCAATAATCCCCGTATAGCGGCGGGTTTGTTTTACGTAACTCCGAATTTGCAGTCTTTAATTGAACCAACTATCGGATGGTGGTCGTCGCTATCAGGCGATGAGATATGTGATGCCTGTCTTCAAAGAAGTACCGGCAGGTGCTGCTGGAGAGGCTATTGACTGGCCATGCTTGCCGCTCGCCGGCGTTATTGAGGTGTGACTTGATGAACGAAATAGGAGATTAGTAGAGATGCTAATTCATCGACCGACTCAACCGAAATCCGAGGTATCCGGTCAGCGCGAGTAATATTACTCCGGGGAGGGTCGTTGCGAAGTTGCCGTACCCCGTGAACCCGGTAATGAAGAGGAATCCACCGATACCACCGAGTATGAACAGGGCATCTTGAAACTGTTGAGTGTGGAGGGTATTGCTCAACGGGCTTCCCATAGCAGAAGCGGCGATTGGCGAAACGATAAATCTGTTGCCAGGCCTGTTGTTTCCGACGACTGAATTCAGGACGCGTTTTTGAGCTCCGCGAGCGCGAACACAATGGCAATCGCTCCGAATAGCACGCCAATCGAACCCAAAGTCTGGTTTCGTGGAACGACGGTCGTCTGTGAAACGACAAGCAACGCCATCAATATCACGTGGAGGGCGAGTAAACGGTCGGTCCGGTCGGACATACGATGACTCTACAGCCATCCAACATGAACTATTCGATAGGACAATTCTCTGTACCTACCAACGCTATTCGCCAGTCGACGGTACCGTAAGCGACGGCGTGTGATGTCCAGACGCCCGGATACTAACTGCCAAGACGGCAGCTGTCAAGCGCGGTCGGTGCGGCGAGCGAACTCGTCTAAATCGTAGGCGTTGTCGTCTTTCGGGAACACGGCAACGGCAGCCATCAGCCCATCACTGATTTCATACACGACGCGATAGCCGCTGTTTCCAACACGCTCCCGGTAAAAGTTGTACTCAGCAGAGCCAGCGAGATACGTAAGATGCTCTTGGGGCACTCGCCCCCACTGAATCTTGTCTTCCCAGTCGTTGATTTTCTGGAGAATCCGCTCTGCGTGGTCAGGGTTGTGAGCTTGAATGGAAGCGAGGTCGTCCTCGATGACGGCGGGGAGAATGCGAAGTGCGTCTGGAGCCTCCGGCACGCCTTTTAGTCCAGATCGATGCCAAGACGGTCGGCAGCTTCCTCAGTCGTGAGTAAATCGTCCTCATCAGTCTCGTCGAGGCGTTCGCCTCGCTCAGGGAGCACTGCCGCTTCATCCGGAAGCATATCACCCTCATCGGGCTCGTGAACGCTACCTTCGTCGTTGGTAGCCATTACATCGTGGTATGCCGGCCGGCACAATAAGCCCTTGGTCGCCGGGGTGACCTCCTCCTCGCGGTAAACGGCGAGGCGCCCCACGGCACCGCACCGCTGAGTTGGACTATTTGCTGGTTTGCGACCTATCGACAAGACAGGCCGATGGCGTTCGCAAGAGCAGGGCTCTTGCGCAGCCCATCAGAACGCGAAGCGTTCTGAGGACGGGGCCACACCGCCGTTACTCCTATCTCCAGAGGGGACTCGGAGTTATCTTCTGACCGAGACACCACAGCCCTTCGAGAGGGTGTCTCAAACGTTTTGGGCCTCGGAGTCCCGATATTGTGCATTTGAGTGGGCGGTGTGACCGCCTCGGTGTATGTCACTCTACGATACGATTCTACGTAAATATCCGTATTGCTGCTGAACGAGGTTTGTGTCGGCGTTGTTGGATCCACGCCCGTCCCCAGAACGCTTTGCGTTCTGGTGTGCGAACGAGACCCAACGCGTCTCGTCAACACCGTAAACGACGGGGATTCTCTCCTTGTAGAAGATAGGGCAAAGAACCAGCGTAGATCCCTCACAGCGGTAGCAGCACGGAAGCCCACCCCTTCAGGGGTGGGAGGAAGCGCGTCCGCCACACGACACAGTCCACAGCCACAAAATCATCAAGCCTGAGAGTGCTCGATTCGAGTGATGTTCGTTCCGCTACTCAGCCGGTCGTGACGACCGTTGCGGATTCGACTAAGACGGTTTCGCCGTCGTTTATCAATCGAATCGTGAGCTCGTGCATTCCACTCGAAACTGTGAGATCTGTCGAGAGATGCTCGGATGTCGAATCATCGCGTGCTAATCCGTGTTCATACACGAGAAAGTCAGTTCGGGTTGTCCCGTCGATGGTAATTTCGGCTGAGTCGTAGCCGATCGGGATGTAGCCAGTGTTCTGTACGTCGAAGTTCACGGCACTCATCTGTGCAGTATCGTCGTCGTAGCTCGAAGCAAACGTCGCTGAAATCGAGGTGATTCGTCCATCAAACACCGTTGCGGCTGTCGTGGAGTCTGACGTGCCGCCGCCGGTGAGCGTCAGTTTCACGTCCTTGGTACCGCGGGTTGTTGGCGTGAAGAGCGCGTCTGTGGTGTCCTCACCACCGATAGTGTACTGTTTCGTCGAAGACGCGGGCAGCGAGAACGACGACGTCGTCACGGAGGTTCCAGTAAGCGATATGTGCGCCTCCGTGTCAACTGCGACGTGCTCCGCATTCGTCGCGTTAAATTCAACGGCCGCCAGCTGGCCTTTTTCCCACACTGGCGTCATCGATTCGATCGAAATCTCTGCAGGGGGGATGTCCCGTGTAACGTCTCGGGTTATCCGGTGCGTCGAAGCGTTGGCAGCGACAACAAAGGAGGTTGTTTCACCAAAGTCAGCAGCGTAGATTGGGTTGGCTGTCGTGGTTTCAAACGATTTCGTCCATCCGGCAGGGATTTGCTTAGTACCCACAGGCGCTAGTTGTTCTCCGGCACGCTGAATGGTCACGTTGGCGGTCGTTGGGAGGTCGCCGTCGTTCTGGACGGAGACTGTAACCTGCTCCAGCCGACTCCCATTCCACGTCTCATTTACCGTCGTGAACGTGAGATTCGCCCCGTGGAACGTTCTTTGGAACGCACCCGTAAGCGGCCCGTGAGTAGTCTGTACCTCAACAGAGCCGTTAACTGTCCCAGCGTCCGTTATTGTCAGCGGCTCACTATCGGTCGTTGAGACGTTGAATTGCCGTGACTCGTTCGCTGGAACCGGCTGTGAGAACGACTGTGTAACTGCCGTTCCACGAACCGAAACTGTCGCATTCCGAATATACGTTGGAAGGTCACCGTTGTTCTGGACGGTCACGACGACGGATTCCAGGGTATTCCCGGACCAATTTGGGCTGACAGCCGTGATCTCCGGGTCAGCACCCGCAAAGGTCGTGGTCCGTGACGCGATTGTTTTGTCCCCCTGGCGGAGAACGAGCTCATACTCGCCAGGCTGTAGCCCCCCAAGAGACAGCGTACTGCGCGCGCTATCCGGTGAGAGACGCTGCTCCATGAGAACGGTTCCATTCGGGGCTTCAAATACGGCAGTTGTGTTAGCAGTCACCGAGTAGTTAAACGCCACAGCCACTCCATCGCCCTCAGCCGATGCAACCTGTACGTCCGATACTGACTGACTACTCCCCCCGCCAAACCCGAGACAGCCCGCCAGCGCCACGGTCACGACAACCGCGATAACCGTGACTACAGCGACCTGCCAGTCCTCGCAACGAACTCGCTGCACGAACCCACTCCACGAACCCATAACACCACCTTACTCCCGGGATGTATTATGATTGCGGGGGGTGCGACTGTCGGAGGCCCGAGATTCAGCGTTCATCGACGTGAGCGCGCCACCACACCCACCACAGCGATACTCGCCAGGGTTTTTCACGAGCTTCGACTTCCGGTAGCGCGCCATCTCACTCCCACAGGACTCACACACAACCCACCAATTCGGATCGGCAAACCGTTCACAGGTCACCGACGTTTGGAGTTCGGTCGCTAGCTCGCGGAACGCGTCGCCATGGCTGGCGTCGCCAGCTTCGTTCAGCAGGTGCACGTGAATCAATTCGTGGCGAATTACGTCCGCAGTGGCACCCCAGCCGTGCTCCTGGAAGTACTCCCAAGTCAGCGATACGGTTTCGGGGTGCTCGCCGTAGTATTTGACAGCGCCGGCGCGGCGCTTCGCGCGCTTGCTGACCTCCCACTCCAGCGCGCTCACGGTCACCGCAAGGTCGTAGGCGTCGACGACGTCCCGGGCATACACTTTCGCGACCGCGAGAAACTCCGGGACGGAGACATCTCGGTCGACCGCGTAGAAGTCCGTCTCCAGCGTCGGCGTCCCGGACGTCATCGTGGTTGGGCGTGAGTTTCGGCCCTGGCATAGTAGCGTTATGGGTCGACGGCCACCGTCAAAAGCCACATCCTCGAACCACGCCAGTGTTCACCGCTGGCTGGTCGACGAGAACACTATCGCTGGAACATCGAATTCGAACGGGCGAATTCGGGAACAGAACGGTATACTTCGAAACTCAGTCGGCTTCGATTTCCTCGACGTCGAATAGCTCGTTGCAATTGTTGCACTCGTACACGTTGGTCGTGCCGCGGGAGTCGCTGTTGTCGGCCGAGACGACGAGTTCGCCGCCGCAGTCGGGACACTCTGGCATACGTGGCCGTTTGGAGGGGTGGATGTCGAGGCTTGTGGCCGAACGACAGCTAATCGGTCAGAAGGCGGTCTTGGACTTCGCCGACGCCGACGACGGCCGTGCACGCGACAAATGCAGTCGTGCCAAGTTTGCCGCCAGCGCCGCCGAACACGGGCGACGTAAGCAGGAAGACGACGGCCGCGAGTGCGCCCGCGAGGGCGACGACGCGATTGCTGTGGAGGCGTCGCGGCGCCGACATACCGACGAACGACGCGCAGAACGCGACCGTGGCGAGCGGCGCGTTGGTCACGAGCGAGAATCCGGGACGGAGCATGACAGCAAACACGCCGACGAGCGCGGACGCGACGACCGTGCTGTGGCCGCGTTCGGTGTGGAGGTGGAACGCCACGACGGCCGCCATGGCGGCGACAGGCGCGGCTACGAGAAGCGTGCTGGTGGGGAGTGTGGTCCCTGAGGGGAAGGAGGCGGGCATCGTGGCGGCGGCAGCGAGACAGCCCGCGAACGCGAGCGTACCGAGTTTTCCACCGACGCCGTCGAAGACGCCATCGGCGGCGACGAGGCCGACGCCCGCAGCGAATCCGGCCGTCGCGACGCCGACGGACGTGGGGAAGAGCGCAGGCGACGCCATACCGACGAACGACCCGCAGTAGACGGCGACGGCGATGGATGGCGCGGCGAGGCCGGCAACGAGGCCGACGCCTGCGGAGGCGAGCACGGGGCCGAGGTCGGCGTGCACGCTGAGCGCGTACGTCGCGACGCTACCGAGCGCAGTAGCGGCGACGGTGACGCCGGCATCGCGGACGCGGAACGTGGCGGCGGGACGGACGGCGTCGAGGGCGTCGCGTTCCGCCATGACGGCAGCGCTGGCGGCGAGAACGATGGCGGTCCGGGCTGCCGTCGTGCTGCCAGTGAAGGTCCGCGTTGTGGCCGCGCCTGCGAGGAGGATCGCGGGTGCGAGCGCCAGCGCGGCGAATCCGGTACGGCGGAGGGTTCCGAGCACGCTGCCGTGTATCCATAGTCGGCGGTTGGGGGTTTCGATTCGCACTCCGGAGGCGACCCTCTCCCAGACGCCCGTCATTTTTGGAACGCAATCCACAACCGATATACCTCCGTGGGGCCGAGTGTCGGTAACCGTGACGAACACGCAGGTTACTCTCGTCCAACTCGACAACTACGGCCCGTGGACCGTAACGCCGTCGCCGCGACGCGAAGTCGACCTCCAGACGATGCAGTCCCGCCTCTACGCCGACCTCTCGCAGGCGTTCGGGATGCGGGACGGCTACATCTTCTTCACGCGCTTCGACAACATGATCGCGGTGAGCAACGGACTCGACCTCGAAGACCACGCCCGGATCCAAGAGTCCATCCGCAACCGCTACCCGGTCACCGTCAGCCTCTCCATCGGCACCGGCTCGTCGCCCGCCGACGCACTCGTCGAGGCGACCGCCGCCCTCCAAGAACAGGGCAGCGCACAGGACGCCGACCGCCGCGAAGCACTCCTCGGCCAGCCCATCGACGAAGAGACGCGCACCGACGACGACATCCAGATCGCTCACTTCGACGTCGTCGACGCCACCGGCACGTACACCGACGAACTCGACGCATACTCGTCGTTCGTCCACATCGAGCAGGGATACGCCGCGCTCATGCAGCACATGCACGACGCCCACGACTCCCTCTCGTTCTTCGTCGGGGGCGACAACATCATCGCGGTCTGCCCGGACCTCACGCCCGCCGACTACGAGGAGGCCATCGAGCACGTCCACGACACCGCCGACGTCGACGTCCGCGTCGGCGTCGGGTACGGCGTCTCCCCGCACGACGCCGGCATGGGCGCCAAGCACGCGCTCGAAGATGCCCGCGAACACGAGACCGACGTCGAAGTCGTCCCCGAGCCCTGACCGGACCGGCCGTTTTTTGCTCGTCGCGCCCGAATCACGCGTGATGGTCGACGGCGAGCGACTCCCCGGTGCGCCAGCACGCGAGGAGCGCATTACACTTCCGATGTCTCGTGTACAGAAAGCGTGACTCTGTAACCCCTCCACCCCAGTTTTCGACTGTCTTCTCAGATAAGTAGTGGCGGCGATAATCTGCGGCTAGTAGTTGAGTTCGCTGACTGCGTCGAGAATTACATCTGGATCATTCGTGACCGAATATGTGTAGGACTTTCCGCCGCGTTCGCCCTTGTTGACCGTACTACGGTCCAAAAATCCCATCATCGAGAGGTCGTTCAAGCGATTCTGGAACGACCGGTATCCGAGCGGGTCGTCGCCATTCTCTTCTGCGAGTACCGCGTACTTCTCGTAGATATTCTTCGTCCTACTACGTTCTTTTTCTTCTACTGTCTTTAACGTTGTGCTAATGAGTGCAAGTCGTGCATGATTTGTTAGGTCTTGCACTGACCGCCGTACATTCGTTCGTTCCAGCCGGTCCACTGCTTCTCGAACAGTCTCTTCGTCAATCACACGTTCTTCCTCAGCAGCGAGATCGCCGGCCTCGCGCAGCAGGTCCAGTCCCTGTCGCGCACTTCCTGAGTCTTTCGCTGCCATTGCAGCAGCCTGTGGAATGATTGCCTCATCGTACGCGTCATTATCGAATGCGGCCTTCGCTCTCGCAGTTAGGATTGTCTGTAGTTCAGTTGCATCGTAGGCAGGGAACGTGATTTCTTTCTCGCAGAGTGTGTCTTGCACCTGTGGGGAGAGTTGGCCACGGAACTGGTAGTCGTTGCTAATGCCAACTACACCTACATGAGCATCCTTGAGATTGCCTTCTGCTCGCGCACGGGGGAGTTCATAGAGCAAGTCATCGTCACTACCGACGGCATCAACTTCGTCAAGTACAACTAAGATTGTTCCACCGGCATCGTCAAGTAAGTCGAACAGCATATTGTAGACCTGCGGTGGAGCATACCCTGTCTCGGGGATTTCCTCGCCGCGTGGTGCTAGTTCGTTTACGAGCGATACGGCCACTTGGTAGGACGTTGTCTGGTTACGGCAGTTTTGCCAGACGACGGTGAAATCTTTGTCCTCGTCGTTGAGTCGATCGTCTAGTTGCCTAAACATATACCGCGTGACTGCGGTTTTCCCAACGCCTGTGTTCCCGTAAACGAAGATGTTGTTTGGCTTGCCTCCGTTCAGAATTGGGCTAAGCGCAGCACCGTAGGCCTGTTTCTCGTCCTCTCGTTCGAGGATGGCCTCTGGTTGATAGTCCTCTGAAAGGACGGAACGATTCTTATAGACGCTGCTCATGTCTGTGAAAAGATTCTCGTTAGACATGGGGGTATGGATTATATCAGACAAACGTCCCTATACGCAAAAGACACTCGAAAACTGGTGTGTGGGTGGCTTCGTAATGTAGTTGATTTGGGGGTTTCTCGCCGCTGATCTCTGTAATCTCATGACCTCACTCTCGCCAAAAGACACTCGAAAACTGGGGCGGGTGTTAGACACTCGAAATCCGGTGTGTGGGTGCTTGGATGAAGAAGGCGAGTTGAACTCTCTAACTTCAACAGAGCTCTCAAAGAGATTGCCGCTACTGACTTTAGTATATAGTTCCAACGCGTCGTATAGCGTGAGTGGTTCGAGTTCGGTCATTGTTGGATTCCGAAGCCCTCGATCAGCCACCCAACCCCTCGAATCGTGTCCACGCATCCAGCGAGTCAACTTGAATCAGTCTCCGCGCTGTTTCCGTGGTGATTCGGGGTGACACTCGACGATTTCACGCACGACGCGAGTACTGGCGGCGACAATCCCGTGATACTTCACGTCGACATGGATTGCTTTTATGCCAGCTGCGAGCGCCGTCGTGAACCCGAGTTGCGTGGCGAACCTGTCGTCGTCGGCATGGGCTACGAGCCAGGCGAGACCGTCGGCGCGGTCGCCACCGCCAGTTACGAGGCCCGCGAGTACGGCGTCGCGAGCGCGCAAGCGATCGGTGCCGCCCTCGACAACCTCCCGCGGAAGGCCGACGAGCCCGACAATCCGGACGCGGGCTACTACCGGCCCGTGGACCTCGACTTCTACCAGGACGTCGGCAGTTCGGTCAAGGAAATCCTCTACGAGCTCGGCGATACGGTCCGCGAGGTAAGCATCGACGAGGCGTACCTCGACGTTACCGACCGGACCGCGTGGGACGTCGCCGACGGATTCGCGCGCCACGTCAAACAGCGCATCCACCGCGAGGTCGGCGTGCCCGCGAGCGTCGGCGTCGCGCCCGACATGAGCACCGCGAAGCTCGCCAGCGACTACGACAAGCCCGACGGCCTCGTGGTCGTCGAGCCCGACGAAGTCCGGGAGTTTCTCGCGCCAATCGACGTCGCGGACGTCCACGGCATCGGCCCGGTTCGCGCGCGGGAACTCCGCGAGATGAGTATCGAGACTGCGGGCGACCTCGCCAGCGCGGACCCCTACGAGCTCACCGATCGGTTCGGTGACCGCGGCCGGGACCTCTATCGGCGCGCCCGTGGGGAGGACAACCGGCCCGTCGAGCCGCGCGGGAAGCCCAAGAGCCTCTCCCGGGAGTCCGCCTTCGACGGCGCGACCGATGACTTCGAGCGCGTGCGCGAGCAGGTGGCGACGCTTGCGGAGGCGGTCGCGGACCGCGCCACCCGGAAGGACGCCTTCTACCGTACTATCGGAATTAAGGTGGTGACGCCGCCGTTCGACGTCCATACGCGCGCCGAATCCTTGCCCGGGCCCGTGGACGACGCCGGCCTCGTGGATGACGTCACGCAGGACCTCCTCGGCGAGTTCGAGGGCGAGTCCGTGCGAAAGGTCGGCGTCCGCGTCTCGAATCTGGACTTCTCCGAGCGCGAGCAGGCTAGCCTCGACGGCTTCGAGAGCGACAGCTGTACGGATGATTCCCACACCGAGATCGACCGGACCGATGCCGTGCGAAGGCGCAACCGCTCCGATGACGACCAGCGCCGCGGCCAGGTGTCCCTCGAAGACTTCGATTAAGTAGCCGCCTCGAAGGTCAGAAATATGACCTGTAGGGGCGGCCTGTCGGAATTATTCCGGTATCGAATAAAAACTTTTTTGGGGTGCTGGGATTGCCTGATAAATCGTAACACATGGCAATTGAATTCGCACACAGTCCACTGCTCACGTTCGCGGCCGGGCTGGCCGTAGTCGTGATGCTACTAGTCTTCTTGGACCTTCCTGCGTTCGTCGGGCTCGCCATCGCGGCGTTCACCGTCGGCCTCGTCAACGCCGTCTTCGTCCCCGACTTCGCAATGGCCGACGCGGCGGCGAGGACCGCGACGGCCTTCGGTAACAACATGGCCGGCATCGGTATCCCCATCCTGATGGCTGCCATCATCGGGAAGTCAATGCTAGAGAGCGGGGCTGCCCAGCGCATCGTTCGTGGGTTCCAGTCGCTAGTCGGCGAAGGCAACTCCGACCTCGCGCTCTGGGGTAGCAGCTCCGTCCTCGCGATCCCAGTGTTCTTCGACAGCGTGTTCTACCTGATGGCGCCGCTGGCCCGCTCGATGCGCGCCCGCGTCGGGAAGAACTACGCACTCTACCTCGTCGTGGTCGGTGCCGGTGCGGCAACCACGCACGTGTTCGTCCCGCCGACGCCCGGCCCGCTCGCCGTCGCCAGCGAAATCGGCGTCGACCTCGGCATCACGATCCTCGTCGGTGTCGCCACCGCAATCCCCGCGGCCATCGTCGGCGGCCTCATCTACGGCCGCTGGATTAACGCCCGCCTCGACATCCCGCTGCGGGACGCAATGGGCACCACCACGGAGGAGCTGGAGGAGCGCGCCCAGCGCGACACCACGAACCTCCCCGGCGTCCTCGAGGCCATCGCGCCCATCCTCCTCGCAGTTGGCCTCGTCGGGTCGGCTACTGCTGTCAGCGCATTCCAAGATTGGTACCCTATCTTGGAACTAGTTCAACCAGTCGTCGCGTTCCTCGGCGACAAGAACGTCGCACTCACCATCGCCGCGATGGCAGCCGCCGTCACCTACCTCCGCTGGACCGGCCTCTCGCGGTCCGTCTGGGAGGACGAACTCACTGAAGCACTGAGAAGCGGTGGCAACATCGCCGCTATCACCGCGATGGGTGGCGCGTTCGGTGCGCTGCTCGCCGCCTCCGGCATCGGCCCGTACATCGCCGACATCCTGCAGAACTTCGGCATCGGCCTGCTCGTCACCGCATGGCTCATCGCCGCTATTGTCCGCATTGCGCAGGGATCGGCGACCGCCGCGATGCTGACCGCCGCTGGCATCATGGCGCCCCTGACCGGCCAACTCGACGTCAGCGCGGCGTACCTCGTGATGGTCATCGGCGCGGGCGGGAACATCTGCTCGTGGTACAACGACTCGGGCTTCTGGCTCGTGAAGGAAATCGGCGGCCTCACACAAGCGGAGACGCTGAAGACGTGGACCGCACTGACAACGATTATCTCCGTCACCGGGCTCGTGTCGGTGCTCATCATGTCCTCCGTGCTGCCGCTTGTGTAAGCGAACGGCTGCTTCGTCGTATCGCCCCGAAAACAAATCACAACCCACAACGAGAACACACTCATGGACCGCGCACTCGCAGTTATCGACCCGACCGACGCAGCGAAAGACCTCCTGCACGAGGCAGGCACGCTCGCGGCGGGCGTCGACGCCGACCTCGTGGTGATTCACGTCACCACCGAGGACGAATACGGCGGGCGCCGCGAAGCGATGGAAGCGATTCCGAACGGCTCAGCGAGCTACTCGCCCGGCGAAGCCGAAGAAGGGGCCGCGCAGTTCGCGCAGGACCTCGCCGACGAGATTCTCGCGGACCTCGACGTCGAGTACGAGACCGCCGGCTACCTCGGCAACAAGGCCGGTAAAACCCTTGAAGCCGCCGAAGAGTACGGCTGCGACCACGTCTTCCTCGCGGGCCGCAAGCGCTCGCCGACGGGGAAGGCCATCTTCGGGGACGCGACGCAGAAAGTCATCCTCGACTACGACGACCCCGTCACCGTCCTCACCGCGTAACCCGATACCTCGCTTTTTTCGACGCCTTAGTCGCTGCTGGACACTAGTGTGCCGAGGAGCGCGAGTGCGAGTCCGAGAAAAATACCGAAGTAGAACAGTACGGTGAGCTCGGTGCCACGGTTGTATCGAAGGACGTCGTGGATGAGGACGAATCCACTGGCGAGGATCACGGCGATGCCGAACAACAGGAGGTCGCGGGCAGCCATACCGGGCAGTCGACTGTCGCCGCCTTCAGCGTTATGTTGGCGTCACTCGAGTGGTTCGACGAGGTCTTCGAGGGCGGCACGCGGGTCGTCGGCCTTGGCGACGCCGCTGGCGAGCAGCACGCCGCTGGCACCCAACTCACGGGCGGCTTCGAGGTCGTCGCCCGTGCTGATGCCGGCACCACAGTAGACGTCGACGCTCGGGTCGACGGCTTCCGCGGCCGCGACCGCGTCCTCAACAATATCCGGGTCGGCCTGCGAGACGGGCGTTCCGGTGCCGATGAGTTCGGGCGGTTCGACGGCGACGGCGTCGGGGCCGAGCGCGGCGGCGGCCGCGACCTGCTCGGGGTTGTTCGCGCAGACGACGGTGTCGAGGTCGACGCGCTCGGCGGCGTCAAGGCTGCCGTCGATGTCCGCGAGCTTGCGGCGGTGCTCGGAGTGATTGAGGAGCGTGCCGACAGCGCCGTTGTCCGCGACGGATTCGGCGAGCACGCTGCCCGTGTGGCTGCCGTGCTCGACGGGGCTGACGTGCTGGGCGTACGTCGTCGCGCCGGTCTCCGCGACCCGCGTGAGATCCGCGGGCTGCGGGGCGACGGCGATGGTCGTGTCTGTCGATTCGGCGACGTCGGCGGCGGCCTCCGCGACCGCGACCGGGTCGCAAGGGTACGCCTTCAGGTTGACGAGTACGAACACGTCCCCACCGGCGTTCTCCCGCGCGAAAAAACTGTAGGTTTAGCTGTCGTCGCTCTTCCGGCGAACCTTGTCGCCAAGCGTCAGCCCCGCGCTGTCGCTGCTCGAGGACCAGTCCTCGTCGGTGTCGCCGCTGGACTCGGTCAGCGAGATGCTGAGCTTGTTCTCGAGCTTCTCGCGGACGTCGTCGCTGGGGAGGCTGTCGCCGCGTTCGAGCTTCCGGATGACGCTGGCCTTCTCGTTGAGGTCGTCGGCCAGTTCCTCCTGGCTGAGCCCCTCGGTCTCGCGGGCCTTCCGGATGCGTTCGTCGTAGTCACTGGCGAGTTCTTCCATCTCGTCGAACATGTCGCGGCGGCGGCGACCGCCCGAGGACCCGCCGCTGGACGAGGACGTAGAGCCGCCGGAGGACTGACTAGATGAAGACGTCGAATACTTGGTGCTGGTGGTGCTGGAGGACTCCGTTTCGACTGTCGTGCCGAAGTCCGAACAGTCGTCGCAGACGTCGATTTCCGCCCCCTCGATTTTGACGGTCTTCGGGGACGAGACCTCCTTGCCACACATCTCGCACTGAGCCATACTAACAGGTAGCCGCGGACGACGCTTAAATGGCACGCCGCGGGGACCTCAAGAGAGCTGGCGCCACGCGGAGACGAACCGCTGAATCGCGGTAAGGTGGCCAACAACGGCGAACAGCGCGAGCAGCCACGCAACCAGCGAAAACCCGCCGGCAGCCGGAATGAACACGGAGAGCCCGCCCGTGATGCCGACAAGCGCGAGGCGGTCCGCGCGCCCGAGCAGGCCACCATAGACGCGGTCGAGGCCGACGGCCTGCGCTTGCGTCCCGAGGTACGACGTGAGCAACACACCCGTGACGGCGGCGAGACCGAGGTCGTAGCGGCCAATACCGGCGGCGAGGCCGGCGACGATAACCACGTCAGCGTACCGGTCCAGCACGTGGTCGAGGAGGTCGCCAGCCACGGAGTCGGTGCCGAGTTCTCGGGCGAGCGCGCCGTCAAGCAGGTCAAGCCAGCCGTTCACGACGACGCAGAGCGCGCCGACCGCGTACATCAACGGCGACGCGACGTAGAACGCGGCGGCGGCCGCAACCGCGAACAGGAACGCAACGACGCTGACCGCGTTCGGGGTCGCGCCGACCTTGACGGCGGCGCGTACCCACGGCCGCATCAGTCGCGTCGCGAGGTCGCGGTACGTGTCGAGGGTCATAGGTACTCGGTAAAGTCCACCTCGCCCGCGGAGGGGTCGCGTTCGCCTGCGAGCACGGCCTCGATGTCGTCGGCGACTACCTCCGGGTCGCGGTCGGTGGTGTCGATTTCGTAGACGTTAGGTTTCCCGTGCTCGCGGACGGCCTCCGAGAGGATAACATCCAGCGCCTCGCTCTCAGCGTTCTCCTCGGCTTTCTCTGCGGGTTCGCCGCGCTCGATGAGGCGGCGCTCCAGTTCGCCAGGCGCGCACCGCAGCACGACTACGCGGTCGGCGTCCAATAGGTGCGATAGGTGAGACTCCACGAGCACGTCCTCGCGCCCCTCCAGCCAGTCGCGGACGGCGTCAAGGTCGGCGACCTTGCTGTCGCGGGCTTCGTCGACCTCGGTGTAGAGGCCTTCTTCTTGGATAACGTCGTTGAGGTGGACGATGTCGAGGTCGGTATCGAGGTGCTCTGTGGCGGTCGTCTTCCCCGTGCCCGGCGTTCCGGTAACGGCGACTCTCATTCTGCGAGCACCTCGTTGAGCACGGCGACCGCGCGCTCGGTCTCCTCGCGGGTCCCACACGTGATGCGGACGTGCTCGGGGAGCCCAAAACTCGAACAGTCCCGAATCAGGACACCCTCACGCTTCGCGGCGTCCGCAACTTCGGTGGCGTCGCCGACGTTCGCGAGCACGAAGTTCCCGTGGCTCTCGTAGGTCGGTGCGTCGAGTTCGTCGTACATGTACTGCCGGGACCACTCGACGCTGTCGACGGTCTGCTCGACGTGTTCGTCGTCGTCCAGTGCGGCGGTGCCAGCGCGGCACGCGATGGCGCTCGCGGCGAACGGTGTCTGCACGCGAGCGTACGCGTCCGCCCACTCCGGTGGCGTGAGCGCGTAGCCGAGCCGGAGGCCCGCGAGCCCGTACGCCTTCGAGAACGTCCGCAGCACCGCGATATCGTCGCGCTCGTCAAGCAGGGAGACGGCGGAGGGCGCGTCCGTGAATTCACCGTACGCCTCGTCCACGACAACGAGCGTATCCTCGTCGGTCTTATCTGCGATGTCCGTGACCGCGTCCAGCGTGAACCGATGTCCCGTGGGGTTGTGCGGGCTCGTGAGGTAGACGACGCGCTCGCCGTCGTACGCGTCAAGCACGCTCTCGGCAGTGAGCGCGAACCCGTCGTCGGTCCGGACATCGTACTCGGCAACCTCGCCGTGGTGGAAGCGCGCGCTCATCCCATAGTACGTGAAACCGGGCGTCGGCACGAGCACGCGATCGCCCGGCGCAAGCGTCGCCCGCGCGAGGTAGTCGAGCGCACCGTCGCCGCCGTTCGCCAGCCACACCTGCTCGTCGGCAACGTCCCACCGGTCGGCGAGCGCGGCCGTGAGGTCGGCGTGGACGGCCTTCGGGTAGCGGTGGACCTCCGAAGCGGTCTCACGGATTTCGGCTTCAGCCTTCGGACTCGGACCGTGGGGGTTCTCGTTCGAGGAGAGCTTCACGAACTCCGCAGGATCGCGCCCAAGTTCGCGCGCAACCTCCTCAATACCCCGACCGGCCCGGTACTCCACATGGTCGGAGAGGTCCCGTAGTTCCATGCCCGAATCGAATAGCGGGCGTGCCTTAAGATTGCCCTCACGGAGGCGTCCGCCGCAACCCCGGCGTTTTACGACCACACGCCAACAACTGAGGGCCATGACAGTCATCGAGACAGTCGTCTACGCGTTCCACCTGTTGTTCGCCGGCCTCTGGACCGGGAGCGTGCTGTTCGCGACGGCGACGCTGCCCGGAATCGGCGGGACGCTGTCCGCGAGCGCTCGCGAGTCGTTCGTCGGGACGCTCCGGAAGGTCTCCCGCGTCAGCGCCGCTGTTCTCTTCCTCTCGGGCGGCTACATGCTCACGCTCGCTGGCTACACCGAGAGTGGCGTTCTCACGGGTACTGGCCAGGGCCATCTCGTGTTGGCGATGCTCGTGCTGTGGTTCGCTCTTGCCGGTCTCACCGAAGTCGCCGCCGGCAAACTCGAAGACGGTGAAGACGCTACCTCCATCCTCTACGGCGCATCCACCGTTGCCGTCCTCCTGCTGCTCGATGCAGGTGCGCTCGCCACCGGCGGGCTCTGAGCCGGCCGAAGGCACTTTTCCCCGCTTGCCGCCGTGACCGTTGGAATTAACGGGGTCGGCGCCGCCTCTACCGCTATGACGAGTCGTTATCGCGTGACGAGCGTCGCAGACGTTCACGAGGAGGGCGGCTGGGTGTTCACGGTGCGGGACGAACACGGCGGCGACGAGGAAGTGCTGTTGGTGCCCTGTGAGGACGGCGTGGAGGCGTGGGTGAACCGCTGCACGCACGAGGCCCAGCGGCTCTACCGCGAGGGCGTCGGCGCGGTCGTGCGGAACGGGGAGGTCGTCTGTCCGAAGCACGGGTCGATGTTCGACACGTGCAGCGGCCACTGCGACAACGGCGAAGCCGCGGATACGACGCTCGTTGACGTCGACATTACCGTCGAGGACGGCCAGGTGTACCTCACGGACGACGACGTGCGCTACCTCCACGACGGGCTGAAACAGGACGAAGCCGACGATGGCGGCCCGAGTTCGACTTCGCATCTTCAGTTCTAAGCGCGAGACACCCGGCTTTTAGCCGGTTTGTGGACACGACCAGTACATGAGCGGGAAGGAGTGGCTGCAGCGTCGGCAGGTCGGCGTCTACGCAGTCGTGGTCGTGCTCGCCGTCGCAGTCGCGGCGAGCCGCCCGGCCGCCGCGCGGGCCGTCGAGCGCGTCATCGACCCCGTGCTAGCCGTGCTCCTCTACGTGACGTTCCTCGAAATCCCGTTTGTGCGGCTCCGCCGCGCGTTCACGAACACGCGCTTCGTGGGCGCGGCGCTCGCAATGAACTTCCTCGTCGTCCCCGTCGTCGTCTGGGTGCTCACGCGAGTGTTCCTGCAGGAACCGGTCGTACTCGTCGGCGCGCTGATGGTGCTGTTGACGCCGTGCATTGACTACGTCGTCCCGTTCACGAAGCTCGCGGGTGGGGACGCGGAGCAACTGACCGCGACGACGCCGGCGCTGATGCTCGTGCAACTCCTGTTGCTCCCGGTGTACCTCTGGCTGTTCGTGGGGCCGCGCGTCGCAGAAGTCGTCGAAGCAGGCCCCTTCATCGAGGCATTCCTTTTCCTTATCGCGTTGCCGTTGACGTTGGCATGGCTCACCGAAGCGTGGGCCGAACGCTCCGCGTCGGGCCGCCAGTGGCAGGCAACGATGGGGTGGCTGCCCGTGCCGATGATGGCCGCGACGCTGTTCGTCGTCGTCGCGTCGCAGTTCCCGCGCGTTCGCAGCTCCATCGACCAGGTCGCGGCCGTCGTCCCGGTCTACGTCGCGTTCCTCGTCGTTGTGCCGTTGCTTGCGCGGGTGGCGGTGAGCCTGCTCGAAATGGATGTTGGCGAGGGGCGTGCGCTCGTGTTCACGTCGGTGACGCGCAACTCGCTTGTCGTGCTTCCGCTGGCGCTCGCGCTCCCCGCCGGCTACGAGTTGGCTCCCGCGGTCGTCGTGACGCAGACGCTCGTCGAACTCGCTGGAATGGTCACGCTCACGCGCGTCGTTCCGGCGTGGCTACTTCCGGAGAACGAGTAGCCGGTTTAGTCCTCGCTGCGGTACGCTTCTCGGAGGAAGACGAGCACGCCGCCAAGCATGGCGAGGTTCCCGAAGAACGCGAGGCGCTCGCCGCTGGCGTCGTCCTCGTCGGCGTTCCAGAAGTCGTGCATCGTCGCGGTGACGACGGTGAGGAACGTCGCGGCCGCACCGGTCGCGAGCCGGGGGAGCCGCCAGAGCGCGATGCCGAGGCCCGCGGCGACCATCATGCCCGACGCGAGCGGCGCCATCAGGTCGGGCATCGGGACGCCCGCGGACTCGGCGTACTCGACGGTGTCGTCCATGTCGCGGAAGTCCTCGCTCGCTTGCAGTGCGAGCCCGAGGCCGAGCGCGACGCGGCCGAGGCTGGACAGCGAGCGGGACTCGTTCTCGGTCGGGTCTGTCATCGTGTCGTCGTTTACGCGATGGCGACAAAAGCCTACCTGCAGGATGGTTGTGTCGGAAGCGTAGACGGTATGACCCCCAGTCCCCTCTGTAGGGGTAAGATGAAACACGTCAGCGTCATCGGCTGCGGAAACATGGGTGGGGCCTTCGTCCGAGGGCTCGCGAAGGCCGGCGGTTACGAAGTGACGGCAATTGACCTCGACCCCGACGCGCTCGAGCGCGTCGCGGATGCCGCGGACACGACCACGACGGACAGCGCGGCGGCGCGGGACGCGGACATCGTGGTGCTCGCAGTGAAGCCCAGCATCGCCGCGGCGGTCCTTGACGACCTCGACCTGCGCGCGGACCAGACCCTGATTACGCTCGCCGCGGGCGTCCCCCGGGACTTTGTCGCCGCGCAGACGGACGCCAATGTCGTGCGAATCATGCCGAACGTCGCCGCGGAGACGCGGGACATGGCCGCTGCGGCCACCCAGGAAGGCATCACTGACGATGTGCGCGCGCTCCTCGACGACCTCGGGGAGTTCGTCGTCGTCGATGAGGAGCAGATGGACATCGCGACCGCGGTCAACGGCAGCGGCCCGGCGTTCGCGTTCTACCTCATCGAGGCGATGAAGGAAGCCGGCGTCGAGGCCGGGCTGGACGCCGAGCAGGCGGAAACGCTCGCCGCGCAGACGTTCAAGGGCGCCGCAGAGACGGTGCTCCAGGACGAGCGCAGCGTCGACGAACTCATCGACGCGGTCTGCTCGCCGAAGGGAACGACCATCGAGGGCATGGAAGTGCTATGGGACAGCGACGCCGACGAGGCCGTGCGCGCGGCCGTCGAGGCGGCAGAGCGGCGCTCCCGGGAACTCGCGGAGGAGTTCGAGGATGAGTGAGCAGGTGCAGACGAAAGCCGCAGACACGGACGCCGTCGAGCACGCGCGCCAGCGTGCGGCGGACGCCCAGCGCGTCGTCGTGAAGGCGGGGACGAACTCGCTGACCGACGACCAGTCGCGCCTCGACCGCGAGAAGCTCGACAAGCTCGTCGACGACATCATGGACCTCCGCGAGCGCGGGAAGGACGTCCTACTCGTTTCATCGGGTGCAGTCGGCGCCGGGAAGGGGCGCGTCGACCACGACGTCGAGACCGTCGAGGAAAGTCAGGCGCTCGCCACGGTCGGGCAGAGTCACCTGATGCGCCACTACACGGAGAGCTTCGACCGCTACGACCAGAAGATCGCTCAGTTGTTGCTGACCGAGCACGACCTCTCGAACCCCGAGCGGTTCACGAACACCCGCAACACCATCGAGACGCTGCTCGACTGGGGGATCGTCCCCATCATCAACGAGAACGATGCGGTCGCCACCGAGGAGATTCGCATCGGCGACAACGACATGCTGTCGTCGTCGGTCGCCATCGGCGTGGACGTCGACTTGCTGGTGACGCTGACTGACGTCGGCGGCGTCTACACCGCGAACCCGAAACACGACGAGACCGCCCAGCGCATCGAGTCCGTCGGTGAGAACTACGGCGACGTCCAGCAGTTGGTCAGCGAGAGCACGCCCGAGCAGTTCGGCGGCATCCAGACGAAAGTCGAGCGGGCGCGCGCGGCCGCCGAACACGACATCCCCGCCATTATCGCACAGTCCACCGAGCCCGACGTGCTCGAGAAAATCGCTACTGCCAAGCCCGTCGGCACGCTATTCGTTCCCACGAATGGTGAGCACGATGAGTGAACGCGACACCGACGCCCAGGTGACTGAGGCACAGCGCGCGGCGCTCGACCTCGCGAACATCGACGAGGCGGCGCGCAACGACGCGCTCCAGTCGATGGCGGACGCGATTCGCGCCCACGAGGACGAAATTCTCGCTGCGAACGAGGACGACGTCGAAGCCGCCGAGGAGATGCTCGAACGCGGCGAGTACACGCAGGCGCTCGTCGACCGCCTCAAGCTCGACGACGCCAAGCTGGAGAACATCGCGGAGATGGTCGAGTCCGTCGCGGGCCAGGACGACCCACTCGGCGAGACCCTCGAAGCCCGAAAACTGGACGACGACCTCGAACTGTACAAGGTCGCGGTGCCCATCGGCGTCGTCGCGACGGTCTTCGAGTCGCGGCCCGACGCACTCGTCCAGATTGCGGCGCTCGCCCTCAAATCCGGGAACGCAGTCATCCTGAAGGGCGGCAGCGAGGCCAGCGAGTCCAACCGCGTGCTCTACGACATCATCCGGGACGCGACCGAGGACCTGCCGACCGGGTGGGCGCAACTCATCGAGGCCCGGGAAGACGTCGACCGGCTGCTGGAGATGGACGACAAAGTCGACCTCGTGATGCCGCGGGGGTCCTCCGAATTCGTCAGTTACATTCAGGACAACACCCAGATTCCCGTGCTCGGCCACACGGAGGGCGTCTGCCACGTCTACGTGGACGACGACGCCGACCTCGACATGGCCGAGGACGTCGCCTTCGACGCGAAAGTCCAGTACCCCGCGGTGTGCAACGCCGTGGAGACGCTGCTCGTGAACGAGGCCGTCGCCGAGGAGTTCCTCCCGGAGATGGTCGAGCGCTACGAGAACGCGGGCGTGGAACTCCGTGGCGACGACGCCACCCGCGACATCGTGGATATTGACCCGGCGACCGAGGACGACTGGGACACCGAGTACGGCGACCTCGAACTCGCCATCAAGGTCGTCGCGGACGTCTACGACGCCGTCGACCACGTCAACACGCACGGCTCCAAGCACACGGAGTCCATCCTCACGGAAGACGAGGACGCCGCCGCGGTGTTCATGCAGGGCATCGACGCCGCGAGCGTCTTCCACAACGCCTCCACGCGGTTCGCGGACGGCTACCGCTACGGGCTCGGCGCCGAAGTCGGCATTTCTACGGGGAAGATTCACGCGCGCGGCCCGGTCGGCCTCGAAGGCCTGACGACGTACAAGTACTACCTAGAGGGCGACGGCCAGCTCGTCGCGACGTACAGCGGCGAGGACGCCGTGCCGTTCGCGCACGAGGACTTCGACGCGGAGTGGCAGCCGGGCCGCCTCCACGTCGAATAGTTCTAGCCGTCGGTCTCTTCTGCGTGGAGCGCCAGCGGGTCCCAGCGGACGCCACGGTAGGCCGCGACGCCGCGCTGGATACCGAGGACGACGACCGTGGTCGCGGCGACCGTGGCCGTGGTTCGGGGGGCGACTGCCACGGCGACCGTGGCGAACGTGACGACGACGACCAGTGCCGCGGCCGCGACAGTCGTTCGGAGGCTGTGCGCGTCGGCCGGGGCGTGTGAGGTACCTGGTCTCATCACAGATGGATGAATGGCCCCGCACCCCATAAGGATAATCTGAACGACATTTCTGTAAGCGAGCTTGCTGAAATTCGTTTCTGTGTCGCCCCCTCCCGAAGCCGGGAAAAGCACTTGTAGGTGAACACAGCCGAGAGCGACGATGGACCGCTCGCGCTCGGCTGGCGCTGGCGCTAGATCCGCTCGGCGACGTGGTTGGCGGCCTTCAACGCGAGCGCGGCAATGGTGAGCGTCGGGTTCATCGCGCCGCCCGTCGGGAAGACGCTTGAGGACGGAATCGTGAGGTTTGCGAGGTCGTGCGTGCGTAGTTGGGCGTCGACGACGCTCGTCTCGGGGTTGTCGCCCATCCGCGTCGTACCCATGTGGTGGAACGCCGGTCCCGTCGCGTCAGGGCCGACCGTCCACTGAATGTCCGCGCCGAGTTCGGTCAGAATCTCGTGTTGAATCTCGTTCGCGCGCTTGATGGTCCGGCGTGTCTGGTCGTCGACCGACCACACCACGTCTGGCACAGGGTTGCCGTGGTCGTCGGTGCGCTCGGGGTGGAGGCGGATTTGGTTCTCCTTCTTCGGGGGTTGCTCGACGAGCGCCCCTACTGCGACGTGCGTGCCGTAGCCGTCGCGGATGCGGTCGAGCATCGCGTCGCCCCAGTCGTCGCCGGATAGCGCCATCTCCAGGGGCGAGGGGCCGGCGTAGTTGAGGAACTCGAGCTTGATGGCGCCCCGTGAGTCGTCCTCTCGGTCGTAGAATTGGTGGCTCTCCGTGGTGTTGAAGCCGACGTGGTTCTGCCGGGTGGGTTCGTCGAGCGTGCCGCCGGCGCCCGCGAACAGGTGGTCCATGAAGTACCGACCGACGAGTCCCGAGGAGTTCGCGAGGCCGTCCGGGTACTGCTCCGATTCGGAGAGCAAGAGCAACCGTGGATTCTCGACGCCACCCGCAGCGAGCACGAACTCGCGGGCCTCCTGTCGGTGTTCGGTGCCATCCGGTGTCGCGTAGACGGCCGCCGTCACGCGTTCGCCCGCGTCGTCGTGTTCAAGACGCTGGACTGGCGCACGGTCCACGACACGAGCCCCACGTTGCTCGGCCTGTTCAACGTGAATTGTCGCGTCGTACTTCGCGCCCGACGGGCAGACGGGCTGGCAGGTGCCGTAGCCCACGCACGCGCTCCGGTCGTTCCGAGACTCGGAGAGTCGGGCGTTCGGCACCGAGTGCGTCGTCACGCCGACTGCTTCGCAGGCCTCGGCGAAAAGCGAGTCCGAGTAGCTCGGCGGGAACGCGGGCAGTGGGTGGGGCTGCTTGCGCGGCGGCGCGAACGGGTTGTCGCTAGCGCCCGCGACGCCCAATTCTTCCTCGGCGTCGGCGTAGTATGGCCGCAGATCGTCGTAGCTCACCGGCCAGTCCGTGCCGACGCCGGTCTCGCTCTCGAGGGTGAAGTCCTGCTCGTGCAGGCGCATCACCATCCCCTGCCAGTGCAGCGTCGACCCGCCGACGCCCTTCACGCGCGCCGCGTTCAGCGGATAGTGGCGGTCGCCCGTCGACGCGTAGGCATCGCGCTCGCCGCCCATCTCCCAAACCGAATGCGGGCCGTGCGCGGGCCGAATCGAGCGCTCCATGCGCTGCTCGCGCTCGTCGTCGTCGAATCGCGGCCCGGCTTCGAGGACGACCACGTCGTAGCCTTCGCTGGCGAGTTTGTCCGCGACGATGCCACCGGCGGGGCCAGCACCCACGACGCAGACGTCCGCGCGCTCGGAGGGCTCGCGGTTCGACTGCATCACTGTGGCCCCCGCTGGTAGCTCGTCGTGCCGCCGGGGTGGCCTTGCGGGTTCTCGATGCCCGCGAGTTCGCCGCCGGTTGGCGTCGAGAACAGCGCGTACAGCAGTTCGTTCACGAGGTAGTAGCGGACGCGCTCGCGATGGTCCCCCTCGGGTACGGGGTCGGCGATGTCAACTTCCATTCCGGAAAGCGTCTCCTCGCGCGCATTAGCGTCGAGGCCGACGAAGGCCGCGTCATGCCAGGTTCGCGTGTACTCGTCGAGCGCGGCGACGGCGTCCGCAACGCCCGCCGCGTACTCGGGGCGGTCCGCGAAGCGGGCGACACTGTACTCCCGGACGAATGTCTCGACGCCTTCAACCTCGCTGGGATAGACGACGCCCGCGACCGCGACCAGCGTTGCTACTTCGTGGTCGCCAACAGGATTCCCGGTGTTGTCGCGTTGGGAGAGCGTGAGTGCGCCAGCGCCGACCGCACCTGCGGCGCCCGCAGCGCCGAGCGCGGCGAGCACGTCGCGTCGCGTCAGCTCCATTCGGCCGAGTCTTAGGTCGGCCTAATCTTTAGCGTTGTCCTTCGTACTCAGCGTCGTTCGACGTCGTGGGAGAGCGTGCCGACGCCCTCGACCTCGACCTCAACGCTGTCGCCGTCCTCCAGTTCGGCCACGCCCTCGGGCGTCCCCGTGATGATGACGTCGCCAGGTTCGAGGGTCATGTACTCCGTAATCTCGGCGATGAGCTCGGGGACAGTGAAGATGAAGTGCTCTATCGAGGACGACTGTCGTGTTTCGCCGTTCACGCGCAGTTCGACGCTCGCGTCGTGGGGCACCTCGTCGGGCGACGCGAGCACCGGGCCGAGCGGGCACGCACCGTCGAAGGCCTTCCCGCGCACCCAGTTCTTCTCTTGGGACTGGTCAGTGCGGTTCGAGACGTCGTCGGCGGCCGTGTATCCCGCAACCACGTCGAGAGCATCTTCGACGGCGACATTCCGACACTGCTCGCCGATGACGACCGCGACCTCCGCCTCGTGCTCAATGTAGTTGTCGCCGGGCAGCGTGACGGTGTCGCCGTCGCTGGCTACGGCGTTCGGTGGCTTCAAGAAGAGAAGCGGGCGGTCTGGCACTTCCTCACCGCGCTCCTCGGCGTGCGCAGCGTAGTTCCGGCCGACGCAGACGACTTTCGACGGCTCCGCCGGCGGCAGTACCTCAACGTCATCGACATCGTACGTCCGCCCACCGAAGGAGACAGTACCGTCTTCGTATTCGCCGCGTCGTACTGCTCCTGCCCGATCACGGAAACGCATCCAATGCATGTCCGCGGCTTTCCGGGGTGACCGCGTAAGCGTTCCGGGTGCGGCAAACGAGAGAGGGCGCTATCTTGACCCAGCGAGAGAATCCCGCCATTCACGGCGGGCGTGAATCAAGGAGAAAGCGCTGCCCCTTGCAGACGGGATTTTGTCACTCGGGCGTGACGATGCTGTACATAACGAAGAGGTATCCCGCCGTCGTGAGCACATAGTTCGCCGTCAGCAGCGTCCGGGTGTGCTCGAAGTCAGTGACGAAGGCCACAACGGTCGTGCCGATGGCGGCGGTAACAACCAGCGCGAAGCCGGCTGAAAGGTGCATCATTGAGTGCCGGCCGGTGTCGAGGTAGGCGCGAACTGCGAACGCTACCATGCTGAGGCCGGCGGTGGCGAGGGTCGCGCTGAAGACGAGGTAGATTGCTTCAATTGGGCGCATGGTCGCGTGGCTCGTACCCACGTCCCACAGACTCCGTATAAAGATGACCCTGCGATTATTATTCTATAGAATTACGCACGTACGACGCCCACTACGGGCGGCCTGCGAGCCTACTGCTCGGAGCGGAGGTCGCTCCAGACGTCTACAAGGGCGTTCTTCGCTTCGGTGCGTTCGGTCGTCTCGATGTCAGTCTCGTCGACGCCAAACTTCACGGTGAGTTCGTCGACCTGCCGGCGGTACACCTTCGTGCGGCGGCCCTCGTCGGAGAGCTCTTTCCCTTCGAGTTTGAGGAGGTCGTGTTCGTTGAGCTCCTCGATGCGCCGGTAGCTCGTCGCAATCGGAATGTCGAGCTCCTCGCTGAGCTCCTGGGCTGACTTCGGGGCGTGCGTGGCTTCGAGAATCTCGGCGTTGTACTTGTTGCCGAGTACCCGCAACACGTCCACCGGGTCCATCGAACTGATGATGAATACGGAGGGAAAAAAGAGTGTCGGGGTCGGCGTGCCGATTCGGCGGAGAATTCGCCGACAGTACGACGGAGTAGTTCGACTGGCGACATATTCGCTGGACAGACCCAACGCTTAATTCGGTTGGAACCAGACTCGCGGCCATGACATCGGAGACGGACGTGCTGGAGTTCTCCCTCGGCGACAACCGCTACTGCATCGACATCGCGCACGTCGACGAAATCGTGGACGCAGCCGAGGACGTCACCGCGATTCCGAACGCAGACGCCAACGTCGTGGGCGTCGTCGACCTCCGCGGCGAGACGACGACCGTGGTCGACCCGCGGGTCCGCCTCGGCGTCGAGGGATCGCCAGACGGCAGCCGCATCGTCGTCCTCTCCGAGCACGAGAGCACGGGCCTGCTGGTCGACGATGTCCACGAAGTGGAGTGCGTCGACCCCGCCGACGTCGACGACTCGGCGGCCTCCGAGACGACCCACGGCGTCGTCCGCCGCGACGACCGCTTCGTCGTCTGGATCGAGCCGACCGCCCTCGTCTAGTCGAGGAGTGCGTCGACGTCCGCGTGGTCGTAGAGCAGTTCCTGCATCCGGTCGACGGTACGCTCGTCGCGGACGCGCCCGCCCCGTACTAGTTCTTCGGCACGTTCGACGGTCGTCAGCGTGTCCGATTGCACCGAGAGGACGGGCACGCCGTTCTCCGCTGCCTTCCCAAGCACCGCGCCAGACGGCCGGTGGCCGCCCGTGAGCACGAGACACGTCACACCCGGCGCGTCGAGGGCGGCAGTCTGGACGTCGGCGCGGTCGCCGCCCGTGATGACCGCGGCGTCTTTCGTGCGCCGGAAGTGACTCAGCGCAGCTTCGCCGCTCATCGCGCCGACGAGGAATCGCTCGACGCGCTCGTCGGTCCCCGCGCCGTCCTCGGTGAGAACCTCCGCGCCGAGTTCTGTCGCGAGATCCGCAATCGTCACGCCAGCAAGGTCCGCGTCCCGCGGGAGTACGCCGAGCACGGGGACGTCGCGGCCGTCAAGGAACGGCGCGATATTCGTCTCCACGTCGTCGTAGACGGCGTCCTGGACGGCGTTAAAGACGACGCCAGCACACCGGTCGCCGAGGTCGTCCGCGGCTGCGAGCACATCATCGATGTCACCCGGCTCGCTGTACCGTGAGAGCACGACGACCTCGGCGTCTAATAGATCCGCGACCTCGGCGTCTGTGAGGTCGACGATGCCACCCGTCGCGAGGTCGTCGGCACCCTCCACGACCATCAGATCCTTGCCCCCGGCGAGCCCGTCGAAGGCCTCCTGCACGCGCGATCGGAGTTCCGCGGGGTTCTCGCGGCCGCGAATCGCGCCCTCGATGAACGTCGGCGAGTAGACGACGGGTTCGAGTTCATGCATCTCGGCGTCGAGCGGGAGTAGTTCCCGGGCGAGCATCGGGTCGGCGTCGAGGGTCTTCCCGACGTTGCTCTCCAGCCGGGTGCCCTTGGGCTTCATGTAGCCGACGTCGTCGCCGCGTTCGGTCGCGAGCCGCGCGAGCGCGAGCGCGACCGCGGTCTTGCCGGTGCCTGCTTCCGTGGATGTGACCAGTAGCGTTTTCATAGTTCCTCGGGGTCGATGGTGAGTCGGACGTCCAGCGCCTGCACGCCGTCAGCGGTTGCCAGTAGCGGGTTCACGTCGAGTTCCAGTATCGCGGGGAAGTCGGTGACCAGCTGGCTGAGCCGCTGGACGGCTTCTGTGACTGCTGTCTCATCGGCCGGTTCGCGGCCGCGCGCCCCGCGCAGCAGCGGCGCGGAGTCGAGGTCGTCTATCATCTCGTCGGCCTCGCGCTCGGAGACGGGTGCGACACGGACGCTCGTGTCCTCCAGTACTTCAACAAAGATGCCGCCCAGCCCGAACAGCACGAGCGGCCCGAACTGGGGGTCGCGATTCATCCCAAGAATCGTCTCCGCCCCAGCCTCGGTGTCGACCATCTCCTGGACTTGGACGCCGAGGATAGTGGCGTCGGGCTGGTAGTTCTTCGCGCGCGTTACGAGGTCCTCGTAGGCATCCCGGACCGCCTCGTCGGAGACACCGACTTTCACGCCGCCGATATCGGACTTGTGGAGGATATCCGGACTGACGATTTTCATCACGACATCGCCGTCGATGTCGTGAGCGACCTCCTCGGCTGCTATGGGATCGTCGACGACTTCGCCCCCGGGTGTCGGAATGCCGTAGGCATCGAGCAGATCCATCGCTTCGACGCCGAGCCGGCGAGAATCCCGTTCCGCGGCGGCATCAAGAATCTCGCGAGCACGTTCACGATCTACGTCGAACTCGGTGGGTTCCTCGTACTCGCGGGCCTCGACGGCGCGCTGGACGGCGAGCGCGTCCAGGCTACGCACCGCCCGTGCTGGGTCGAAGTAGTTCGGGATGCCCGCCGCTGAGAGCGTGTCGGCCGCGGCCTCAGTGCGCTCGCCACCCATCAGGCACGCGACCACGGGCTTGCCGTGTTCGGCCTGCCGCTTGGCGAGCACCTCCGCGAGGTCGCCGAAGTCCATGACGGCCGTGGGTGCGGCGACGACGACCGCGCAGCCGACGTCCTCCGAGCCGAGTACGGTGTCGAGGGCGTCCGCGAACCGGTCGACGCCGGCGTCCCCGAGCACGTCCACGGGGTTGTAGACGTTCGCCGCGTCTGGCAGCGAGTCGGAGAGCGCGTCGAGCGTGTCGTCGCCGAACGACGCCATCGACAGTCGAGCATCGCCGACTGCGTCCGTCGCCATCACGCCCGGACCGCCTGCGTTCGTGACGACCGCGACCTCCTCGGAGTCCGGGAGCGGGAGGCCGTCGAGGGCGCGCGCGAAGTCGAACAGTTCCTGGACGTTCTCCGCGCGGACGACGCCCGCCTGCTCGAAGCCTGCCTCGTAGGCGGCCTCGCTGCCCGCGATGGTCCCCGTGTGCGAGGACGCGGCCTGCGCGCCGGCCTCCGTGCGGCCGGACTTCACGACGACCGCGGGCGTGTCCTGCGTGACCTCGCGGGCGGTGTCGATGAAATCGCGGCCGTCCTCGATGCCCTCGAGGTAGCCGAGCACGACGTTCGTCTCGGGGTCGTCGTGCCACTGCCGGAGAAAGTCCGTCTCGTCCATGACGGCCTTGTTCCCGAGGCTGACGACGTCCTTGAAGCCGATTCCCTGGTCGTTCGCCCAGTCCAATACGGCCGTGATGAACGCGCCCGACTGACTCATGAACGAGAGCGAGCCGGGGAGCGCGTTCGACGGGCCGAACGTTGCGTTCAGTCCCGACGGCGTGGAGAGCACGCCGAGGCTGTTCGGGCCGACGAGGTTGAGGTCGTACTCGTCGGCGACGGCCGCGAGTTCGTGCTCGCGGGCCGCGCCCTCGCTGCCGGTCTCGCTGAACCCCGCGGTGATGACCACCACGTTCCGGACGCCTGCTTCGCCGGCGTCACGGACGGCGTCGACCACTACAGAAGGTGGGACGACGACGACCGCGAGGTCGGCGTCGGGGGCAGACTGGAGGTCCGGGTAGCAGTCGTAGCCGAGCACTGCGTCGCGGCCCGGGTTGACGGCGACGACGTCGCCGTCGAAGTCAGCGAGGTTCGTCGCGATGGCGCGACCGATAGAACCCTCCCGGTCGGTTGCACCGACGACGGCGACTCTGTCGGGCGCGAACAGCCCGCTTGCGTCGTCTTCCATCTTCACGTTGACCGACGCACAGCAGGGCTATAAAAGCGTCCGCGCCTCCCGGGAGACGAGAACCCGCTACTCGCCGGAGCCGGCCGTCCCGGAGTCGGCGAGCCGGTCCTCATATTTCCCGAGCGCCTCGTCGAGCGCCGCACTCGCGTCGTAGTCGAGTTCGTCGGCGAGCGCGAGCAGGCAGAACAGGGCGTCCCCGAGTTCGTCGCGGTCGACGTCCGCGCCCGCGCTAGCTCCGTAGTCGGTGGATTCGTTGACGTTCTTCGAGAGTTCGCCGACCTCGCTGGCGAGATCGAGCACGCGGTTGGCTGGCGGTGCGTGGAGGTCCTCCTCGTCGAGGAACGCGGCGACGCGGGCTTGCTCGTCCATACGCCGCGGGAGAGACTGAACCCCCTTCACTTGGATGGTTTTTAGGTTTCCCAAACTTTTCTTTCTGGGAAGGGAAAGACTATTCCACGAGCGTTCGTACCGCCGCACATGGAACTCACGGGTGCGCTCGCGTTCGTCTTCTTCGCCGGCCTGTTGACGGACCTCGCAACCGGCCTCGGCGCACTCCCCTTCTTCTTCGTCGACGACGTCAACGACCGCTGGCGCGTCGGCCTCTGGGGACTCGCCTCCGGCATCATGCTCTCCGCATCCGGGTTCGGACTGTTCCGCGAGGGGCTCAACTACGGCACGCCGCTGGACGTCGCCGCGGGCGCGCTCGTCGGCGTCGCGCTCGTCGTCGTCGCCCGTCGCGTCATCGACGACTACGAGTTCGAGCCCCGGGAAATCGCGCAGGCCGACTTCGAGAAGCTCGTGCTCGTCGCGGGCGTACTCACCGTCCACTCGTTCCCCGAGGGCGTCGCCGTCGGCGTCTCCTTCGCCGACATGGGGCTGGAGGGTGGCTACCCAATCTTGGGCTTCTCCGTGCCGCTGCTCGCGGTGTTCATGACCATCGCCATCTCCATCCACAACATCCCGGAGGGGCTGGCGGTATCGATTCCGCTCCACGAGCACGGCGCGCGCCGCTGGAAACTTGTCGGTGTCGCCGTCTTCACAAGCGTCCCCCAGCCAATCGGCGCGGTGCTGGCGTTCGTGTTCGTCCAGTTCGCGCGCACGCTGCTCCCCGCCGGCTACGGATTCGCGGGCGGCGCGATGGTCTACCTCGTGCTCACCGAGTTCATTCCCGAAGCCCGCGCAGTCGGCCGCCGCCTCCCGAACGACGGCCACCGCGAACTGCTCGTCGGGCTGGTCGTCGGCGTCGCCGCGATGCTCCCGCTGCTGGTCGCGTAAGCGATTTGTCCCCGCCCCGCGAGGGTTCGGGCGTGTTCGACACCGGGGACCGCTGGCTGGTCGCGTGGAGTCTCGGCTACGCCGCCGTCGGCGCTTCGTCCGTGCTCGTGCCGCTGTACGCCATCGCGCTCGGCGCGGACGCGTTCGTCGTCGCCGTCGTCGCTGCGACCGCTGCGTTCGCCGGCATCCCCGGCGCGCTCGCGTGGGGGAACCTCGCTACCCGCACCGGCCGCTACCGCCCGTTCCTCCTCGTCAGCCTCGGCCTCTCGGCCGTCTCGTTTGTCGCGCTCCCGCTCGCGGAGTCGTTGCCCGCGGTCGTCGCCGCGAACGCCGCGCTCCAGTTCGCCGTCGCCGCCGCCGCGCCCGTGCTCGCGCTGCTGGTCGTCTCCGGCCACCCCGACGCGGAGTGGGACCGCCGCATCGGCGTGCTGAACGCGTGGCAGGGCTACGGCTGGCTCGCCGGCCTGCTCGCGGGCGCCGCGTGGACCGCCATCGCCAGCCAGTACACGGCCGCCATCACCGCCCAGCGCTGGTTCTTCTACGCCTCGGCCGCCGCATGCGGGCTAGCCACCGTGCTCGCGTGGCGCTGGCTACCCGGCCGGCCCGACGTCTCAGCGGCGCGGTTCGGTCGCGCCACAGTCTCCATCGAGAGCCTCCAGCGCGGTGCGGGTCGAGCCGCCCGGCTCGCGCCATTCTCCGGCGTGCGATCGTTCTGGGCGCTCCGCCGGCTCCACCCACGCACGCTCGCCGCCCGGCTGACGCCCGCGCTATCGGGCTACCTCGTGGCCGCGACGCTGTTCTTCACGGGGTTCGCGGTGTTTTTCGGCCCGCTCCCGTCGTACCTCGCCACGGACCTTGGACTCGCGTCCGGCAACGTGTTCGCGCTGTTCCTCGTCTCCAGCGCGGCCTCCGCGGTCGCCTACGAGCGCGTCGGCGCGCTTGCTGCGGCCCGCAGCCCGGAAGCCGTACAGACCGCCGCGCTCGCCGCACGCGTCGTCCTCTTCCCCGCAGTCGCGTTCGCAGCCGTGCTCGGCGCGCTCGCGCTCCCGGGGCTAGTCGTGCTGTTCGTCGCGGTCGGCTTGACGTGGGCGGTCGTCGCCGTCACCGGGACGACCATTGTCGCGCGACTCGCCCCGCCCGCAGTTCGTGGGGACGCGCTCGGCGCGTACACGGCGCTGGGCGGACTAGGAACGGCGGTTGGCAGCGTCGTCGGCGGTCTCCTCGCCACAGAACTCAGTTACGTCGGCGCGTTCGCCGTCGCTGGCGGGCTCGTACTCGCGGGAGCGGTAGTCGCGACGGTGACCCGCCGGACTATAGAATAATCGACTTCTTGCGGACGAACTCGTGGATGGTCGAGTCCAGTCCCTCGCGACCGATGCCGGAGTCCTCGTTCCCGCCGAACGGAATGTCGCCGAGGCCGTGGGAGGGCGCGCCGTTGATGCGGACCGCGCCCGCGTCGATGTACTCGGCCATCCGCATCGCGCGGTCGTAGTCGCTGGTGAACACGCAGGCGTCCAGCGCCAGGTCCGAGCGGTTCGCGACTTCGAGGGCTTCGTCGTCGTCCTCGAACGTCGTCACCGCGCAGACGGGCCCGAACTGCTCCTCGTCGACGATGCGGGCGTCCTGTGGGACGTCCGCGAGCAGCGTCGGCTCGAAGACGTGGACGCCCTCTTTTTGCTCGTATCGGTCGCCGCCGCGCACGACGGTCGCACCGCGATCGACGGCCTCATCGACCAGTTCCTCGACCCAGTCCGCCTGCTCGGCGCTGATGAGCGGGCCGAGGTCGGTGTCCTCGTCGAAGAGGTCGCCCTGCACCCAGTCGTCCATCCCAGCGTCGATGCGCTCGACGATGTCGTCGTGGATGGATTCGTGAGCGAGCACGCGCGAGATGGCCGAACAGCGCTGGCCGGCGTACTTCAGCGATCCCTTCGCGGCCGCACCGGCGGCCTCGTCGAGGTCCGCGTCGTCGAAGACGACGGCGGGCGCGTTCCCGCCGAGTTCCATGTGGAGGTTCACCATCCCGGACTCGTAGGCGACGTGCTTGCCGGCGCCCGAGGAGCCGGTCATCGCGATTGCGTTCACGCGGTCGTCACCCGCCAATTCGTCGCCGATGACGCTGGCCTTCCCCGGCACGAAGTTGAATGCGCCGTCCGGGAGCCCGACCTCGTCGACGATTTCAGTGAGGATAGCGGCGCTCACGGGCGTCTTGCTCGCGGGCTTGAGGACGACCGCGTTCCCGGCGGCGAGAGCGGGCGCGACCTGCAGCGCCGTCGTCGCGAGCGGATAGTTGTACGGCGTGATGCAGAGCACAGCACCGACCGGCTCGTGCTTCACGATGGCCTCCCAGCCCTCGTGGCCGCTTGTGGTGCCCTCCCGGTACTCGCCCTTGAGGTGGCGAATCTCCTCGATGGCGCGCTCGAAGCGCTCGGCGGCGCTGTCGACCTCGCCGCGCGCCGAGGAGATTGGTTTGCCGGCCTCGCGGACGATGACCTCCGCGAGCTCGGTTTTACGGTCGCGCAGGCCGTCCGCGATGGCCTGCAGCCACTCGCAGCGCTGCGGAATCGTGGTGTCTCGAAGCGTCGCCTTCGCGTCCTCGGCGGCGGCGAGCGCGTCGTTGGCAGCGTCCTCGTCGGCCGCCGCGACTTCGGCGAACGTGCCGCCTTCGGCGAGGTCGGTGACGGGGAAGGTGTCAGGCCCCGTGACCCACTCGCCACCCACGTACAGCCGCTCCCGGCGACGGATGGCCTCTCGTTCCATACGCGGAGATTGGCACGCCCCGGGTAAAGACTTTACTCAAATTCGTATTAAAACGGTCCGCCGGGTTTTTGCTGGCTGCGCGCCGATTCCGCGGCGTGCCGACACCGACCGTCGCCGCCTGTCAGACCGACCTCGCAGACCTCGACCCGCCCGCCAACCTCGCTACCGTCGGCGAACGCCTCGCCGGCCTCGACGACCGCGTGGATGTCGCACTGTTCCCCGAGTACGCGCTCACTGGCTTCGTCGCCGACGACCGCGTCCACGACGCCGCGCTCGCCCACGACAGCGACGCACTCGACCGCCTCGCCGCCTCCGCCGCGGACTACGACGTGAGCGTGCTCGCGGGCTTCGTCGAGGATGCGGGCGACGACTACTACAACACCACCGGCTACATCACGCCGGACGGCGACCGTACGTACTACCGGAAGCGTAACCTCTGGGGCGGCGAAGCCGACGTACTCACGGCCGGCGACGACGCAGTCACCGTGGAGACCCCCGCCGGGAGGACGGGCGTCATCACCTGTTACGACCTCAACTTCGTGGACGTTAGCGCCGAATTCGCCCGCGAACGCGTTGACGCCCTCTTCGTCGTTGGTGCGTGGCCGGGCACGCACAGCGAGAACTGGCGGCTCCTCCTGCGCGCCCGCGCCCTCGACGGCGTACGCTGGGTCGTCGGCTGCGGTCGCACTGGCCGTCGCGACCTCCCGGACGCCCGTGTCGTCGACTACGCCGGCAAGTCCGCCGTCGTGCGGCCGGACGGCGCCGTCAGCGCTGCGCTCAACCGCGACGAACGCACGCTCGTCGCCGACCTTGACCCCAAGATTCTGGCCGAGCAGCGCGAGTTCATCGACGTGTTCGGCGAGGATTCTTGACGCCGGTTCGCACCCCCGATGGTGTGGACGCTGCCCGCCGCGCAACGCTCGCCGTCCAGCGCTATCGTACCCGCCACTCGCCTTCGACGTGACCGTGCTTCGATACTATCGCGATGCCCGCGACGACTGGCAACGCGTGCCTTTCCGCACGGACGCAAAAGCCGATCGGCGGCCCGCGAGTACGCGTTGACGCCCTACCGCTGGGGCCGCTTCACGGACGCCAGTATCGACTTCTCGGTCCTCGTCTGGGCCGTATTTCGGCGCCACGGTGATACGCGCCCGCGGGACGCCGACCAGCAACGCGCTGTCGGCGACGCCGGAGAGCGCGACGAACTACAGCCCGGGGACCTGCTGTTCTCCCCCGGGTATATCGCTATTTCACGGGTTTGAGTAGTCGTTCGTCCACGCGCACAAGCCGGCGAACGAAGTCACCGAGAACAGCCTCGATAGTAGCGACGACGGCTACGTCGCCGATCTCGACGAATCCGTCGAGTGCGCGCCACGCCTCAGACTACAGCGATTCGAGATCGCTAGCGCGGTCATGGATGTCCGTCGAAGCACAGCCCGCGGGCGTCTTCAGCGCCTTCATGCCGATTGGAGCGCCCGCTCGCTCGCCCGCGACCCGGAGCGCGGCGGCCGCCCACGCAGCGGGCTCGTCGTCCACGGATCGGACGTCCGCCGCCGACTCCAGCAGGTCGCGCGCCGTGCTCGCAACGTAATCCGACGCGGGCAGGTACTCGCGATACCAGTCGATAGCGGCCACCGCGGTTGCGGGCGGCGGGTTCCGCTCGCGCAGCACTTCGCGTTGCTCCTTGTAGCGGTTCCTGATGGTGACGTGCGTGACGTCCGCCAGTTCCGTGAGCGTGTCCTGCCGCACGTTCATGTCGGCCTCCACAGAGGCATTGTAGATGGCGGCCGCCGCCCACCCGCTTGGCGACTTACCGCCCGCGATGCCGGCGTCCTCGCAGTGGTCGACGATTTCCCGCGCGCGGTCCGCGACGTCCTCGGGGAGCGAGAGCTCGTCGGCGTACCGGTCGACGTACTGGGAGGCGTCCGCGAACCCCGAGAGGTCGATGCCGAGTTCGCTGGTCACCGCCTTTGCGCGCCGCAGGAGCTGCGTGCGATCGACGCCCGTCGCGTCGACGAACTCGTCGACCGTACGCGGGACTCGCTCAACTTTGCACGCAACGTACAGGCATGCCGCTGCAGTCGTCGCGACGTTGTGCGCGTGGGCCGCGCGCTGGTCGCGGTGACGGCGGAACACCGCAATCGCGGTCTCCGTCGTCTCCGCGGGAACCCCAAGCGCGGTCGCGGCAGACTGGATTTGGTCGAGCGCGTCGCCGACCACCTGCGGCTCGACGCTCGTCTCTTCGGTCGTCATCTAATCGTCCCGGAGTGTGTCATGCGGGGACAAATAACTCGGGGTTGAGGCGGATACCACGCGCCCACCACGCGGCGAATCAGGCCGAGAGCGCCGCGACGAGGTCATGGAAGTCAGAAACCGTGAGGTCCGGGTCGCCCGCGAACGGCTCCCACGGCGACGACTTCCGATCGACCCACGCGCTCTGCATACCCGCGTGACTCGCGCCGAGCACGTCGAACCAGCCCGCCGTGACGTGGACGATTTCGTCGATTGGCGTCCCCGTCCGGGCGGCAGCGTGGCGGTAGAGTTCGGCGGCGGGCTTGAACGTCCCCACCTCATCGGCGCTCACCGTGTCCTCGAGGAGGTCGCCGATGTCGGCGTGGTCGACCATCGACGCCAGCATCTCGGGGTTGCCGTTCGAGACGACGTAGCAGTCGTAGCCCGCGTCGGTGAGCGCTTCGAGGCCGCTGCGGACGTCGTCGAAGACGTCGAGTTCGTGGTAGACAGCGAGAATCTCGTCGCGCTCCGCGGTGGTGACGTCCGCGCCGTGGGCGTCCAGCGCGTACTGGAGGGCGTCCCGGTTCATCTCATAGAACGGCTGGTAGGCGTCGATTTGGTTGGCGACGAACGTGTACGCCAGCGACCGCGACCGCCACAGCCGAGAGACCGGCTTCGGGTCGGCGACGCGGTCGGCGAGCGCGCGCTCGGCGGCGTCCACGTCCACGAGCGTGCTGTACGAGTCGAAGGTCACCGTCGTGACGCGCTCCGAGTCGAAGGTCATCTACGCTCGCCTTCACCCCCGTCCCGGATAACTTTCGGGCCAACCGGCGGGGTTCGCGGCTGCAAGCGGTTTCTTGACGCCGGCACGCGTGTGCGGCGTATGGACGAATTCGACTTTCTCGTCATCGGTTCGGGGTCCGGGCTGGACGTCGCGAACGTCGCCGCCAATCAGGGCCAGTCGGTCGCCGTCGTGGAGAAGGGGCCGTTGGGCGGGACATGTCTGAACCGCGGCTGCATTCCCTCGAAGCTCCTGTTGTACCACGCTGACGTGCTCGAAACCATCGAGCGCGCCGGCGAGTTCGAGATCGACGCCGAAGTCAACGGCGTCGACTTCGAGCGTATCGTCCGCAAGGTCAACGAGGAGGTGCAGGCGGACGCGGATTCGATTCGGCGCGGCCTGCGCTCGTCGGACAGACACACGCTCTATGAGGGTGAAGCGCGCTTCTTGGACGATCACGAGGTCGAGATTTCGGGTGGCGAAGACGACGGTGCGCGCATCCGTGCCGAGACCGTACTCATCGCGGCGGGCACGCGCCCCGCGATTCCACCTATCGACGGCATCGAAGAGGTCGACTACCTTACGAGCCAGGAGGCGCTCCAGTTGGAGACGCCGCCCGACCGCCTCGTCGTTGTCGGCGGCGGCTACATCGCAGCGGAACTCGGGCATTTCTTCGAGACGTTCGGCAGCGACGTCACGGTCGTCGGCCGGCGTCCGAACCTGCTGCCGAACGCCGACAGCGAGGTCGCGGCGGCGTTCACCGACCAGTTCGCCGAGCGCGCCGACGTCTACACGGGCTACGAGGCGACGAGCGTCTCCCAGTCAGACGGCGAAGTGACCTTAGAAGCCCGCGAGTACGAGTACGGAGAGGGCGGCGGCGTCGTCGAGGCCGGCGAAACTTTGTCCGTCACCGGCGACGCGCTGCTCGTGGCGGCCGGTCGCACGCCGAACACGGACACACTGAACCTCGACGCGACGGGTGTCGAGACTGACGACCGCGGGTTCGTGGCGACTGACGACTACCTCGAAACCGACGTCGAGGACGTGTGGGCGCTCGGCGACGTCGTCGGCGAGTACCTCCTCAAGCACAGCGCCAACCACGAGGCGCAGGCAGTCGCGCGCAACATCTTCGGGAGCGAACCCGAGCCGGTCGACTACTCGGCGATGCCGTTCGCCGTGTTCGGGTCGCCGGAGGTCGCGGGCGTCGGCGCGACCGAAGCCGAACTCCGCGACGCGGACCGCGAGTACGCGACGAACACGTACGACTTCGCGGACACCGCACGCGGCGACGCGATGCACGCCGACGGATTCGTGAAGGTGCTCGTCAACCTCGACGGCGAGATTCTGGGCTGCCACATCGTCGGCCCGGACGCCTCGACGCTGATTCAGGAGGTCGTCGTCGCAATGAAAGCCGGCTCCGGCACCGTGCGAGACATCCGCGAGTCGATTCACGTCCACCCCGCGCTCCCGGAGGTCGTCCAGCGCGCGTTCTCCGGGCAGTTCAGCCGCGGCCACGAACACCACCACTAGCCGTCCCGGGATTACTGTCCCGTAACCTCGTTACTGAGACGTTCGCGCGACCTTTTCTGACCGGCGCTCGTGGGTCGGAGTGTAATGACGAATGCCGCAATCGTAATTCTGGCAGGCACCGAATCCCACAGCGACCTCGGCCGGCTCGTCAACGGCCTCGAAGCCGCCCGCGAGTTCGCCGAGAACCCCGAGGACGACCTCGAACTCATCTTCGACGGCGCGGGCACGCAGTGGATTCCCGAACTCGAAGACCCCGACCACGACTACCACCACCTCTACGCCACGGTCAAGGACGACAGCTCCGCGTGCGACCACTGCTCGGGCGCGTTCGGGGTCGACGAAGCCATCGAGGACGCGGGCGTCGTCACCGTCGACGAACACGACGGCCACCCAAGCATCCGCTCGCTCGTCGACGACGACTACGAGATTATCACGTTCTAACGCGCCTCGCCCGCCCTACTCCTCGGCCAGCAGCTGCGATTCGAGGTAGGCGTCGACTTCGTCGCGGACCGCTTCCGTGCGCGTTTCCTCGGCAGTGACTCGCTGAAACATCGCGCCATTCACGAGCGTCAACAGGAACGACGCGACATCGTCGGGGTCGAGGTCGCGGAATTCGCCCGACTCGACGCCTTCGCGGACGATGCCTGCGATTTCGTCGTGCAGCGAGTCGTCGCTACGCGTGAAATGGTCGCGATAGCGCTCATCGTGGGCGGCCTGCGCGCGGAGTTCGACCATCGCCCTCGTGAACTCCCGCCGGTCGTCGGGGAGTTTCACCGCGAGCACGTGGTCGAGAATCGCGTCGAGACGCTCGCGCGGCGGCAGGTCGTCATCAGGTGCAGCCTGCTCGAATTCCGCGAGCATGTACGCCAGAAACTCCAAGAGGAGTTCGTCCTTGCTGTCGTAGTGGTGGTAGAGCAGCGACTTGCTTTTCTCAAAGTGATCGCCAATTCGCTGAATCGTCAACCCCGCGTAGCCATGCTCGCGGAGCGCGCGGAACGTCGCCTGCATGATCGCTTCCCGCGTGGTCGCCGGCTCGCCGGAGAACGGGTGAGCGTCCACCATCGGCGAACGGGTAGTCAAGCGAACGGGATAGTGATGTCGGTGGCCGGGAACGGGGTTCGCGCGTGTCGGTCGCTCACGCACTCCAATCGGCGGGACGCGCTGGGACCGCCAGCCCCCTCCGTACGGGTAACCTATCGTAAGCCGATGTCAGAAGCCAGCCAGCAGTCGCGAACCGACGCCGCCATCGAGGCGCTGCGCAGCCGCCGCTCCGGGCACAACTTCGACCCCAGCGAGGACGTCGACGATGAGACCCTGGAAGCAATCGTCGAGGACGCGACGCTCGCACCCTCCTCGTTCAACCTCCAGCCGTGGGACTTCGTCGCGATTCAGGACGACGACCGCCTCGACGAACTCGTCGAGATTGCGAACGGCCAAGAGCACATCAAGGAGGCCGGCACCGCAATTCTCGTCGCTGGCCACACCGAGACGAAGACCGCCGACCGCGTCTTCGACGAGTGGGTCGAAGCCGGCCGCGTCGACGCCGAGACCGGCGAGGCGATGAAAGAGCAGACCGTCGCCGGCTACGAGTCCGACCGCGCGGGCCGCGACTACGCGATTCGCAACGCCTCCCTCGCCGCACAGAACATCCTGCTGTCCGCGCACGCCCGCGGCCTCACCGCGACGCCGATGACTGGCTTCGACTTCGAGGCTGCTGCGGACTTCGTCGACCTGCCCGAGGACACGATTCCGGTCGTCCTGATTGCGGTTGGCCCAAGCGGTGGCGACGAGCCCGAGCGCCTGCCGCGCCGCGACGTCGACGACGTTCTCCACCGCGAAACCTTCTAGCGGCTCCGCTTCGCCGCATTATTTTCACGCCGGCCAGCACTGCGGCCGGCCACACCGTTTACCAGTCGTCGTGGTGTGGCTCCGAGTATGTCTGATACGTACGTCGACACCGAGGTCGAAGTGGAAGTCGACTCGACCGAACTTGAGATCGAAGCCGGCGACGAGGAGGAGTTCGAGGCGGAATTGGACGCGCCGGGGGTCTCCATCGAAGTGGAAGCCGAAATCGAGGTCGCCGGCGAGGAGACGGGCGCAGAGAGCGAGGAATCCGAGGAGGGCGAAGACGAGTACTACGCGCCGGAAGCCGAGGGAATGAAACTCGAAGAGGACGAGGAAGAAGGGTTGGAGGAAGACTAGAGTTCCGGCCAGCGCGTGGACAGCGACTTGTCGGGGAGGTGCCAGCGCTGCCACTGGTCGTTGCCGCCACCTTCGACGACAGCGTCAAACTGTCCAAGTAGTCCCTCGACCACGATGCCGGGGCGGTGTTGGCTGACTCGTACATGTACAAACACCAATCAAATCGGTGGATATCGTGTGTTTTCGCCGAGTGAAAAATCCTCAGTCAGACGCGAAGCCGGCAAGCAGCCCCTCAGTCATCGCGGATAAACCCCCGGCAGCACTACAGCCACGCGATGACAGACGACGTGTTCTCGCCGCTGGAGTTGCGAGACGTGACCGCCCGGAATCGGTTCGTCGTGTCCCCGATGTGCCAGTACTCCGTCGACGCCCGCGACGGCCTCGCCACGGACTGGCACCGCGTCCACCTCGGTTCGCGCGCCACCGGCGGCGCTGGCATCGTGATGACTGAAGCCACTGCCGTCGAATCCCGTGGCCGCATCACACCCGAGGACCTCGGCATCTGGAGCGACGAGCACCGCGACGCGCTCGAACCCATCGTCGACTTCGTGAAGTCCCAGGGCGCGACACCCGGCATCCAACTCGCGCACGCCGGCCGGAAGGGGTCGAAGTCCCGACCGTGGGAGGGCTCCGAACCAGTCCACCCCGAGGACGGCGGTTGGACGGTCGTCGGTCCCTCCGACGAACCGTGGCCCTACGACCAGGAGCCGCCTGCGACCGAAGCCCTCGATTCGGACGGCATCGATGAAGTCATCGAATCGTTCCGCGAGGCCGCCCGACGCTCCCGGGAAGCCGGCTTCGAAATCGCTGAGGTCCACGCGGCTCACGGTTACCTCCTCCACGAATTCCTCTCCCCTGTGACCAACGACCGCGACGACGAGTACGGCGGCAGCTTCGAGAACCGCACCCGCATCGTCCGCGAGGTCACCGAAGCCGTCCGCGAGGAGATGGGCGAGGACAAAGCCGTCTTCGTGCGCATCTCCGCGACCGACTGGCTCGACGACCGCGATTCCTGGGACGTCGAGCAGTCCGCCCGCCTCGCCGACGACCTCTACGAGGTCGGCGCGGACCTCGTCGACGTCTCCTCCGGTGGCATTCACCCCGACCAGAACATCGAGTGGACCGGCCCGAACTACCAGCTCCGATTCGCCGAACACATCCGGAACAGCCGCGACACTGACGTGAAGGTTGGCACCGTCGGCGGCATCACGTCCGCCGAGCAGGCCGACGCCATCATCCGCAACGACCGCGCGGACCTCGCCATCGTCGGCCGCGAGTTCCTCCGTGACCCCTACTTCCCGCTGCACGCCGCGAAGGAACTCGACCGCGAGGAGGCTGTCGACGTCCCCGTCCAGTACCACCGCGCGTTCTAGGGCCCGACGCCGATTCACACGGGCCCAATAGTTTCAAGCGGGCGACCGCCACTTCTCGTGGTATGCCCGAGTTTCACGCGGTCCCCGACGACGACCGCGAGGCCTTCCACTCGCTGGTCTCGTACGCGTTCCGCCCCGAAGCGGGCCCAGTCAAGGACTTCGACCCCAAGGACGTCCCCACACCCGCGACGGTCGGCACCCGCTACGGGCTCTACGACGGCGACGACCTCCTGACGACCTCCAAGCACATCGACTTCCGGACGCGGATTCGCGGCGATTTTCACGACCTCCACGGGCTCTCTGCGGTCGCGAGCCTGCCCGAGCCCGTCCCGGACTTCGTTGGCGACATCCTCGGCTCCGTGCGGTCGTTCCTCGACGGCGGCGTCGAGAAGCTCGGCGCAGTCGTCGACCACGTGACGCCCGAGTAGGTTTAAGCGGCTACGGAGGTTCGAACCGGTAGCCGTCCCACTCGTGGCTGTCGGGCTCGCGGATGCCCGCCTCGGGGTCGCGTAGCTGTTCTTCGTACACCGGTTCGACGTCGTCGCCGATTTCGACGTCGTCGGCGGTCGTGAGCTGGCCGAGCGCGCGGACGCTCTCACCCTCTACCTGGAACTCGACGATTGCGAGGTGGTTGGGCTCGCGGACGCCCGGCGGCGTCGCCGTGGATGTCGTCCATGTGACGACTGTAGCGGTGCGCTCGGCGAGGTCGATGGTCTCGGTCTGTGCTTCCCCGCACTCCGGGCAGCGCGTGTGTCCGGGGTACGTGACGTGGCCGTTCGGGCAGCGGTGTGCGTCGAAGCTCATGGCTGTTCGAGGATGGTGGTGGTCACGCAGTTGCCGAAGCCGCCGACGTTGCAGGCGAGGCCGACGTCACCCTCGACCTGTCGGTCGCCCGCGTTGCCGAGCAACTGCACGTAGAGTTCGTACGCCTGTGCGACGCCGCTCGCGCCGAGCGGGTGGCCCTTCGACTTCAGTCCTCCAGAGGTGTTGATGGGGAGGTCGCCGTCGCGAGCGGTGACGCCCTCCTCGGCGGCCTTCCAGCCCTCGCCCTTCTCGAAGAAGCCGAGGTCCTCGCTCTGGAGGAACTCCAGAATCGTGAACATGTCGTGGAGTTCCGCGAAGTCGACGTCCTCGGGGCCGCGGTCGGCCATCTCGTAGGCGATTTCGGAGGACTCCACGACGCCCTGCATCGTCGTCGGGTCCTCGCGCTCGTGGACGACGTGGGTGTCGGTCGCGCCGCCGATACCGGAGACGACGACGTAGTCGTCGGCGTACTCCTCGGCGACGGACTCCGGGCAGAACAGCAGCGCGGAACTACCGTCCGTAATCGGGCAGAAGTCGTACAGCCGGAGCGGGTCCGCGACGATGGGGGAGTCGAGAACAGTCTCCAGGTCGACTTCCTTACGGAACTGCGCGTGGGGGTTGTCCACGCCGTTGCGGTGGTTCTTCACGGCGACTTTGCCGAGGCTCTCGCGGGGCGCGTCGTACTCGTCAAGGTACTTGCGTGCGGTGAGGCCCGCGAAACTCGGGAGTGTGACGCCGTGCTTGTACTCCACGGGGTGCGTGAGGCTGGCGATGACGTCGGTCGCCTCGCCCGTCGTCTTGTGGGTCATCTTCTCGCCGCCGACGAGCAGCGTCATGTCGCTCGCGCCGGAGGCGACGGACTGCCACGCGGCGTAGATGCCCGCGCCGCCGGAGGCGCTCGTCTGGTCGACGCGCTGGGTGTACGCGCCGAGCGCGCCGAGGTCGTGGGCGAGCGCGTTCGGGACGCCGGTCTGTCCCTCGAACTCGCCGCTGGCCATGTTCGAGACGTAGAGGTGGTCGAGGTCGTCGCCGTCCACGCCCGCGTCCCGCAGGGCGGCGTCGCCGGCCTCCGCCAGCAACTCCCGCACCCACGCGTCGCGGTCGCCGAACGTCGTCATCGACGCACCGATGATTGCTACGCGGTCCATACCCCCACCGTCTCGGAGCGGGGTCTTTACGCTTTCACGTTCGCGCCGACACGCGGCCGGACGCGAAATATCGCCGCTACACGGTGGTCTGCCCGGGTTCGCGGCCTCGAATACGTCTCAGCCCACTCCCGCTGTCGTTCAGTGATTCGGCGCGGCGCGGACTTCGAGCGTGACGTCGCTCCCGCCGCTCGCACGCTCTTCGTAGGTGACGGCGCCGTTGTAGGCCGTCGCAATCCACCGGACCAGCCACAGCCCGAGCCCGCTTCCGTGGTCGAGCGGCGTCAGGTCGACGTCGCCGGTGAGGAGCCGCCGCTCCTTGTCTGGGAGGCCGGGTCCGTCGTCGCTCACTGTCAGCGCGACCGCGCCGTCGGTCCGACGTGCGGTAATTTGGACGCGCGGCGTCTCGTCGTCGGTGTAGCGAATCGCGTTGTCGACGAGCGCGGCGACCGCGCGGTCGAGGTGGCCGCCGGACATGACTTGCGGCGCGTCCTCGACGTCGACGGTCACGTCCGCGTAGTCGACCAGCGGCACGTCGTCGAGCGCCGCCCGCACCACGTCGCCGAGGTCGGTCGGCTCCAGGTCGGGGTCGGCGTCCAGCACGCGCTCGACGTCCCTCGCTTCCTCGCTGGTGCGGTCGAGCGCGAGCGCGCGCTCCTGGATTTCCCGCGCGGTGTCGGCCAGTTCGGGGTCCTCGACGTTCTCGGCGAGGGCCTCGGCGTGGTCGAGCAAGGCGTCGACTTCCTCGGAGAGGTTGTACCGGAGCACGCGGTTGAGCACCGCCAATTCGCGCTCTTGGCGAATCTCGTCGGTGAGGTCGGTGTAGAGCGCGAATCCTCCGTCGCCGCCGTCGAAGGGGATGCCGCGGTAGAGCAGTGTCTTGAGGCCGTTCTCGGTGCGCCGGTCGACGATGGCGTAGTTCGACTTGCCCGCGGCGGTGCGCTGGTCGAAGCGGTTGCTTTCGGTCACCCGCTCGCTCGGAACGATGAGGTCGTTCAGCGACGCGCCCACGACCGCCTCGCGGTCCACGCCGAACATCTCGCAGAACGAGTCGTTGACCGTTGCGACGATAGGCTCCTCGCCGTCCAGTTCGAACTCCACGACGGCGTCCTGCACGTGCTCGAAAAGGTACTGGAACCGACCGGCGTCCTCGCGGGGTTCGAGGGGGCTCGAATCGTTACCTTCCATCATCTCCCCGTTCCACGCCCACACGTATGTTTCTTGCCGCTCGAGCACTAAATCCTATTATTACAATATATACGTTTGCACTATACTCGAATTACTATCTTCTTGTCCCGGTATTCTATAATAGGATGGACGAACGAATTTTGAATGCCATCTCGAGACCGTTGCGACGACGGCGACAATTTATCACTCCATCCACCGAACGCCCCATCCATGAGCATCAACTCCGGCGACCGACCGTGGCCGCAGGTCCTCGACCACGAGGGCGTCGACTGGCCGGCCGACGAGCAGCGCATCCTCGTGCCGTTCTGCGAAGCCGCGAACCGAACGGAGACGAGCCTCCTCGGTGCGAGCATCACGTTCGGGAGTGACGGCGAACTGTACATCCTGCACGCGACCGAAGCGGGCGGGCTGGCGGACGCGAACGAGTTGCGCGACGAGGCGGAGCTGGAGCTGGCGGTCCGCGAAGAGTTCGACATCCCCGTCGCGCAGTTCGAGGACGACTTCTCGAACCGAGTCCTCGACACGTTCGTCGATTCGCACTCGATAACGGCGACGGTCGTCGACCGCGAGGAACGGGGCTTCTTCTCGCGGAGCCGCGACGAGCAGACGGTCGCATCGGGGTGTCACAACGTCGTCGGGACGCGCATGGACACCTTCGAGTCGCCGTCCAGCATTCTCGTGCCGGTGGCGAAGGGCCCACACTCGGGACTGGCGACGCGCATCGCGGAGGCGATTGCGCGCGCCTCCGGCTGCTGGATCGAACTCTTCCACGTCGTCAACGAGGACGCGAGCGAGTCGGAGCGAGGGAACGCCGACGCGCTACTGGATGCATACGAGCACCGGCTGGGCGACGACGTCGAAGTCGACCATCACATCGTCGAAGCCGCGGAGCCCGCGGACGAAATCATCAAGCACGCCGGCTACCACGACGTGACGGTGCTGGGCGCGCCCGAGAAGGGGCGGCTCAGGCGGTTCCTCTTCGGGTCGACGACCGACGAAGTCGAACAGGACGGCGAATCCGGCCCGGTCCTGACCGTCCACCGCGACACGGACGAGTCCGTGTTCTCCCGCTGGCTATGACATCCTCCCCGGCGTGAACGCCGGGGTTTCCTCGCGCTGGGGGTATCGCTTACCGGCCCACGGAGGCAACTTGCGGGTTCGTATGCTCCTCGTTGGGAACAGAGCGTGATGACTCTGACCAGTGATGGTCGTCCCACTTGAGGCATACAGGCCGTGTCATCGACCGTGTTATACGCGGAGCAGGCGCAATACCACGGCGACCGCTGGGAACTCCACCTCGTCTGCAAGAAAGCAATTCCCGTTGAGGACGCTCCCGGTGACAAGACAGCGGGTATCGACCTCGGCATCAGCAACTATCTCGCCATCGACTATGAAGACGGCTCGAATGAGTTGTATCCAGGGAATGTGCTGAAAGAAGACAAGCACTACTTCACTCGTGAGGAGTACCAGACTGAAGGCGAGAACGGGCCATCCAAGCGGGCGTTGAAGGCTCGTCGGAAACTCTCTCGCCGCAAAGACCACTTCCTCCACACCCTCAGCAAGCACATCGTCACACGGTGTGTCGAAGCAGGCGTGGCAGAGATAGCAGTTGGCGACCTTAGTGACATCCGCGAGGATGAGAACGGCGACTCGCGGAACTGGGGAGCGTCGGGGAACAAGAAACTCCACGGATGGGAGTTCGACCGATTCGCCCGTCTGCTCGAATACAAGGCCGAGGAACACGGTATCCTCGTTGACCGCGTGGACGAGGAGAACACGTCGAAGACATGTTCGTGTTGTGGGCAGATTCGAGACAGTAATCGCGTGGAGCGTGGTCTGTACGTCTGTTCATCGTGCAAGACGACGATGAACGCGAACGTGAACGGCGCAGTGAACATCCGACGAAAGATAACTCAGAGTCCTCCGACTGGGGATATGAGTCCCGGCTGGTTGGCACAGCCCGGAGTCTTCCTGTTCGACCGCGAGAGCGGCCGGTTCACACCGAGAGAACAGGGCGTCTGCAAACCTTAATATCCCAACGCTCGGGATTCCTCCGCTTTCAGGCGGAGGAGGATGTCGATCAGGTAGGCACTCAGTTCTCGACGACGAGCACGCGCAGGTCGTTGACGTTCGTCCCGGTCGGACCAGTACGGAGTAGCGCGTTTCGGTTGGCGAGGAAGCCGCCCGCGTCGTTCTCGCGGAGCGCCGCGCGAGCGTCGGCGGGGTCGTCGACCGTCTCGCTGTCGACGAGCGCGCCTGCGTACTCGCTTGCGCCGTCGATGCCGTCCGTGTCCACGCACGCGAACGCCGCGCCTCCCGGGAGACGGTGGGCAGCGGCGAGCACGCATTCCTGATTCGGGCCGCCGACGCCGTCGCCCCCGACGGTGACCGTGAGTTCGCCGCCCGAGAGCAGGACGGCGGGTGGTTCGACCGGGTCGCCCGTGTGCGCGGTTTCTGTTCCAATCGCGGCGTGAACCCCTCCGATTTCGCGGGCTTCACCCTCGATACACGAGGAGAGATCAGCGACTCATAGCCGCGTTCCCGGGCGGCATTGCTTGCCGCGGCGAGCGCAGTAGACCCGTCCGCGAGCACGTGCGTGTCGACGGCCTCGAACGCTGGGTCTTCCTTACCAGGCGTCTCGGGGAGGTCGCCGCGCGCGCCGCGTTCAAGGTGGTCGCAGACTGCGGTCGGAACGTCGACCACGTAGTCGTCGAGAACGGCGAGCGCGTCGTCGTACGTCGAGGTGTCCGGGACTGTCGGCCCGCTGGCGACGACATCGAGGTCGTTGCCGACGACGTCGCTGAACACGAGCGTAGCGACAGTCGCCGGTGCGAGCGCTCGCGCGAGCTGCCCGCCTTTCAGCGCCGAGCAGTGCTTGCGGACGGCGTTCACGTCGTGAATCGGCGCGCCCGAGCGCAACAGCGCCTCGGTCGTGGCCTGCAAGTTGGAGAGGGAAAGTCCGTCTGCGGGAGCGGGCATCACCGCGCTGCCACCCCCCGTTATCACTGTGAGCACGAGCGTATCCGCGTCGTAGCCGTGGGCGGCGTCAAGCAGGTCCGCAGTGGAATCGACGCCTCGCTTCGAGGGGACGGGGTGGTCACTCGGGAGCACGGCCACGCCTGGTACGTCGACCGGGTCGTCGGTTACTACACACCCGCCGTTGAGCCGGTCGCCCAGAACGTCGACGAGTGCGCGAGCGACGTGTGCAGCCGCGTTCCCGCCACCGAGCACGACGACGCGGTCGTGGCCGGCGAGGTCGTAAGTCGCGTCTCCAACCCGGAGCACGTCTCCGTCGACCGTCACTTCGTCGGTGACCACGCGGGCGGGGTGCGCGGCGTCGATGCCGGCCTCGACACACGCCAGCGCCGTCTCGCGGGCGGGCGTCTCAGCGAGCGTCGCCTGGTCCCGGATATCTACCATACCGGGCGAGACGTACCGGGGCAGCAAAACCACCGGGGGAAGCCGAAGGTTCAATGCGGGTGCCGGCGAAGTTGGCTCGATAGCAACGCGCATGGAACGCCACACAGATGGCTCGGTCGACGAGGAGCGCGTCGCCGCGCTCCGGCAGTCGGTGGACGCCGACGGCGTCGAGGAACTCGCGGAGCGCCTCCACAGCGACGACGCCGACGAGCGCGCGGGCGCCGCGTGGCGGCTCGTGGAGGCCGTCACCACCGAGCCGACCGAGGTTCGCGCCGTCCTCAATGATATCCGCGACGCGGTCGAGGACGACGACGTGTGGGTGCGGCGGGGGGCTACGTGGGTGCTCGCGGAACTAGCCGAGCGCCAGCCTGACGCGCTCTCCGTAGAGTTTTCCGACCTCGTCTCGCTGACGCGAGCAGAGGACCCGCTTGTTCGGCAGAATGGTGTAGTCGCGCTCGCTGGCGTCACAAAGTCATACCCTGCGCGGGCTTCGACGGGCCTGTCAGCAATTGCGCCACTCACGCAGTCCGAGGACGCGCTCGTCCAGCGGTACGCGAAGCAGGCGGTCGCTGAGGTAACGACCGCCATCGCGAAGCGGGCCGAGGACGCGGGCTACCCGATGGTCGTGCGCTCGCACCCGGCGTACGCAGACCTGTTCCCCGACGGCGTCTCCGTGGTCACAGTGAACGACGACGACGACCGTTCGCGGCCGATTCACGTCTCCTTCGGGCAGAACGCGCCGGTCCACAGCGAGGAGGCCGAGAGCGACGAGACGGACGCGGGGCCGCCCGCGGAGATTCCGGACCCGCCGGACGTGACGCTCGCCGCCGAGGACGTCTCACCGAACCTGAAAGTCCGCGAGGGCGTGCTCACGACAGACTACCGCGCGGACGTCGACGAAGATGTGCTTGAACACGGGCTGGCGACGGTGCGGCGGCTGCACGCCGACGAGAGCGCGGTCACGTCGGCGTTTGCGGACGGCGTCGAGCAGTGGGCGGGCGTGGACGACCACGACCACGTGGTCGCCGTGCTCGGCTACGGCGCGCGATGGCTGGCGACGCGCTACGATGACGGCGACACGCTCGACAGCCGTGGGGCTCCGACGACGCTCACGGAGGCCGTCTGGAATGCCAGTGCGCTAACTCGCGCGGTCAGTCACGCCCACTCGCGTGGCGTCGTCCACGGCGGTATCCACCCGGGCGCGGTACGGTTCGTGGAGACGGGCGCGCGGACATGGGACGCGCCGCTGCTGGGCGACTGGGGGTTCGCGCACGCCGCCAGCGCGCGCCGGACGCCGCCAATTCCAGCCGCGTTCGCGGCCCCCGAGCATCACGACCCGGAGACGTACGGCCGTTTCGACCAGGCGACGGACGTCTACGGGCTGGGCGCGCTGACGTACTTCCTGCTGACGGGCGAGCCACCAGGTAAAGAAGAGAAACGGATTCCGGCGTCCGAGCAGAACCCGGCGCTCCCAGGGAGCGCTGACGACCTGTTCGCGCGGGCGCTGGCCCCGGAGAAGCGTGCGCGGTTCGCGACCGTGCTGGACTTCCAGCGCGCGCTCGACGACTTCACCGCCGACCTCGGTGGGGTGCGTCGATGACCGCTACGGAGACGCTGTCAGCGGTGGCGTTCGCGGGCTACGGCATCGTCGTCGTCGCCGGGCTGGCGTTCACGTACTACGCGGTCCAGAACTATGCCTTCGACCGGCTAGAGGGATACGACGACTTCTGGGGATACCTCACCTATCTCGGGCTGTCGTTCGCGGCCTTCGGCGTGCTTGGGCTCGTGTTGACAGTGCGGAACGCGAGCGTAGTGCGTGCATTCGCGGATGTCTCGTTGCTCGTGGCTATCGCGTTTCTGACGTTCGCGCTGCGGGAGGTGTACTTCAACAGCGCACTTGCGCCGTCGCCCGAGGAGCGCGCGGTCTCGCTCGACCGGGTCAGGCGGCTCGAATTCGGGTTCGTGGTCGTCATCGCCGCGGAGTGGCTGGTCGTGTTGCTCATCGACCAGCCCGCGATAGCTGCGGGCGTGAAGGCGCTGGGCGCGCTCGGGTTCGCGGCGTACGGCGTGGCGTTCAGCGAGCGTCTGGAGACGCTGGCGCACGGGACGGCGCTGGACAGTTTACGCCGCCACCTACTGCTCGTGTTGGTGTGTGCGACCGGCGTGGCAGCCGCCGATGCGTTGGCGCTGCTAGCGCCCGCTGCGGTCGCCGATGGCGTGTTCCACGTGTTCCTCGTGCTGCTGGGCGGCCTGCTGGTGCCGCCGACGGTACGCCTTCAGCAGTCGGTCGCTGGCCTTACTTGACAATTTAGGACGCCCTAAACATCGACACACATTTTAGGGTGGCCTAAATAGACCACTCCAACAGATGAACCAAGACGTCTGCGTGATCGTGCCGACGATTCGAGAGTACGAATGCATGCGCGAGTACTTCCGAAACGCCCGCGACCACGGCTTTGACTTGGACCGCCTGTTCGTCGTCCTCGTCACCGAGGACTTCTGTGACACCGAGGGGATGCGGGAGATGCTCGACGAGGAGGGCGTCGCCGGCGCTGTCTTCGACGGCAGCGACCGCGAGGCGTGGTTCGCCGAGCAGGGCCTCGAACAGTACAGCCACCTGATTCCCGCCGCCAGCCACGCCCAGACCTCGTTCGGCCTGCTCTACCTCTGGGCAAACGACTTCGAGTACGGCGTGTTCATCGACGACGACACGCTCCCCCACGACGAGTGGGACTTCTTCGGCACGCATCTCGATAACCTCGCCCACGAGGGCGAAGTAGAGGAAGTCTCCTCGGACGAGCGCTGGGTGAACGTCCTCTACCAGTCCGAATCTGACCTCTACCCGCGCGGGTACCCCTACTCCGCGATGGATGAGGACATCGAGACCGACACCACGGAGACCGACCACGTGGTCGCCTCGCAGGGGCTCTGGACGAACGTCCCGGACCTCGACGCGGTGCGTATCCTGATGGACGGCGATCTGCAGGGGCAGGCTCAGACGCGCACGGACTTCGAGGACTTCGATCGCGACTTCGTGGCCGCCGAGGGCGACTACCTCACGGTGTGCTCGATGAACCTCGCGTTCCGCCGCGAGGTCGTGCCCGCGTTCTACCAGTTCCCGATGGACGACAACGCGTGGGAGGTCGGGCGCTTCGACGACATCTGGAGCGGTGTGCTCCTGAAGCGCGCGGCCGACGTGGTGGGCGGCGAAATCTACAACGGTGCGCCGCTGTGCGAGCACAACAAGGCGCCGCGGTCGACGTTCGACGACCTCGCCAACGAGGTCGCGGGCCTCGAACTGAACGAGCACTTCTGGAAGGAGGTCGCGGCCGTTGAGCCCGACGAGGACTCCTACGAGGCAGTCGCCCGTGCGGTCGGCGAGCGCCTCGTGGAGGGCGACTATGAGGAGTACAACAACGGCGCGTTCCTCGTGGAGTGCGGGGAGTATCTGCTGGACTGGGTGGACTGCTGTGCGGCGCTGGCGGACCAGCGTACGGCTGCGCCCGCCGACGACTAACCAGACCGCAGGCACCGGAATCGGTAGTTATAAGAGTTTTAGGCCGACCTAATTCAATACATGAAAGAGCGAAAGAGTCAGACGCGCCGGCGCTTCCTCGCGGCGGCAGGTGTAGCTTCGACGACCGCACTCGCGGGCTGTACGGGCATCCTCGGCGACGGGGGGAGCGGCAGCAGCGGTGAGAACGACCAACCGACGCTCGCGGACTTCCGCGGTTCCGGCGAACTCGTCTCCGGGCGGCCCGCCCCCGGCGGCACCTCCATCGAGGACCTCCCCGACCTCGAAGGCGAACTCTCCATCTACCTCGGCGGCGGCGAAGGCGGCCGCTACACCACGCTCATCGACCTGCTCAACCAGTACTACGACGGCTTCGAGGCGTCCGCCCAGACGCAGCCGTCCTCGCAGCTCGCAAACGTCATCGTCGACGAGTACGAAAGCGGGACCACGCAAGCGGACGTCTTCTGGTCGGTCGACGCCGGCTCGCTGGCGTACGTCGCGGACAACAGCGCGACCCTCGACCTCTCCAGCGACGCCACCTCGATGGTCGCCGACGACCGATTCGTGACCGACCAGTGGGCCGGCGTCGCCGGCCGGTCGCGCGCGATTCCGTACAACACGAACCAATTCAGCGCGTCCGAGATCCCCACCAGCGTCGACGCGATTGCGACCGAGGACCGATTCACCGACACCATCGGCTGGGCGCCCACGTACGGCGCGTTCCACGGGTTCGTCACCGCGATGCGCCAGCTTCGCGGCGAGGACGGCACGCGCGAGTGGCTGAACAACATGCTCGACCAGAACCCCGCGCGCTATGACAGCGAGTACGCCACCGTCTCGCAGGGCATCACAAACGGCGAAGTCGGCGTCGGGCTGACGAACCACTACTACCCCATGCTCGTCTTCGCCAACACCCCCGACGCTCCTCTCGACCTGGCGTTCACCGAGAATGACGCCGGCGCCCTCGTCAACACCGCGGGCGCGAGCGTCCTCGACGGCGCTTCCAACCCCGACCTCGCGGAACTGTTCGTCCGCCACCTGCTCTCCGCGGAAGCCCAGGAGTTCCTCGCCACCCGCGGCTTCGCGTTCCCGATGATTGAGGGCGTCGAACCCGTCGGCCCGCTCCCCACCATCGAGGAACTCTCGCCGCCGGACCTCGACCTCCAGTCGCTGTCGGACGTCCAGCCTACCATCCAACTCCTAGAGGACGTCGGCATCCTCTCATAGATGGCAGTCAGCGAGCGCCTCGCACGCCTCCGCGACGCCGTCGGCGGCGACGACGAGCCGGGGCTCTCGCTCGCAGTGCTGGCCGGTGCCGTCGCGGCGTTCGTCTCCCTGCCGCTGGTCGGCCTACTCGTCCGCGCGTCGAACTACGGATTCGGCCACCTCGTCGGCCTGCTCACCGAGACCGACAGCCTCGACGTGCTTCTCAACAGCCTCGTACTCGTGTTCTGGGTGACACTGGGGTGCGTGCTCGTCGGCGTGCCGCTGGCTGTGCTCACCGTCCAAACCGACCTCCCGGGGCGGCGGTTCTGGACGGTTGTCGCAGCGCTCCCGCTGGTTGTCCCGAGCTATATTGGCGCGTTCACGTTTGTCTCCGCGTTCGGTCCGCAGGGCGACCTTGCGGATGCACTCGCTCCACTTGGGGTTGAACGCATCCCTGCTATCTACGGGCTCCACGGCACCGCGCTCGTGTTGGTTCTGTTCACGTATCCCTACGTCTTCCTGACTACGCGAGCCGCGTTGCTCTCGTTTGACGGAACGCTCGTCGAGGCCGCGCGCACCCTCAACCACTCGCGGTGGGAAGCGTTCAAGCGCGTCACTGTCCCCCAGATTCTGCCCGGCGTTACCGCGGGCGCGCTGCTCGCTGCGCTATACGCGCTCTCGGACTTCGGGACGCCCTCTATCATGCGCTACGAGGTGTTCACCCAGCAGATTTATGTCGCGCAGCGCAGCCTCGGTGTCCCCGAGGGCTACCCCGCGTTGCTCTCCCTGCAGTTGCTCGCGGTGGTCGCGGTCGTGCTCGCGCTGGAGTCCCGCATCGGCAGCGACGCCAACGCGTCGTACATCTCCCGGGGCTCCCGCCAGCCCGGCCAAATCACGCTCGGTGCGTGGAAATGGCCCGCGCTGGTGTTCTGCGCAAGTATCGCCGTGCTCTCGCTCGGCGTGCCGTTGGGCGTACTCGCGTGGTGGTTCGAGCAGGCTGGCGCTGCGGTCTTCGAGTTCGAGCCCGCCGTCGCGTGGAACTCCCTGAAGGTGGCTGTCGCCGCTGCCGTCGCCGCCTCGCTACTCGCGCTACCCGTCGCTGGGTACGCTGCTCGCTCGACGTCGCTGTTATCGACGCTCGCGGACCGTCTGACGTATGTCGGCTATGCGGTCCCAGGCGTCGTCGTCGGGCTCGCGCTGCTGTACCTCTCCACGGAGTTCGCCCAGTCGCTGTACAAGACCGTGCCGCTGCTCGTGTTCGCGTATGTTGTGCGCTTCCTCCCGCAGGCGGTCGGCACCGTCCGGTCGTCGGTTCTTCAGGTGGATCCGAAGCTCACGGAGGCCGCACGCACGCTCGGCCGGTCCCCAATGGGTGCGTTCCGGAAGGTGACGCTGCCGCTCATCGCGCCCGGCGTCGCCGCCGGCGCGGCGCTGGTCTTCCTCACGACGATGAAGGAGCTTCCAGCGACGCTAATGCTGAGTCCGATAGGCTTTGAAACCCTCGTCTCGTACATCTGGCTCGTTAGAGGGGCCGGCTCGTACGGCGCGGCCGCGATACCCGCGCTCGTACTCGTGGGCGTGTCCGCGCTCTCGATGGTCGTCATCCTCGCACAGGAACGATACAATGGCTGACAGCGAACTTACGACGAACGCGGCGGTCGAGCCCGACATAGACGGACCGACCGACGCCGCCGACGCAGTCCTCGAACTCGACGGCGTGACCAAGGAGTACGGCTCCGAGACCGCGGTCACGGACCTCTCGCTGTCCGTCCGCGACGGCGAACTTCTCACACTTCTTGGGCCGTCGGGTTGCGGGAAGACGACGACGCTACGCATGCTCGCCGGCCTCGAACGCCCCAGCGAGGGCGTCATCTCGCTGGCGGACGAGGAAGTCGCCGGGCCGTCAACGTTCATAGAGGCCGAGTCCCGCGGCGTCGGCATCGTCTTCCAGGACTTCGCACTGTTCCCCCACCTCTCGGTCCGGGAAAACGTCGCGTTCGGGCTCACCGATCGCGACGGCGACGCCGCCGACGAGCGCGTCGACGACCTCCTCGACCTTGTGGACATGCCCGGGATGGGCGACCGCTCGCCCGACCAGCTCTCGGGCGGCCAACAGCAGCGTGTCGCACTCGCGCGCAGCCTTGCGCCCGAACCCGACATCCTGCTGCTCGACGAACCGTTCTCGAATCTGGACGTCCGGCTGCGCGTGGAAATGCGTGAGGAAGTCCGGCGCATCCTCAAGGAGGCCGGTGTCACGGCTGTCTCCGTCACCCACGACCAAGAGGAAGCACTCTCCATCTCGGACCGCGTTGCAGTGCTCAACGACGGCCAACTCGAACAGATCGGCGACCCCGAGGAAGTGTTCGAACACCCCGAGTCGCGCTTCGTCGCGTCGTTCCTTGGACAGGCCGGGTTCCTCTCCGCGCGCGTTGGCAGCGACACCGTCGACACCTCTATAGGGAGTTACGACCGCACCCTCCTGAAGGGGCTCGCGGATGGCTACGCGGGCGCGATGGTTGACGTACTCGTGCGCCCGGACGACCTCCGCGCCGTCCCCGAGAACGAAGCCAACGCCAACGGCACAATCGTCCGCCGACAGTACACCGGCCCCTCGTTCATCTACCACGTCGAACTGGACAACGGCGATCTCGTACGCTGCCTCCACAACCACGCTGAGGACATGACAGTCGGCGAACCCGTCACCGTCGACCTCGTCGCCGACCACTCACTCGCATGGTACCCCAAACAGGGATGACGGACGGGCGCATCCGCCGACTCGTCACTCGCGTCCGCGGCAGTCAGTTTCTCGCGCCCGCCGCGCTCGCGGTTGTCGCCGCGGTCACGGCGTACGTGCTCTCCGTCACCGTCTTTCCGTACCACTCCACGAACCACGACGAAGCCGTCTACCTCCAACAGGCCGCGATGCTGCTCGACGGCAAACTGTTCCTCCACCCGCCCGTCGAGGGCTCGTTCCGCCCATGGTTCTTCGTGGACTCGCCGCGCGGCCTCTACTCGAAGTACGCGCCTGTCACGGCCGCCATTTACGCGCTCGGCGAACTCGCGGGCGCATACCGATACGCGCTCCCCGCCGTCGCCGCCGCCAACGTCGCGCTCCTCTACGGCGTCGTCCGGGAGCCGTTCGACCACCGCACGGGCGTACTCGCCGCCGTCGTGCTGCTTTGCTCGCCGCTGTTCCTCATGCAGTCTGCCGTCTTCCTCCCGTACGCGCCGACGACGATGCTCAACCTCGCATTCGCGCTCGCGTACTTCCGTGCCGAACGCACCGGGAGCGTCCGCTGGGCGGCCGTCGCGGGGGCCGCTATCGGCCTCGCGTTCTTCTCGCGTCCCTATACGGCAGTCCTGTTCGCGACGCCGTTCATCGTCCACGCCGTCTGGACACTCCGCGAACCGTTCCAGGATCGCCACCTCTCCGCGCTATTCCGGCGCCGCGTCGCGACTGCCAGCCTCGGTCTCTGCGGCGTCGCCGTCACGCTCGCGTACAACGCCGTCGTTACGGGTGACCCGCTGATGTTCCCATATCAGGCGTTCGCGCCGCTGGACGGCCTCGGCTTCGGCCGCCGCGAGATACTGAACCACGAAATCCAGTACACCCCCAGGCTCGCGCTGCGCGCGAACGCCAGCGTCCTCGAACAGTTCGTCACGGAGTGGGCGCCACTCGGCGTTCTCGGCGTGCCGCTGGCCGCCGTCGGCGCGCTCGTGACACACCGTCGGGGCTGGGCGTGGCAGCAGGCCGTGCTCGCGGGCGTCGCCGCCAGCGTCGTCGTTGGGAACATCTACTTCTGGGGGAACTTCAACGTCCTCGGAGACGTCGAGGACCCGAACGGCCTGATTACGACGCTCGGGCCGTACTACCACTTCGACCTGCTCGTACCCGTGAGCGCGTTCGCCGCGACGGGAGTGCTCGCTGCCGCCGACCGTGTTCGCGACGCGGCTACGAACCGACTTTCGACGAGCCGCGCCGTCGCAGCCACGCTCGCCGTGCTACTCGTCGCGAGCGCAGTACTCGGCGGCGTCGCGGCGTCAGCGACCGCCGAACAGGTACGGGACAACGCTGAACTCACCGACCACTACGAGGCGGCCTACGAGCCGTTCGAACCCAAACCGCCCACGAACAGCGTCGTCTTCCTCCCGGACCCGTACGGTGACTGGCTGAACCACCCGTTCCAGCCGCTGCGTAACAACCCGAGCTTCGACGGCCGCACCGTCTATGCGGTCAACGAGCGGCCGCTCGACATCGCCGCCGAATATCCGGACCGCGTATTCTACCGGTACGTCTACCGTGGGTCGTGGTCGCCGTACGGCGACGACCCCGTCGACCCCGACCTCCGGCGAATCCACGTCGCATCGGGCGACTCGCTGACCGTGAACGCGGAACTGGGGCTGCCGTCGTGGACGGAGACGGTGACGCTCACGGTATCGGCGGCCGATGAAGAGACGTACGTTACGCTCACGCCACAGAACGCGTCGCGCGCGAACATCGACCTTGTGGTCGCGGACGGCCGAATGCGACTGTCGGCCGGCGATGAGACCGCGTCGATACCGGTCGAGGACGGAGTAAGTGTCGTGCTGGACGCGCACGTCGACGGCGGCTACGGCGCGGGGTTCGCGTACCGCGTCCGGTTCCCCATTGAGCGAGCCGACGGGGAGTACCAGACGTTGACGCCGTACCGCGAACTTTGCACAGACCTGCGGAACTGCGAGGGTGGCGCCGCGTACGTGCCCGGCGTCGGGCCGGACGGCGCCTACGTGAACACGTCGGTGACTCCGAGTCCGTCGAAGTCTGGGGGACTCCCTTGAGGCACAAACAACTCTGAGAGTCCCTATCTGACCGAGGATAGGAGTCCCCGGGGGCTTGGCACTCCCAGTACTCCCACCCACTCAGTCCGTGAACAGCCAGTTAGATTCGCACTGACTGGCTGTTCGGTGAGCTGTCAGACCTGGCACTCCCACCGCTCGGGATTCCTCCCCGTGAACGCGGAGGAGGATATCAATGCAGCAGCCCGTGGAGCCGTTCCTCCACACACACTTTCAGAATGGATCCCATGATTTCGGCGCCGCCCGAGAGCGGGTCGAGTTTCGTCTCGCCGAGGCGCTCGTCGTACTCGATGGGGACCTCGATGACGTCGTAGTCCCGGCAGAGCGGTCGAATCAGCAGTTCCGCGGAGAGACCCGTGTTCTGCGTCCAGTCGATGTCCTGGATAACGTCGCGGCGGTACGCGCGCATCCCCGTGGTGGTGTCGTGAACGCGCTCGCCGACGAATAGCGACGCGATGGCGGCGAACGTGGCGTTGCCGAGGCGGTTGACGGCGGGCATCTCGTCGGCACCCCAGTAGAGGCGGTCGCCGCTGACGACGTCGTACCCCTCGTTGACGTACTCGAGGAAGTCCGGGATGCGCTCCATCGGGTAGGTGTCGTCGCAGTCGGTCGTGATCACGACCTCGGTGTCGGCCTCGTACAGCGCCGACCGGACGGCGACGCCGTAGCCGAGCGGCTCTTGTTCAACGACGCGAGCGCCGTGCTCGCGTGCGATTTCGGGCGTTCGGTCGGACGAGCTGTCGACGCAGACGACGGATGCGCGGCCGTCCGTGACGTTGTCGATGTCTTCGAGGACGGTCGCAATTGCGGCTTCCTCATTGTACGTTCCCATGACGACGGTAACGTCGTCGAGCGTGTACGGCGCCTCTGACTCGGACATGACAGCCGGTAGGACGCCCCGTTATTTTAGGCTTACCAAAAAGTCCGGTCGGCAACAAGCGTTGACATCCTCCCCGCCTTGAACGACGGAGATTTTCAACTTGCAACATCCATAAATAGGTACACGTCGAAGGTTCGCCAGACCCGCGGTACGCGGACAACTATGACAGGGGAAGGTTCGGACGACGCAAGCGCCGACGAAGCCACAGTGCTGGTCGTCGACGACGAGGAAGGACTCGCCGACCTCTACGCCATCTGGCTCCGCGACCGATACACCGTCGAGACCGCCTACGACGGCGAAGCCGCCCTCACCGCCCTCGACGAGGACGTCGACGTGGTCCTACTGGACCGACAGATGCCTGGCGTCTCCGGCGACGACGTCCTCGAAACCATCCGTGAGCGCGGCCTCGACTGCCGCGTCGCGATGGTAACCGCCGTCGAGCCCGAACTCGACATCGTCGACCTCGGTTTCGACGACTACCTACGCAAACCCGTCGACCGCGAGACCCTCCGCGAGACCGTCGACCGCCTCCTCCGCCGCTCGGCCTACGACGAGACCGTCCAACGGTACTTCGCCGCCGCCCGGAAACACGCACTACTCACCGAGTCCAACGATCCGAGCGTCACCGAATCGGCGGAGTTCGAAACGCTCGAAGACCGCCTCGACGACCTCCGGAGCCGGCTCGACGACGTTGTCGATGAGTTCGACGAGGACGACTACGAAGTCCTGTTCCGCCGGCTCTCAGCCGATGACGAGTGACCGCGACTACCGTAGCGACCTCCTCTCCTACGCCACTGAAGTTGCGAGCGCCGACGACGTGGAAGCGGTCTACGACGCGATGGCCGACGCCGCAGAGGCGGCGTTCGACTTCTCCTCGGCAGTCGTCGAAACCGAGACCAACGGAATGCTGGCCGTGCGCTCGTGGAGCGGCCGCGCGCCAAGCGTCGACGGCATCCCCACCGACGAGGGCATCGCCGGGGAGACTTACCGTACCGGCGAACCCCAGCTAGTCGCGGACATCCACGAGGACCCCCGCATCACGGACCCGCCAGTCGGTACGCCACAGTCCGTCGTCAGCGTCCCCATCGGCGACATCGGCGTCTTCCAAGCGGGCATGGACGAACCCGAGGGCTTCGATGAGGACGACGTCGAACTCGCGGAGCTGCTCGCCTCCCACGCCTACCAGGCCGTCCAGCGCATCCGCTCACAGCGCGACCTCCGTGAAAGCGAAGCGCGCTTCCGCGAACTGTTCGAACAGAACGACGACGCACTCGTACTCTACGATGTCACTGCCGACGGTGACACCGAAGTCCGCCTCGTCAACGACGCCGCGGAGCGCGTCGTCGGCACCGACGAAGCCGACCTCCAGGGGAAGTCGCTGGCCGCGTGCTTCGACGCGCACCCTGAGCAGTTCATCCCCGGAAACGGCGCAAAGACGTTCGAAGCCGGGTTCGCCGGTGACGGCCGCATCTTCGAGGTCACGGTCAAGCAATTCCTCCACCAGGACGGCCCGGACGCGTTCGCGGTCGTCAGCGACGTCACCGAGCAGCGCCACCGCGAGCACACCCTCACCGGGCTCCACGACGCGACTCGGCGGATGCTCGTAGTGGACGACCGCAACGACATCGCCGCAGTCATCGTGGAGGCCGCCGACGACCTCCTTGAACTCCCGTACGTCGGCGTGTTCTACGCCGCGGCCGACGCCGGTGAACTCCGGCCGGCGTCCGTCTCCGACCCCGTCACCGGCGACACGCCGCCGACGTTCGAGGCCGGCGAGAGCCTCGCGTGGGACGTCTACGAATCCGGGGAACCAAAAACGTTCACGGACGTCCACAGGCAGCCCAACGTCCACAACCCCGAGACGGTCATCCGCGAGGAGATAATCCACCCGCTGGGCGACCACGGCGTCCTAATGATTGGCGCGACCGACGCCGGGAGCTTCGACAGTACCGACCACGACCTCGTGCGCGTGCTCGCAACGAACGCCGAAGCCGCCCTCGACCGCGCCGAGCGCGTCCGCCAACTCCGCCGCCGAGAAGCCGACCTGCGGCGCGAACACAGCCGACTCGCGGCGCTGTTCGAGAACGTCCCCAGCCCCACAGCGAGCTTCGTCGTGGAGAATAACGAACCACTCGTTCGCGCGGTCAACCCCGCCTTCGAGGACGTGTTTGGCTACAGCGAGGACGAGCTCGTCGGCGAGAACATCGACGACTACATTATTCCCGCGGAAGAGCAGGCCGAGGCCGACGAATACAACCAGAAGCTCTTCGACGGCCAGAACATCAACGTCGAAGTCCGCCGCGAGACCGCCGACGGCCCTCGGGACTTCCTACTTGACGTCGTGCCGTTCCGCCTTGACGAGCCAAACATCCACGGCTACGCGATGTACACGGATATCACCGACCGGAAAGAACACGAGCGCGAACTCGAACGCCAGAACGACCGCCTCGAGGAGTTCGCGAGCATCGTCAGTCACGACCTCCGCAACCCCCTCAACGTCGCCCGCGGCTACCTCGAACTTGCCGAGCAGACCGGCGACGACGAGTACTTCGAGCGCATGGACACATCGCTGGATCGCATGCACGAAATCATCGAGAGCGTGCTCGCGCTCGCGCGCCACGGCCGCAGCCTCGACGACGTCCGTGAGCTGTCACTCTCGGAGGCCGCCGACGACGCGTGGGCGAACGTCGACACCGCGGACGCCACCCTCAACGTCGCCGACGACGCCACGTTGGAAGCTGACCCCTCGCGGTTGGGCTCGCTCCTGGAGAACCTGTTTCGGAACGCCATCGAACACGGAGGCCGCGACGTGGCCGTGTCCGTCGGTTGCCTCGACGGCGTCCCAGGCTTCTTTGTCGAGGACGATGGCCGCGGCATCTCGCCCGAGCGCCGCGAGCACGTCTTCGAAAACGGCGAAACCAGAAACGAGGACGGCACAGGGTTCGGGCTCGCCATCGTGAAGAACATCGCGGAGGCCCATGGCTGGACGGCCAGCGTTACCGACGGCGCGGACGGCGGCGCGCGCTTCGAGTTCCGGGTGTAGACGTAGATTGGTCTGCGATGCCTATCGCTTGCATCCACCCCTGAAGGGGTGGGCTTCCGCTAACACCGCTGTCAAGTCACCTGTTCGTCGCCCTCGTCGTACGCGTGGTGGGCGTCCGCATCCAAAATCGCGCGGACTTCGTCAACGGCGTGCCAGATGTCATCGAAGCCGACGTAGTACGGGGAAGGCGCGACGCGGACGACGTTCGGTGGGCGGAAGTCCACAACGACGCCCCGATCACGGAGCGCACGGCTGAGCTTCCCGGCGTCGGGGTGTTCGACGGCGACGTGGCCGCCGCGGCGCTCGGCCTCTCGGGGCGTCCCAATTTCACACTCGGGGAGCCGTTCATCCACGAGGCTGACGAGGTAGCGTGTCAACTCGACGGAGCGCTCGCGGAGCGAGTCGACGCCCGCAGCCTCGGTGACGTCGAGCGTCCCGAACAGTGGCGCGGCGGCGAAGACGGGCACAGTCCCGATTTGGAACGCAGCAGCGCCGCGTGCGGGGTCGAATTCGGGAGCGAGATCGAACTGCGTCCCGTCCGCATTCCCCCACCAGCCAGCCATCGCAGGCGAGCGGTCGAAGTGGTCCTCGTGGACGTAGAGGCCGCCGATGGCACCGGGGCCGGCGTTGAGGTACTTGTAGCTACACCACACCGCGAAGTCCACGCCGTCGAAGTGGAGGTCGTGGTTGACGACTCCAACCGAGTGCGCGAGGTCGAACCCCGCGAACGCGTCGTGCTCGTGGGCGATGTCGGTGATGGCTTCGACATCGAGAAGTTGGCCGCTACGATAGAGCACCGACGGCATGAACACGATGGCGGTATCGTCGGTCACGGCATCTGCGATTGCGTCCGTCTCGATTGTGCGGCCGTCGTCGCTCTCCACGACGACGAGGTGCTCGTCGGGGTCGAGGTGTCGCGCTCGCAGTTGGGAGCGAATCGCGTAGTGGTCGGTCGGGAAGTCCAGTTCGTTGACGACTACCTCGGTGCCGTTGGCGACATCAAGGAACGTCCCGACGAGTGCGTGGATGTTCACGGTGGTGGAGTTTGCGGCGACGCACTCGTCGGGCTTCGCGCCGACGACGTCGGCGAGTCGGTCACCGAGGCGTTCGCCGTACTCGAACCATGGCGGGTCCGCCTGTGTCCACCCCTCGATGCCGTACTCCTTCCACTGCGTGAGGGCGCGCTCTAGGGCGTCCGCGGCGTCCTGCCCGTGGACGCCGAGGCTGTTTCCGTCCATGTAGACGGTGTCCTCGGGTACGGAGAAGCGCTCGCGGAGCCCGGTCAGCGACGACTCGGCGTCCCGCATCCGGGCGGCCGCCAGCGACGCGTCAAACTCGTCCATGTCTCGTCATTCCCGGCGAGCGCCGAGAACGTTGTGGACCGCGTCCCGAACGTTCAGGTGCCAGCGACGAGACAGCCATCCGTGACCGCACTCGACCCCGAACTCGCCGCAGCCATCAAGGACATCGAAGCCGCGGGCGTCCCGGAGTGGCACCAGCTCTCGGTCGCAATCGCGCGCCGCGTTGAGGACGACGTGTTCACGCCCGACGAGCGTCGCGACGTGGCGTTCGTCCGCGACCTCTCGTTCTCAGGTCCGAACTGCAACGTCCCAGTTCGCGTCTACCACGACGACCCAGACCAGCCCGCACCCGTGGTCGTCTTCTACCACGGTGGCGGCTGGATGCTCGGAATGCTCGACTCCATCGGCGGCGTCTGCCGTGAAGTCGCGGCGCGTGCCGGCTGTATCGTCGTCAGCGTGGACTACCGGCTCGCGCCCGAACACCCGTTCCCCGCGCCGCTGGACGACGCATACGCCGCCTTGGAGTGGACCGTCGAGACCACTGACGCATTCGGCGGCGACCCCGAGCACATCGCCGTCGCAGGGACGAGCGCGGGCGCGAACCTCGCGGCCGCCGTCGCGCTACGCGCCCGAGACTTCGATGGCTCCGAGATTTCCGCCCAGCACCTACTCTATCCGATGACCGACCGCGATACGACTTGGCCGTCCTACGAGGAGCACGGCGACGGCCCGCTGTTGACGCGCGCGGACGTCGAGTGGTTCTGGGGGAACTACTGCCGGAGCCCTGTTGACGCCGTGAACCCGTACGCGAGCGTCCTACGCGCCAACCACGCTGACCTCCCGCCCGCGACGGTCGTCACGGCGGGGCACGACCCACTCCGCGACGAGGGCCGCGCGTACGCCGACGCACTCGACGACGCGGGGACACCAGTCGAACGTCTACACTTCCCGACGATGGCCCACGGTTTCCTCAGTCTCAGCGACGACGTGGCAGTGGCCGACGACGCGCTCGACACGGTCGCCGCACACATCTGAGCGCTCGGGTGATCCGGTCGGTTCGACGCACATATCCACGTCGGACGGCGACCTACTCATGAATGAGTCGCTACCGGACCACGGGCAAGTACCTGCTGTTGGCTGCCATCTGGGGGACGGCGTTCATGGCTACGGACGTCGGCCTCGCAGACCTCCCGGCCGTGCCGTTCGCGGCCGTGCGCTTCGACGTCGCCGCCGCGCTGTTGTTCGCGGCCGTCCTCGCCTCTGGCACCGAGTTCCGGCCGCAGACGCGCGACGACTACGTCTACGTGCTCGTCGGCGGCGCGCTGATGATTGGCGTCCACCACGCGTTCCTGTTCGCCGGCCAGCAGTATGTCGCCGGCGGCGTCGCTGCCGTCCTCCTCGGCCTCATCCCGGTCGTGACGCCCGCGCTCACGCGGCTCGTCTCCACCGACGAGGAGTTCACCGCCGCGACTGCGCTCGGCGTCGTGCTCGGGTTCGCCGGCGTCGTCGTCATCGCGAACCCCGACCCCGCGAACCTCGCGGACGGCGTGCTTGGCGTCGCGCTCGTGCTCGCTTCCGCGCTCGCGTTCGCGCTTGCCGCCGTCCTCACACACAGTCGGTCCCCGTCGCTGCCGTTCCTCGCGACGCAGGCGTGGATGATGGCCGTCGGCGCGCTCGTCCTCCACATCGCCGTGCTCGCGCTCCCCAGCCAGTCGTTCGCGGCCGCGACGTGGACACCCTCCGCGCTGGGCGCTATCGCATACCTCGCCGTCGTTGCCGGCGCGGGCGGCTTCCTGCTGTACTTCACGCTCCTAGACGACCTCGGCCCCATCGAAATGAGCTTCATCGAGTACGTGATTCCGGTGTTCGCGGCGCTGGCAGGCTGGCTCGTCCTCGGCCAGGAAGTGACTGCCACCACCGCGACCGGCTTCGTCTTCATCCTCGCAGGCTTCCTCGCCGCGAAGTTCCGGGCCATCAGAACCGAACTCCGGCGCTTCGCCGACGGCAGGCCGTCTCAGCCCGCGGACTAGTTCAGCCCGATGGTTGATAGCCGGCGCGTGTACTGTCGCACGAGGTTCCCGTTCTCGTCGTAGAGGACGACGCGGAACTGCTCGCGATCCATCGTCGATTGGACGTTCGCCGCCTCGACGGTGAAGTCGTAGGGCGGGTCGTCGACCGCGAGCAACTGCTCGCCCGCGCTCGTGACGACCACGCGGTCCACGCGCCCGGCGTTCGTGACCTCGCAGACAATAGTTTCGCCGCCGGACTCGGTCGTACACGCCAACTCCGGCTGGGCAGCAGTCGCGCTGTCTGAGGTTCCGATTGCCGACCCGAAGTCCACGGTCATTGCACCCGCCGGGAACGCCCCCGCAATCAGGACGACCGCGAGGAACACCGCCAGCATCGCCGTCGGCAAACGCTTCCCGAAACGCTGGCGCAGCCCCGACGACCGCCTCCACCGCAACGCCAGCGGAATCACGACGAGGTGGTGGACCGGCCCGTAGAGCAGCACGACGAACCCGTACGCCATCGTGTAGTCGAGCACGCGCCAGCCGACGTACGACTGGAGGACGTTCGACCCCGCCCAGAGGAAGCAACCGAGGAAGAGGAGCGCGCCGCTCTTCAGCACCCGCCAACTCACCGAATTCGCGTAGTAGACTGTTTTCGCGGTCCGCCAGCCGTTGCGGACGGCACTGGTGACGCCGGCGAGCGCGGACGGCGACGTTTCGGTCGGATTAGCCACGGCGCATCACCTTGAGTAGTGGTTGGCGGTCGCGGCCGGTGGGGGTTGTCCCGAATATATTTGCCTGCGGTCAGGGGCCGATTTCCCAGACCTGCGAGAGCAGGAACCAATTCAACGCGTACAGCACCACGAACACCGCGAAGAACACGAGCACGAGCACGAACGTCCCACGCATGCTCTGCTCGTGTGGCGGCGCGGCGTCCCCGCTGACCGGCGATATGGCACGGTCCTCGACAATTGGGGGTGTGAACGTGCCGCCAGCGAGGAGCGTGCCGACGGCGATGACGACGAACAGCGCGCCGCCGACGACGGAGAGAATGGCCGCGATGCCGAACACCACGAAGAACGGCTCCGACGGCGAGAAGTCGAACGCCGTCCCGGGAATGTCCATCACGGAGGGGTGGCGGCGTGGCACACCGAACAGCAGGCCGAGGTACATCATCATCAGGCAGACGACGGCCATCGCGCCGCCGTAGAAGAACGGCTGAATCGAGGCGAGCCGGCTGGCGAACCAGTCGCGGCCGAAGACCAGCCGGAGCACGTAGTACGCCAGTCCCATGAACGCCAGCGTGGTGCCGGTGACGACGGTGGCGTGGAAGTGGCCGGGGACGGCGAGGTTGTTATGCCAGCTCATGTTGAGTTGCATCTGCCCCATCATGACGCCGGTGATGCCGCCGAGGAAGCCGAAGAGGATGATGGAGAGAATCGTTGAGGAGAACCCGGGGTCCTTCCACGGTGCGGACCACAGCCAGCCGAACAGCCCGCCGCCCGCACCCTTCCGCCGGCGGCCGGCTTCCAGGCCAGCAGGGATGGCGAATGCGTGAATCATCGATGCGACGACCGCGCCGTAGGCGGCGTAGGAGGTGTTCCACATGCGCCACGACGAGGAGAGCGCGGGGTCGGACATCAGGTGGTGGGCGGCGCCGAGGTTGATGAAGAAGAGATAGAGCACGAAAGCGACGCGGGAAATCTTCTCGGAGGCGACTTCGGCGCCGCCGATGACGTGGGTCATGAAGTACCAGACCGTGATCATCGCCAGCAGGTTGATTTGCTGGCTGCCGTGGCCGATGGTCCAGAACATCTGGCGGTACCACGCCGCGTCGAGGTGTTCGAGGAACCCGATGCGCCAGAGGAACGCGGGCGTGAGTGCGGTGATACCGCCGACGAGCGCCTCCAGCGCGATGACGCCCGTGATGAACGCGCCGAACGTGATGAGCGGTAGCGTTTTGCTGGGGTGTTCGCGCTTCTCGTGCCACAGTGTCACAAAGAACGGGACGGCGGCGACGAGCGCGCCCAAGAGGAAGAGCACGGCGCCCGCGAAGTACGGCGCTGGCGACGGTAGCGGGACGTACGACGTGTAGAATGGCGCCTGGTTCGGGAGGTCGTAGGTCGCGATGCTGAAGACGGCAAGCGCGCCGCCGGCCAGCATGATGCCGTAGCCCGCCCAACCGAGTCGTGAGAGGGAGAGTTTGCGGCCGAGGACGAACGGCCCGCCGACGTAGAGGATGGCGATTTCCATGAACACCATCCAGAATAGAATCATGAACCACGCGTGCAGGCTCGTGAACCGGTAGTACTGCCCGGGGTCGAGGAAGCCGATGGCCTCCCAGCGCGTCAGTGCGACCGTGAGCGCGAACGCGCCGCCAACCGCAAGTGAGACGATGGCGGTCACGCCGAACAGTTTCACGAGGTCTTCGGCCGACTTGTGGACCGTCAGGCCCGTAACGTCGCACTCCCGGAAGCCGTCCTCGTCGTAGTCGAACGTGCTCAGGCCGAACATCTCAGACCACCTCCACAACGCCCTTCATTCCCATGCCGAGGTGGGGCTCGCAGTAGTACTCGTAGACGCCCTGCGCGTCGAACGTGAACGAGTGGCTGTACCCCTCATTCTCGAAGGCATCGACGCCCTCCCAGTCCGCGCCATCGGGCTGGGACTCCACGAGGACGTTGTGGTTGTCCGACACCCACTCGAAGGTCACCGTCGTCCCCGACGACACCTGCACGGCGGTCGGCGCGAACGCGTACGGGCCGCCGTTGCCGTCCGCACCGACCTCCACGGTCACGTCGCTCTGGTCGGTGGCGTCCGTCGGCTCGCCGTCGAAATCTGTCGCGCCGCCGCGCGCGTCGCTCGTGAACCAGCTGCCGTAGGCCGCGTCGGACGATTCGCTGCCCCCGCTGCCGGTCTCGACGGGCTCGTGGTCCTGCACGACGAACGTCCCGTGCATCGAGCGGTGGCCGACGCCGCAGAACTCGTTGCAGACGACATGGTAGGTGCCCGTCTCGTCGAAGGACATCTCCACGACCCACTCGTAACCCGGGAGAATCTGGAGCGAAATCTGCTTGCTGAGGTTCCCCTCCGGGCGCACGCCGAAGCCGTGCTGGACGTCGTAGGAGCCGAGGTGGAAGTTGTACGTCTCGCCCGGCTGCAGGACGACCGGGAGGCCGTCCCACGCCCACTGGAGCGCGCCGACGTAGACGTCGTTGCCGTCCGGCACGAGCACCTCCTCGCCGTCGACTTCCAGCGTGCCCGCCGCCTCCTTGAACGACTGGACCTTCTGCCGGTAGCGCTCCGTGCTCACCTCGTAGGTCTGGCCGGTCTGGTTCTGTTCGCCGACCTGCGTCCAGCCGAGCATCCAGCCGAACATCGACACTGCCCACGCGCCCGAGATGCCCAGCCAGATTGACTCCCGGCGGTTGACCGACTGGTTCCACCAGTGGCCCTCCGGCGACTCCAGCGGGGAGTGGTCGTCGTCGCCCATCGTGTCACCCCGCGGGAACCGTGAAAATGTCGATTACACCCCACAGGACGTACGAGACCATGAAGTACAGGATGGCCGCGCCCGCCAGCAGCCACTCGCTGTCGAGCAGTTGCTGGGGCCACGGCGCGCTCCCGTCGTTCGCGTCACCCGACATAATGGAGCGTCGTGACGCACCCTCGGAGGAAGTTGTCCCGAACGCGTTCGTCCGGATTCCCAGTGGCTGACAACGCGGTTTCCCCGTTCGGCGCCGGGGGAAGGAATTGCCGTGCAGACCGGATGACGCAATCAATAGCGTCCACTGATTGCGTGTCGTCCGTTCCGACTCTCCCCTACTCGTCGTACCCGTCACGCGAAGACAGCAGGTACCGTGCGTATCGACCACTGGCGACGAACGCCAGTACTGTGCCGCCGACCAGACCACCAATTCGAGCCACGTCGCGCTACCGTCGGGTCTCTCCCTCCAGCCAGTCCAGTTGCGCGTTCAGTTCTTTGCGACGCTGGCGCTGGATGACCGTCGCGTCAAGGATGTCACCGACTACAGGCACGTCGAGCGTGAACTCTGTGTGCGCCGTAACGTCGACCTCGTCGCCGCCCGCTCGCGGTTCCACGGTGTACGTCGTCCACATCTCCTCAAAGATGCCGTCGCGTTGCTCGTGGGCGACATCCGCGCCCTCGCGCTCAACGGCGACGAGTTCCAGTTCGAGTTCCGCGATACCCACTTGATTGGCCACGCGAATCGTCTCCCCATCGACTTCGACGTCGTCGAAGCCCGCGGACTCGACGAACGCTTCGACGTCCACCATCGCGTCCCGGATGGCGTCAGGCGACGCTTCGATACGCCGCGTCTCCGTGACCTCGTTCATGGCGTGGCGTTCGCGGCGCTGCCAAAAGCAGATTTCCCACGCTCCCAGACCCCGGGAACGTCAGTCGTCGGCGGGCGCTTCCGCATCGCCGAGCGTACCCGCAGCCGCCTCGTCGATGACCGGCCGCACGCGCACCGCGCACTGCTTGAAGTTCGGCTCGTCCGAGCGCGGGTCGGTCTCGGGGAGCGTCAGCGCGTTCGTCTCCGGGTGGTGAATCGGCAGCCAGACGAGGCCCGTCGGTACGGCGTCGTCCACCTCCACCCGCACGGGGACGTTCGCGCGACGGGACTCGACGACCGCGACGTCGGCGTCCGCCGCGATGTCGGCAGCCTCGACGGTCTCAGGGTTAATGCGTGCGAGCGGATTCGCTGGCGCGTCCTCGCCCCGGGAGCGCACGCCCGTGTTGTAACCGTCCGCCTCGCGAGCGGTCGTCAACGTCAACGGGTACGTCTCGTTGGTCGGCTCCGGGAGGCCCTCATGGCGTCCCGTGGAGAACCGGGCCTTCCCAGAGGGCGTCGGGAACGACCAGTCGCCGTCGTCGTAGTAGCGGTAGCCGCCCTCCGAAACTGCGTCCGGCGCGGGCCACCTGACCGCTTGCTGGTCGTCGAGGCGCGCGTAACTGATGCCCGAGAGATCCGCTAGCGTCCCCGCCGTCAGCGCCGCGAGTTCGTCGAAGACGTCCCGGGGGTCGGGGTCGCCGAGGAGTCCGGGGACGAGCAGCTCGCCGATGGTCGTGATGATGTCGAGGTCGGTGCGCACGTCCGGCACGAGGTCCGACGCCGGCCGGATGCGGGAGACGCGACGCTCCATGTTCACCGCCGTCCCCGAGGACTCACCCCACGTCGCCGCCGGCAACACGACGTCCGCGAGTTCCGTCGTCTCCGTGTGGAAGGCGTCCTGCGCGACGAGGAACGCGTCTTCGAGGTGTTCGCGCGCGGCGGAGGCGTCCGGCAGGCCCGCCGCGGGGTTCGTCGCGACCGTCCAGACTGCCTCCACCGGGCCGTCATCGATGGCGTTCACGAGGCCGACCGGCCCGGGTCCGGGGTCGTCGGGGAGGCGTTCGACCGGGACGTTCCACGCGTCTGCGACGACCTGGCGCTCGTCCGGGTCCGTGAACGACCGCATTCCCGGCCACGAGCCCTTCGAGGAGCACACGCGCGTGCCCATCGAGTTCGCCTGCCCGGTCAGCGAGAACGGACCGGTTCCGGGGCCGAGGTTCCCCGTCGCGAGGCAGAGGTCCACGAGCGCGCCCGCCGTCTCCGTCCCCTGCGTGCTCTGGTTGACGCCCATCCCCCAGTAGACGAGCGTCTGCTCCCGGAAGGCGTCCGCGAGCTTGTCGACGGTCTCCACGTCCACATCGGCGGTCGCCGCTGCCTCCTCCGGGTCCGGGAGATCGCCGCGTAGCTCCTTGAAGCCCGTCGTCGCTTCCTCGACGAACTCTTCGTCGACGTCACCGCGTTCGACGACGCGAGCGAGCACGGCCCGTGCGAGCGCGAGGTCCGTCCCCGGTTCGAGCGCGACGTGTTCGTCGGCCCCCTGGGCGGTCTTCGTGCCGACCGGGTCCACAACCACGAGTTCACTGTCGTCGGCTGTCGCGCTCTCGGAAATCCAGCGGAACATCACCGGGTGGGCGACCGCCGGGTTCGCGCCCCAGACGACGTGCGTCTTCGCGTCCTCGATGTCGTCGTACGTGCACGGCGGCGCGTCGCTGCCGAACGCGTCGTAGTAGGCAGTCACCGCACTCGCCATGCAGAGCGTCGTGTTGGCGTCGTAGTAGCGGGTGCCGAACCCGCCGCGTGCGAGTTTTCCGAGCGCGTACGCCGCCTCGTTGGTCTGCTGGCCGCTCCCGAGCACGGCGACGCTGTTGTGGTCGCGGTCGAGGGCGGCCCCGAACTCGTTGGCGATGCGGGAGAGCGCCACGTCCCACGTCGTCGGCTGGAGGTCGCCGTCCATCCGCACGAGCGGGCGTGTCAGCCACGTTCCATCGGGTGATTTCGTTTCCTCGACGCCGCGCGAGCACGCCAGCCCGCGGTTGACGGGGTGGGTGACGTCGCCGCGCACGGTCCCGATGCCGTAGCCGGCATCCACGCGGTCGGTTAGGTGGCCGCAGCCGACCGCACACCGCATGCACGTGGTTTGGACGGGCTCACTCACGCGTCGTCCACCTCGGCGGGGTCGGGCTGGTCGGCGTTCGTCGGGAACAGTTCGGGCGCGACGTCCATCGGTGCCGTCGACACCGTCGCGTCGTCAGTCATCGCTTTCGGTGGCCAGCGGCGTGCCGTCAGCGGCGGTCGGCGCCGGACTGTCCCCCTCCGCGAACGGGTACCACGACTGCTTGGCGTCGTAGAGACAGGGATCCGTGTACCCCTCGACCTCCTCAGGTTCTGCGAGTTCGACGATGGTCTCGTGGCCGGTCGCCTCCACCCACTCGCGGAACGTCTGTCCGTCCTCGCGGAGCGCGGCGAACGCCCGCACGAGGTTCGCAATCATGCCCGGGAGTTCGTCGGCGGGGACGCGCTGGCGCACCCAGTCGATGAACGTCGGCTCCTCGCCGACGCCGCCGCCGACGCCGACGTCGACGGCTTCGACCATCTCGCCGTCCTTGCGTGCGCGCATCCCCTGAAGGCCGATGTCCGCGGTCATCGCCTGCCCGCAGTCCGCGGTGCAGCCCGAGAAGTGCATCTTAATGCGGTCGACATCGTCGGGGACTTCGACGTTGTCCCCGAGCCAGCGCAACAGCCGCGCCATCCGCGCCTTCGTCTCCGTGAGCGCAAGGGAGCAGAACTCCGTGCCAGTACAGGCCATCGCGCCCTGCTCGAAGGGGTTGGGCTCGGGCTTGTGTTTGTCGAGTAGTGGCTCCGCAAGCAGGTTGTCGAGATCCTTGTCCGCGACGTCCGTGATGATGGGGTTCTGCCGGCGCGTCAAGCGGACTTCCCCGCTGCCGTACTCGTCGGTGAGGTCCGCGAGTTCGATTGCTTCGTCGGCACGCAGCCGCCCGAGGGCGACGCTGATGCCGACGTAGTTCTGGCCGTCCTCCTGGTCGTAGACGCCGACGTGGTCGTGCGCGCCGCGCTCGGACGGCTTGCCGGCGTTGTACGTGTACTCGCCGCGGAAGTCTGTGCCCGCGGATTCGAGGTCGAAGTCTAGGCGCTCATCGAGGGCGTCCCGAATCTCGTCGGTGCCCCACTCGTCGACGAAGAAGCGCCCGCGGTTCTTCGAGCGGTTCTCGCGGTTGCCTTCCTCGTGGTACAGTTCGACGAACGCGCGCACGGTGTCGTAGGCCTGGTCGCGCGTGACGAAGATATCGAGCGGGCGTGCCGCACGGGGCTCGCGGCCGCCGAGTCCGCCGCCGGCGCGGACGTTGAAGCCTTTGACTTCTTCTCCCTCGACGAATTTGTGCGCGGGTTCAAGGCCGATGTCGTTGAGTGCGTCCTGCGCGCAGCCCTGCCGGCAGCCAGTCACCGAGATGTTGAACTTGCGGGGCATGTTCGCGAGGTCGTCGTCCCCGCGGATGCCGTCCTGAATCTCGTCAAGGAGTTCGCGGCTCTCGACGTACTCGTCGGCTTTTCCGGCGACCGGACAGCCGGAGATGTTGCGCATCGTGTCTCCGCCCGCTGAGCGCGAGGAGACGCCGACGGCTTCGAGTTTCTCCCAGATTTCGGGGATATCTTCGAGTTTGAGCCAGTGCAGTTGGATGGACTGGCGGGTCGTGAGGTCGATCCACCCGTTCCCGAACTCGGGGTTCTCGGTGGGTCCCTGCGCGTAGTCGCGGGCGACCTCGCCGATGGCCCGCAGTTGGTCGGGTTCGAGGACGCCGCCGCAGTTGGTCAACCGCATCATGAAGTAGCTCTCCTGGCCGCCGCGCTGGTGGAATACCCCCCAGAACTTGAACCGGGAGAACCACTGGTCATGTTCCTCCTCGGGAATTGCCTCCCAACCGCGCTCGGCGAACTCCTCGAGCTGTGCTCTGACTTCGTCACCGTACTGCTCGGCCTTCCACTCTTCTTTCTTGTGTGCCATCGTGGTTTGTGTTTGGGCTTGTTTTCCGGATATATCCGGACGACCGTCGCGTCTAATACAGTTAGAGGAGTCTCTCGTCTAGATAATAAAGGTCAGCGTTGAAAAAGTCGAATTGCAGTACGTGTATGCAGACGAACGTCAGAATCTAAAGGACCTTATACAGATATATTTGCCAACTACCTGCTGAGTATTCCACGTACGCCCACTAAATCATCTCTAGTGTTGATGTTCGTGAATGAGTCCGTGGAGGCGACGTCGACGACCACTGGATCGAGGCGCGCGAGCGCATCGGCCAGCCGACGCGACCCGTTCGCGAGCGTCCGGTCGCACGCGAACCGTGCCGCGTGACGACCGTAGACGGCATGCAACGGCTGTAAGTGGCCGTCTGCGCGCGGGACCGCAGCGGTACCCGAACGCTCGAAGAGCCGCTCGAACAACTCGGGGTCGGCCAGCGGCATGTCGCAGGCGACGACGGCAACCCTGTCGCCACGCGCAACTCGTAGCCCGGTCCGCATTCCCGCAACGGGCCCCTCGTCAGGAATCGGGTCGACCGCCATCCGGTAGTCGAGGCCATCGAGGGCATCTGTAATCGCCGTCCGCTGGTCGTCCCGGCAGTTCACTACGAGCTCGTCAGTGACACTGTCGATTCGCTCGGCGACGCGGCGCACCATCGGATTTTCGTCGACGGTGGCGACAGACTTGTCCGCCTCGCCGAAGCGCGTCGAGTGGCCACCCGCGAGCACGAGCCCCGTCCGCATCAGTCGTCACCCGGCGCCTCAACCGCCGACGACGTCGAGTCGCCGAAGCCGGCCTCGTTGGCGACGCTTGCGATTCTCGGCTGGAACACCCACGCTGTCAGCACGAGGATGGGGATCATCGACGCCGCGACCACCGAGTAGCCCGTGTGGAGGTTCGGCATGAACTGCGCCGAGTACACCAACGGGTAGACAATGCCGCCGATGGTGCCGACGCCGCCGACGACGCCCGCGACCGCCCCCGAACTGTTCGGGAACATCGCTGGCACCTGCGCGAAGATGGCGCCCTCCGCGAACGCACAGCCCATCCCGACGAGGAACCCCGCGCCGACCGCGAGCAACACCTCGCCCGACATTCCAGCGAGCGTCATCCCGAACATCGCAACGACGACGAACGACATCGCCGTGAACGTCCACTGCTCGCGGTAGTGGCCCGTGAAGATTGGGAGGATGTTGCGCTCGGCGCGTGCCAGCCGGTCGCTGACGTAGCCACCGATAGGGCGCAGCAGGCCCGCTGCGACGGAGAACGTCGCCGCGAACGTGCTCGCGAGCACGAGGTTGTTCGTGTCGAACCCCTCGCGGTAGTAGGTCGCAAGCCAGCCGTTCATCGACAGTTCGAGGCCGAACGTCATCACGTACGCGAGCGCGAGGACGAGCGTCCCGTACCGCGTGGCGGTGTGCACCCAGCCCGCGAAGCTCGCGCTGTCCTTGGTTGCCTGGCGTTTTTCCTCGCTCTTGGCGGCTTCCCCGAGCGTGAAGTACGCTACCCCAAGCAGAATCGAGATGATGCCCGTGTAGAAGAACGCCGCCCGCCAGTTCGTCGAAAATAGCGGGCCGTTCCAGTTCGTTCCGAACACGCGCGGGAGGATGAGCGCGCCACCCGCAGCGCCGGCGTTCCCGACGCCCGCGTAGATGCCCTCTGCGAGCCCGAGGTTCTCTTCCTCGAACCATTCGGCGACGTGCTGGATGCCGACGACGAACGTGATGCCGGCCGTCGCGACGATGAGGCGCTCAACGAAGAACACCTCGTAGGACTGCGCGAACGCCGACGCGATGGAGAACACGCCGACGTACCCCAACACAATGGCGAACACCGATGGCGCGCCGAATTTGTCTGATAGCCAGCCGGTTAGCGCGCGCCCGAACGGTGCAAGCCAGATGTTTGCGCTGGCGAGTAGGCCGATTTCCGCCAGCGACAGCCCGAACTCGCTGGCCATCGGCTCGGTGAACGGCGCGAACGAGAACCAGATGAGAAACGAGAAGTTGAACCCGATGGTCGCGAGCAACAGCGTCCGGTATTTGGTCATCCGTATCAGCGCCATGCTACCCCCGCAGTTTCACCCGAACGTCCAACAAATTCGATTTCACTAAACCGGTCGTCCACTGATTTCACGCTATCCTGGATGTGAGGCCACATCGATACGAGAAAATCGAGCACTACCAACTACATTAACCTACGCGTTGACGTTTAGGCGATAATATCGTGTTCTGCCTAGTGTTCAACCAGTATTAGGATGGATACCACCACATTAAGGAGTTTGAATGGGCATTTGTCGACGGGAAAATAGTACGAATGCCGAATAAGTTCGGTACCCGTGGTTCAAGAACGGCCGCGTCCCGGCGAACCGCTGCGTGGTCGCTGCACGGACGCATCAAGCGCTGATTCGCGAGAACAACTGCATTAGCGCACGTATCAACTGGGTTCGGTGGCGTCTACGGGTAGCCCACATTCTTCGCGTCCTTTTAAGCCTACAAACGAAACTGGGATTCTGGAAGTTAGTGAGTCCGCTACCAGCGCGAAAAACGGACGAGATCGACTTACCGACTGAACATCATCCGAACTACTGACAGATACCGTGAAAATGAGCGGAAATGAACAGCGCCACCGCTACTGAATCGATGAACCCGGCGTGAGAAAAGCGTTACCCGAGCTCCCGGAGGAAGTCTCCTAACGCCCGTACGAACGTCTTCGCCGTAATCACTGGCGGCGACCGGATCGACTTCTCGAGTGCGACCTTGATCAGATAGTCTGTGAGCCGCCACAGATTATAGATCAGCGTCGACAGCGCGAAGTTACACAACCGAAGCCGGTAGTCCGTCGACGACGTTTTCGGCAGAAAGTCCTTGATCGACTTGTACTGGTTTTCGATGTCCCACCGCCGACTGTACCCGTTCACCACACTCGCAATCTCCGCCGGCTCAACGCGGTCCTGGTTGGTCACGAAGACCGCGTACTTCCCGTCAGCATCATCACTCGTGCTCGGCGTATAGAGGAACTCCGCCTCGTGGTGTACCTCACCGTCAATCTCGAGTGCCACATCGTGTTTGACGGCCTCGTCCGCCGTCGGATGCTCCTGAATATCCTGGATTGCCGCCAATTCGTCCTCGTATCTCGGGACCGGCGAGAGATACGTAATGTCGCGCTCGTGCACGTTCGCGTACGCTTGATTGATGTAGAATCCTCGGTCGAACATCACCATATCCAGGTCAACGAACTGCTCAGCGCGGTCCAGCAATCGTCCCACCAGGTCCGCCTTCGAATAGGAGGGAGACCCATCCGGCTCCCACTTGGAGTTCTCTTTGACCGGCTCAATACCGAGGACGATTGGTGCGTGGTCACCAACGAGCGTGATAGTCGCGTATTTATATCCACGTTTGAACTCGCCGTCTTTCTTGTAGCCGCTCACCATCTTCGGGTAGTCTGGCTTCGCAACTCCCGCTTCCTTGTCTTCCCACGGCCAGACGTGGAACTGCTCGTGCGTGATGTCGATGGCTGCAACGGTCTCCCGTGAGTCGAAGGGATCGTCACCGCGAATTGAGTTGATGATGTTCTCCGTGGCGGCGTTGAACGCCGTCATAACTGCGTCCCGAATCTGGTCAATCTCGGGCATCGAATCATCGTCCTCGAACTCCGCGAACGTGAGCTGGTTGTCCGAGTCTTCGGGTGTTGCGATTTTCTTGATTGCCCGTAGGAACGTTGAGTCGTCGCAGGTGAGGTCGTCGTCGGTGAGCCAGCCGTACTCGGCTTCTGAGTGGGCACTCCCGTTGTTCGCGCAGATACTCGCAAACATATCCAGGATTACCTCGTCGGAGTACGACTTGTGGGCCGCTCGGTGCGTGTCAAACTCGGGGATAACGTGTTTGCGAGCAAGCGTCAGCGTCTTCTGAGCCTTCTCCTTCTTGTACTCGCTCGTGCTCTGTGACTCCTCTTCCCCGGTTTCGGTTGGGACGGACGGCACGAGAGCTTCTGTGAGGACATCATTGTCGAGCGCGACTTGCCGGACGCCAGCCACAGTCCGGTTGAGGACTTCCTGAGTGTCCTCACTGAATTTCCCGTGCGTGTACGAGAGTTGCTGTTGGGTCGGCGTCTTCTCGAGGTCAGTAATATCGAAGTGGAAGCTCTTGACGAGGTTTGGCTTCCGACCGAGCTGTTGCGCTAATTCATTCTGTGAGATCCCACGGATCCCTTTGAATAGGAGCGTGCGAAACATTTCGTCGGTCTCGAAATCGGCCTTGTTCTGGTCACGGGCGTCCTCGAGATCGTTAACTGGAATCGAAAGCTGGCGAATGACATCCCAGAGGTGGTCTTCACGCTCACAGAGCGTCTCCGCGTGAACGACGATTGACTCAGCGACCGCCGCCGGATCACCCGTCATTATCCCGCCTCCGAGCCGCCCTACTGCACTGGTGGCGTGACGCTAGCCAGATTGTGGAGTGGTTCAAACGTAGTGTGGTTCCGCTGGACTGGCAGAAATCGGTATAGATTAGAGTAGGATTAGGACCAGTCATTAGCGTCGGTTGTCTGTCTGGAACTTGTGACTGCGGATGTATGAAGGGGTGTGCGTGCTGTAGTTGAAGAATTGGTTGTGGCTGAAATACGGTATAGTCCAAATATCGGTGTGAGTTATCTATTGGTTGGATTTATAGTGGCTGGTGGCGAATGCGTGGATACGATGGGATTAGACGACTTGGAGGGGTTTCTCCGGCAGAAGGGCGCACCGGAACTCGTCACGGAGATCGGGACAGGAACAGCGACGTTTAACGAACTCGTCGACGCGGTTGCGGTGAGTTCTTCGACAGTATCCTCACGGGTATCCGAGGGTGTTGAACGCGATATTTTCACGGTGAGTCACAGGCCAACTGAGCATGGAACCGAAAAGCGGTATGAGCTCACGGTGCTTGGACGGCGAATCTATGATTGGGCAGAACAGACAGAGTTCGAGCGGAAGGTTCGAGAACTGCGCCGGCTGCGTCACGAGCGTGATACATCGTTCGAGCAGTTGATTGGGAAGCTCAATCGAGATATGGAAATCTGCAAGATGGTTGCGGATTCGGACCCCCTGGAGGGCGAGAATGTTGACCTGCCCGAGGGCGCATCATTCGTACCGAAAGCTCCGTCAGAGGAGGAACTTCGTGAAGCCAAATTCGAACGCATGGAAGAATCACTCGAGCCAATTGCGGACGATCAAGCCGAAGAGAGTAGTGAGTGAAGACGAACTCCTGAAGGCTAAGTACAGCCCGGGAGGTTAACCCCGAAGGGGTTCCTGACTTGGGGATCCGTACGACCTGAGTAAAGCCCAGGAGTGGGTCAACATCCGCCAATCATAGCTAACAGAGGAACCCGATTAAGCGTGCAACAGACACCGGTGAATTCCGAACAGACTGTAAATGGGTGTATTCTCCTCGACATGGGAAAATAATCAGTACCACTAGA
>NZ_JAJJZG010000049.1 GCF_021028995.1 Halobacterium sp. KA-4 | reverse complement strand
GTCAACATCCGCCAATCATAGCTAACAGAGGAACCCGATTAAGCGTGCAACAGACACCGGTGAATTCCGAACAGACTGTAAATGGGTGTATTCTCCTCGACATGGGAAAATAATCAGTACCACTAGATATTCTTGAAAGGTCACTCAGATTCCTTAGCCAGATACATCAATGGTATAATGTAAACTACTGCTACCAATACTAATCTTACAGAAGGTAGGAGTGAGTCTCTCGCTGTGAGAGGTACTAAGACCAGCCATATCACCATATATGCAACACAGGTTCCCATGACGTATTTGAGGAGTTGCTTAGTTTCCCACTCTGTGAATAATACCCATATGAATGATGGAATTAAGAAAATGAACAGAAGTCCAAGCGCAGATAAGCTGCTGGTGGGATCAAGGCTGGTAACTGCGGCGACTCCTGAAGCAATTATTATGAATGCAGGTAGCGATGTTGTCCCTATTATTACACAACGCTGAAGTGTCGGGGCTCTCAGTTTGGTATTCTTATATGATGTCCAGAGTAATCCAATCCCAATAGAAGACAAAATAATGCTTGCCGTAACAATCTCTGGACGCGAAAATACCCCAAGAGAAGGAGATATCATTTGCCATGCCACAAATTGGGGAACTAAGCAGATAGCGGTTCTCTTTAGGAGAGGAGGGCTAATGGCAGTTTGATGATGACCACTTTTAGATAACCAGTATGAAATGGCTATAATAGTTACAATTGGGGCTATGGCGCCTTTCGAACTAAACCCACCCTGTGGACCACCAGCAAAAGTAATGACAAACGCAGGCCCGATCAACCAAAATATTGTCTTCCAAAAATTCGCCATTTGTGTGTCTATTCCCACCCAATATCAACAGAGTTCCATTTTGTAAATCCACTGAAACTACCATCAGTTCTCGCATCGACCCCACCATAATCATAGTACCCTCCAGACCCAGTCCCTTTCACTTTCATACCTGCGTAATATGTTTCGCCGGGGGTAAACTCTTCCCCGTTATCCAGACGAACGGTATTGGTGAACTCCTTATTGTTCCTCCATTCTTCTAACCCAGATCCACTCTTACTCAGAATGGTCTTTGAGCCAATCTCATTCCTATTAGAATCCTTTATGTATAGTTTGAGGTTAACTGATACGGTTGCAAGACCAAGAGCTATAATTGATAGTTTGTATTCTCCTTCAAATGTAATTTCAGGTCTATCGGGTGTTGACGGTGAACTATTTGAAATGTATATCTCAACCTCTGTCGCAGATTGGAAAAAGGCATTTGCAGCACCTGGATACGCAGTCAATGTTCCGAATGCATAATTCCCGTTATTTAATTCCCCATACTGACAACCTTCGCCATCTGACATACTATGGTCTTCAATCGGGTACTCGTCATTCCCGAATTGACATTCTTGAATCCCGTTCCGAAGATAGCTTGCTTCAGCAACACTCGTTCCACCGCCTGGCTCGACAGTCTCTGCCCAACGGCCGTGAGTAGCATCTGCAACGCTCTCATAATCACCCAAATCGATCACTACTAGAGGGGATCCGGGACCTGGATCAACTTCATCGGTCCCCATCCCACTGCCCTGTTTGGCATCTTCAATTCCGAGATCGGT
>NZ_JAJJZG010000048.1 GCF_021028995.1 Halobacterium sp. KA-4 | reverse complement strand
CAGGTGGTCTTCGAGGTCCCGAATCGTTGCGTGGCGGCGCGCCACGACGTCGGCAGTCACCTCGTCGCCCTCCTCGAAGCCGAGGCTGTCCGCGATGTCCTCGTACTCCTCGCGCGTGAAGACGTGCGCGAGCGTCACCGTCGCACCCGCCGGACCGGCGATGTCCGTCGCGGTGCGCGCCAGCGGCTCGATACGCTGGTCGTCCGTCGGCCCGACCGCCAACAACAGGTTCTCGATAGCCATGTCACCCGCCTGTCCCGGCAACCCCATAAGAATATCCCGGCTCACGCGGGAGTACGACGCATGCTCGCTCCCGACTTGACCGACCGCACCGCGCTCGTCACCGGCGGCGCGAAGGGACTCGGTCGCGCGCTCTGCCTGTCGCTGGCCGACTGCGGCGCCAGCGTCGCCGTCCACTACCACAGCAGCGACGTGGCCGCCAGCGAGACCGCTGCCGACGCCCGCGAACGCGGCGCGCCCGACGCCGTCCCCGTCCAGGGCGACGTGACGAACCCAGAGGGCGTGGCCGCCATCTTCGACGCCGCGGAAGCCGAAATTGGCACCGTGGACGTGCTCGTGAACAACGTCGGCGACTTCGCGCCCGCGCACTGGGAGGACGTCGACTTCGAGACGTGGAACCGCGTCCTCCACACGAACCTCACGGGGACGTACCTCTGCTCGAAGCGCGCGCTCGACGGGATGCGCGCCCAGCAGTGGGGCCGCATCGTCAACATCGGCTACGCCTCCGCCGAGAAGGGGATGGTCTCCCCGAAGAACTTCCCGTACTTCGCCGCGAAACAGGGCGTGCTCATGTTCACCCGGATGCTCGCCGCGGACACCCAGGACGACGGCATCACCGTCAACGCCGTCTCCCCGTACGTCGTCGAGACCTCCGACGAATTTCCCGAGGACGCGCCACGAGGGCGATGGGCCTCGACCGACGATATCGCGCAGGCGGTCCGGTTCTTCTGCGACGAGGACTCCGACTACATCTCCGGCGAAAATATCGAAGTCGACGGCGGGTGGCTGCCCGAGGACGTGTAGCGCGGGGCGCCACGCGCCCCGAAACGCGCGAACGGCCGTGCCGTGAGCGCCGCGAGTGGTTCGCTTACTCGCTGTCGCCGCTCCACGGCCCGACGCCGAAGACGTTCCCGAGTATCCAGCCGACGAGGAACGGCGTGACGACGGTCAAACACCCGAGCCCGACCCAGCGCACGGGCGGCGGCTGCGTCGCGAGGTAGACGAGGTACGCCGTCCCGGCGACCGGAAGCAGGCGGGCGAGCACGGAGTCGGTTGCCATACGCTGACTACCGCGCTCGCACGGAAGAACCCACCTCTCCCCGGCCGTCGATTGCGCGGAACGGTACGCCTTTGCTCCCGCACTCAGTCACGCCGGTACATGCACGAGCGAGCCGCGGAGTTCGTCGAGCGGGCGCGCGAGGAGTACGACGTCGGCGTGGACGTCCACGAATTCGACGAGGGGACGAAGACGGCGGCGGACGCGGCCGACGCGGTCGGCTGCGACGTCGCACAAATCGCGTCCAGCATCGTCGTGGTGGCCGACGACGAGCCGGTCGTCGTGGTGACCAGCGGCGCGAACCGCGTGGACCTCTCGAAGGTCGCGGTCTACCGGAACGCT
>NZ_JAJJZG010000047.1 GCF_021028995.1 Halobacterium sp. KA-4 | reverse complement strand
CCACGCGGTGCGTGCCCGAGCGTGGTACCGTGAATTTCGTGAGATCGTCCTGATGTGTGCGGTCTACAACATCAAGCGATCCGTGAAACAGTGAAATCGAACGCCTTCTGGCGATTCACCAGAGCCATTACGAGTTGTTTGGCTTGTTCAACCTTCGATTCGACCTGGGAATGGAATTCTCCGACCGCGGTGGTAGTGTACTCGTCCACCGATTCGGCGGCGTCCTTGAACGGCGTCTCGTCACGCGACAGCAGGAGTGTAATTGCTTCCCATGAGAGTCCCGTGCGGTCTTCGCCGATGAGTTTTCTAAGGGCTCGGATTTCTGCTTCAGCCTGACTGAGGGACGTATTATTCGTGTAGGTCTGAATGTGGGGTTTGTACTGGTCGTGGAGCTCTTTGCTACGTTCTACGATATCGCTGTTAGTCACTTTCTCGGGAAGTTCGTGGTTGTCAATCCATTCAGCTGCAATTTGGTTCAACTCGGCTTGTACCGAGTCATTTGCGTGGTTCGGTTCTATCATGGTTGTCTTTCTCGAACACGATAGTAGATGTGTGTCCGGTCCCGTGAGACGCCTATTTCGGAGCCTCATTCCGGACACTCTATTTCTTGTCCATCATGTTCGAATTGCACCACTTGTATGATGGAGATATAAAAGGGCTAGGGATTCAGAGGTCCCTATCCCGGAATACCAGCTGTTAGACGTATTCTATACCCGGAATCCTGAGTGCAGATACCGGACCGCCGTCCCGAGGTTTTCAATAAATCATTTCACGTTATTACCTATATCTTGATATTGAATCTCGCACGCGATGTACGGCCGACGAGTAGATGAAATGAATTCTTCAAATCCACGCAGCAAAACGGTGTTGAGGGGATAGTTAACGAGTGCCAATCAATACGTTGTTGTAATCGTGGGATTGTTCTAGATAGTATCCGGTTACGTGGGGAGTCTATCCTCCATCAACTATGGCGAACTGGTGGATACAGACCGTCTTCTGCAAAAAGCGGCACTGACGGGCTGTTATCGCCCCTCAATTTAACTGACGGGGTTGACACTACGTGGTATGGCTGATTCGACCCTGCATCATTCTCTCGAACCTGCGTTGAATACCTGGCAGCAGCTGGTCGCAGACGGACCTACTGGCCCCGGTATCGACTTTTCCAACTCAAATCGGACGCGACTCTGCCGGCGGCAGTTCCAAGCGTTTCTCGACGACCCATCTGCAGATAACTTTCAGCAGTTATGGAACGCTGAGACGCTTGCTGGGTACTGGGCTCCGAACGCAGCCTCTCTACTACGGCCTGATGATGCAGTTGCGTCACTCCACACGCTCTTCTCAGAAATCGATACAGCAGACGACTTCAATCCAGCTTCAGTACATCACAAAGCCGGTTAGTTGAGACGTCTGCTTGCTGAAGGTGTGTCTACAACCCAGCAAGCAGACGGTGAAATCCACGAGGACCAGCTTCTTAACTTCCTCGTCAACGCTCTTGACGAGGAAGTCGCCCTCACACTCGCTGAAAACGCCGAGATCGATGCTGAAGACATCTACGAGGTCCTCGTCGGCGCGTGCGCCGACGGGACCTCGGTCTCAACGCTCTGTGAGAAAAGCGAAGATGCCCCCCACGAAAATTCGGTTCTCTACCATCTCCGCACCAAATTCGACCTTGAGACGCTTGAGTAAGTCGGAAACGCGCTCCTTCAGAAGGACGTTCTCGACGTCCTTCCCCAGCAGGTGGAGGTCG
>NZ_JAJJZG010000046.1 GCF_021028995.1 Halobacterium sp. KA-4 | reverse complement strand
CCCATATAGCGTGCCGCGTCCGGATTCTGTGCGACGGCGCGGATTGAACGGCCGGTTTTCGTGTAGCGAAGGAACAGCCACGTTGCGACGATGAGGACGAGGGCGAAGACGAACGTGACCACACGGGAGGAGGCCACGGAGACCCCGGCGAGGCTCAGACTTCCGGTGATGATGTGTAGGTCGGTCGTCTGGGCTTCCGCACCGAAGAGGAACGTCTGGAGGACGTATTGCCAGGTGTTCTGAATGATGAGTGCGACACCGAAGAGGAGGAGGATGGGCTGTTCGATGCCTTCGTCGACGACGTGCGTGAGGAGGGATTGTAGCAGCACGCCGATGACGGCGAGGACGGCCATCGCGACGATCATGCCGAGAAGCGGAGAGAGGCCGAACGTCATCGCACAGATGACGGCAACGTAGCCACCGAGCATCAGCAGATGGCCGTGCGCAAGGTTCACGATATCCATAATTCCGAATACGAGCGTGAGACCGAGCGCCGCGAGCGCGTAGATACCGCCGAGGAGGAGACCGTTCACGGCCGCCCCCGCAAGCAGGTCTAGTGACGGCATAATCCACCTCGACTCGGGCCTGTCCGTCCCCAGTCGGGAGTCGGGGCGTCACTCGTCCGTCGTACGGTACATCGTCGTGGGATCGTCTGATTCATCGTAGTGTTCGGTATCGGTGAGTCGGTGGTCAGTTCTCGTCCGAGCGACCGCGGTTCCGTCGCAGGGGCACTCGGTCGTGGCTCTACGGTCATCTCAGCCGCCGAGGTAGGATTCCTCGACACGGTCGTCGTCCTCGAGCTCTGCAGCGTCGCCGGAGAGCACGACTCGGCCACTCTCGAGAACGTACCCCCGGTCGGCAATGCGGAGGGCGTTGTGGAGATCCTGTTCGACGAGTAGTACTGTCACACCGTGTTCGGTCACCTCTTCAATGGCTGCGAAGACGTCTTCGACGAGCACCGGCGCGAGCCCGAGGCTGGCCTCGTCGAGTAGGAGCAGCTCAGGGTCGCTCATGAGCGCGCGGCCGATAGCGAGCATCTGCTGTTCGCCGCCGCTAAGCGTGCCCGCAGTCTGGTTCCGGCGTTCCTTGAGGCGGGGGAAAACGTCGAATACCCATGATTTGCGCTCGGCGGCACCTGTGGGGGTCGCGTGGGCGCCGAGGTCGATGTTCTCTTCGACGCTGCTCTCGGTGAATATCTCGCGTCCCTCGGGGACGTGTGCGATACCCGCGCGAACCAACTCCTCTGGTGGGCGCCCGGTGATGTCCTCGCTGTCGTAGATAACCCGACCGCTCGTCGGCGTCAAGTCCCCACAGACGGTCTTGAGGACGGTCGTCTTTCCGGCGCCGTTCGCACCGAGGAGCGCGACGACGTCCCCGTGGTCGACGTCGATGGAGACGTCCCAGAGAACCTGCACGTCACCGTAGGAGACGTCGACGTCCTCAATGGACAGCAAGCTCATACGGCGCCGCTCCCCGTCTCGGTGCTCCGGTTGCTCTGCTCGCCGAGATAGGCCTCGACGACCGACGGGTCGTTCTGGATCTCGGTCGGCGTCCCACCTGCGATGAGACTGCCGTTGTTCAGCACGAGCACGCGGTCGCTCACGGTCATCAGAGCGCGCATGACGTGATCGATGAGGAAGACGGTCATTCCGCGGTTACCGATGTCTTCGATGAGGTCGACCATAGTCTCAGTCTCCTCGGGATCGAGACCGCCAGCGACCTCGTCGAACAGCACGAGATCGGGGTCAGTGGCGAGCACGCGAGCGATTTCGAGTCGTTTTAGCGC
>NZ_JAJJZG010000045.1 GCF_021028995.1 Halobacterium sp. KA-4 | reverse complement strand
TCAGCGACGTAGCTCGAGCGATTGCTGGTGCACTGCTCGTCACCCGGCGTCCAACCGAACTCGTCCTCGGCGATGTCGCGGTAGTTATCGCGGATCTCGGCCTTCTCCTCGGTGCTACCGAAGACAACGCCGATTGGGATTTCCCGCTCAGCGGCGAATCGGAGGGACTTCTCGCTCTCCGCAGCCATCCAGAGATCCGGGTGGGGATCCTGGTAGGGGCGGGGCCAGGTGTAGACGTTTTCGTACTGGAAGTGTTCGCCGTCCCAGTCGAAGGGCTCGTCGGCCGTCCAGGTTTTGACGATGAGGTCCCAGGCTTCCTCGAAGCGCGAGCGGGACTCGTCCATGGGGATGCCGTAGGCGAGATACTCGCTGGGGATGCCGCGGGGGAAGCCGCTGATGATGCGGCCTTCGCTGATGTTGTCGAGCATAGCGAGTTCTTCGGCGAGACGGATGGGGTTTTCGCGGAGGGCGGGGAGGTTGCCGAAGAAGGCGATGGTGGTGTCGTACTCGGCGGTGCGTGCGACGAGGTTGGAGGCAGTGATGTTGGGGCCGGGCTGGAGGCCGTAGGCGTTGTAGTGGTGTTCGTTGACACCGACGCCGTCGAAGCCGAGTTCGGCGGCGTACTCGAGCTGGCCGAGGTAGTCCTGGTAGTACTTGGCGCCCTTTTCGGGGTCGTAGTCGTACTCAGTCCAGGGCCAGGCGGTCTTCTTCTCTTGGATGTCGTCGATGTCCTGATACGGCATCAGGTGGAACGCGAACGTTTCCATGGGTAGACGATACGTATCATCCTACATAATAGTATCTACTCATCCATCATTATACAGTATAGACCGTGAGACTGAGATACTGTTCGTGTTTCGCTAGTCGTTGACTAGACAGGCGCTGAACCAGCTGGGCGAAGCGTCAAAACCCACGAAGACCCGAAAGATCGGCTGGCACGGTCAGATTCCGTACCGGCTGCAGTTCGTTCGAGGCATGAGAAGTAGTTCACGTCTCCGAGACGCTTTCGCCGCTCTCAGCGTCAGTGACGACGCTATCGTGAAGGTACCCATAGAGACCCTGGGGAAGGAAAATAACGAACAGGACGCTGAGTATCCCCTCGAACGTCGTCGCAAGCCCGCCGACGAAGTCACTGAGAAGCTTATTGATGACGATGAATATTCCCGTTCCGAACAGCGGGCCGACCAGCGTGCCCATTCCGCCCAAGACGACGATGACGAGCATGTCGATAGTCCAGCCGACGCCGAGCGTAGAGGAGGCGTTCAAGTAGAGCGTGTACTGTCCGTACAGTCCGCCGGCGACCCCGGCAAAGAACGTCGAGATGATGAACGCCCACATCTTATACCGCAACGGATTGACGCCGAGCGTGTTCGCGGCGTCCTCGTCGTCCCGGATCGCCTGCATTCCGAGGCCGAATCGCCCGCTGATAACGTAGTACGTCGTGAGGAAGACAGCGACGAGAGTGACGACGGCGAGATAGTAGACGCCGACCTTCCCGAGGTCGTTCTGGACGTAGTAACCGGTGGCCCCGCCGGTCAGCGTCCGTTGGTTGTTGAGGAGTATCTGGATGATGGTCGCGAGTGCGAGCGTACCGATAGCGAAGTAGTGGCCGTCGAGGCGGAAGACGGCCGGACCAGTTACCAGCGCGAGAAGCGCCGCCGCGGCGCCGCCGGCGAGGACGGCCACGACGACGGGCATCGTAAGCCAGGACGGGAGACCGGCGACGCTCGGCGTCGTGAGCCACGCGCTGACGTACGCGCCGATACCGAAGAACGCGGCGTGGCCGAGCGATACTTGCCCTGCATAGCCCGCGAGGAGATTCCACGAAATGGCCAGAATGGCAAAGACGAGCGCTTGCAGTACGAGGTTCTCGAGGTAGTTCGACAGTACGAGCGGCACCAGCGCGA
>NZ_JAJJZG010000044.1 GCF_021028995.1 Halobacterium sp. KA-4 | reverse complement strand
GGAGAGGTGCTCAAACAGCGCTAGCGTCTCGGTCTCCGCGACATTGAAGAACGTCTCTACCGAAGGATCATCTTGCAGGGTCGCTGAGGCCATACCATCTCAGCATTCACCCTGCTCTTTGGTGTGGTAATCGTTCTATGACACCCTCTTCATCGGGCTAGTGTTCGGATTCATCGGTGCAGGTGTGGTCTACCTCCGCACGAGCGACGAATTCACGAAATCGAACGCTCGGAACTCAGTGAACTGGTGGCTGTTCATGTTTGGCGCAGCCTTTGTACTCCTGGTTGTTGGCTTCATCCTCAGCACTCAAGGCGACATCTTCGTGATACTCGTTACGGCAATTGCCGCCGTTCTAGGGCTTATCAGTCTCGCATTCACTATCTGGGCGGCTGTCAAGGCTAATAGCGGCGAAGTCTGGGAGTACCCACTCGCACCCAATCTGATCTGAACACGTTATCAGCCCTTATTTGGTTTATTCGCGCTCGTCCCTCGGTGTCATCCTCGTGGGAATTGCCGATCAGATGCCCGGAGTCTCAGTTGAACAGGACATCCTCATCAACAGCCTCCTCGGCGCAATTAGACTGGTGATGATCGTGGATTCACTGTATCTTGAACGGTGAATCTCTTGCGGGGTCTGTTGTCAACGACGAAATGGGCGCGCCAGTCGCTGTGCGATGCGCTTCCCGTTCGAGCGGACGAACGCGACGCCACCAACCTTTGACTCATCGAGGGCGTACCGTTCGAGGTCGTCGCTCGGGCCCCCATCGACTCGGTAGACCATGCCGTCGTCGATGGCGACATCGAGTGCCTCGCGGACCCGTGATTCGGTGAGATCACAGGCGTCGGCGAGTTCCAGGACGGTTTTCGGGCCGTGCTTTAGCTCTTCGACGACGAGGTGGCCGTGATTCATCACGAGCATCATTTCGCTGGCATCCATGTCGTCGGGTGCATGGCTATTAGCCCCGTCAGCGAAGTCCTTGCGTGCGTCGAGGAAGAACCAGACGCCGATGAGCGAGGTTACTGCCGGAAACCACACCGGTCCACCCGTTCCGGCTGCGGCAGTGAGTTCCCACGCGAACCACGCGAGACTGGCAACGGTGATGAATGCGCCGAGGCCAACGCCTACCCAGCGACTATCGACCGTCGGCGTCTCTCTGAGAATCGAGATCGTCTCGACGAACGCAAGGCCGAGGGCGATGGCGAAAACCATCTCGAGATCTTGGGTGACGCCGTAGACGAGGGCGAGAAACGCGACCAGCGAGAGGACGTATCGACCAGTGAGGTGGTCTCGGGCGGTGCGGCCAATACTGGCGTCCATACGTGTACAACGTGCAGTTTCCTCATTACGGTACCGGTCTAAGGAGTCATAGAAATGTTCGCAGGGAGATTGCTTTCACCGCGTTTGGTTGAAGCAGTCGCTCAGTGGATATGTGTCTGTATCGGGAATGACCCAACGGTGACTGGCCTGCCCCGATGCGTAGGCAGTCGCCATAGATGCAACAGTGGAGTACAGCCACAAAAACGCATGGTGTCGGTGTCGGCGCTACGCGCGAATCAGTCGCCGTGCCCGAGACCACACGACGCTCAAAACGAGCATGCCCGCAATGACAACCGCGTAGTGCAGGGGGTCGGCGAGGAGTTCCGGAATCGATGCCAGCGAGTAGACGACGATAAGCGCGCCGAGCGCGACAACCGCGGTCGCACGGATTGGCGGCAGGTCGCCGAACTGGTAGCCCCAGGCGGCGACGAACGCGGCCAGCAGGATGAGCGACACGCCAAGTACGACGGGCGCAGTGAGCGTGACCATACGGATGCGTAGGGGTAGCTGTTATTAAGTGGTTTGTATGCATCTAGTAGCGACACTTCACCCCTCGATAGTGTAGCGAAAGGGCCTCAGAGAACGGATCACGTACCAGCGGTGCAGAGAATCGCTTGGCGGTAGATGCAAACTCTGCATCGGCCGTTCACGGATGGCCAGAACAGAGATTGTGAACTTTTCTATGACGCAGTAGTAAGGTCGGTGCTAATTTCACTGAGCGGGAGACTGTCCGGTCACCGAACGGTGGCCACGATGGTCGTGTCGAATCGGAGGAATTGCGTCGTACCGAACCGCTCACTCCGACCTCGGTGCGGAGTCTCCATCCTCGTAGGCGTCCTCGGTGGTGACGTCGAGGAAGACATCTTCGAGCGTGCTGTCTGCACCGGTTTCCAGCCGCTCGGTGAGTTCCTCCGGTGGGCCTTCAGCGACCAGTTCACCGTCGTAGAGAATGCCAACCTCAGTACATCACAAAGCCGGTTAGTTGAGACGTCTGCTTGCAGAAGGTGTGTCTAAAACCCAGCAAGCAGACGATGAAATCCACGAAGACCAACTGCTTAACTTCCTCGTCAACGCTCTTGAC
>NZ_JAJJZG010000043.1 GCF_021028995.1 Halobacterium sp. KA-4 | reverse complement strand
TCACCACCGCCGCTGCTCGACCGGCTGATCGAAGACGCTCAAAAGATCCACAAGCAACGACCAATCTTACAAGAGACGCTCGCTACCACTACACAACCGAGGTGTGAGGCTTAACTAAAGACGGATGACAGATGCCTCAACACGCCCCACGCGTCACGCAGGAGCTCCTCGATGAACCCCACATCGAGGGGCGCCTCATTTCGGTGCTCCAGCTGCACGATCGCGTCAAGGAGCTCGGGGCGGACCCGGAGGACGTCGCCGACGAATACGCCCTAGACGTCGCTGACGTGTATCGAGCGTTAGCGTATTACTACGAGAATCCGGAGGAGATGAAGGCTGTCCGAGAGCGTCGTGAGACCGACCTGCGCGACCTGCGCGAGAATATCGCCTCGAACCGCCTGGACGGCGTCAGTCCGCCGACTTGATATCAACCGACCCGACCACGACACCTTCTTCGACGCCTACACCGCAGCCTCAACGACGCCTTCACCGACCTCGTCATCAACAGCCCCGAGCTCATCCACGAACTCACCAGCGCATTCAACGACGCCCTCACAGAATACCGAAATCAGTAACGAACTCGAAGAGCGTTGAAGGTTGCATTCCCGAGGTATGTGAACTAATTTAAGAACCAGCAGTTCCCGCTTGTTTTTTCATGTGGTGGAGTCTGGACAGGTATATGACCCTTGACACCACGGCAGTGCGCGCAGACTTCCCCGTGCTCGACAGACGCGTGAACGGCCATCCACTCACATACCTCGACAACGCTGCCACCACCCACACGCCCAGACAGGTGTACGACGTCTTCGAAGAGTTCTACAAAGAATATAACTCGAATATCCACCGCGGAATTCACGAACTTAGTCATGAGGCTTCAATCGCGTACGAGGAAGCCCACGACCGTGTTGCCGACTTCCTCGGCGCAGACGGCCGTGAGGAAATCGTCTTCACAAAAAACACCACCGAGAGCATCAACCTCGTCGCGTACGGCCTCAGCCAGCATCTCGACACCGGCGACGAGATTCTCACCACGGAGATGGACCATCACGCCTCGCTGGTGACTTGGCAGCAGATTGCGAAACGAACAGGTGCGACCGTCCGCCATATCCCCGTCACGAGCGACGGCCATCTCGACATGGACGCCGCCGACGACCTCGTCACCGACGACACCGAGATCCTCTGTGCGCCTCACGTCTCGAACGTCCTCGGAACCATCAACCCGATCGAGGATCTCGTGGAGCTCGCACACGATCACGGCGCGTACGCAGTGATCGACGGCGCCCAGTCTGCCCCAACCCGGCCCGTCGACGTCGGGGAGATGGACGCAGACTTCTTCGCGTTCAGCGGTCACAAACTCGCCGGTCCCACCGGCATCGGCGGGCTGTACGGGAAACGCGCCATCCTCCAAGACCTCGACCCCTTCCTGTTCGGTGGGGAGATGATCAGGAACGTCACCCTCACTGACTCCACGTGGAACGAACTCCCCTGGAAATTCGAGGCGGGCACCCCACCCATCGCGGAAGGCATCGCGCTCGGCGCGGCCGTGGACTACCTCGACGACCTTGGCATGGAGAACGTCCGCACCCACGAGAACGACCTCGCCCAGTACCTCCTCCGCGAACTCGCTGAGCGAGACTTCGTCCAAACGTATGGCCCTGACATCGGCGAGGAACGCACCGGCCTCGTCTCATTCAACGTCGAGGGTGTCCACGGCCACGATCTCTCCAGCCTCCTCAACGACCGCGGTGTCGCGATCCGCGCCGGCGACCACTGCACCCAGCCCCTCCACAACCGCCTTGATATCCCCGGCTCCGCCCGCGCTTCCTTCTACATCTACAATACTCGCGCAGATGTCGATCGCCTCCTTGATGTCGTGGACACTGCTCGTGACGACCTCGACGACTACCTCGCCTCCGAGCGCTACCACGACCTCGTCAGCGAACACTATCACGCCTCCCACAACCAGGAAGGCCTCAGCGACCCGACGTTCGTGAAATCCTCCGAGGAAACCACGTGCGGTGATGACGGCGAATTCCACGTCACCATCGCCGACGACCGCATTGACGCAATTGCCTTCGAGAGCCAGAGCTGTGCAGTCAGCCGCGCCGTCGCCAGCCTCCTCTCCGAACACCTCGAAGGAATGCAAGTCAGCGAAGCCGCGGAACTCAACGGCTACGTCCCGCGCAAACTTGACGGCCAGTACCCCGACCTCCGACACGAATGCGTTGAAGGCCCCGAAGAAGTCATCCAGGAAGCCATCCGCGAGTACCTCGCAGAGGAACAGCAAACACCATCATCCGCTTAACCTTCTCTCCAGCCTGCATCAAAACCGTCGGGTGCATCATTCGTGAATGTGGCTTCCTCGCTCCAACAAAATCCACCAAAGCCAACAACTAGTCCAGAACAGAAACCAGCCACAGGACAACTAACTCTGGGCTGAGGATTCGAAACGTCCGACCGTCATAGACTATCGATGAACTCTGTCAGCGCCTGATTCAACCCCGCCCACGGTGGGGCGGGGAATCCGCCTCGATACCTAGTTTGAACATCTCGTCGATGAACACGCTGTTCAATTCGTGAGGATTCGTCTGAGCTAACTCCATTAGCCCACGGAGTTCCTCGAAGTCGAACACGCCGTGATCGTAGTCATCTTGTTCCAGGTCGGCTGGCTGTTGTTCAACGACGACAAACTCACGAAGGCGATCGGTGCCAAATTGGTCGATGTACTCCCAGCCAACCAACGACCCCATTGACCACCCAACGAGAATGACCTCATCTAATCCACGTGCCTCGAAGAACTGCTCGATGTCAGTGGCATACGTCGGCAGCGTGTGGCCAGTTTCAGTCTTCTCGGAGCGCCCGTGCCCGCGGAAATCCACGACAATCGGCTGATACTCATCAGCCAATCCCTCCTGCTGTTCAACGGCTGTGTTGAATCGCCATACGGCGTTCGAATTCACTGTTTCACGAAGCGCTTGATGTTGTAGACCGCACACATCAGAGCGATCTCTCGGAACTCACGGAACCAGGAGCGCGCTCGCACGGCGAAGC
>NZ_JAJJZG010000042.1 GCF_021028995.1 Halobacterium sp. KA-4 | reverse complement strand
GTACTGACTACCAGACGGTTTCGGGCGAGTTCAGCTTCGACCAGTACGGCCGTCCGGACGGCCTCGTCAGCCCCATCGGCCAGTGGCTCGACGGCGACCAGCACCTCGTCTATCCGGAGAGCGACGGGGAAGCCTACCGTGAGCTGGTCTACCCGCTCAGACGCTAGGCTTCCACCACGACGTCCGCACGCTGGCGGGGACGAACTCGGGACGCGTCATCGAAGCGAACGAGCCGATGCCGGCCGTCACGCGAAAAAACGAGAGAACGGAACTTCAGACGACTTCGATGCGGCCGACACTGGACGGCACCAGGCCGACCGTCTCGTACTCCCCGTCGTCAGTTCGACGCATGATCCGTCCGTCAATGTCCGTGCGGGGGGTCGGAATGTCGAAGAGCCCCGAGCCACAGAGCAGGTCGCCATCGTCGTCGACCACCCAGTCCTCGATGACCTCGTGTGGCTCGCCGGGGAACTCGACGCGCTCGAACGTCCGGCCGAAGTTCGTCGACTCGAAGAGCGCGGCTTCGTGAGTGTCGTTCGCCCACGCCGGCGGCGCACCGATGGCACCGCTGAAGAAGACGGTGCCGTCGTGAGTGAACACCCGCCGGATGTAGGAGTAGTCGTTGTTCTGATCGAGGCGCGTCCAGGTTTCGCCGGCGTCGGTCGTCCGGTAGAGTCCGCCCCAGCCGGTGGCATGCCCGAGGCCGGTCTGGAGACCGACGTGTTCGAGGTCGAGATCGAAGTAGCCGGTCGCGGCCAGCCAGCAGTCCTCGGTCAGCGGGAGGATCTGATGGACGTCGTCTTCGGGAATGTTGTCGCGCAGGTCGATCCACGTCTCACCACCGTCGTCGCTTCGGTGGACGCCACCGACTTCGACGGCCATGACGAGGCGATCCTTCATGTTCGGAACGGACGCGATGTTTCGGATGCGCGCGCGCTTCGGATCTTCCGGGGACTCCCACCGCGATCGGGAGGGAAGTTTCTGAACGCCGTCGAGCTCGTGCCAGCTCTCACCGCCGTCGAAGGATCGGTGAACCGCAGGCAGATTCGTCCCCGCGTACAGCGCGCCATCGGGCGAGGCGTGGACGGTGAAGACGATGCTGTCACCCTCAAACCAGTAGCGATCCCCCTTCGGAACGTCGAGTTCCGACCACGTCTCGCCCCCGTCGAGCGAGCGATAGGCGCCCGCAGTGCTGCAGACGAAGACGCCGTCAGCGTGGTCGAGGTCGTCCACCTGCGTGACGCGACCGCAGTCGAGCACGCGGTCGGCGTCACCCTTCTCGAAGGGGATCTCGTCCGCACGATACAAGCCGTCGTCGGTGCCTATGAGCAGTGGCATCACTCGGCAATTATACAGAGGGCGTAATATATGTTCGTGTACAGTTACCGCGTGCCGAATCTCGGCGACGCCTGTGCGTGCGAGATGTTCAACTCAAGTTCGTTCGCGGCGTTCAACAGCAGGTCGACGATTTCCCCGGAGACACGCTCCTCGTCCATGCGATGACGCGGGCCGGCGATGGAACACGCACCGATGACCGTCTCGTCGGGGACGACAGGAACGGCGACGGCGACGAGTCCCTTGGTACTCTCCTCCTCGTTGACCGAATACCCGCGCTCTCGGATGGCGTCGAGCTCCTCGAGGAATTCCTCCTCGTCGGTTATCGTCTGCGGCGTCGCCGGCGGTAGCCCGGCTGAATCGATAACGTCGCGAACGTGGGCTCTCGGAAGACGAGAGAGGATGGCCTTTCCGCCCGCCATCTGGTGAAGGTGCATTCGACAGCCAAGCCGCGTGCGGGAGGAGACGCCACGGTTCCCCGATTCTCGGAAGAGCGTGACCATACGGTCGTTCTCCCACATCGCGAAGGAGGCGATTTCGCCGGTTCGGTCGGCGAGTTCGCGTGTGCGGGGTTTGATGAGGTCGGCGCCGACGTAGCGCGAGCGGAGCCATCCGCCGTAGTCGAGGAACCGAAAGCCGAGTGTGTACTCGTTGCCGTGCTTGACCACGTAGCCGTGATCCCGAAGTGTCGAGAGATGTTTGTAAACGGCGCCCTTCGAGAGATCGGTTCGCTCCGCGATGTCGGTCACGCGTCCACCCCCATCTCTTTGAGCGTCTCGACGATGGTAAACGTAGTCTCGACGGCTTTCACCCGCGTGTTTGACGCGGTCTCGTTCGCGGCACCGGTTTCGCTCATACGGGGTTCAACTATCGATCATCACATATAATTTTCTATTGGTGGAAAATAGAGCGAGTTCCCTCACCAGCAGAAACGGCGACTAGAGGGTGCAGATCGAACAGGAGTGCCGCCAGCACACGGCAACATCATCGAATATACCCCTTTTCTGGACGAAAGACCAGCGTTAGAGGTGTAAAATGGATGTGTAGAAATGTAATCAGGGTTCGATACCGGTCGAATATCGTACTCGGGTTCCGACGTCCGTTTCTTGGCTGTGAACACGGGCGTCAGCCACCAGATATCACGCGGCCGTGGGAAGTTCTGTGCCGGTGTACGCGGGAGAGCGGGTAGAAAACGCCGCGAATGGGGACGCAGACAGGGCGGCTCCGGACGGCACCGACGTAACTATGCGTTAAATCAGCGTGGCAACACACCGCCCCCAAGTGGTTTACAACGGCTCTGTTGAATCACTAGACAGCGCCGGGATGGGTCGCTAAATCAAAGGAGTTGAAGCGGGACGATTTGGTTGTCCATGACACAAATCTCCCGCTTCACTGGAGAGATTGTGCCGATTGCTCAAAGAGTTACTGGCGATGGAGACGAATCCGCCGCCCCGGAAGGTGGCGGCGGATTCGCCGACTACGCCCTCGTTTCCTTGCATTGTCTCCGTATTTACCTCGATGCGTCCTACCGAATGACGATTGACTTGCTCAAAGAGATGCCACAAATAACCGGGGAGATCGGCCTCAACGCGGCCGATCTCCCCTCACCATCCACGTTGTGTAAGGCGTTCGACCGGATCGAGATGAGTGTTTGTCGAGTGTTGCTGCGCCAGTCGGCGCAGCTACACGATCCTTCGAAACACGCTGCTATCGACGCCACATTCTACGAACGCTCAGCTGCGAGCCGCCACTACTGCCAGCGAATCAGCTACCGCGTGCAGAAGCTAAAAGTCACGAAACTCGTCGATACAGACACTCAAGCCGTCCTTGACGTACACTGCTCGACGACTCGGGAAGGAAGCGACGCAGACCTCGCCGAGCAGATCGCCCGCCGGAACGCGGGCGATCTGCGGTCTCTCGCCGCCGATAAGGGCTACGACAAGCAAGCGCTCCGCGAAGCATTACGTAAACTCGGCATCAGACCCCTGATCAAGCATCGTATCTTCGCTCCCTACGACCACGCACACAACGCTAGAATCGACGAACAGCGCTACAATCAGCGTTCGATGACTGAGACCGTCAATTCGGCTGTGAAGCGCTCGCTCGGCTTCGCCGTGCGAGCGCGATCCTGGTTTCGTGAGTTCCGCAAAATCGCACTGATGTGTGTCGTCTACAACATCAAACGTGCTGTGAAACAGTGAAATCTACCGCCTTACAGCGATTCAACACAGCCTTTACAACGATATTCTCGTAATGGGGGTGGGATAGAATGAGTATCAAGGAACCTGCTCGGCTCATTCTGAAGTTCCGCTGCCTTGTTTTGCCGTCGATTGACGGTCGCTTCAAACGCTCTTAGTGCAATATTCCGCCAGATTAACCCGGAAATGGACGCCGTCTGGCGATATGGCATCGCTCAGACGGCTTGCCCGGATGTGTCG
>NZ_JAJJZG010000041.1 GCF_021028995.1 Halobacterium sp. KA-4 | reverse complement strand
TGGCGTCGTCGTGCCCAGCGCGAGGGTCTCGACGTCCTCCCGAGAGACGCTGCTCGCCTCAAGTGCGTCCGTCGCGGCCTCGACGGCCATTGTCACGGCGTCCTCGTCGTAGCCGGGGACGCGCTTCTCCGAGATGCCTCGCGCACGGAAGCCGTCCCACGCCTCGCCGATTTCCTCGGCGCTCACGACGCCGCGCGGGACGTATGCACCCGCACTCTCGATGCCGTTCATGCCCATCCCTCCTCGTAGACCGTGACGACTACCGCACCGCCCGATCCACCGACGTTCTGGCTGAGCCCCCGGGACAGTCCGTTGACCTGCCTGTCGCCGGCCTCGCCGCGCAGTTGCTTGAACACCTCGACGGCCTGGCCGGCCCCGGTCGCGCCGATGGGGTGTCCTTTCGATTTGAGGCCGCCGGAGAGGTTGACCGGTCGCTCGCCGTCAGGCTCGGTCGCACCGCTCGCAACATATTCGCCGCCGGTACCCGGTTCGCAGAACCCGAGATCCTCGTACGCCATCAGCTCCGCGATGGAGAAGCAGTCGTGGACTTCGGCAAAGTCGATATCATCCGGGGTGCAACCGGCTTCGTCGTAGGCCTGGTCTGCGGCCTCGCTGGTCGCGGGGATGCTCGTGACCGTCGGTCGCTGGAAGAGACCGACGCGACCGCTGGCCTGGCCGGTGCCAGCGACTCGGATGGGCGTGTCCGTGACTTCTTCGGCGACGTCACGGCTAGTGAGGAGGACAGCGCTCGCGCCGTCGGAGGTCGGACAGCAGTCGTAGAGGTTCAGCGGATCGGCGACGGTCATCCCGTTCATCGCGTCGTCGAGCGAGCACTCGAAGCCGAGATGAGCATGGGGGTTCTTCGCGCCGTTCGCATGGTTTTTGACGGCCACGCGTGAGAGGTGTTCGCGAGTCGTGCCGTGCTCGGCCATGTGTGCGTCGGCCATCTGGGCGTAGACGCCGGCGAACGTGGTTCCTGCCATTCGCTCCCACTCGGTCTCGCCGGAGACGCCGAGCCAGTAGCGGGTCTGCTCGCCGCTCATGTCGTTCATCACTTCGATGCCCCCGGCGAGTGCGACGTCGGCGACGCCCGAGCGAATAGCGAGGACGGCCTGTCGGAGTGCGACGCTGCTCGCGGCGCAGGCGTTCTCCACGCGCGTACACGAGGTACCGTCGAGGCCGACGTGCTCCGTGACAGCCGGCCCGGCGAGACCGAGCTGACGGCCACCCACACCGAGCGTCCCGACGTACGCCTCGTCAATTCGGCTTCGGTCGAGATCGCCGTCAACGGCGTCGAGGGCGCCCTCGAACGCCGTCGAGAACAATGACCGATACGATTCGTCGGGGAACGACCCGAAGTCGGATTGGGCCGCGCCCACCATGTACACGTCTCGCATGATTCTCCCTACGGTGAACCACTATGTAAAGGACACGCACTCGGTAGATCGCGGGTCTCGTCCACTCGTCGTGCGGTCATCGAGTTCGGAGCGGAGTCTATCATTATCGAACAGGCACTCCCGATCATTTTATATAACTCAAATCGGCATGGTTCTGCACACTCTGTGACACCGCTGCTGGGGCCAGACATCTGTGTTCGAACCGTGTTCTCACCCATCGCAGCCGCACTCTGGGATACTGCACTCATCACGTTCTTTCATTATCGAACTGAGGGTGTCCGGCCGACGACACCGCTCGGATCCGTCCGTCGATGGCTGCCTCCAGCGGCTCGAAACCGAATCGAATAATTATTGGTCTACTAGATTGTACGTTAACACATGTCCAGACAGATGCGCTGCGCCGCACGCGACACCGCGGCGGGAACCGGCGACGACAGCGACGCGTTCGACCAGACTCGCACGTCCATTGGGGGTGGGGCTAATGTACGAAATCCTCATCCCGATCGACGACGAGAACCGCGGCATTCGTCAGGTTGAATCCGTCCTCGACATGCCGTTCGACGTGGCGGACATTCACGTCACCCTCCTCCACGTCTTCACGGAGAACCCGGAGGGCGCCTCGGTGAGCCAGGTCGGCGCGATTCACGACGCCCGTGACCTCCTCGAGGAGGCCGACATCGAGATCACGCTCGCTGAACGGAGCGGTACGCCCGCCGCCGAGATCATCGCCGAGGCGAACGACCGCGACGCCGACCTCATCGTCCTCGCCGGCCGGGCGCGTTCGCCGACCGGGAAGGCGCTCTTCGGCAGTACGACCCAGCAGGTCATCCTCGACACGGATCGCCCGGTCGTCGTCCACAGCGTCAGCCAGGACTGACACTACTCCGGCCCGCTCGATGCGGGCTTTTTCGACATACGCGTTCGCGTCACATCGGCTCCCTTCGACAGCGCTATTCGTGGGTCGATCGGCGCGCGCTCGTCGACCCTCCGCCGTGCTCCTCCCCCCCCCCTGCTCTGACAGGCTGACAACCGGGCCACTCACTGCTGCCCGCACCTACTGATCACCACTCCTGTCTACCTCGAGTAAGCGGGTGACAGTCACCCGGTGATCGCACCCCCGTGAACACGATAGCTCATGTCCCACGGGGCGAAACGGCGCGTATGCGGCCCTCGATGAAAAACAGCGGCTGACTCCATTACCGGCCGATTCGGAGGCGTACGGCCCCTACGACCGATTCGGAGGCGTACGGCCCCTACGACCGATTCGTCTACCGCTCCGATCGTTGGTGCCGCCACCTCACGGCGCATGGTGGCGACGCGCTGAACGAACCAGAGCTACGCGCCGTGCTCGACGGGCGTCTGATCGCCTCAGATCGGACTTCGGTGATGTTCGCGCCGTCAGACGGTGTATCTGGCGTTTCTGTGGTCAGTCATGCTCGAACGTGGGTGTGGCGCCCTAAACTGTCCCGTCTTCACATCGCTGCTCGGGTGAGGCGTCGCCTCCCTCGCAAAATAAGCCGGGGATACCGTTCTGCTCCGCCGGCAAAAGCGTTCAGGTTAGTCGGGAGTGGTGCTCCGATACGTGCTGCGACTGAGACCGTGCGATTTCTCAGTGTCCGTCCTCAAGCACGACTGTCTCAGCGGCGATAGCGGCTGCTTTGGGTCAGGCCCTCTGAAGCGACACGAGCGGGCGATGTAGATCGCCATGCTACACCATTCGGTAAGAGTATAACTATTATATACAACATCAATATTTGATAGTTCGGGCGACGGGCGCCGCCGTTCGATCAGACATAGCTCGAGACAGAAAGCCGAGCTACAGCTCCTCGACGGCAGTAACTCCGATCACGTCGGGTTCGATGCGACTGTGATCCAACGCAACAGCGATCCCCTCTGGCCGTACGTTGTGGTGATTCCGGCATGAGTCGACCGCTGTATGTGAACATTCCTCACAAGGAATCAAGCGATTACCGAAATGTTCCACACGAACCTCCGTGACACACATCTCGTCGATTCCGTGCCCCGACCCTGGGCGGCGCTCGACGGGTACTCTCGATTCCAGCGTGAACGCCGCGGAAGCGGATCACGTTGGACGTGTCTGCCAAGAAGTAAAACGACGAACTAGCCACTTCTCGAACTATTTCGGTTACACCGACGCTGAGACTGTCGGGAATCGGTTGCAGTCGCTCACTTTCGCATCGAACCAGCGTCGTTGCCCACTATCGACCGGGCGTACGCTCATTGCAATTACGAGGGGGTGGGATAGAATAAGTGGCACACAAAAGTCGAATTACTGATAGTAGATAACAAGAAATCGGTTCAAAATACCGTGCACTCGGTGCACGGAGATTAGAATCGGTCAAATAGTGTTCTTTCGTAATGACTTACTGACTATTACTATTCGACTCGGGATACGTCTGACTGGTCTGAGCCGGTACCTCGTCAACGTCGTCGTATTCAGAGCGGAACTTGCCTTGTTGAACGCAAGACTGCGTCGGGGTAGGGTCGATAACTTACGACTTCACGGCGTCAAAGACCGGTTCTTACACTCAGAAGATGCAGTAGCTGCTGCTGGCGGTGTTCGTCGAAGGATCAAA
>NZ_JAJJZG010000040.1 GCF_021028995.1 Halobacterium sp. KA-4 | reverse complement strand
TCTAGTGGTACTGATTATTTTCCCATGTCGAGGAGAATACACCCATTTACAGTCTGTTCGGAATTCACCGGTGTCTGTTGCACGCTTAATCGGGTTCCTCTGTTAGCTATGATTGGCGGATGTTGACGCACTCCTGGGCTTTACTCAGGTCGTACGGATCCCCAAGTCAGGAACCCCTTCGGGGTTAACCTCCCGGGCTGTACTTAGCCTTCAGGAGTTCGTCTTCACTCACTACTCTCTTCGGCTTGGTCGTCCGCAATTGGCTCGAGTGATTCTTCCATGCGTTCGAATTTGGCTTCACGAAGTTCCTCCTCTGACGGAGCTTTCGGTACGAATGATGCGCCCTCGGGCAGGTCAACATCCTCGCCCTCCAGGGGGTCAGAATCGGACACCATCTTGCGGATCTCCATATCTCGGTTGAGCTTCCCGATCAGCTGCTCGAACGACGTATCACGCTCGTGACGCAGCCGTCGGAGTTCTCGAACCTGCCGCTCAAACTCTGTCTTTTCTGCCCAATCATAGATTCGCCGTCCAAGCAGCGTCAGCTCATACCGCTTTTCGGTTCCATGCTCAGTCGGCCTGTGACTCACAGTAAAAATATCGCGCTCAACACCCTCGGATAACCGTGAGGATACTGTCGAAGAACTCACTGCAACCGCGTCGACGAGTGCGTTAAATGTCGCTGTTCCTGTCCCGATCTCCGTGACGAGTTCCGGTGCGCCCTTCTGCCGGAGAAACCCCTCCAGGTCGTCTAATCCCATCGTATCCACGCATTCGCCACCAGCCACTATAAATCCAACTAATAGATAACTCATACCAATATTTAGTTTACACCGTATTTTAGCCCCAACCAGTTCTGCAACTACAGCACGCATACCCCTTCATACATCCGCAGTGACAAGCCCCAGACAGACAACCGACGCTAATGACTGGTCCTAATTCTGCTCTATTCTATACCGATATTCGCCAGTTCAGCGGAACCACACTACGGCTGAATCACTCCATAATCTGGCTAGCATCACGCTACCAGTGCAGTAGTGCGGCTTGGAGGCGGGATACTGATGAGTGATCCGGCGGCGGTCGCTGAGTCAATCGTCGTTCACGCGGAGACGCTCTGTGAGCGTGAAGACCACCTCTGGGAGGTCATTCGCCAGCTCTCGATCCCAGTTGACAATCTCGAAGACGCCCGCAACCAGAACCGCGTCGACTTCGAGACCGACGAAATGTTTCGCACGCTCCTATTCAAAGGCATTCGCGGCATCTCACAGAACGAATTAGCGCAACAGCTCGGTCGGAAGCCAACCCTCGTCAAGAGCTTCCACTTCGATATTACTGACCTCAAGAAGACGCCCACCCAGCAACAACTCTCGTACACGCACGGGAAATTCAGTGAGAATACCCAAGAAGTCCTCAATCGGACGGTTGCTGGCGTCCGGCAAGTCGCGCTCGATAACGATGTCCTCACAGAAGCTCTCGTGCCGTCCGTCCCAACTGAAACTGAGGAAGAGGAGTCTCAGAGTACGAGCGAGTACAAAAAGGAGAAGGCCCAGAAGACGCTGACGCTCGCTCGCAAACACGTTATCCCCGAGTTTGACACCCACCGAGCGGCCCACAAGACGTACTCCGACGAGGTAATCCTGGATATGTTCGCGAGTATCTGCGCGAACAACGGGAGTGCTCATTCGGAAGCCGAGTACGGCTGGCTTACTGACGACGACCTCACCTGCGACGACTCAACGTTCCTGCGGGCAATCAAGAAAATCGCGACACCCGAAGACTCCGACGACCAGCTCACGTTCGAGGATTTTGCGGATGATGATTCGATGCCCGGAATCGATCGAATTCGAGATTCCGTTATGACGGCGTTCAATGCTGCCACAGAGAACGTCGTCAACTCGATTCGCGGAGACGATCCGTTTGACTCTCGGGAGACCGTTGCGGCGATCGACATCACGCACGAGCAGTTCCACGTCTGGCCGTGGGAGGACAAAGAAGCGGGTATCGCGAAGCCGGACTACCCGAAGATGGTGAGCGGGTACAAGAAGGACGGCGAGTACAAACGCGGCTACAAGTACGCGACAATCACCTTAGTCGGGGATCACGCACCGATTGTCCTCGGTGTCGAGCCGGTCAAAGAGAACTCTACGTGGGAGCCCGACGACTCTCCATCGTATTCGAAGGCTGACCTGGTGAGTCGGTTACTTGACCGCGCAGAGCAGTTCGTCGATTTGGACACGGTAATGTTCGATCGTGGATTCTACGTCAATCGTGTGTACGCAGATGTTCACGAGCGCGGGCTTACGTATCTCTCTCCAGTGCCGACGTACGAGGATGACTTGGCGGCGATTCAGAATATACAGGAGCATCCGACTGCGGACGCAGCTGTCAAGCACGACGTTCCGGTTAGAATCGACGGCGAGCTACACCACGAGGCTGAGTACCTGTACGCGCCGAGCACGAGTGACGATGCTGACGGGAAGTACGCGGTATTCGTGACGAATGAAGATCGCGTTGAACCAGCGGAGATTAGGAGTATCGTGAACGGATACAGTCGGCGCTGGGATATCGAGAACCAGTACAAGTCGATCAAGAGTTTCATGCCGAAGACCTCGTCGACGGACTACCGACTTCGGTTGTGTAACTTTGCGCTGTCGACGCTGATTTACAATCTGTGGCGGCTCACAGACTATCTGATCAAGGTCGCGCTCGACGAGCCGATCCGGTCGCCACCAGAGATCACGGCGAAGACGTTTGTTCGAGCATTGGGAGACTTCCTACGGGAAGTCGGGTAACACTTTTTCCACTCAGAGTTCATCAACTCAATAGCGGCTGCTTTATCGGTTTTTGCGGATTTTCGCACTTCCCATCATCTGAAATACTAATTTTTAGTTATTAATCAGATATCAGTCAGTTTTCGCACCGAATTTGGAGTCACCAGCACGGGAATTTCCCAGTTTCATTTGTAGGTTTATAAGCACGCTAAGAATGTGTCCGCGCCACAGATTCTGCGTTTGGATTTCTACAAACCACCAACCTAACAACACTTATCGTCGATGTCGAGCTAATCAGCACTTTAGGAGAGACGGCACAGCCCCAGAGGATAGATTTGGGGTGTGGCTTATCTGCAGCGTTTGAGAGGGGAGATCATCTGATCAATAGTGTTCTTTCTTTTATTCAGAATTGCTACTGGAACTGACTAGGACTGAATCGATACGTAGGATTTTGTTTTAAATCCAGTACTCTCCACCTGCGAGGAGAGCATACGCGACGAGGTAGAACGGCATCAAGTAGAATACGAGGAAAAACCCCGATGTATCACCTTGAGTGTTCCAAAGCGGGAGTGTGTGACAGAACACGAGGATGCACGCCAGTAACACAGCAGGGCTTCTAAGGTTGAATTGCAGCCAGAGCAAGATCGGGGTGCCCACAGTTCCGAATCCCATAATTGAATACCAAAGTATTGCCCACCATGCTGGGCCATGAATGCTGACCGAAGAAGACAGGAAATACACATAGCCGAGTACGAGCCCAGTATAGCCGAGACTGACCACGACGCTAATGGAGAGTGAATACCCCCATGCTTCGGTTGGCTCAACCAGTGCGGTTCGTGCTCCCATATTTACATCAATGGTCTCGAGCCGACATAAGTACAGTCAGTTTTCTCATCATGTGTAGCCTGTTCAGAGTCATAATTGGCAACACCACTGTTTACTCTGGCTACGACTCGGCGTAGATGTATCCGATTTTCCCGTCGTGGGTATCCCAGTTGGGACCATTATTCCCAACGTCTACGACTTCAGTCTTAACTGGGGCTTCAGGATCAGACCACCAATCGACGACGTTTCCACGAGATAGTGCGAATTTCCATTCAGCGATAGGGGTCCCTATGTTGTGAGTACAGGGATCTTTGTGTGCTTGTCCAACAGCGTGTGCGTTTTCTAGTGAAAGGTCGTAAAGACGCATGTGGAATTGAGTCCATGGGCACGCTCCCACCGAATTCATCACGTGAGCGTCGTTGGACTGGACGTCACCATCGACATTAATATACCGATCATTTTTGCCGACGGGAGCTGGTTGCTTCCATTTCCCTCCGTACTCTCCACTCCTCATGTCTGACTGAACGATATTCGAATTGCACCAATCGAATACGACGTTGATTGGTGCCTTCCGAGACTGCATATTCTCCGCTTTCTCTGTCGTCTTGTAGTGATACAGCGGGACGTCGTTTTCCCAGTCAGGCTGCTCTGCCGAGGCAACCGAGATCTGTGATGCGGGATCAGCCTCTCGGAGGATCTTGCGTTCTGCTGCTGCGTGTTCAGCAGCCGTTCCGATAACTTGTGTGGTGCGCGTCTGGAACCGTCTCTGTTCACCGTCACGAATCTCCTCAGACACCGCCTTTGCGTGATACCGGTCCGGTTCGTAGACGAGGACCGGAATCCCATACCGTTCTTCGAGTTCGTTGCTCTTGAACCGCATCTGAACTTCGAACGTTTCGTCATCGATGCGCTCCCAGACCGCAGTCAGAACGCCCTCCGCAGTGATAGGTTGGTTCTGCTGGCACTGTCTAGTTAAGCCAGTTTGAGAAGTGAGCAGGTCGTTGAGTTTGTTTGGGATAATGCTCGCAGACCTGCTCAGCGAGTGCTTTGCGGCGGATTTAGAAGAAACTTGGGAGCGTGAACGGAC